>CALVDF010000011.1 GCA_944326245.1 uncultured Bacteroidales bacterium
ACACCGACTTTACATTCTTGGGTGTAAAACTGGGTGTTTGTTTTGCAATCTGCTGATTTTCAGCGTTTGTTGCGGAGGCGGAGGGATTCGAACCCCCGGTACGTTTCCGTACAACAGTTTTCAAGACTGCCGCCATCGACCACTCGGCCACACCTCCATTGTCCCTTCATTTCTGAATCGGGCGGCAAATATATGTAATTTTCCCCAACCTGCCAAATTTCAACCTTCGATTTATTGCAGATTGTCGGACTGTACGGGCGGTTTCGGGTATCCGATCTGGTCGGGTTCTGCCAGACATACCGGGATTGCCTTCTTGACTGCGTCCGATTCTTTGTCGGTCAACTCGTTGAACGGCTTGCCGTACGTTCTCATGGAGTATTCGTCGCGTACGATGCCGTATGCCTTTCTCAGGTTTGATTTTATTGCGGTGTAGATTTCTGCATCGGCAGCTCTGTCTGCCTGCAGTGAGAAGATGCATCCCAGGGAGGAGCCGTCCTTATTGTCCGGGATGATGCCGTATTGGCGGATCAGTCGGGCCGCTTTAGCCGTTATGTCCTCTATCCCGATGTGGTAGCCGTCCATCATGATTTGGTTCCGGGCGTTGAGTGCTACCGGACGGAAGTGGTTCCGGTTTTCACGTGTAATGTTTATGACGGCAGTGTCTTTTGATGAACCTGGAGGTGGAGTCAGTATTTCATGTGCTCCGGTACTCTCTGTTTTGTACTCTATCCGGATGGTGTTGCCGGTACTGTCGCCGCTGTATGTCATGCTTCTGATGTTCATCGAACGCAGGCTGTTCCTGACGTCCGTCACAGTTCCGACCCGGATGCCGTCCGGGATTTCGATCCTGACGGTATGTTTGCCGGATTGCTGTGCCGCATTGAAACAGAGCTTTCCAATGTCCTCGAGGTTGCATTCGCTGCCGTTGACGGTGTAGGTGTAGCTTTCGGCGTTGCGTATGATCCTTATTGTGGTCACGGTATCGTTGCCGGTGCCTTGCTGGTGCGGGTCTTTCAGTGGCTGTCCGGAATTGCGGCTTCCGCTTCCGAATGCCAGGATGGTTGCGGCAATGAGTGGAACGGTGGCTGCCAGCCTGAGGCAGGCCAGGCGGCCCGGGTCTGTCTTTGTCATCATGATAAATCGTTTTTTGGTGAGTGAATGATTCAACCCGCAGGATATATCCGGATTACATCCGAAGAGTTGTCTGAATATTGCTGTTCTGTATACAGTCAGATCGGTTCCTTCATTGAGGACGTCGCGGTCGGCTTCCCATTCCTGCACTGCCTTGAGGTCTTTTTCGGCCATCCACAGGAAAGGGTTGAACCACATCAGGTCCCGCAGTATGGTCAGAAGTATCCTTTCGTATGAATGCCTGTGGCGTACATGACTGGCTTCGTGTGCGATAATCATCGTGCGTTCCTGCATGGTCAGCCCTGTGCCGATGTAAACTGTCCCAAGGAAAGAGAAGGGTGTGCGTATGTTGCTGTCCTGCACAAGAGTACAGTCTTTGTCAAGCTGTACGGGCCGCGATTTTCTGCGGATGGCCAGTATGCGTACCGTGTTCATGGCAGTGAACAGCAGCAGTCCGGCGGCAATGAGTGCATAGGCGTAGAGCAGGAGAGAGGGCATTTCGGCACCATGCCCTGCCGGCAGCGGTACCTGTGCGTTCTGCAGCATTGCGCTTCCGCTGCCGGATACGTCTGCTGAGGCCCGGTAATCCACGTTGTCCGGATCTTTATCCGGACCTTTCCTGAGGATGTTCCCGGCAGCGGTTATGAGGCTTTCCGTGCCGAGGCAGTTTTGGGGGGAGGTGTACAGCGGGATGTCCATTGCAGGAATCAGTACGGCTGCATACATTGCGGTTACGATATATGCCCGGCATATCCTGAAGCTGACCTTCCCTGCCAGCAGCCACCTGTACAGGCCCAGAAAGAGTCCGCTGCAGATGAGTACTTCGAGTATGTATGCTGTCTTTTCCATAATCCTGCCTTCTGTATGTTATCTGCCTGAATTCAGGATACGCAGTATCTCGTCTGCCTCTTCCACCGTTATGGATCTGTTGGATGAGAAGAAGTTTACAAGGCTGCTGACAGAGCCGTCGAAGAAGTTGTTCAGGACTGTATTCATGTAGTTCCTGGTGTACTCTTCCTTTACTATGACCGGATAGTATTCATAGGTCCTGCCATAGGCTTTATGCGATACGAATCCCTTGTTTTCGAGGATTCTGACAATTGTCGATACGGTATTGTAGGCCGGTTTGGGCTCCGGAAGCCCGTTCAGGATATCGTGGACGAGCGCATGCCCTTTCTTCCAGATGATCTGCATTATTTCGAGCTCGGCCCTTGTGAGTTCCTGTGGTCTTTCCTGTATGATTCTAGCCATGGTGATGTGCATTTCCTGTTCTGGATGCAAATGTATAACTAAAAATTTAGAAATGCAACTAAATCTTTAGTTGATGGCCTTGCCTGTTTTGTTGAATATTGGACAGATTAAAAAAATCATACATGAGGTGTGTGATTTTTGTACAGTGCGGGATGCTGTTTGTATGTCGTAATTTGCAGATAAATAAATACATACGTATTGTGGCATGGTTTTGGATATTTCGGGCGGAGAAAAAGGGCCTCAATATGGCCTTTCCCTTGACCGACAAAGATTATAAAAAGTATAGAAATGAAATCGTTTTTCAATTTTATCCGCAAGAACGGGCTTTACACGTTCATAAACCTGTTCGGGCTGACGGTGTCGCTGGCCTTCGTTCTGCTGCTGGCGGTGTATGTGACCAGGCAGCTTACGACAGACTCTTTCCAGAAGAATGCCGACCGCATATACATCTACGCCAACGAGAGCTACATAGGAGGGGCATACTACCTGCAGAAACATCTGATGGATCATTTTCCGGAGATTGAAAAGGCTACTTCCTGGTTGGCCAATTCGGCGATAGGGGATCTGAGTCTGGGGAATGACGGCGTATCCGTGCAGGCCCGGACCTCCTATGCGGACAGTTCGTTCTTCGATATATTCTCGTTCCGGCTGCTGGAGGGTTCCAACGAGGCATGGAAGGCATCGGACAGGAGCGCAGTGATCAGCAGGAGCTTTGCCAATACATATCTCCAGGGAAAAGATCCCATCGGGCAGCACCTTGTATATACTTCTCCGGACGGGGAAAAATACACATTTACTGTAGCGGCTGTGATGGAGGATATCGGACATTCGACAATCCCGTATTGCGACATACTCTGCAGAGCCGAGGTGATGACAGAAATCAACCTCGCGAATGACGAAGAGATGAGAAATACAGGCCAGTTCGATACCTTCATCATGACATGGCCCAATGCCGATATACAGAGCAAGATACCGGAGATCAAGGAGTATCTCGGAAAAGTCTGGTGGCCGTATTCGCAGAATATGGTAGGCAAGGTGTTTTTCGTTCCGTTGCGGGACATTTATTTCTTCGATCAGTCGTCATCGTTTACAGGCAATATCCTTCAGGGGGACAGGCAGCTTATCAACATTCTTCTGACGGCCTGCATCATCCTGCTGTTTTTCTCGGTATTGAATTATATCAACCTGACCGTGGCCCAGTCCGGCCGCAGGGCAAAGGAGATGGCTACCCGCCGCCTGCTCGGTGACGGCAGGTCCGGGGTGATGTGGAGGATGATTGCGGAGGCAACGGTTTTTGCGGCCGTGTCCACAGTGCTGGCAGTTCTGATTGCCGAGGCTCTTTCTCCTTATGCGTCACGTCTTCTCGGTTATGATTTTTCTGTATGGGACGGCTTGACCTTGCCGGTTGTGCTGTTGATCATTGCATGTATTGCCATCATAGGATTCCTTTCCGGCATCATCCCGGCAATGGTGATTTCGCAGGCAAAGCCCATAGACATCGTGCGCGGCTCCTTCAATCTGAAAATACGGTCATGGTACGGGAAGGCCCTGATAATAATACAGCAGGTAGTGGCAGTGGCTATGATAGCAATATCGCTGACTATGTACACCCAGATAAGGACAATGGTCAATGCTCCTCTCGGCTACAATACGAAGGACATTCTGAATGTCTCCAGCAGCCTGTTCACATCCGGAACGCAGGTAAGGGAATTCCGGGAAGCTGTGGAGACTCTGCCGTTCGTGGAGGAGGTGGGGTTCGGAGAGGGGACTCCTCTGAGTGGAACGAACAACAACACATTCTACTATCAGAACGGCATGCTGGGATTCCAGCTGGTACGCGGGGATTCCGGCTATTTCAACATCCTGGGACTGCGGCTCAAGCAGGACAATCACCTGGCAAGCAGGGATGAATGGTACTGGAGCGAATATGCGTTCAAGATGGCTGGCATACCGGAAAACTCTATCGAGGTGCAGTTCGGAAATGAACGGACCGGGTATTTCACCATGCCGATAGCCGGAGTATATTATGATTTCAAGATACGTCCGCTGCTGTCCGAGCAGTCTCCGGCCCTTATCTACATGTACGATTCCTATCCTTCGAACAGAACTCCGTGGAATACGCTCATAAAGATTACCGGAGACAGGGGTGATGCCTACGGGCGTATAGCCGAGGTATACAGCCGCATCCGTCCGGACGGTGCTTTCGATGCATCATATCTGGATGATGAAATCGAAGCCTCTTTTGAAGATTATACCATGATGCAGAGGATTATCATCATTTTCACTATAATAGCCGTGTTTGTGTCTTCCCTCGGTCTATTTGCCATGAGTACGTACTATATACGTTCCCATTCACGCAATGTGGCTGTCAAGAGGGTGTTCGGTGCGGAAAGGAGTCTCATTCTGCGCCAGACGGTCAATTCCTATATTTTGCTGTCGCTGGTGGCCTTTGTCGTCTCGGTGCCTGTAAGTTGGGCTCTTGCAAACAGTTGGCTTGACCAGTTCTCGTACCGTATGGAAAGCTGGGTACTTTGGGCCCTTATCATAGCTTCGGGTGTCATTTCCTGCGCTGTGGCAGTCCTGACAGTCCTCTACCAGAGCATCAGGACAGTCAACTCCAATCCGGTTGCGGCCCTTCGCAAGGAGGACTGAGAATGTGGCAGTCTTGCAGGACGGTTGTGAAAATGAAAAGTTAAATTTGGCGCAAATTTGATTGCAATGATAGTTATAAGGAACTTCTTCAGTATTGTGAGGCGGTATGGGCCGGCGTTCGTGCTCAATGTCGTAGGACTGTGCGTGGCCCTGACAGTGGCGGCACTGATTGTAATGCAGATACGGTATGACCTGACTTTCGATCCGGACCAGCCGGAGAAGGAACATATCTGTCTGGCGACTGTAGACGTAAGCCAGTCGGGTATGGGGCATGTCGCCGTGACCCCGAGGCCGCTGGAAGATCTCATATTGCAGAATGCCGGGGTTGCCGCCGTATGCCGGATGACCCCTCTGTACCAGTCCGTTTTCGTCAGTACAGCCGGAACGGAAGGGGAGATGGTTTCGTTCAAGGTACTTTCTGACTATGTATCCGGAAGCTTCACGGACGTTTTCAGTTTCGATTTCGTGGAAGGCGTTCCGGAACCGTTCTCTGCCCCTGGCTCTGTGATAATACCCGAGAGTGTCGCCCGTAAAATCGCAGGGGAGTCTTCTGCCCTCGGCATGACTCTGGAAATAAACGACAGGCAGGATGCATATACCGTAACCGGTGTCTACAGGGATTTTGCTCCCAATTCATCCATCCCCAATGCCATGTATCTTCGTCTTGAGCGGAGTGGAGACTATATGGAATGGGATTCCTTCAATTATACTACACTGGTGCGTTTCAATCCCGAAGCCGACAGGGATGCGGTTGCGGAAGCGATCTCAGAGGAACTGCAGAAAACAGGACCTGAAATGACTTTTCTGTCAGGACAGGTCATGTTTACCGATCTGGAGACCCTCCATTTCTCCGATGCCGCAATGTTCGACCCATTCCCTAAGGCCGATCCGTCCAGACTGCTTGTTTTCCTGGCGATTGCAGTGCTGGTCCTGGTCATTGCAAGTATCAACCTCATGAACTTCAATACTGCGCTGGCTCCGCTTAGAGTCAGAAGCATCAATACCATGAAGGTGCTGGGCAGCTCCCAGGGAAGCCTGCGTGCGGGTATCATCTGCGAATCGGCTGCCGTTGCCGTCCTGGCATGGGTCTGCTCGATATTGCTGGTGCTTGCCCTTAAGGATACCGGGATTGCAGGTCTGATAGACCCGGTGATCTCCTTCTCGGGGCAGATACCGGTATTCCTCATAACGCTGTGTGCCGCACTGGCTGCCGGCATACTGTCCGGCATCTATCCGGCCATGTACATCACTTCATTTCCTCCGGCCCTGGCCCTTAAAGGCAATTTCGCCCTTTCGCCCAAGGGCCGCAGGATCCGCAGTCTGCTTGTCGGTTTCCAGTTCTTCGTGTCCTTTGCCCTGGCTGCATGCATTGGCGTTATTTTCCTTCAGAACAGGCATCTGAGTAAAGCGGACCTGGGATTTGACAAGGATCTCCTCATGACGGTAAGGATAGAAGACCAGTTTTCCGCCGACGATTATGAACTGTTCAGAAACAAGGTGGAAAACATACCCGGTGTCGAAAGGAGTTCGTTCGCATCTTTCATCCTCTCGTCGGGAGACAATATCATGACATGGGGCAGGACATTGAACGGGGATAGGGAGATGAACATGAATGTAGTTGCTGTCTGGGACGGATTTCTGGAAACCATAGGTGCGGAGATTACCGAGGGCAGGGATTTCCGCAAGGGTGACGAGGACTGCTGGGTATTCAACGGAATGGCAAAAAGGACTTACGGCATGACGCTTGATGACCGTGTAGACTCCAGGGGTGAGATCACAGGCTTCGTGGACGACATCCATGCGGCATCCTTGAGAAAGGCAATATACCCGATGGCATTCATATATGATCCGTCCTGGAGGCAGCACGACTCGTACAATGATGTCGCCTATATACGCATCGGCGAGGGAAGCGACCTGCAGCAGATAAAATCAGCCGTGACGGACATACTGCAGGAGATTGTCCCGGACTATCCCTTTGAGGTCATTACCAGTGACGAGTTGTTCAGCCAGACATACGGGGCGGAAAAGAACACCACTGTCCTGGTGTCGTCGTTCTGCGTCATAGCCGTAATCATCAGTCTGATAGGAGTCTTCTGCCTCGTCATGTTCGACAGTGAGTCCCGCCGCAAGGAAATAGCGGTCCGCAAGGTGATGGGTGCCGAGACATCCGGCATAGTCCGTAACTTCATCCGCTCCTACATGATGATACTTCTGGTCTGCTTTGTACTGGCCGTACCGGTTGCGGTGTATTTCTCCCGCAGGTGGCTGGACGGTTTTGCAGACAGGATCGCCTTCCCATGGTGGGTCCTGGCCCTGGCCTTTGTCGCCATCTCAGCCGTTACGGCGGCAACAGTGGCGTGGCAAAGCTTCAGTGCGGCAAACGAGAACCCGATACGGAACCTCAAGTCGGAGTAGCCCCGGATACCAGAATCGTAAAATTCCTTTTAGGGCGTACTTTGGAAATCCGGATATCTTCCGTAGATTTGTTCTATGGAAAATCAATATTGGCATGTTTGTACGGAGGGACTGGAGAGGAATGTGATTTTCAGGAGCCGGTCTGACTATATTGCAGGGATGAACGCCATTCCCGTGTATGTTTTGAGCTATAATGTAAGGATGTTGTGCTTTTGTCTGATGAGCAACCATGTGCACTTCATCATCAGCGGTCATGAAGACGATAGTGTGAAGTTCATACGCCACTATAGGAAGCGGCTGGCAGAGATTCCCGGGATCGGAGGGGATGATGTCAGGACGGCAGGGATCTGCATGAAGCGTATAGGTGATGCCGATTATCTGATGCGGGCCATCGGATACGTGTTGCGGAATCCCGTTAATGCAGGGCAGAGAATCATGCCCTCGCATTATGAATGGTGTTCTGCAGGCCTGTATTTCAGTGGCTACCATGGGACCTGTCCGGTAGGACGGACAGTAAGCTCGTTGAATTACAGGGAAAGAAGAAGGCTACTTGGTTCGCATGTGGAAGTCCCTGAGCACTATACACTGTCTTACGAAGGTATGATATACCCGGAGTGCTATGTAGACATTGAAGCTGTTGAACGGCTGTTTCAGAATCCGGGCAGACTTCTTTACCGTCTGTCCAGAAATGATGATGCTGAGATGGAGCTGGATATGACTTCGGATATATTGCGGAAAGTCCAGTATCGGGACGCGGAACTTGCTGGTTCGGTCCTCAGTATCTGTCGGGAGGAATTCCGGTGTGCGTCTTTGCAGGATCTGACAGTAGAGCAGCGCTATATTCTGGCGGGTATGTTGCGGAAGCGGTACGGCACGGGTTTCAGGCAGACGGCCCGTCTGACCGGAACTGATCCGGCGGTGCTCAAGAGGATTATGACTCTTCGGAAGTGACAGAGTGCGGATGTAAAGATGTAAAATTTTTCTCGGGGGGGCAATGATGAAAAATGTGCCTTGATTGTCAGTGAGTTGCGAAATGTGTTGCCCCAAACGCGCGTTTCAAACCTACGTTTGGGGCAAAATCTCCGCGAGGTCTAGTGTAATAATCTGTAAATCAGATATTACCGAAAATGGCTTGCCCCCGCAGAAAAAAAATTCAATGATCTGATTCTACAGCTGGCGGATGATGCGGGCGGGGTTGCCGGCAACGACCGTGTGCGGAGGGACGTCCCTGGTGACGACACTGCCGGCTCCGACAACGGATCCTTCGCCGACGGTGACTCCGGGGAGGACGGTGACATTGCCTCCGAACCAGACATTGTCCCCGATGGTGATGGGCAGGGCCTTTTCCGTACCCTTGTTGCGTTCATTGACATCGAGAGGGTGTACGGCGGTGAGCAGGCTGCATCCCGGTCCTATGAAGACGTGCGAGCCTATGGTGACTGGTGCTTCGTCGAGGACGGTGAGGTTGAAGTTGATGAATGTGCTGTCACCTATCGATATCTGCGAGCCGTAGTCGCAGTAGAAAGGGGAGAGGATGGTGACTCCCTTTCCCATATTCCCTATGATGGAGCGCAGCATGCTTTCCCTGGCTTCAGTGTCGCCCGGGTGGATGCGGTTGAGTTCGTATATCCTGGCGCGGCAGCCGGCAAGCTCTTCCAGAAGCTGGCTGTCCCCTGCGGCATCGTACCACTCGCCGCCGAGCATTTTTTCTTTTGCAGTCTTCATTTTAGTATCTTCCTAAGGTCAAATGCGTGCGCAAAATTACTATCTTTGCAAGATTGAAACAACAAACAACAACGGATATGGAATTCAAATATCAGGAACTTTTCCAGACGGGAGAAGATACTACACAGTATCATCTTGTCACTAAGGATTATGTGTCTACCGCCCGGTTTGAGGGTGAGGAAATTCTGAAAGTCGATCCCGAGGGACTCAGGCTTATAGCCCGCCAGGCCTTCCATGATGTGGCCTTCATGCTCCGTCCGGAGCACAACGAGATGGTGGCCAAGATACTCAACGATCCCGAAGCCAGCCGCAACGACAAGGCCGTGGCTCTGACCATGCTGCTCAATGCAGATGTGGCCAAGAACCAGAAGCTGCCTTTCTGCCAGGATACCGGTACAGCCATAGTAGTGGCCAAGAAAGGCCGCAGGGTATGGGTGGACAAGACTTCCGACGGTTCCCGTATCAGTGACGAGGAGGCTCTCCAGCACGGAGTCTACGATACATACACCACCGACAATCTCCGTTATTCCCAGACCATCCCTCTGGACATGTACAAGGAGAAGAATTCAGGGAACAACCTGCCTGCACAGGTGGATATCTATGCTACCGAGGGCGGCGAGTACAAGTTCCTGTTCATAGCCAAGGGCGGTGGCTCGGCCAACAAGACATTCCTTTTCCAGGAGACCAAGGCCCTGCTGAACCCCGAAAAACTCGAAAGCTTCCTTATCGAGAAGATGAAGACTCTCGGTACGGCTGCCTGCCCCCCCTACCACATCGCGTTCGTGATCGGAGGTTCTTCGGCCGAGACCAACCTCAAGACCGTCAAGCTGGCTTCAGCAAAGTATTACGACAATCTGCCCACCACAGGCAATGACCTGGGCCGTGCTTTCCGTGACATCGAGCTGGAGCAGAAGCTCTTCAAGGCTGCCTGCAACATAGGGCTGGGTGCACAGTTCGGCGGCAAGTACTTTGCCCATGACATCCGTGTGATCCGTCTGCCCCGCCACGGAGCTTCCTGCCCCGTAGGTCTCGGAGTGTCCTGCAGCGCCGACCGCAATATCAAGGGCAAGATCAACAAGGACGGAATCTGGCTGGAAAATCTGGACAGCAACCCCATCCGCCTGGTTCCTGAGAACATGCGCGGAGGCTTCGCCAAACATTCAGGCGGCGTGAAGATCGATCTTAACCGTCCGATGAAGGAAGTCCTCGCCGACCTGTCCCAGTATCCCGTATCCACATTCCTGCTGCTCAGCGGTACCATCATCGTGGGCCGTGACATCGCCCATGCCAAGCTGAAGGAGCGCATCGAGAAAGGCGAAGGACTGCCCCAGTACATGAAGGAGCATCCTATCTACTATGCCGGACCGGCCAAGACTCCGGAGGGAATGCCTTCGGGCAGCTTCGGCCCTACCACGGCAGGACGTATGGACAGCTATGTGGACCTCTTCCAGGAAAACGGAGGCAGCATGATCATGATAGCAAAGGGCAACCGCAGCCAGCAGGTTACCGACGCATGCAAGAAGCACGGCGGTTTCTATCTGGGCAGCATCGGCGGTCCCGCGGCCATCCTGGCTCAGGACAATATCAAGAAGGTCGAGCTACTCGAGTATCCCGAACTCGGCATGGAAGCTATCTGGAAGATCGAGGTAGTCGACTTCCCCGCCTTCATCCTCGTGGACGATAAGGGCAACGACTTCTTCAAGACCGTAATGAAGTAAGACTGACGGCCTCGTCATGAGGAGTAAGCTGACAGCAATATTGATAATGGGTATCGCCGCGCTGTACGGGTGCGGCGGTACTGTTATTGGAGACAGCAGGAGCCAGGGCGTTGATGCTTTGGGTGACCGGCTGGACCGCCTGACCGTGAACGGAGAGTGGGACTCGCTTTTCAGCATAACTATGCCCCTTGTCTACGGAACCCGGACTGATACGGTCTCCAAGGTGTGTGCGTCGCTGTACAACGCGCAGTATTGGCTCTACCGCGAGTCATTGGATTCGGTGGCTCACTATCTGGATATCGTGCAGCGCAATCTGGACAGTATCGACGGTCTGGGTATGGAGGGCATGTACTATGTCCTGGAGGGTATGTACCGTATGAAGTCGGAGTGGGACTTCCCCGGAATGGTGGAACTGCTGCTTAAGAGCTATGATGTCTACAAGGAGCTGGGAGAGGTGGCCAATATGGCTTACCCTCTGATCAATATCGTCAATTTTTACTATATGCGTTCGGATGTCCGGGGCCTGGACTATGCCCGGGAGGTATATGCGCTGGTCCGGGACAACTCGCTGTCTCCATACTATCAGGGAGTGGCATCCATGATCATGGCTGAGATGCTGTCTCTGTCGGATTCTCCCGGGGATGCATGGCCGTTCCTGAGGACAGCGGACTCTCTTATCCGCAGCGAGGAGTATGAGCCGTATTACAGCATCATAGACCTGCTGAAGGCGGATATGTCCCTGCTGGACGGAGACAGTACCGCTGCTGATTCGCTGTATGCCGTGGCGTTGGAGCGTGAGGCAGTGACCGAACCGGTGGTGATATCCCTGATATGCCTGCATTACGGCCGTTTCTGCGAGGACAGGGGGATGAACGGGAAAGCGGCGGAGCTGTACAGAAAAGGTCTGGCTATATCCGACAGGTATGCCAATATGGAGCTTAGGAACGAGCTGCAGCTCCATCTGGCCGATGTCAGTTATGAACTGGGGGATATGAAAGGCTCTTTGTCCAATTACCGGGCGAGCCATCTGGGTCAGGTGCGGAGCCAGGAGTGGGAACTCAATGACCTGAGAATGTCCTATCAGGAGGTGCTGCACAAGCAGGAGGTACAGGCCAAGGAACTGGATCTGGTGAAGTTCCGCAGGCTGGTACTTGTTGTAGTCTTCGTGCTGATAATCGTGGTGGTGGTGTCGGTGTTCTTCATTGTCCTTTTCAGGCGGCAGCGTCGGCTCAACCGGACTCTGGTGGACCAGTACCGGAGCTACATGCAGCGGACGCAGCAGAAACAGCCGGCAGAAGAGGCTGACCGTCATCTTTGGGAAAAGGTGGAGCGGATGATGAACGTGGACAAGCTGTATCTCCGGAAAGACCTTACGCTGGAAAGCATGGCGCAGGAGCTGGCGACCAACCGGACTTATCTATCAAAGGCCGTGAATGCGTTTTCAGGAGGCAACTTCAGCAGCTATGTGGACCATCTCCGTATCCGCGAGGCGGTGGGCATCATCGAGGCTAAGGGCGGTGCAGTGGATTTGAAGGAACTCGGTCCGGCGGTCGGATACAGTTCCGTTACTGCTTTCTACAGGGCCTTTTCCAAGGAGACCGGACTGTCTCCCGGCAAGTATCGGGAGGAAATACGGCGGAGAAGGTAATATGCTGAGAGTCAGGATTGCATTACTGTCGGTTTGTAAAATATACAATCTGGTAATGCGGAAATTTGGAGCTGCAGGGACGGGAAAATAGCTTTGTGAAAAATTAATCAACAATCAAATTTTTTCACTTATGAGAAAAGCTTATCTATTTACATCAATCTTGGCCCTGGCAGCGGTATTGTCCGCCTGCAATGAAGACCAGAAGACAGCTGAACCCAAATTGACTCTCGGACAGACCGAGGTGACAGTTTCTGTTGAGGGAGGCGAGTACTCCGTTACATGGGAGGTTGAGAACCCTATAGAAGGTACGCTGCCTGCCGTGGAGCAGCAGGACGGTACCGGATGGGTATCGGATTTCAGGACGGATGAAGGTACGATCCTCTTTACAGTGGCAGCCAATGAGTCTGAGGAGTCCCGCGAGTGTGTCGTGACAGTTACATATCCTTCCGCTCCTGAGGCATCATTCACCATTGTCCAGAACGGCACGACGGAAGAGAAACCCAAGGAATATTCTTTGGAAATTAATCTTAAAGAACTGAATGAAAGTCAGATAGTAGTGGATATCATCCCTTCTGATCCGGATATGACCTATTTCCTCATGTGCGACATGATGGAGAACCTGGAAGAAATGGGACTGACCACCGATGAGGCGATACTTAAGAGTGACAGTGTGTGGATAGAGGAAGGCGTGTCCTATGGTATGCACTACAGTGATTTCGTGGATAAGGGAGAAAAGCTCAACTACCGCTACAGGCAGTGTGTCCCCGATACCGATTACATTATCTATGGATACGGCTATGATACGCTGTCCAAGAATAGGACGACGGACCTGATAAAGCTCAATGTGACTACAGCGGAGATAACTCTCATCGATGTGGACTTTATACTCGAGACCGAAGTTGACGGAACCACTATCACTTGTCATACGACTCCCGTTGATTACGACGGACTGTACTATGTGGACTGCTATGACAAGCCTACACTGGATTTCGGACTGGCATCCGGGCAGACTCTTTATGAATTGTGTTATTACGATTTTTCTACGATAATAGACATTTATCAGAATATGTTCGGTGTCTCATTTGAAGACACTATGGAGTACTATACCCGCAGTGGAGAGTCCGACAAAGAGTGGACTGACCGCATAGGCCAGATGCAGTATACCATAGTCGCTTATCCCCTCAATGAGGACGGTGTCGTCATCGGAGAGCCTACGGTGGCGGAAGTTACGACAGGCTCTGTAGTGGAGAAGTCGGACAATGTGCTGACTATCAGTGTGGACAACCTGACAGCTTATACAGCGACCCTCAATGTGACTGCAACCAATGATGATCCATACATCGCGCTGGAACTCAATCCTGAGGTCTTTGAAGGAATGTCCGATGAGGAGACCATGAACTACATCCTGAGCATGTACTACTGGGGACAGGATGTGTATGGAGATTATACGGAAGAACTTACTGACCTGACTCCTGAAACCGAGTACACTATCTATGCCTTAGGGGTCGAGGACAATCAGTACACTACCCAGCTTTGGACATACAAGTTCACCACTCCCGCCCTGGAGATTGCCGATGTAACGCTCAACATGGACTTTGACAAGTATTATGATGTGGAGGAAGTGCTGGCGATTGACCCTTCCATGGCAGACCTTGTCGTGGATCTGGAATACTATCCGGTTGTGATGCCGGTGGAGGTGTCGACTGACCCGGCGGGATGTGAGTATTATTATGCTTTAGTGAACAAGGCGTACTATAATGACGATACGGATGAGGAGTTTTACGTCATGCTGAACTCCCGCGAGCCTTATACGGATCCGGTTCTGTATCTGCTTCCTTCATACAATATTGAGTACATTCTGGTCGGTGCGGCGAAGGATGAGAACGGCAACTGGGGACCGCTTCAGAGGTACGATGTCCTCTGTACGGAAGACGGGGTCTCCGATGCCCAGGAATTCGTGGATGCACATAAATAATTTTTCATACGCGTGTTAAGTATTTGGTTACTTGGGCCGGTCTCTTCATCTGGGACCGGCTTTTTCATGCTCATTCCTTAGTCTTGAAGGACAATATGTGGGCTGTGACCCCGGCGGCAATGGCGGCCAGCAGAACTCGCAGCCACAGCTGGTGGACCAGGAAGATACTCAGGGCAATGGTCAGCCACAGGGTCGTGACCGAGACGGCCTTCACCCTCCGGGAGATGCACTTGTGCTCCTGGAAATCCCTTATGTAAGGCCCTAATTTAGGATGCGCCATCAGCCAGGCATGCAGCCGCGGCGACCCCTTCATCCAGCACCACGCCGTCAGCAGCAGGAACGGAGTAGTCGGCAGCACCGGCAGGAACATCCCCGCCACACCAAGCCCCAGCGACACGGCTCCCAATATGATCAGCAGATAATTTTTCATCAGTAGTTGAGGCCGAACCACCAGAGCGGAAGGATGTTGCCGGAGGAGAACTCGATGCCGTCCTTGACGATGTAGCCCTCTTCGGCGGAGGCGAGCTGCTTGCGGCCTTTGGACTTGCCGCCTGTTTCGAAGGTGCGGCTGCCTATCCGGAAGTCGGAGATGGCGGAGGATATGACCTGGTTGCGGACCCGGGTCTGGTTCAGGAAGAATGTCTCGCGGAGGCTGCCGGTGTCTGATTCGCTTTCCGCGAGCGCGTAGATAAGATTAGGATTGTCCAGATAGACTTTTTCGACTTTGCCCAGTCCACGGATACCGCCGGTGTCGTCCCTGAGCTGCGCAATCATTCCTGCGTCCTCGATATATTGGAAGTAGTCCGGCATCTGGTTGCGTCCGGCTCCTATGAGGTCCGCGAGTTTACTCATGTTGGGCTTGAAGGGGACACTCTTGGCTATTATGGCAAGCAGTTTCTTGAACTTGCGTCCCATGAAGGCCGGCAGGTCAGCGAAGACAGGGATGTCGTTTTCCAATGTGATATTGATAATCTGCCGGAGTTTTTCTTCGAAGCCCGGGTCTCTGGAGAAAGGGTAGTAGCCCCGTTTCAGATAGTCCTCAAACAGCAGCAGGGGCGTCTTCATGTTAAAGGTCTCGGGTTTGCCGGCAATGATGTCCTCAAGAGTGAGGACGGGTACCCGTACATCGTGGTAGAGATGCAGGTATTCCCGGAATGACAGTCCGTAGAGATGGTAGAGAACGGCCCTGCGGCTGAGGTCCGACGTGCCTTTTGTCAAGTCCAGGACGGAGGAGCCGGAGAATACCACGTTCAGTTCGCTGTAGTAGTCGTAGATGAGTTTCAGTTCCCTGGACCACTCCTTGTATTTGTGGATCTCGTCGATGTAGAAATAATGTATGCCCCGCTGGACCAGAAGCCCGGCGAGGTCGAGCAGGCGGTGGCTGCTGAAATAGATGTCGTCTGCATTGACATACAGCACGTCGTCCGGATTCATCTCCTGTTTGATATGCTGCAGCATCAGTGTGGTTTTCCCTACGCCCCTCGGCCCTTTGATGCCGATTATGCGGTTGCGCCAGTTGATATCGGAGTAGAGGTATCTGTTGAAGCCTGTGTCGGTTTCGCGCAGCAGTTTCTTGTAGAAGGCTGTTAAAGTTTCCATGCAGTAATTTTTTGCAAATATAGCAAAATTGCACTTGTGAAGTGCAAAAATGTGAAAAATTTGCACTTTGCAAGTGCAAATTAGAGATTTTACCGGCGGCCGAGGAAGTAGTAGAGGGCGATGGCTGCGGTGGTGAGGGCCTCGGAGACGGCCATGGCGAGCCAGATGCCGGCGTTGCCGAGCAGACGGGGCATGAACATGAAGCTGGGGATTATGAATATCAGACCGCGCAGACATGCAAAGAGCATGGCCGGTTTCATCCGCTCCAGGCTCTGGAGGAGGCCTATGGAGGCTACATTGGTCACATAGAAGATGTAGCCGAGGGCGAAGAGGGGCAGCCCTTCTATGGCGATGCGGGCGGCATTGCCTTCCTGACCTATGAACAGGCCTACAAGAGGGCCTGGGAAAAGCATGAATACGGCCATCCCTATGGCTCCGCAGACGACTGCCGTGATGATGGCCAGGCGGCTGGCAGAGGATACACGGTCCATCTTGCCGGCTCCGTAGTTGAAGCTTATGATGGGCTGTGCGGACTGTGCTACGGCGTTGCCGAACATGAATACGAAAGGAGTGTAGTAGCAGGCTATTCCGAAGGCTCCTACGCCGTCGTCCACGAGGTAGCGCATGAATACCTGGTTGCCCATGAACATCAGGACTGCGATGGTGGCTTCACCGAGCAGGGCTGGGGAGCCGACCTTGCACTGGTATCCGATGTTGCGCAGGCTTAGGTTCATGCTTTTGCGGCTGAGTTTCAGCCTGATCATGCGTACTGTGCGGGCCTGCAGCAGCAGGTATCCTATACCCATGCACCCTCCGGTGACAATACTGATGCCGGTGGCTATCGCCGCGCCCTTGACCCCCATGCCGAGCGGGAAGATGAATACCCAGTCCAGAACGGTGTTGATAATGGCCGTTACGACCGAGCACCACATGGCGTACTGCGGAGCTCCGTCCAGCCGGATGATGAATAGGGAAACTGACAGCCACATCTGGAACGGCAGTGCAGGGACTATCCACAGCAGGTAATCCAGTACCTGCGGCATCAGATGCTCTGAGGATCCAAGCATTATGGCCGTAGCTTCAGGGAAAGCCATTATCAGGCCGGCTACCAGTACCGCTATGACTGTGACGAAGAGTATGGCCTGGGTGACATTGAGGCGGGCAGCCTTGATCTTGCCCCTCGCCATGTGGATGGAGGCTACTACCGAACTGCCGGCTCCAGCCATCAGTCCTAGGCCTGTAAATATCATCCATACCGGCACGCATATATTGACGGCCGCTATGCCGTCGCTGCCTACTCCGTGTCCTATGAAGATGCCGTCGATGGCTGTCACCGCCGACATGCTTACCATTCCCAGCAATGTAGTGACGAAGTACTTGCTGAAGAGGGAGGGTATGTTTACTGTTCCGAAATCTATAGCATCCCGCTGCATAAAAACCGTTTTCTGAAAGTGCCGGCAAAGGTGGGCCAAAATATCCGGATTGCCAAATTCACTGCCGGAATATTTTGCTTCCCTGCTGTTGTCAGGCGGATGAGGATGGGCGGTGCCTGTGCCGAAGCTGCGGTGCAATATTTTGCGGGGGGCGTTGCAGGGAAAATGGATATTGATTGTCAGTAGGTTATAAAAAACCTTGCCCCAAACGCAGGTTTGAAACGCGCGTTTGGGGCAAAATGCTTTGCCATAATACTGTAATGGCTTGTAAATCAGGCGTGTTTAAAAACGGCCTGCCCCGGGAGAAATAAATTTCTCATCCTAGAGCTTGCGCTTGACTTCCACGATCTGGTAGGCTTCTATGGTGTCCCCTACCTTGATGTCATTGTAGCCGTCTATGTTGAGACCGCAGTCCAGACCGGCAGCCACTTCCTTGACGTCATCCTTGAAACGCTTGAGGGAGCCGAGTGAGCCGGTGTAGACGACGATGCCGTCGCGGATTACACGTACCTTGGAGTTGCGCGTGATCTTGCCTTCCTTGACCATACATCCGGCAATGGTGCCGACCTTGGATATCTTGAAGGTCTCGCGTACCTCGGCTGTAGCTGTGACTTCCTCTTTCTCTTCAGGGGCAAGCATACCTTCGATACCGCTCTTGACTTCGTTGATGGCATCGTAGATGACTGAGTAGAGTCGTATTTCGATACCCTCTTTCTCGGCCAGCTTGCGGGCATTGGCCGAAGGTCTTACCTGGAAGCCTATGATGATGGCGTTGGAGGCTGCGGCCAGCAGTACGTCGGATTCTGAGATGGCTCCTACTGCCTTGTGGATGACGTCCACATGGATTTCGTCTGTAGAGAGCTTGATCAGCGAGTCGGAGAGGGCCTCTATCGAACCGTCCACGTCTCCTTTGACTATTATGTTGAGCTCCTGGAAGTTGCCTATGGCTATGCGGCGTCCGATCTCTTCCAGGGTGATGTGCTTCTGGGTCCTGAGTCCCTGGATGCGGAGCAGCTGCTCGCGTTTGTTGGCGAGGTCTTTGGCTTCACGTTCGTCTTCCATGACATTGAATACCTCACCGGCTGTCGGGGCTCCGTTGAGTCCGAGTACGGATACAGGGGTCGAGGGATCCGCCTCATCGACTTTCTGGCCGCGCTCGTTGAACATGGCCTTTACCCTGCCGTAGAAGCTGCCGCTGAGCATGATGTCTCCCACATGGAGAGTTCCGTTCTGCACCAGGACTGTAGCCAGGAAGCCGCGTCCCTTGTCCAGGGATGACTCGATGACTGTACCTTTCGCAAGACGTTTGGGGTTGGCCTTGAGTTCCAGCAGGTCGGCCTCCAGCAGTACCTTTTCGAGGAGTTTGTCCACGTTCGTACCTTTCTTTGCCGATATTTCCTGGCACTGGTATTTGCCGCCCCAGTCCTCTACGAGGATGTTCATGTTGGCAAGCTGTTCGCGGATGCGGTCAGGGTTGGCGCCCGGCTTGTCTATCTTGTTGATGGCAAATATCATGGGGACACCTGCCGCCTGTGCATGGTTGATGGCCTCTATGGTCTGCGGCATGATTGCGTCGTCGGCTGCCACTATGATGATGACCAGGTCGGTGATCTTGGCTCCTCTGGCACGCATGGCGGTAAACGCTTCGTGTCCAGGAGTATCGAGGAAGGTGATGCGCCTTCCGTCGGCCAGCTTGACGTTGTATGCACCGATGTGCTGGGTGATGCCTCCGGCCTCTCCTGCTATGACGTTGGATTTGCGGATGTAGTCCAGCAGTGATGTCTTTCCGTGGTCGACGTGGCCCATGACTGTGATGATGGGAGGACGCTCCACGAGGTCTTCCGGATCGTCGGCTTCATCGTGGATTTCTTCTTCTTCGTCGGCTGTGACGAACTGGATCTCATAGCCGAACTCTTCGGCTACCAGTACCAGGGCATCGGCATCCAGACGCTGGTTGATGGATACCATCAGTCCCAGGTTCATGCAGGCTTCGATGACCTTGGTCACCGGGATGTTCATCATCACGGCCAGGTCGTTGACGGTGACGAATTCCGTCATCTTCAGGATTTTGCTTTCGAGCTGCTCCATCTCGCGGGCTTCTTCCATCTTCTGGGAGATCATCTCGCGCTTCTCTCTCTTGTGTTTGGAGCTCTTGGTCTTGCCTTTACCCTCGGTCATGCGGGCGTAGGTCTCCTTGATCTGTTTCTGGATCAGGTCCTCGTCTATCTCCACACGTACGGGTTTTGGTTTCTCCTTGTTGCGGTTTTTCTTGTTGCGTGAGGCATCGTCCTTCTTGCCTCCGCGGTTTTTCTGTCCTCCTCCCTGGTCTGCCTTGGTGATGTCGACCTTTTCACTTTTGGTGATGCGCTCGCGCTTGCGGTGGGAGCTTTTGTCGGAAGGGCTGTGCTTCTTCTCGAATGCTGACAGATCTATCTTTCCGCTGATGACCGGTCCGGCCAGCTTCTCCACTCTGGTCTCTATGTGCTCTACCTCTTTCCTGGGCTCTTCCTTGTGTTCCTGCTGTACGGCCGGTTTTGCCGTCTGTACTGCAGGAGCTGGCTGGGCCGGCTTGGCGGCCGGTTTCTGGCCGGAGGTGTTTGCTACCTTTTCCGGTTTTCTGCCGGAATCATGGGAGGGTTTCCTGTCGAGATCTATCTTGCCCAGTATCTTGAGGCCTCCCTGGTGTTCCTGATGGTGCGCTGTGTCGGTCCCCGGAGTCTTGTGTACTTCAGGGGCAGCAGGGGAATTGTCTGCCGCAACTGCAGGAGCGGGGGCAGGTTCAGGCTTGCCTGCCGGCTCTGCCGGTTCGTTCCCGGCCGCCGCGTTGTCCATGGGTTCTTCGTGATTCAGGACAGGCTCTGCAGCCGGTTTGTGATCGGGAGTTGTTTCAGGGTTGTCGGGCTTATCTGTCTGATCGGGACTTTCGGTACTCTTCTCCGTATTGGCGGGCTCGGGTGTGGAGGGATGACCGATGGTCGTCGTCTTGATGATAACCTCATCTCCGAACGGCTCTTCCTCAGGTTCCTGCCTGGAACTTTCCCTTTTGGTTATTTCCTTGACCTTGATTGATATCTTCTTTGATTCTTCTTTGATCAGCTGTTCCTTGGCGTATTCCTTTTTCACCAGTTCATATTCTTCCCCACTGATCTGCGCGCCAGGGTTGGCTTCCACTTCGAAGCCTTTCCTGCTGAGGAATTCCACAAGGGTTCCTAACCCTATGTTGAACTCTTTAAGTACTTTGTTGATTCTGATTTTTTCTTGTCCCGCCATATATTGTCTGTTTAGTTGGTAACTCTTTTATCGATTATTCGAACTCCGCACGGAGTATCTTCTGAACTTCCTGTACAGTCTCTTCCTCAAGGTCCGCCCTGTGGCAGATCTCGTCTACAGGAAGAGCCAGTACACTCTTGGCAGTATCGCATCCGATACCCTTGAGGGCATCGATGATCCACTGTTCGATCTCGTCGTTGAATTCGTCGAGCATTACGTCCTCGTCGTCTTCTCCGGCCTCGCTTTCGCGGAATACGTCTATCTCGTAGCCTGCCAGCTGGCCTGCCAGCTTGATGTTGCTTCCGCCTTTGCCTATTGCAAGGGATACTTCGGAAGGACTAAGGTTGACGCGTATGTGCTTGGTCTCCTCGTCGATGGACATCGAGGATATCTTTGCAGGACTCAGGGCCCTCTGGATGAGCAGCTGGGTATTTGATGTCCAGTTGATGATGTCGATGTTCTCGTTGCGGAGTTCGCGTACGATGCTGTGGATCCTGGAACCTTTGACTCCGACGCATGCTCCTACCGGATCGATACGTTCGTCATAGGACTCAACGGCCACCTTTGCCCTGTCGCCGGGTATGCGCACTACTTTCTTGATAGTGATAAGACCATCGAAGATTTCCGGCACTTCCTGCTCGAAGAGCCTCTCAAGGAATGCAGGGGATGTCCTGGACAGGGTGATTACCGGGGAGTTGTTCCTCATTTCCACATTTTCGATGACGGCCTTGACCGTTTCACCTTTCTTGAAGTAGTCCGAGGGGATCTGCTCCGATTTGGGGAGCACCAGCTCGTTGCCGTCCTCGTCCATGACGAGTACTTCCTTTTTCCATACCTGGTATACCTCACCTACGAGTATCTCGTGGATGCGGTCCTTGTACTTGTTGTAGAGATTGGCCTTTTCGATGTCTGCGATACGGCCCTGAAGGTTCTGCCTGAGGTTGAGGATGCCTCTGCGGCCGAAGTCGGAGAGCTTTACCTCCTCAGGGAAGTCCTCGCCCACCTCGTAGGAAGGGTCGATTTTGTGCACGTCCTCGAGGGATATCTGCGTGTTGGGGTCCTCGACCTTCTCCACTACCTCACGGTTCCTCCATATCTCAAGGTCTCCCTTGTCGATATTGATGATGATGTCGAAATTGTCGGCTGAGCCGTACATTTTTTCCAGCTGGGTGCGGAAGATGTTTTCCAGCACGCTCATCATGGTAGGTCTGTCGATGTTCTTAAGTTCCTTGAACTCGGCAAACGTACTGATCAGGTTTACTTCCATGTCGGTATATTTGATTTTATTATTATTGTTCGTCGTCGTCATCTGCAATGCTGTCATCCGGATCTCCGGCGGAACTTACCATCAGGGAGAAATCCTCTTTGTCCCTGTCCAGACGGGCCTCGATCCAGCGGCTCAGTGCCACGCAGTCGTCGATGCATGCCGGGCGGCCTGATGTGCGGAAGAACACTTTGATATTGTTGGCCTTGTTGACTTTTATGTCGACAAGAGTGAGGTTGTGTTCTTCCATGTACGGGGCTGTAATCTGTTCTATTGTTTGCTTTTCAATCATACGGATGTGTTTTTACGTGAGTTGCAGATAAAACGAAAGGGACTCGCCGTCCCTTTCCTCTTCCAAATCCGCACAAAAGTAAGGGTTTTGTGTATAAATTCCAAAAAAAATTGTTTTCTTTGCGTCTGAATTTTTTCCCCATATGGAGATAAGTGCAAAAGTCATAGCAGAGCATCTAGGCGGTGAGATCGTCGGCGACCCTGAGGCAAAGGCGTCGTCCGTAGCCCGTATTGAGTCCGGCAGGCCCGGAACCCTATGCTTTCTGGCAAACCCCAAGTACGAACATTATCTGTATACCTGCAAGGCAAGTATAATCCTTATAAACAAGACTTTCGAACCCAGGGAAGCTGTGTCGGCCACCCTTGTGAAGGTGGACAATGCCTATGAGGCAGTGGCATCGCTCCTCGATCTGCTCAATGCCCTCAAATCCGAAAGGCGCAGGGGCAGGGCATTTTCGTCCCGTGTCGCCTGGACGGCTAAGCTGGGCAAAGGGGTCTATGTCGGAGCCATGGCGTATATCGGAAAGAAGAGCAGGATAGGCAAAGGCTCTCAGATATATCCGCAGGTATATATTGGTGACGGTGTCACGGTAGGTGAAAACTGCATCATCTATCCGGGAGTGAAGGTCTACAAGGGCTGCCGGATAGGCAACAACTGCATCATCCACGCCGGAGCGGTGATAGGGTCGGACGGTTTCGGATTTGCCCCGACGGCGGACGGCTCGTACAAGAAGATACCGCAGACCGGCATTGTCACCATAGAAGATGACTGCGAGATAGGGGCCAATACGGTCATTGACCGTTCTACAATGGGTACTACGCTGATTGAGAAGGGGGTCAAGCTTGACAACCTCATTCAGGTAGCGCATAATGTCACGATCGGCTCCAATACGGTGATAGCTGCCCAGACCGGCATTGCAGGTTCGACCAAGATCGGCCGTTCGTGCATGATCGGCGGCCAGGTAGGATTTGCAGGGCATATCCATGTTGCTGACAAGGCGATGATCGGGGCCCAGGCAGGGATTATGGCCGATGTCAAGGAGGAAGGGGCGACCCTGATGGGCAGTCCCGCCATAGGGCACAAGGAGTATATGAGGGCCTATGCGGTATTCCGCCGCAACGGCAGGGGGAGTAAGAACCAATAGGAAAAGTTATGACGGACAATCAGAAAACACTCAAGAAAGAATATATATTCGAAGGGAAAGGACTTCATTCAGGATTGAAGGTAAAAATGACGGTAGCTCCGGCGCCTGCCGGTACAGGCATAAGGTTTGTCAGGGAGGACCTGGGACCGGATGCTGTAATCGAGGCGTTGGCCGATTATGTAACCACGACCCAGAGAGGAACCACTCTGGAAAAGGGTGAGGTCCGCATATCCACGCTGGAACATCTGCTGTCGGCCCTTACAGGTATGGGGGTGGACAATGCGCTGGTTACGATCAACGCTCCGGAGGTACCTATACTGGACGGCAGTGCACTGCCCTACGTGACGGCCATCGGTGCTGACGGCCTGCTGGACCAGGGGGTCCCGCGTGCCTATTACGATATACCGGAAACAGTCCATTACAGGGACAGTGAGACGGGTTCGGAAATAACCATCTGTCCGGCGGATGAATTCTCGGCGGATCTGACCGTGGATTTCAATTCGCACGTGCTGGGAGTCCAGAAGATTCATTTCGACTCCAATACTGATTATGCCTCTGAAGTGGCTCCCTGCCGTACTTTCGTGTTTTTCCACGAGCTGGAATTCCTTTTCAGGAACAATCTTATCAAGGGAGGGGACCTGGAAAACGCGATAGTCATAGTGGAACGGCCTGTGCAGGAGGAGACTCTGGCAAGGATGGCGGCACTTTTCAATGTGGAGAAGGTGGATGTGCTTCCAAGCGGATACCTGGACAATGTGAAGCTGCATTTCCCGGATGAGTGCGGACGGCACAAGATGCTGGACCTGATAGGGGACCTGACTCTTGTGGGTGCCCGCATAAAGGGCAGGGTAGTGGCGGACAAGTCCGGCCACAGGATCAACACTACGGTGGCACGGATTGTGAGAGAGATGATGAAGAAACAATAAACCAATAGATGATAAAGAGATGCAATTTTCAGCTGTAAACCCGAATGCTAAGATAGCCGCTAATGTGGAAATAGGCCCTTTCAGCTATATCGCTGAAAACGTGGAGATAGGCGAGGGCTGTGTTATCGGCCCCCATGTGACTATCCTGGACTATGTGAAAATAGGTAAAAACTGCAGGATATTCCCTGGTGCGGTAATCGGGGCAATCCCCCAGGACATGAAGTTTGCCGGGGAGATAAGCCGTGTGGAGATAGGGGACAATACCGTGATACGCGAGTGTGCTACCATCAACCGCGGTACCGCTGCAAGCGGCAAAATGCTTACCAAAATAGGAGACAACTGCCTCATCATGTCTTATGCGCACGTGGCGCATGACTGCCATATCGGCAATCATGTGATCCAGACCAGTTATGTAGGACTGGCCGGTGAGACAGACGTGGATGACTGGGCCATTCTTGGTGGCGGGTCCATGGCTCACCAGTTTACCCATATCGGAATGCACGTAATGATCCAGGGCGGCTCGCTTATCGGCAAAGATGTTCCACCTTATGCTCTTGCAGGACGCAATCCGTTGTCATTCTGCGGACTCAACAATGTGGGACTCCGCCGTCGCGGATTTACCAACGAGCAGATAGACCGTATCCGTGAGATTTACAGAATAATATACAACAGCGGACTCAACCGCAGCGATGCCTGTCTGGAGGTGGAGCGTGAGGTGCCCCCCTGCATTGAAAGGGACAACATCCTCAACTTCATCCGTGCGTCCAAGAGGGGTATTATCAAATTCTCAGACCTCTCGGCTGATGAATAGCCGGCCTGTCTGCGCTGTCGTTTCTACCGCATATTTCCCGCCTGTCGAATATTTCATGGCCGCGGCCATGACAGGCCGGATAATGATAGAGGCATGCGAATCTTATGTAAGACAAAGTTACAGGAACCGTTGCAGGATATATGCCTGCGACGGTATTCTTTCTTTGACCGTACCTGTATCGCTTTCTGGCTCCCGGGACATATCCTGTGCGGAGGTGGACTATTCCAAGTCCTGGCTCCAGCAGCATGAAAGAGCCATAATTTCGGCATACCGGACATCAGCCTTCTTCGAGTATTATCAGGATGACATATTTCCCGTATTGGAGGCACGCCATGCAGGCCTGCTGGAACTCAACACTGCCTTGACCCTACGTCTCATGGAACTTCTTGGTATCCGTTGCGAGGTTTCATTCACTACGGAGTACACACCGTCATACGGTCCCGGGTTTCTGGATTTGAGGGATAGCCTGCATCCCAAAAAAACGGTCCCTGAAATATTCAGGAACCGTTATAAACCGTATTATCAGGTATTCTCAGACAGATATGGCTTCATAGCCGGACTGAGTGCCCTCGATCTGCTTTGCAATGAGGGACCTGATGCCTTGACCTATCTTCTTTGAATCAGAATCTCCACCCTAGAGTCAGCAGCAGTTTCCAGTTGAGGTAGTTTTCTGCCGCCATCGGAGGTGTGGCATTGTCGTAGCTGTCGTAGAGATAGAAGGAATTGCCGTTGAAGTTGCACTGCTGCTGGTATGCCATATCGATGAAAAATCCTCCTGTGGTTCTGAAACCGAGTCCGGCCGAAGCATAGTGCCGGGTGTTGTCGAAATATTTCTCGGACGAACCGTAGTAGTCATATCCGAGCCGTATGGCAAACTGCTTGAGCGGCCACATCTCTATTCCTGCCCTTATGTTGTCAACAGCCCGGTAGCTTGCTTTCATGAACTCGTTTTCTGCCTGGAAGTAATTGCGGTTGCCGTCGGAAGATGCCATCCTTATGGCAGAATAGTCAGTCCTTTCGTAGTCTACGCCAATGGCCATGAAACTGCCGAAGGTGTAGCCTATGCCCAGATTCCATTTGAACGGAGCGGTTACCCTGTAGGAGTTGGCTCCTACAGGTGACTGTACCTTGGCCCTGCCGTATATTTCGGTGTTGCCGTTCATGCTTTCCTCCCATGTCTCGTTGAGAAACATCCAGTTGGGTGTGGAAATGGAACCGCCGATGGTGAGTCCGGCCACTGGATGAACCAGGAATCCTGCGGACAGGTCTACTCCCAGACCTGATGTCGTGAGCCGGTACTCTCGTGTGAAGTCGGTAAATCCCGTGCCTCCGTTGGCTATACTGAAATCTGCCGGGTTTACGGCACTTTCAGTGATGGATGTGTAGTCGTACATCCATATGCTCTGGAGAGTAAGACTGACTCCGAAGAAGAAGATGTTGTCTATGTTGCCGGATGCGTTGATGACGATGTCCTGCACGTATCCTGTCTTTTCCCTGTAGTAGTCCTGAAGCAGGGATCCGGGGATGCCGAATTTGCCGTTTTTGTCGATGTTTTCAGTCGCTCCGATATAGGTGGTCGGATTTCCGTAGAGTGTGTCTATCATTCCCGTGTTCCAGGCCAGAATCTGGCTCCAGGATGCATTCCCTCTGTAGAACGGGCGTTCGTCATATCCGTCTTCCATTGTCATCTGGTCACCGGTGATGGCGGGCATTGTCGCTGCCAGGCTGCCGAGGTAGCTGGAACCGGTCTGGATACCGCTGCCGGAGCTTCGGAATGTGAAGTTGTTGGTCTGGTTGGCGGTGATTGCCAGATTGAAGTTGAGGATGCCGCGGGTACGTCCTGTCTCGAAGGAGCCTACCCAGCCGATGTTGGAAAGGGCGAACCGGCTTCTGGAGCTGCTGTTGCTGTTCCCCAGAAAAGAGTTGTGGCTCAAGCTGGTGTAGATGGAAGGCGTCAATGTGAATTCGGAATAGTAATACAGTCCCGATGCGGCGGGATTGTATGAAAGCGCTCCCAGGTCCCCTCCCAGGGCAGTCATGGCATTGCCCATTGCCAGGCTGCGTGCAGTACCGTCGTAGTACTGGCTGGAAAGCAGGAGGGAATTGTAGGTATAGGCAGGAGTCAACTGGGCATGGGCCTGAATGACTCCTGCTGCCAGGATTACAGTCAATAATATCTTTTTCGACATGTTCATGCTGATGGTTTGTTATCTTCTTACACTGCGGGCTCCGCTTCCGCTGGACCTGGTTGCACCGGCCGAACGTGAGATGCTTCTGCCTGTGCTGAACGAAGATCTGGAAGTGGCGCTGTTGAAGGTGTTGCGGTTGAGGGTACTCCTGTTGTTGTCAATTGCCGTGGAACGATTGTAGGAGCTTCGGTCCATGAAGCCTTCCCTCATGTATCCGGATGCTGCGCTTCTGTCAAACTGCGACCTGTTCTCGAAGGGATTCCTGAACTCGGTGGCAGTCCCCTGTGCCCTGCGGAACGATGATGTGGCTGTGCCCTGTGCCCTGCGGAATCCGGCAGTAGATGTTCCGGCTGCAGTGCGGTTTTCGTTTATTGGCTGAAGCCTGCTGTATGTCCGTCCGGCAGTACCGCGGTTGACATACTTTTCTCCGTAGTTGGCTCTGAGGTCCGATCCGCCGGCAATCGCCGTGGCACTTCTTCTGGCGGTTACTCCCGATGAGGCCGATGTCCTGTCGGCTGTGAGCACATTGTCCCTGCCCCTTACTACTGACATTGAAGGACGTGCCTGTTGGGTTGTCCTGCGAACTGCCGTTCCGCGTCCGGGATTTGATGCGGTAGCCCGTCCGCCTGTGAGGCCCCCTGCCCGGACTCCTGAGTTTCTCTTTCCGAAATATACGTAGTCGGGATATACGGATGCGACAGGATAACCCCATCCGTACCAAGGGTCATACCATCCCCAGTATCCCGGGCCCCAGTAGCCTGGTCCCCAATATCCTGGGAATGTCCATCCGAACAGTCCGAAATGGCAGTCCCATGCATATCTGAAGCTCCAGCTCCATCCTCCGTACCAAGGGTCGTACCATCCCCAGTACCACGGGTCATAGGTGCCCCATCTGTACCACGAAGGTCCGAAGACGTTCCAGTATCTCCAGTCCCAGTAGGAATAGTAGTCCATGAATCCGTACCCGGGATACCAGTCGTCAAAGTTGAAGTTGATGTTGAGCTGGTTGATGGAGTCAGTCTGGTAAATGGTGTATCGGGAGCCTGGTGCGAACGGTATGTCCACAGTGTTCCCTGTACCGGAAATGACAAGTGTATCGGAGAAGCCGGCGGCTTCTTTTCTGGTCTGTTCTATAAGCTGCTGTACCTCCTTGTTGTCAGCCAGAGCCTCTGTACGGCTTTCGCCTGATGGCCTGTAGTAGATGCCGTCTTCAAATCCGGAAGACGCATAGTAAGATGATGTTCCGCAGGAGGTCAACAGGACCGCGAAACACATCGGCACTAAAATCAAACTTTTTTTCATACCTAACCTCCTTTTTAGTCAATAATTACTACTTTTGCATCACAAATTAACAAAAATCATTCCATATAAACAAGACATTCATGGCAAAAGAGGTTACAAGCAAAGAGGAGAATTACTCCCAATGGTACAACAATCTGGTTGTCAAAGCAGATCTGGCAGAAAACTCGGCAGTGAGAGGCTGTATGGTCATAAAGCCATACGGCTATGCCATCTGGGAGAAGATACAGGGACAGCTTGACAGGATGTTCAAGGCGACAGGTCATCAGAACGCATATTTCCCGTTATTCATACCGAAGTCATTCCTGAGCAGGGAGGCGGAGCACGTCGAGGGCTTTGCCAAGGAGTGCGCAGTAGTGACGCATCACCGTCTTATGGCCAATCCAGACGGGCCTGGAGTAGTGGTGGATCCGAGTGCAAAACTGGAGGAGGAGCTGATAGTAAGGCCTACTTCCGAAACCATTATCTGGAACAGCTACAAGAACTGGATCAAGTCATACCGCGACCTGCCCATTCTGGTCAACCAGTGGGCAAATGTCGTGCGGTGGGAGATGCGTACCCGCCTGTTTCTCCGCACGGCAGAATTCCTGTGGCAGGAGGGTCATACCGCCCATGCTACGGCTCAGGAGGCAATGGAGGAGGCCGAGAGGATGGTACAGGTATATGCGGATTTTGCCCGCAACCATATGGCCCTTCCGGTTGTGGTCGGCCACAAATCCGAGCACGAGCGTTTCGCAGGGGCTCTCGATACTCTGTGCATTGAGGCCATGATGCAGGACGGCAAGGCGCTGCAGGCCGGTACATCCCACTTCCTCGGTCAGAATTTCGCCAAGGCATTCGACGTGAAGTTTGCCGACAAGGACGGCAAGCTGGATTATGTCTGGGCTACGTCATGGGGTGTGTCTACCCGTCTCATGGGCGCCCTCATAATGGCTCACGGTGACAACAACGGACTGGTGCTTCCGCCTGCAATCGCTCCCATCCAGGTAGTGTTCGTACCTATCTACAAGGGCCAGGAGGAACTGGACCGGATGGTGGCATACATGAAGGAAATTGCAGCTGAGCTCGAGAAGGCCGGAATATCGGTCAAGATAGATGACCGTGACAATGTCCGCTCTGGATTCAAGTTTGCCGAGTGGGAGCTGAAGGGAGTTCCTGTTCGTGTGGTTATCGGACCCCGCGACCTGGAAAGGGGAGAAGTGGAGATATGCCGCAGAGACACCCTCGAAAAGTCATCGGCTTCCCGTGAGGGCCTGGCTGAACATATAAAGGGCCTGCTGGATGAAATCCAGTCGAACATCTACAGAAAAGCACTGGCTTTCCGTGACTCCAGGACAATCAAGGTAGATACGTGGGAAGAGTTCAAGGAACGTATTGAGGAGGGTGGCTTCCTGCTGTGCCATTGGGACGGTACCTCCGAGACGGAAATGAAGATACAGGAGGAAACCAAGGCTACCATCAGGTGCATCCCTGTGGACAGCTGTGTCTGCAAGGAGGAAGGGAAGTGCATATATTCAGGACGCCCTTCACACCAGAGGGTGATATTCGCCAGGTCATACTAAAAAAGGATACAATGAGCAGTGATGATGCCAGCCCCAGGGAGAGGGTAGTCAATCTTCTGAAAGTCAAATCTGTAATCAAGTCACAGATCTTCGACCAGTGTCTGGAGGTATTCAATGTACTGAAGGATGTCCTGGGCGAAATGAGCAATGATCTGAATGAACTCCTGGAAAACAGCGGGTCCCGCCGCGTCCGTCTCGAGTACAGGGACCGGGGCAAGTTTGAGGCAGAGCTCAAGTTTGCCGATGACGTGCTGCTTTTCAGTCTGCATACCGACGTTTTCGAATTCGACAGGGATCACCCGGTATGGAAAAACAGTTATGTTAAAGACAATCCGTACAACAGCTATTGCGGGGTGATCAATGTGTACAATTTTCTCTACGATTCCATCAAGTATAACCGGAACGACGACCTGGGCTATATGGTGGCGAGAATGTTCATCAACAAGGACAAGGCTTTCTTCGTTGAGGGAAAGCGTCAGAAACGTCAGATGACTTCCATGTTCGGCAAGAGTACCCTTACCAGGGATGATCTGGTCGCCTTCGTGGAGTCAGCCATACTTTATACCCTCTCGTTTGACCTTCTGGTTCCTCCCTTCGATGTAGTCAAGGAAGTGACTGTCGGAGAGATGAATGTCAAGATGGAGGCCTCCAGGATGAAGACAGGAAAACGTCTGGGATTCAAGTACAATTCCGATGATGTATTAAATTCTGAAGACCATGGATAAAATCAGACTTGGAGTGGCTGTCATGGCCGTGGCACTTATGGTTCCTTGCCTTGCAATGCCGGATGCTGAAGCTTCCGGCAGGAAGAAGGACGTGAACAGTATAGATTACAAGGACATCAAAAAGGTGGAGATAGACATCGCCGGGCTGGATCCGGCGCAGAAGGTCTGCTTTGATATAGTTTCAGGTATTGACGAGGCAGCCGTGGATACGTCAAGCAAGGATGTGCCGAAGTACTGGACCAATGGCATATTGACCCAGGTAGGTTTCTCGCAGGTATCACTGACCAACTGGGCTGAAGGAGGTTCTGCAAACATATCGCTGAACGGGCTTATCGATGCCAACGCGAACTACTCCAAGGACAAGATGATCTTCGAGAACAGGCTGAAACTTTCGTACGGTTTCGTGCAGTCCTTCGAGCAGGATATTCCGCTCAACCAGCAGTTCAGCAAGAGTGACGACCGCATTCAGCTGGACAGCAAGTGGGGCTGGATGCTGAAGGACAAGCTGTATTTTTCAGCTCTGTTCAATTTCAGGACCCAGATGACGCCCACTTATTCCTACTCTACGGCCGAAGACGGTTCCACAGTCCAGGACGTGCAGTCCCGGTTTATGGCTCCAGGATATCTTTCCCTCGGTCTCGGTATCAACTACAGGCCGTTCAATTTCCTTTCATTCAACATATCGCCGGCTACAGGCAATCTGGTTATCGTAACCGAGGAGACGTTGAGGGAGACTTACGGCAACGATCCCGGGCAGGCGGTCAGGGCGGAGTTCGGTGCCCAGCTCAAAATGGATGTGAACTATACATATAAAATCTTCAAGATAAGTACGGCACTGACTTTATTCTCCAACTATCTCCATAATCCAGAAAACATCCAGGTGTATTGGGATATCGATGCATCACTGGCCTTGACCAAGATACTGACACTGACTCTCAGGACCAACCTGATCTATGATGACAATATCAAGATTGCCGATGCCTATGGGGTAGAGGCTCCCAGGGTCCAGTTCAAGGAGATCGTGAGCCTGGGATTGACGTGGACGTTGGGTCAGTATGTAAAACCCGAATAGCCATGCGTATAGAACAGGAATTCGATTCTGCCCTGACTGAGCTTTCAGACGGCAGGGTGGAAGGTCGCAGGTACCTTCTCGGTGTCAGCGGAGGCATAGACTCGATGTGTATGGCAGAGCTGTTCCTGCATTCCGGACTTCATCCGGAGTTTGCAATAGCTCATGTCAACTTTTCCCTCCGCGGAAGCGAGAGCGACGGGGATATGCTGTCTGTGGAGGAATGGGGACGCCGCAACGGAATACATGTGTATACGCGGGTGTTTGACACCAAGGCCTATTCCGATGAAAAGGCCATTTCCACCCAGATGGCGGCAAGGGAGCTCCGGTACGGCTTTTTTGCAGAATTGCTTGAAACGGAAGGTTTTGATTTCCTGTCCATCGCCCACAATCTGGATGACAGCATAGAGACCATTTTCCTCAACATAGCCAGAGGTACCGGACTTCGCGGACTTGCAGGGATCCCGGTACGCAACGGCCGTATCATACGTCCCGTGATGGGCGTGACAAGAGCCGAAATAAGGGAATACGTATCATCGCATGGCATATCATACCGCGATGACCACACCAATTTCGAATCGCACTATGCCCGTAACCGTATACGCAACGTCATCTTTCCTGAATTCCGTAAGATCAATCCATCGTTTCTCAATACGGTGCACCGCGATGCGGGATATTTCAGTGAGGCATCCTGTATCATCGACGAGGTGTTCGAGGGGGTATTTGCCCGGACTTGCAGTATGGGCGAAGACGGCGGGCTGACTGTCTCGACAAGGGCATTGCTCAACGAGGGTCACTGTACCTACTGGCTCAACCGCATATTGAGGGATTACGGCTTCAACAGCGGACAGATATCCGGCATAGGAAGGTGCATGACTTCAGGCCAGAGCGGCAAAGTGTTCCGCTCCGGTACTCACGAACTCCTTTTCGGAACCGAACGCATGAGACTCTATCCGCTGAGGCAGGAAGAGGATACCGAGCTGCTTATTGACGGCCCTGGAGTGTACAACTATAAGGGCATGCAGCTCAGGATCGAGTTTTTCCCGAAGCCTGAGGACTTCAATCCTGTGTCTGACGGTACAGTCCTGTATTTCGATGCGGACATTGTTGAAATGCCTTTGAAATGCAGGGGATGGAAACCTGCCGACAGGTTCCGTCCGTTCGGCATGCGCTACGGGTCCAAGAAGCTAAGTGACTTTTATACCGATCTGAAGCTGGACAGATTGCAGAAACTTTCACAGCCGGTGCTGCTTGATGCCCGTGGAAGGATAGTGTGTCTTCCGGGTTTGAGGATAGATGACCGTTTCAGAATAAAAGCCCCGACGACCGTAGTCGGCGGAGCTTCATTGTCAGGGTCCGTGCAGTAGAACTGCAGACCGTATGTTATTCGAAACAGTAGATATAGGGCATTCTGGCGTAGATGCCCTTTTCTGTTTTTACTGAGTTGATGAATTTCTGCAGGAGCTGTTCCGGATCGGAAGTGATGGTCTCTACAGCTGCACCGGCAGATCCGAAGTTATGCATCAGCTTGTCCAGCTTGTTTTCTGCCTTGGGCCAGGATTCAATCCTGTAGTTTTCCAGACCGGCTGCTATGGCTGCGTAGTCTATAGCGTCGTTCAGACCTCCGATTTCGTTCACAAGGTCTATGCGCAGGGCTTCATTTCCGCACCATACGCGTCCCTGGGCTATTTCGTCCACTCTTTCAGGAGTAAGCCCGCGGCCTTCAGCCACTATGTCGATGAAATGCGTATATATCATTTCGACCTGCTCCTGCATGGCTTCGGTCTCCTGGCTGTCAAGACTGCGTGTCATCGATCCCATGTCGGCATGGCGGTGTGAGCGGACTGTTACGGGGTTGACATGTGCTATGTCCTTGAATGTCTTTTCCAGGGACGGAATCATGCTGAATACGCCGATGCTGCCTGTGAGGGTAGTGTTGTTGGAGTATATCTTGTCAGCTCCCGCCGATATCCAGTATCCTCCTGAAGCGGCCATTGTACCGTAAGACACGATAAGAGGTTTGACCTGCTGGAGCAGTTCCAGCTCCGTGCGTATGATCTCCGCCGGCTGAACCGAACCGCCAGGAGAGTTGACTCTGAGGACCACTGCCTTGATGGAACTGTCTGCGCGGATGTCCCGGATAATTGGCTGGAATTTGTCCGCCGTGATGCCTTCTGAGCTACCGTCGGGGTTGATCTGGCCGTCGGCATAGATTACCGCTATCTTGTCCTTGGCCTTGAAGTCTGTCTTTATGCGTGCCTTTATATATTTGTCGAGCGTTACCATTTTGACATCCTTGATGTCGTCAGCCCCGGAGAGTGTTGCCAGCTCCTGTTCCATCCCGTTGACAGTGCGGAGCTCGTCTACCAGTCCTGCATCGATCATTTCCTGGGCGGTATTGAGCTCCAGATTGTTGACCTTGCCGTTAAGCTCTTCCAGGCTTATTCCGCGGGACTCGCATATACTGCCGGCTGCAGCATTCCAGAGAGCATCGACCATGGCCTGGTTCTGCTCCCGGTTGGCTTCGCTGATGTTGTCTGCGATGAACTGTTCGCCTGCCGATTTGTATTTGCCATGCCTGATAAGCTGCATCTTGACTCCGAAACGGTCCAGAATGTCCTTCAGGAAGATAATGGTAGTGGATATGCCGAGTATGTTGTTGGATGCAAATTCATCGGCGTAGATCTTGTCGGCTACGGATGCCAGATAGTAGCCTCCGAACGAGAAGTTCTCTCCGTAGGCGATTATCGGTTTGCCCGAACTGCGGAAACGTTCCAGGGCGGAGCGCATTTCTTCCATATAGGCAAGGCTGCTGGCCGAACCGCAGTTGGTCAGGTATATGAATTTGATCGCAGGGTCCGTTGCGGCATAGTCGATGGCCCTGACAGCGTCGAGGATGCCTATGGCTGACGAGCTGGAGGTGTAAGGTACTACCGAACTCAGATCCAGAGGGTCGGATACGGTCTGTTCCCCAATGGTGGATCCGAGATCTATCTTGAGGATTGACGATGGTGCTACACTGACTGTCTCTTCGGCAGGCAGCAGGGCGCCTATTATGCCGATTGTCAGCAGGAACAGCAGTCCCAGTGCTATGAATGAGCCCAGGATGGCTGCCAAAAGATTTCTGAGGAATTTCATTACAATGATGTTTATGTGTTCAAATCAAGTTTCAAATATATACAAAATACTCTGAACCCGAAGAAGTCAGGTGTAAATTAATGGGACGCCTGCAAATTTTTCCTGAAATCAGGCATTTCCGTATTGGCCATATCGTTTTTTGCTGTAACTTCGTACGCCCGGAAAATGGGACTTTGCAGCGGGGCCGGGACTGTTGGCGATGATAGGCAGGTCCCCTGGAAGGCAGGATGATGTAAAGCAAAAGCAATACTTAGACACATATGTATAAAATACTTAGAAAAAAGTTTCTGACGCCTGAAATCTGTCTGATGGATGTTCTGGCGCCGAGGGTGGCTCAGTCCGCCCAACCTGGTCAGTTCCTGATAATCAGGGCAGGGGAAAAAAACGAGAGGATACCGTTGACAATATGCGACTATAACCGTGACGAGGGGAGCGTTACCATCGTGACTCAGCTTGTAGGGGCTTCTACGCGCATTATCTGCAGTTATGAGGCCGGAGAGTCTTTTGCGGATGTGGTCGGCCCTCTCGGCCAGCCTTCAGAGTTTATACACAAGAGTGCTGAAGAGCTGTCTCACAGTAGGTTCCTGTTCATAGCCGGTGGCTTGGGAACAGCTCCTGTTTACCCTCAGGTAAAATATCTTCACAACGCCGGTGCTTCCGTCGATGTCATAATCGGAGCCCGTAACCGGAATCTGGTGATTCTTGAAGATCAGATGCGTGCAGTCTGCGATAACCTTTATATATGTACGGATGACGGATCCTACGGAGAGAAGGGACTGGTGACGGATATCATGGGACGTCTGCTGGATTCCGGTGAGAAATACGATCAGGCCGTGGCCATAGGCCCTATGGTAATGATGAAATTCGTTACCCTCAAGGGACGTCAGTACGGTATTCCGCTGGTGGTCAGTCTGAACACCCTCATGGTGGACGGTACCGGAATGTGCGGGGCCTGCCGTGTGACCATAGCCGGCAAGACCCGTTTTGCATGTGTTGACGGTCCTGAATTCAATGCCTACGACGTGGACTTCGAAGAGGCGATGAGGCGTCAGGGGATGTACAGGAACATCGAGAAGGAAAAGGACCATCAGTGTCATATAGGACTTCATCAGTAATAATAAGGAGGATATAGAACAATGGCAAACAAAATACCTAGAGTCCCTGTGCGCGAGCAGGATCCCGCGGTGAGGGCACACAATTTCGAGGAAGTATGCTACGGCTACAATGAAGAGGAGGCCCTGCTGGAGGCATCCCGCTGTCTGAACTGCAAAAAGCCCCGCTGCATGGAAGCCTGTCCTGTTTCGGTCCATATCCCTGAATTCATCGCCAAAGTGGCTGCGGGGGATTTCCGTGAAGCTGCAAGGACAATAGCCAAAGACAGTTCGCTTCCGGCCGTGTGCGGACGTGTCTGTCCTCAGGAGACCCAGTGCGAGGGCTCGTGCGTCCTCGGGGTCAAGGGTGAGCCTGTGGCAATTGGCAAGCTTGAACGCTTCGTGGCGGACTGGAGCCGTCACAACGGAGTGCGTTTCGCCGAAAAGGCCCCTTCCAACGGTATCAAGGTGGCTGTAGTCGGCAGCGGCCCGGCCGGTCTGGCCTGTGCCTCGGATCTGGCGAAGCTCGGCTACGACGTGACAATATTCGAGGTGCTGCACAAGGCAGGAGGTGTGCTCCAGTACGGTATCCCGGAGTTCCGTCTGCCCAAGCAGGAGGTTGTGGAATATGAAGTGGAGAATGTCCGCAGTCTGGGTGTGAAAATTGAAACTGATGTGGTGGTCGGCCGTACGGTAACCATCGACGATCTCTTTGACAGGGAGGGCTTCAAGGCTGTATTCATAGGCTCCGGGGCCGGACTGCCCAAATTCATGGGCATACCCGGGGAGAATCTCAACGGCGTGTTTTCCGCCAACGAGTTCCTTACCCGCAACAACCTGATGCACGGCTATGATCCGTCCTATGACACACCGGTGTTCGCAGGCCGCAGATCCGTAATCGTCGGAGGAGGAAATGTGGCAATGGATGCGGCTCGTACGGCCCTCAGGTTGGGAGCCGATGTCACTCTGGTATACCGCCGTTCAGAGAAGGAACTTCCGGCCAGGGTGGAAGAGGTGCATCATGCCAAGGAAGAGGGCGTGAGGTTCCATCTTCTGTGCAACCCGGTTGAAATACTGGGGGACGAGAAGGGCTGGGTCCGTGCTATCCGCTGCATCCGTATGGAACTGGGTGAGCCTGACGAGTCAGGACGCCGCTCTCCTGTGCCCGTTCCCGGTTCTGAATTTGAAATAGAGACCGATACTGTCATAATGTCCCTGGGTACATCTCCCAATCCGATGATTGCCCGTTCCACTCCAGGTCTTGAGACCAACCGCCGCGGCTGTCTGGTGGCGGATGAGAACGGTGCGACCACCCGTCCCATGGTTTTTGCCGGAGGTGATGCCGTGACAGGTGCGGCAACTGTAATTCTTGCCATGGGCGCCGGCCGCCGGGCTGCCGCAGCGATCCATAAAGCATTGCAGTCTGAGAAATAATTCCTACCTTTGCCCGGATTAATGTATTAAACCTAATGAGCAACAAATTGAAAATCGTGGTCCTGGCCAAGCAGGTGCCGGACACAAGAAATGTAGGAAAAGATGCGATGAAGGAGGACGGAACCGTCAACCGCGCCGCATTACCTGCCATTTTCAATCCCGAAGACATGAATGCCCTCGAGCAGGCGCTCAGGATCAAGGACCGTCTGAAGGACGTGGAAATCCATCTGTTGACTATGGGACCCGGCAGGGCCGCCGATATTATCCGGGAAGGCCTCTTCAGAGGTGCTGACGGCGGAGTACTTTTGACAGACAGGAAGTTCGCCGGAGCGGATACCCTTGCCACATCTTACGCCCTGGCGCAGGCAGTCCGCAAAATGGCTCCCGACATGATTATCGCGGGACGTCAGGCTATCGACGGTGATACCGCCCAGGTAGGACCTCAGGTAGCCGAGAAGCTGGGTTGGCCTCAGATTACTTATGCAGAAGAAGTATTGTACATCGATGATAACAGAGTGACCGTACGCCGCAGACTGGAACGCGGCATCGAAGTGGTGTCATCCCCGCTGCCTGTACTGATTACGGTTACCGGCACGGCCGCACCTTGCAGGCCCCGCAACGCAAAGCAGCTCCTTCGCTACAAGGGAGCCAGAACTGTTTCCGAGGATCAGGCTGCAGGCTCCGAATATGCCGCTTCCGGCAAGTGTACAGAGCATTTCCAGATACCCGAATGGGGATTTGCCGAGATAGGGGGAGACGAGAAGAGCTACGGCCTGTCGGGCTCTCCTACCAAGGTCAAGAAAGTCGAGAACATCATCCTTCAGGCCAAGGAGTCCAAGACCCTTACGGATTCGGATGCCGATATCGAAGGACTCGTCAAGGAACTGATATCCAGTCATACAATCGGTTAATCTGTTAAAATCAAGAACACATGAACAACATTATAGTATATTGTGAGACTGACGGCGGACGTCTCTGCGACGTAAGCCTCGAACTTATGACCAAAGCCCGCGATCTGGCTGCGGTCCTCTCCTGCGATGTGGAGGCTCTTCTGATAGGACATGATGTCCGTGGTCTGGCCGATGAGCTGTATGCCTACGGAGCATCGGCAGTCCATCTTGCAGACGATCCAAGGCTCGAGTATTTCCGTACTCTTCCCTATGCATCCATCACCATAGATCTTTTCCGCAAGGAGAAGCCTCAGATAGCCCTTTTCGGTGCGACATCGATAGGCAGGGATCTTGCTCCCAGGGTCTCAAGCGCCCTTCACAGCGGCCTTACAGCTGACTGTACATCCCTGGAAATAGGAGACCACAAAGACAAGGAAAAAGAGTATCACAATCTTCTCTACCAGATCCGTCCTGCTTTCGGAGGCAACATCATTGCGACTATCGTCAACCCTGAGCACAGGCCCCAGATGGCTACCGTTCGCGAAGGAGTGATGAAGAAGGCTCCCCTGGCCGCTCCGGTAGCCGGAAAGATATCGGAGATAGATGTCAACTCCATACTCAAGGACAGCGACCTGACAGTCGAGATAGTGGCCCGCGAGATGGAAGAGAAGAAGATAGATATCAAAGGCGCTCAGATAATTGTGGCCGGAGGCTTCGGTGTCGGCAGCAAGGAGAACTTCGATCTGATATTCGAACTGGCCAAGACCCTTGGCGCCGAGGTGGGAGCATCCCGTGCCGCCGTAGACGCAGGATTTGCCGACCATGCCCGCCAGATAGGGCAGACCGGCGTGACAGTGCGTCCCAAGCTTTTTATATCTTGCGGTATCTCCGGCCAGATCCAGCATACTGCCGGTATGGACCAGTCCTCCATGATCATATCGATCAACAACGATCCTGAGGCTCCTATCCACAAGATAGCTGACTATGCAATAGTCGGAGATCTCAATGTGGTGATACCCAAGCTTATCAAGTTCTACAAACAAAACAGCAAGTAAAGAAAGTAAGTCATGGCAAATTTTTATACAGACAACAGTGATTTGAAGTTTCAGCTCTCGCATCCGCTGATGCAGAAGATAGTGGAGCTGAAAGAACAGAATTTCAAGGACAGCGGGGTCTATGACTATGCTCCCTGCAACGTGGAGGACGCCATCGACTCATACGACAAGGTGATGGAGGTAATGGGCGAGATATGCGCCGATACCATTGCCGCAAATGCAGAGCAGGTGGACCATGACGGTCCTGTATGCGAAAACGGCCACGTGACTTATGCCGCCGGCACTGCCGAGAACCAGAGAGTCCTTACGCAGGCCGGAATGTACGGAATGTCCCTGCCCCGCCAGTACGGCGGACTCAATTTCTCCCTCGTGCCTTATGTCATGGCTGAGGAACTGGTTTCCAGGGCGGATGCAGGTTTTGCAAACATATGGGGCCTTCAGGACTGTGCCGAGACTATCCACGAGTTCGCTTCCGATGATATCAAGGCAGAATTCCTGCCCCGTATCCCTCAGGGTGAGACATGCTCCATGGACCTTACGGAGCCTGATGCAGGTTCCGACCTGCAGGCAGCCATGCTCAAGGCCGAGTGGAACGAAGAGAAGGGCATGTGGATGCTCAACGGTGTGAAGCGGTTCATTACCAACGGCGATGCCCATATCAAGCTTGTCCTTGCCCGTTCGGAGGAAGGAACCCGTGACGGCCGTGGCCTGTCCTACTTTGTACACGACCAGAAGTGGGGTGGCGTAACAGTCCGCAGGATTGAGAACAAGCTGGGTATCAAGGGATCCCCTACATGCGAGCTGGTATTCAAGAACGCACCGGCGAAGCTCATCGGTGAGCGTCGCATGGGCCTTATCAAATACGTGATGTCGCTCATGAACGGAGCACGTCTCGGAGTAGGAGCCCAGTCTGTAGGTATCTCCGAGGCAGCTTACCGCGAGGCCTGCAAGTATGCCGCTGAACGCCGTCAGTTCGGAAAGGCCATCATCGAGTTCCCTGCAGTATCTGAAATGCTGGCAGTCATGAAGGCCAAGCTCCAGGCTTCAAGGGCTATCCTGTATGAAACAACCCGTTTCGTGGATATCTACAAGGCCTACGGTTTCGTTGCCGAAACCCGCAAACTCACGCCTGAGGAGCGTCAGGAGATGAAGAAGTACCAGCGTTATGCCGACATGTTCACTCCTGTACTCAAGATGATGTCCAGCGAATACTGCAACCAGAATGCCTATGATGCGATCCAGATCCATGGAGGTTCCGGATACATGAAGGAGTACCCTGTAGAGCGTATATACCGCGATGCCAGGATCACTACCATCTACGAGGGGACATCGCAGCTTCAGACTGTTGCCGCCATCCGTTACGTGACGACAGGTGCTTACCTTGCCAGGATACGCGAGTATGAGGCAGAGGAGGTGGCTCCTGAATTTGCTACCCTTAAAAAGACACTGATGGAGATGGCTCAGCAGTATGAGCAGGCATGTGCTCTCGTGCACGGTCATGACAATACCTACATCGACTTCCACGCCCGTCGTCTGGTGGAAATGGCAGGCCATATCATCATGGGATGGCTTCTCGTTCTCGATTCCCAGAGGTGTGCCGATTTCGCTAAGTCAGCCAGAGTGTTTGTCGGTAAAGCCAAATCCTGGAATCAGGAACGTTACGACTACATTGCCGGGTTCTCTGATGATGACCTTGCCGATTTCATAAGCTGACGTATGAGAAAATATATTTCCGTTATAGCACTTTCCCTCATTTGCGGAGCATCTGCCTCCGCGGATGAGGGAATGTGGCTTCCGGCCCTTATCTCGGAGAGAATAGGGGACATGCAGGCCAAGGGATTTACCCTTACGGCCGAGGATATCTACAGTATCAGCCAGGCATCCCTCAAGGACGCAGTGGTCCTTTTCGGCGGCGGATGTACGGGAGAGCTTGTCTCGCCTGAAGGGCTGCTGCTGACCAACCATCACTGCGGGTACAGCCAGATCCAGAAGCACAGTTCTGTCGACCACGATTATCTGCGCGACGGTTTCTGGGCAATGACCCGGGCAGAGGAATTGCCCAATCCAGGACTTGGCGTCAGCTTCCTCGAGTATATGGAAGATGTTACCGATAAGGTTCTGAAGGGGTATGAGGACTCTATGACAGAAGAGGAACGTCAGGCTCTGGTCAAGAAAAATTCACAGAAGCTCATAGATGAGGCGGTCTCCGGCGGCAAAGGTCTGGAAGCATCTGTAGAGCCGCTGTTTTACGGCAACAAATACTATATGTTCGTGTACCGCACCTATACCGATGTCCGTCTCGTCGGGGCCCCGCCGTCATCCATAGGCAAGTTCGGAGGAGATACCGACAACTGGATGTGGCCCCGCCACACAGGGGATTTCTCCATTTTCCGCATATATGCCGACAAGGACAACAATCCGGCCCCTTATTCGGAGGACAATGTGCCATACCGGCCCAAAAAGTATTTCCATATAGCGGCCGGAGGTGTCGGGGAAGGTGAGTTTACCTTCGTCTACGGATTCCCTGGAAGTACCCGTGAATACATCATGTCCGAGGGTGTGCGTTACATTTCTGACATATCCAATCCGTTCAAGATTGCGTTGAGGACTATGCGTCTGGACATACAGAAAAAGTACATGGATGAGGACCAGGCCGTGCGTATCCAGTATTCTTCGAAGAATGCAGGTGTGGCCAATGCCTGGAAGAAGTGGCAGGGTGAGATGAAAGGCATTGTGCGCCTGGGTACGGTAGCCAAAAAGCAGGAGTTCGAGTCCAGGTTCATGGACTGGGCGGACGGTACGGAGTATGAGGGAATAGTCCCTGCTTTGGATTCACTGTACAAGGAACTGGAACCATACATGTATGCATTGGACTATTACAACGAGTCGGCCCGTACGATCGAGCTTGTGCAGTTTGCCCAGCGGGCTTCAGCATTGGCCTCGGCAGGCAAGGATTCGGCTCTGGGGGCAGTGACCGATGCATTCTTCAAGGATTATTATCTTCCCATAGACAAGGAAATATTCGTTGCCGTGATGAATTCCTACAGGGAAAACGTTCCTGCGGATTTCCGCCCTCCTTATTTTGACAGCACCCTAGCCGTGTACGGCGGGTCCGTTGGGAAATGGGCGGACGCGCTTTTCTCCACTTCAGTCTTCTGTGACCGTAAGGCAGTTGAAGCTCTGGGTGCAGACGATACCCTGGCGCTTGAAAACGATCCTGCCGTAGAGTTCGGACGGGAGTTCAGCAGCTGGATAGGGGAGAACATACGTCCGGCGGTCAATCGCCTGAATATGGAGATCAACCTGCTCAACCGTGACTATATGCGCGGTCAGATGGAGTTCCAGCCGGACAAGGTGTTCTATCCCGATGCAAATCTGACCCTGAGGGTCGCCTACGGCCATATCAAGGGGTATTCTCCTTCAGACGGAGTGTACTATATGCCGTTCTCTACCATAGAGGGGATAATGGAGAAGGACAATCCTGAAATATTCGACTACAACATACCGCAGAAGTTCCGCGACGTAGTCGCTACAGGCGATTATGGCCGCTGGGGCGAGGACGGATCAGTACCTGTATGCTTCATAGCGACAAACCATACTTCAGGCGGCAATTCAGGCAGTCCGGTGATTGATTCCCGCGGACGTCTGATCGGAATCAACTTCGACCGTGTCTGGGAGGGAACGATGAGCGACATAGAGTTCGATCCGGACTTCTGCCGCAACATATCGCTGGATATCCGCTATGTCCTCTTCATCATCGACAAGATAGGCAATGCAGATCATCTTATCGAAGAGATGACCATAGAGCAGGAATGACCGGGAGTCGGCCGGCTGTTCAGTTTTTCCGCGAAAAATTTTTAAAAAAATTTGACGGTACGGAAAAATTACTATCTTTGCGGTCCGATTCGGGATGTGGCGCAGTTGGTTAGCGCACCACGTTAGGGACGTGGGGGTCGGACGTTCGAGTCGTCTCATCCCGACGAGAGGTTCTCCCGATAAGGAGAGCCTCTTTTTATAAAGAATTTATCAGTTACGGGAAGTGGCGCAGTTGGCTAGCGCGCTGCGTTCGGGACGCAGAGGTCGGGTGTTCGAGTCACCTCTTCCCGACAAAAAAGGCTCCTTATGGGAGCCTTTTTTGTCGGGAAGAGGTGACGTTCCGCTTTTCCGATCCCCATCCAAACCTTCCCCAGGGAAGGCTTGGTCGCTCCGCTCCGAAGTACGTTCGATGCTGTTGGTACCTTCGGGTGCCCTTTTTTGCGGGAAGAGGTGACGCTCCGCTTTTCCTTATGTGGTTCATTCTTTTTTGAGGAGGAAGGTGAACGGTATGTCCAGTCGGGCTGCCCAGTCCCTCTCTACGTGGGCATCTCCAGGGAATACGCGTGTCTGCCATTGCGGGGCGCTCCATCCGCGGGAGGAGAGCAGACTGTCAAGCCTGTCCTGGAACGGCGGATATAGGGCATCGAGTGTCTCGTCGCCGCGGTCCGTGTACAGCAGGCAGCTTCCCGGCTCCGGCAGATGGTCGGAGAGATAATCCAGGAATGCCTCGAATACTGACCTGGATATGCCGGCGGCATCCTGATAGGATGAGCTGGTGATCATCGGCAGGTGGGTGGACATGCAGGCGGCACCGCCGAATACGTCCGGATATTCGCACAGGGCATAGAGTGAAATGAGTCCGCCCATGCTGGATCCTGCTATAAATGTGTGTTCCCGTTCAGGCCGGGTGCGGTATATGGAATCTATGAACTGTTTCAGCTCCGAGGTGAGGAATTTCAGGTATTCGTCAGCTTCATATACTGTTCCTGAGGATGTCATGTATCGGTTGGCCTCGGCATCATTGATGTATCCCAGAACCTTCTCGGGGAAGTATTCTCCGTACCTGTTGGAACCATGTGCCACTCCGACTATGATTACCGGACTTATGCTGTCTGATTCCATGAGCCGTCCCGCTACTTCGTCAGCCTGCCATTCCTGGCGGTTCCATGTCGAGGTAGAGTCGAAGAGCATCTTGCCGTCGTGCATGTACAGTACGTCGTATCTGTCTTTGCCTGATTCCGAATATCCTTCAGGCAGCCATACGTATACCTGACGCGGTGTCATGTATTGCGAGCGGAAGCATGGGTACTCTTCGACGTGTCCGTAGGCAGTATTGATTTCCGAGCCGTCCTTGGGCATCTCGATGATGCCTCCGTCGTAGATGAGATATCCGCGCAGGTCCGGTCTGGAAGCGATGAATTCTGCGGCTTTCTCTTTCCCTAGTACCATGCAGTATGTGGCATATGCGTCGGAGTATGTGCCGCCAAAAGCGGGGTCGGATGATATTACCGTGGCACTCAGCAGGTCGTGGCGGACGGGATATCCGGTGACAGGGTTAATGGAGTGGGCATATTTTTTACCGTCTATGATATGGAATTTGCGGTAATTGCCTGAGGTCGTGATGCCGCAGTCCGTCAGGTCAAGGTATTTCTGCACGTTCTGGCCTGCCGTCTGTGAGCCGTCTATGGGGGCATCGATGCCGATTCTCCAGTTTTTCCCTGACGGGTTGAGTCCCTTGCATGTTATTTCCATCCCGACTTCCACGAGGTAGTTCCGGACGCCCAGGCTGTCCAGAATCCTTGCAACCATATCGCAGGAGTATCCCTGTGCTATTGCATTGAAATTGAGCTGAACACGCGGGTCTTTTTTCTTCAGGCGGCCGTCCTGTCCCAGCTCTATCAGGTCCATGCCTACGAATTCCAGCAAGGAGTCTACGACATGTGCGGTTGCGGCATCGTCCCTGAGGCTGTCGAGTCCTGAAGGATTCTTGAAACCGAATCCCCAGAAGTCGAACAGCGGTCCTCCGCTGACGTCGAACAGTCCGCCGGTCTCATTCCACAGTTTTCGGGAGACCACGAAAAGTTCCTTGAAATACTTGTCCGGTACCACATCCTCTCCTCTGTTGAATCTGGAGAGCAACGAACCTTTGTTGTATCCAGATATGGAGAAGTCTATGTCTCTCAGGCATCCTGCGACCATGGATATGACACTGTCCTCGTCGATGCCGGATGGTGGGGTGGAGTATATTATGTGGAAGGTCCCGCCTTGGGCGAATCCCTCTATTCTACGGTAATCGGATCTTGGACTGCAGGATGTTGCAGCCATAAGCAATGCTGCTGTGAGAGGAATCAGAAGACTGCGCATGATGGCATGATTTTAGTAAAATTGTTATCTGTTTGCAAAACTAAGAAAATTTGATGCATATTTGTAACCTGATTATGTTTAAATGATAAAGATGGAAAGAAAGTGCTTGAAAATACTGGCCTTTGCAACGTTGATGCTTATGGCTGCGGTTTCGTGCAAGAAGGATGAAGAAGATGAAGAGTGGCAGGCCATGGCCGGCGACCTGGTGTACGACATGCCGGCATATGCAGTGGTCAACCAGAAGGTATCATCATATGTTACAGGCATAACTACTCCGGCTTCGCCCAGGTATTTCTGGGTGTCCCACAATATAGACATCAGTGAGACCGATACTCTGTATGCCCAGTCCATCAGTTTCACGATGCCTTCGACTCCAGGAACGTACAGCATTACGGTGTTTGCCAGGGCTGACGGCTATTATTCCAAGTCCAGTACTTCCGAGATACAGGTTATCAAGGCGGACATGAGTGCAATAGGCGGATGGAGTGAAGGTACTTCCAGTGTTACGGACGAACGTGACGGGGAAGTGTATCCTACCAGGGTCATCGGATCTTTGGAATGGTTTGTCCAGGATCTGCGCTACGACGGAACGGAATCCGGGGGAGACACTCTCGGACGCCCTTATGATGATTCTGAAGGAATTGACAATATCTTCGGAAGGCTTTATTCGTGGAATGATGCTACAGGAGGAGTGAAAGGCAGCGGGTTGGGCGGAGGCCCCCAAGGAGCCTGTCCTGAAGGCTGGTCGGTTCCTACAGATGAAGACTGGCTGGACCTGGCAGCAGCTGCCGGCGGGGAGGGGGAGACGTTCTTCGGCAACTGGCCTGGCCTGGGGGAGGCCCTTTCTGCCCCTGTTTCCATAAACGGCAACGCCATGTGGCCTTATTCTCCCGACAATATGCATACCAACACTCTAGGGTGGAACGGTTTCCCCAACGGCAACTCCAGGGACCACTATGGAGAATTCGAGAACATATCCGTCTACGGCATGTGGTGGTCTTCTTCAGGCATGGAGGACGGTATGGTTCCATACAGGTATATCTATTACAATGCCGATAATTTCGGGGCGTACTATACAGATCCGGAAAGCTACGGAGTGTCTGTAAGGTGCGTACGGCTGGCTCGCTGAAGTAAAAATCGGAAAATCAATTAAAATCAATAGAGATGAAAAAAGGTTATGTAGTACTTGTCGTCATTGTGGCGGTAGTACTGATCCTGTTCTTCTGGATCAAAGGAATGTACAATTCGATGGTTCGCATGGATGAGAATGTCTCCCAGGCATGGGCTCAGGTTGAAAATGTGTACCAGCGCCGTTCGGATCTGATCCCCAATCTGGTAGCAACAGTGAAAGGATATGCGGAGCATGAATCTTCGACTCTGGAGGCTGTGGTGGAAGCCAGGGCAAAGGCAACACAGGCGACTGTAGACCCGTCCAGACTTTCTGAAGAGGAACTTGCCAACTTCATGAATGCCCAGAATGATCTGGGGACTGCCATCGGACGTCTTCTCGTATCGGTGGAGCGTTATCCCGACCTCAAGGCCAACCAGAATTTTCTGGAGCTTCAGGCACAGCTGGAGGGTACGGAAAACAGGATAGCCGTGGAGCGCAAGAAGTTCAATGAAGCGGCCCGCAATTACAATGTGGCCATACGGCGTTTCCCCAACAATATCTTTGCAGGGATGTTCGGATTTGAAAAGAAAGGCTATTTCGAGGCATCCGAGGGAGCGGATCAGGCACCTGCAGTCAGTTTCTAGATGGGATGACGGCCGAGGATTTGCTCAAAAAAGAGAATAAGGCTGCAATGGTACGTGCCATTGAGACAGCTGAGAAAAACACTTCGGGGGAGATCCGTATCCATCTGGAGCAGGTATGCAAGGGTGACCCGTACATGCGTGCGGCGTATGTGTTCTCCAAGCTGGGAATGTTCAATACGAAAGAGCGCAACGGAGTACTGATATATATGGCCCTCAAGTCACACAAGTTCGCGATCATCGGTGATTCCGGGATCAACGAACGGGTGGGGGCCGGTTTCTGGAATGAAGTGAAGGACGGTATGGCGGCAGATTTCCGTTCCGGGGATTTCACGGGAGGAATGTCCAGGGCTGTCATATCGGTAGGAGAAAAGTTGAAAGCATACTTTCCTTACAGAAAGGGTGATGTCAATGAACTTTCAGATGAAATATCATATGTCGACAATCAGTAAAACATTCAGTCTTGTGCTGCTGGCAGCCGTTTCACTGACACTGTCGGCGCAGATTCCGCCCAAACCTTCAGTACCCAGGGCTGTCAATGATTATGCAGGGTTGTTTTCATCCGCTGATGCCGAGTACATGAACCGCAAACTGGTCGATTTTGCTGACACTACCTCCAACAGGATTGTCGTGGTGACCGTAAAGGATCTGGGAGGTATGGATCCTGCTGAATACGCCTATGAAGTAGGTGAACAGTGGGGTGTGGGCTCAGGGAAGTTCGACAACGGAGTGGTGGTGCTGGTCAAGCCCAAGACATCGGCTTCATCAGGCCAGGTGTATATAGCTGTGGGATATGGCCTGGAAGGGGCGATTCCGGATGCGGTGGCAAAGCGTATCGTGGAAAACGAGATGATTCCGCGTTTCCGGGACAATGACTATGCGGGAGGGACGGATGCTGCCCTGAACGTACTCATGAAACTCGCTTCCGGAGAAATATCGTATAAGGAATATGAAGATGAGCAGGATTTGTCCGGTGCTTTGGGAGTCCTGTTCGGAATTGTGGTTATCATAGTGATTGTAGCGTTGTCGCGAGGGCACCGTAACGGTCCTACAAGCATAGGACGCGGAGGAAGCCGTGGATCGTCTGTCGCCGATGCCATTTTCTGGAGCTCAATTCTGGGAAGCGGCCGTGGCGGAGGATTCGGAGGCTCAGGCGGAGGATTCGGAGGAGGCGGCTTTGGAGGCGGCTTCGGAGGCGGTTCCTTCGGGGGTGGAGGAGCCGGCGGCTCCTGGTAGCATCATCCTTCCTCCACTGTTTCGAAAGCTTTGATGATTTTCGTGACCAGGGGGTGGCGTACCATGTCTTCCGTACCGAAGTTGATGACCGCCACACCTTTTATGTTCCTTACAAGTGAGACTCCGCGCATCAGTCCGGAGTCTTTTTTGTTTGGAAGGTCTATCTGTGACGCATCTCCGGTGACAATGAACTTGGCATTGCAGCCCATACGTGTAAGGAACATTTTGAGCTGTCCTATGGATGTGTTCTGTGCTTCGTCCAGGATTACGAAAGCACTGTCCAGAGTGCGTCCTCTCATATATGCGAGTGGTGCGATCTGTATTATGCCTTCTTCCATGAGGATCTGAAGCTTGCGCGGATGTATCATGTCGTGGAGGGCATCGTACAGAGGCTGTAGATACGGGTCCAGCTTGTCTTTCATGTCTCCGGGCAGGAATCCGAGTCTTTCCCCGGCTTCTACGGCCGGACGGGTGAGAATGAGTTTTTTGACCTCCTTGTTTTTCAGTGCCCTTACGGCCAGTGCTATGGCAGTATATGTCTTGCCCGTACCTGCGGGTCCCAGGGCAAAGATCAGGTCGTTCCTGTAGTATTCGTCTACCAGCCGGCGCTGGTTTCTGGTTCTTGCCTTGACTATCCTTCCCTCATTGCCGTATACTATGTTGTAGTATTCCTCATTGTGCTGCGGAGCGCGGTCCTCCAGTTCCGTAGGGTATGTCCTCCAGTCAAGTATGCGTTCCAGTTCACTGTCGCTTATGCTTCCTCCCTTGCGCAGCTCCTCCAGAAGTGCACCGATTCTTCTGGACAGCTGTTCCACCTGTTCTTCCTGGCCCTCCAGCCGTATTTCATTGCCCCTTGCCAGGATTCTTACGTCAGGGAAGTAGAATTTCATTCTCTCCAGTTTTCGGTCATTGACCCCGTATACGTCCACCGAATTGAGACCGTCTATCGATATTGTCTTTTCTGTCATATTCATTTTTCGAACAAATGCCTTAGCCTGTAATATGTGTCTTTCATTTTATCGTAATTGTGCTTGTTGATGAATTCGTCCCTCTTGCCTAGAAACTGCTTTACCGGCAGGACCGTGAATTCTTCAGCATAACCTCCGGATCTTGAGCTCCATAGCGGTATGGCTTCCCCTCCGCAGAGAAAAGCCAGTCCCGAGAGGGTGACCGCGATGTCAAGACGGAATGCGAGTCCGAGTTCCGTGTTGCGGAGACTCATGTTGGAGATGAAGTTGCCCAGGGAGTATACTACAGGGAGTTCAACCGGCTGTACAACATGGGGATGGGAGCCGATGACGGCGTCTGCGCCCCATTGCAGCAATTTTCTGGCCCAGTCCCTCTGTGCTGATGACGGTTCTGTCACGTATTCCGGCCCCCAGTGCGGTATTGCAATGATTATGTCCGCATCCGATTTTTCAGCCCTGTCTATCGCAGTCCGGACGGCATCTTCGTCCATTGTGTTGACGATCATCGGTTCCGGCACTTTTATGCCGTTGGTGCCGTATGTGAAGTTGACAAACGCTATCCGGATTCCGCGTATTTCCGTGATATATGGATTTGAGGCGGCTTCGTCCAGACTGTCTCTGTATATGCCTGTAAACGGGGTCCCGATTCCGGAGTATTTTTCGAGTGAGGACAACAGTCCGCGGCGTCCCTTGTCGCAGATGTGGTTGTTGGCGCACAGAAACAGGTCAATGCCGCTGTCTGCGGCCTCTTCGGCCAGGGATTCCGGGGCGGAGAACGATGGATATCCGGTAAACGGGGGACCTCCCAGACAAAATTCCATGTTTGCGGCGGCAAAGTCGGCCTCCTCTATGATGGGCCGTACGTATCTGAAGTATGATGAGTAGTCGTATGAGGATGCTATCGTGGCATCGGCACCGTCCAGGCGGGCGGAGTGCAGCTGGGCTTCATGCTGCATGACATCACCGACAAACAGAATCGAGACAGTGTCTACAACGGTCAGCAGTAGGGTAGTAAATGTCATATGTGTTACTGCTGCAATAGGGTTATATTGTTGAAATCAAGTCTGACGGCAAGCCACTTGCGCAGCTTCTCCATGTTTTCGTCCGATATCCGTTTCCCGGCCTGAAGGATGATGATGATCTCTTCCTTCTGTCCTATCGTGTCGGTACTTATGGCGTATCCTCTGGTTATGGTAACGTCTGAGAGAGATGGATATTGGGCTTTAAGTTCACTGGTTATCTGCTCGTACGGCAGCTCTTTTTCCTTGTATGCCTGGAGTTCTTTCTGCATTGATGCTATTGTCTCTTCCCGCTTGCGTATTTCCTGGTCGCTGCGTTCGTAGATGCTTTGGATGGCGACCCTGTCTGTCATCTCGCTCTGGTCCGTAGCGGCAGTTTGTGTGACAAGTATCTGGTCATCCGTAAGTCCGAACTTGTGTGCCGACCGGTATATTGCATTGAGGCCGTCGGGACTGAGTGTTTCACCGGCTATGAACAGTTCGATTCTGGGCGGTTTGCTGTGGGTGTATATCCTGTAGTCGTATATGTAGCTGCGGGACATGTCCTTGTTGTCGGCTATGAATTCCTTGGCAGTGTGGTTGAAGTTGTTTTCGCGGATCATTACGATTGCGGAATATACGCTTGGAATGACGATGACGATGGTGAGTGCGGCGACCCAGCGGCTCACTTTTCTTTTTTTGGCCGGATCTGTAAAAGTGGCCATCGGGAATTTGAGGTACTTGACGGTAAGAAATGTGGAGATGGCTATGAATATGCTGTTGATGAAGAAGAGGTACATTGCTCCGGCGAAATATTTGAGGCTTCCGGAGGCCAGTCCGAAGCCTGCCGTACACAGGGGCGGCATCAGGGCTGTTGCGATGGCTACACCTGAAATGACAGTGCCTTTGTCTTTACGGCTTATCTCTATTATGCCGGCAAAGCCTCCGAAGAGGGCTATCAGGACATCGTAAATTGTCGGGTTTGTTCGGGCGAGGAGCTCGGTAGGGTTTTCAAGTTCAAGCGGTGATACCAGAAAATAGATGCTGGAGGCCAGAATACTGATGATGACCATTACCAGCAGGTTCTTGAAAGCGGTTTTGAGGAATGTCGTGTCGTTTGTCCCGAGCCCGTAGCCTATTCCGAATATGGGACCCATCAGAGGAGATATGAGCATTGCTCCTATGATTACGGGTATCGAATTGGTATTCAGCCCCACGGATGCTATGACTATTGCAAATGCAAGGATGTATGCGTTGGGCCCTTTGATGTAGATATTGCTGTGTATGTATTGTGACGCCTTGTCAGTGTCTATGTGGTCGTTGAGATTGACAATGTTGATGATTTGGGATTTCAGATTGCCTAAAAAATGCTTGAAACTGTTATCCATCATGCGTATTTTTAATAATTGCGGTGTAAATATACATTTTTTTTGGCGTCTGTGTCATTATTTAGTACTTTTGTTGGATGTATTGAACTTGTAAAATTTAATTAAATTATCACGAAATGAAAGCTTTTAGATTGGTTTCTACCTTGTTGGTCGCCATGATGCTGGTGACTGGCTGTGATTTTTTCCGTTCCCTAGTGGGCAAGCCTACTTCCAAGGATCTTGAGAGAATGAAACAGGAGGCTGTTGAACAGGCGCGCAAGCAGAGAGAGCTTGACTCGGTCAACAGGGTGAAAGCCCTTGAGCTTGAGAAGGCAAAGGCCGCTGCAGAGCAGGAGTCCAAACTGGACGAGAGTGCAGGAAGATATCATGTGATTCTCGGCAGTTTCAAAGTTGAGGGCAATGCAGACAAGATGTATGCACTGCTTGAAAAGAACGGCTATACGCCCCGCGTAATAAAATTCAACAACGGTTTCGAGGTGGTGTCCGTAGCGGCATACAACAACTACCATGATGCCCTCAAGGCCATGAACGATGTCATGGAGTACGAGTTCTGCCCCGAAGATGTATGGATATATGATATCCGTCAGAACATGCATGCCAAATAATTACCAATAATATAACGGAAACAGGATATGAAAACTACTGCATTCACACAGAAGCACATCGCTTTGGGCGCCAAGATGGTGCCCTTTGCCGGATACAATATGCCGGTGGAATATGTCGGTATAAACGAAGAACACAAGACCGTACGCAACGGCGTGGGGGTATTTGACGTATCCCACATGGGAGAGATCTGGGTCAAAGGACCTAATGCACTCGCATTTGTACAGTATGTATCGTCAAATGACGCATCTGTCCTCTATCCCGGAAAGGTCCAGTATGACTGCTTCCCCAACGGGAAAGGCGGAATCGTGGACGACTTCCTGACATACTGCATCGATGGTCAGACATATCTGCTGGTTGTCAATGCCGCAAATGTGGAGAAGGACTGGAATCATCTTTGTGACATAGCTCCCAAGTTCGGCCTTACTCCCGGTAAGGAACTGTACAATGCTTCCGACGAGATATGCCAGCTGGCAGTACAGGGGCCCAAAGCCATCCAGGCCATGCAGAAACTCTGCGACCAGGATCTGATGGGAATGGAATACTACACATTCAAGAAAGTCATGCTCGGGGGAGTGAGCGTAATCTTCTCCATTACCGGTTATACCGGAGCCGGCGGATGCGAGATATATGCAGCCAATGAGGATGCCGACAAGCTGTGGGATGCTGTCTTCGAGGCAGGCGCGGAGTTCGGTATCAAACCTATCGGACTGGGTGCCCGTGATACCCTCAGGCTTGAAATGGGATTCTGCCTCTACGGCAACGATATCGATGACACAACATCACCGCTTGAAGCCGGTCTCGGATGGATAACCAAGTTCAATGATGCCAAGGGCGATTTCATCGACAGGGATTTCCTTCTGAAGCAGAAAGCCGAGGGCCTCAAGCGCAAACTCGTAGGCTTCGAGCTTATCGACCGCGGTGTGCCTCGTCACGGCTATGAGATCTGTGATGCAGAGGGTAATGCGATAGGGCATGTGACATCCGGAACCATGTCCCCTTCGCTTAATATCCCTATCGGAATGGGATATGTCAATACACCTTACAACAAGGTCGATACCGAGATATATATCAAGGTCCGCAACAGGCTGCTCAAGGCAAAAGTCGTAAAGGTACCTTTCTATAAGGCCGCGAAATAGTGAAGCGGATATCCACTGTCGCAGCACTTCTTCTGTCCGTGGCATCAGTATCTACGGCTCAGGTAGATGCCGGGATTGAGAAGAATCTTGCCAAGCATGTAATATACCTGTCATCCGATTCCCTGGGGGGGCGCAAAGCCGGCTCCCCGGGAGAAACGGAGGCAGGAATGTACATGTATGACCGTCTGAAGGAATACGGTGTGACAATGCTGAGTCCACGGACGGGACAGGATTTTTCCATTGTCCGGGACGGAGATACTGTGTTCTCCAGAAATATCGTTGGAATAGTGGAGGGATACGATCCGGTACTGAAAAACCAGTACATAGTTCTTGGAGCCAATCTGGATCATCTGGGCTCCAATGAACTTACGGTAGACGGCAAACAGGAAATACAGGTGTTCCCGGGGGCAAATGACAATGCGTCCGGGATTGCTGCTGTGATAGAGGTTGCGCGTATGGTCGCTTCTTCTCCGTATTTTTTCAGAAGGTCAGTGGTATTCGTGGGTTTCGGAGCCAAAGAGGAGGGGATGGCAGGTTCATGGTATTTTGCCAACAGGGCATTCCCCGAAATCGACAGTGTGTCCGTCATGATAGATGCCAGGATATTGGGCAAGTCGGGTCCTGCGAATCCTTTTCTGTATTTTACCGGAGTAGCCCATCCGGAACTGAATCAGACTGTAGGCAATTTGGCGGAAGTGGGTGCATTCTATACTCCTTCAAAAGGGGTGGGAGTGCTTCCGATAGGAGATTATCTGCCGTTCTACAACAGGAATATCCCTGTTCTGGTTTTCACAACCGGAACAGACAGGAACGTCCGGACTGTCCGGGACAAGGCCGATCTGCTGGACTACGGGACAATGGGTTATATTTGCGACTTTATATACAATTTCATCAGGGAGGCGGCGAACCGGGACCTGATGTTCGAGCGGATCCTGCCCGTAGAGGTTGTCTCCGGAGACAAAGTGGCAGGGACAGGCGGGGAGAGGGTATATACCTCTTATGAAGTGGATGTTGCACCGCAGTTTTTCAAGGGAGATGTGGGCACATTTCTGAACGACTGGGTATATACATACTTGAGATATCCGGAAATACCTCTAAGTCAAGGTGTCTCCGGCACGGTAACAGTAGAATTCATAGTAGAGAAAGACGGGTCCGTTACAGGTGTCAGGGCCGTAAGCGGAAACGATCAGTATCTGGAAGACGAGGCCGTCAGGGTGATAGCGGCGTCTCCAAAGTGGAAACCGGGACAGATGGGGGGAGAAAAGGTCAGGGTGAAGTATTCAGTGCCGGTGGAATTCAGACTTAAGAAGAGAAAATAGCGTACATTATTATATGTCAACCGATTATAATTTTTCAGAAATAGAAAGAAAGTGGCAGGAGTACTGGGCGGCCAATCATACGTTTCAGGTGACCGAAGATGCGTCCAGACCCAAGTACTACGTGCTGGACATGTTTCCTTATCCTTCCGGAGCAGGTTTGCATGTCGGTCATCCTCTTGGCTATATAGCCAGTGACATTTACAGCCGTTACAAGAGACTCCAGGGGTACAATGTGCTGCATCCCATGGGCTTCGATGCGTTTGGCCTGCCGGCGGAGCAGTATGCCATACAGACGGGCCGCCACCCGGCCAGGACGACGGAAGAAAATATTGCACGGTACAAGCAGCAGCTCAACCGTATCGGATTTTCTTTCGACTGGTCCCGTGAGGTACGCACGAGTGATCCCAAGTATTACAAGTGGACCCAGTGGGCGTTTCTGAAGATGTTCGGGTGCTGGTATGACAATTCCGTCCGGAAGGCCCGTCCCATAGAGGAACTCGAGGCCCGTTTCTCTTCCGCAGGTACGGAAGGGGTGGATGCGGCATGCTCAAGGGAACTGCATTTTACTGCCGGAGAATGGAATTCCATGGATGAGAAGCAGCGTGCCGGCATACTTATGAATTACCGTATAGCTTATCTCGGAGAGACGTCAGTCAACTGGTGTCCGCAGTTGGGAACGGTTCTGGCCAATGATGAAGTGAAGGAAGGTCTTTCTGTAAGAGGCGGGTATCCCGTGATACAGAAGAAGATGCAGCAGTGGCAGCTGAGAGTGTCTGCCTATGCGCAGAGGCTGCTGGAAGATCTGGACGGTCTGGACTGGACAGAATCCCTGAAGGAGATGCAGCGCAACTGGATAGGACGTTCAGAGGGAGCCGAGATGGTTTTCAAGGTTTCCAACGGGGAGAGGACCTACGACATGACAATCTTTACGACCCGTGCCGATACAGTCTTCGGAGTTACCTTCATGGTGCTGGCTCCCGAGAGTGAATGGGTACCCCGCCTGACCACTGCAGACAGAAAAGCGGAAGTGGATGCATATCTGGCCTCCGCAGCGAAGAAGACAGAGCGTGAGCGTATTTCCGAGACCCGTCAGGTAACAGGAGTGTTCAGCGGCTCTTATGCTGTCAACCCCCTTACCGGGGAGAAGGTCCCCGTGTGGATTTCCGAATATGTCCTTGCAGGTTACGGCACAGGGGCGATAATGGCTGTACCCGCGCATGACAGCAGGGACTATGCTTTTGCCAGGCATTTCAATCTTCCCGTCCGCCCTTTGATAGAGGGCTGCGATGTTTCCAGGGAAAGTTTTGATGCCAAGGACGGTATAATGTGCAATTCCGGCTTCCTGAACGGAATGACAGTCAAGGAGGCTATCCCGGCTGCAATACGGAAAGTCGAGGAAATGGGCATAGGACGTCGGAAAGTCAATTACAGGCTCCGCGATGCGATATTTTCCCGTCAGAGATACTGGGGGGAACCGTTCCCCATATATTACAAGGACGGTGTGGCAATGCCCATGGAATTCCAGGATCTCCCGTTGTGTCTTCCGGAGATAGACAAGTATCTTCCCACAGAGACAGGAGAGCCGCCTCTAGCCAGGGCAACGGACTGGACATATCACGGATGGCCTATAGAGAAGAGTACGATGCCTGGCTTTGCAGGCAGCAGCGCCTATTATCTCCGCTATATGGACCCTCACAATGACAATGCTCTGGTGGATCCGTCAAAGGACGGCTACTGGAGGGATGTAGATCTCTATGTCGGCGGGACCGAGCATGCTACAGGTCACCTTATATATTCCAGATTCTGGAACAAGTTCCTCTATGATCTTGGCTATGTCTGTGAGAAAGAGCCTTTCAGGAAACTTGTCAATCAGGGCATGATTCAGGGCCGGTCCAATTTCGTATACCGCATCAAGGGTACAAACACTTTTGTGTCGTATGGACTCAAGGACCGTTACGATACTACGGAAATACATGTGGATGTCAATATAGTTCACAATGACCGCCTCGATACTGAGGCTTTCAGAAAATGGATGCCGGATTTTGCAACGGCCGAATTCATTCTGGAGGATGGAGAGTATGTCTGCGGATGGGCTATAGAGAAGATGAGCAAATCCATGTTCAATGTGGTTAATCCGGACAATGTCTGCGATACCTATGGGGCGGATACGCTGAGGCTATATGAAATGTTCCTGGGACCCGTAGAACAGTCCAAACCATGGGATACAAAAGGTATAGACGGTGTCCACAGATTCCTGAAAAAGTTCTGGCGCCTGTTCTATGGACGTGACGGAGCCGTTTTCACCGATACAGCCGCCTCGCCTGCAGAGCTTAAAGTGCTGCACAGACTTATACATAAAGTGTCGTCAGACATATCCGCTTTCTCGATGAACACATCCGTGAGTGCTTTCATGATAGCCGTCAATGAGCTGACGGACATGCACTGCACGAGCAGGGAGATATTGGAACCTATGGTGATTCTGCTGTCTCCTTTTGCGCCCCACATCTGTGAAGAGCTCTGGAACCGTCTGGGACACGATACGTCAGTTTCGTATGCGGCATTCCCGAAGTACATAGAAAGCTATACCGCCGAAAGTACTTTCGAGTATCCTGTCTCATTCAACGGTAAAATGCGTTTCAAAATTGAACTGCCGAAGGACGTAGACCCCAAGGCAGCGGAAGCTGCCGTCATGGCATCCCCGAATACTGAAAAGTATCTTGCGGGCAAACCTGTCAGGAAGATAATAGTGGTACCGTCAAAAATCATCAATGTAGTATTCTGACATGAATCAGACGACAAAAAAGATATTGATCACTCTCAAGGAGTATGTGATCATAACATGCGGCCTGGTACTGTATTGCTTCAGCTGGACGTCATTCCTGATTCCGAAAGGGATAGTCGGTGGAGCCATACCGGGTCTCGCCACGTTTGTCAACTATGCCACAGGCGGGTTCATACCTGTATCCGTAACTTATCTGTCTGTCAATGTCCTCCTTATAATCATGGGATTCTTCATATTGGGCAGAGGGTTCGGATTCAAGACCATCTACTGTATACTTCTGAACTCCCTTCTGCTTCAGGTATTGCCGGATATCATACCGTGGGTGTCCACGATTCAGGAACCGTTCCTCAACGGTCTGCTCGGAGGATTTATCGGGGCAATAGGTATAGTCATGATCTTCAATCAGGGCGGAAGTACCGGAGGCACGGACATCATCGCTCTCATTCTCTCAAAATACAGGGAGATATCTCCCGGACGCGTATTCCTTTTCTGTGACCTTGTGATAGTGGGTTCGGTGCTCCTGCTGCCCGGAAAGACCCTGTCCGACGTTGTGTACGGTTACATGCAGGTAATCGCGTTTTCGCAGGGAGTGGATCTTCTGCTGACAGGAAGCAAACAGTCTGTGCAGATAATGATATTCTCTCAGAAATACAACGAAATAGCGGATGCACTGGTATATCAGCTGAAGAGGGGGGTTACAGCATTCGAGGGTATCGGATGGTATACCAAAGAGGCGCATCAGGTGCTGGTGGTAATAGCCAGAAAGCATCAGCTCAATGCAGTAAACAAGATCGTCAAGACCTTGGACCGTTCGGCATTTATGTCGGTTACCTCGACCATGAGTGTATATGGAAGGGGCTTTGATGAATTAAAAGGACCAGAGAAAATAGAATGGAAACACAAGAAAAAACATCAGGGACAAAACGAGTCCTTACAGTCGTAAACGACTATCTGATAATCACCCTGGGTCTGCTTTGCTATACGGCAGGCTGGTGTATTTTCGTAATCCCCAACGGTATTGTCGGTGGCGGTGTGTCAGGTATCGGTGCCATTGTGCAGTATGCAACAAACGGAGCCATTCCTGTAAGTTATACATTCTTCGGTGTCAACCTTGTGCTGTTGGTTATCGGAATCAAGGTTCTGGGCAAGGCGTTCGGAGCGAAGACAGTGTATGCCGTTTTCGTTGCGTCGCTCCTTTTCCGGGTACTTCCTGAAGTTATACCGCATACATTCATCGATGAACTTGCAGTAGCCAACGGCAAACTGCTGTGCGCCCTCATAGGCGGAGCGATGTCCGGACTTGGTATCGGCATAGCGTTCAGCCGCGGCGGAAGTACAGCCGGTACAGACGTCATTGCTCTTATCATCAGTAAATACCGTAACATACCTCCTGGCCGCATAATTCTGCTTTGCGATATATTCATAGTCGGTTCATCCATATTCCTGCCTTCCGATCTTAATTTCGGGGCCAGAATAGCCGGCATCATGTACGGATACCTTATGGTTGCGTCCTGCAGTTTTGTGGTGGATCTTACGGTGGCAGGCAACAAGCAGTCTGTCCAGCTGTTCATTTTCTCGAAGGAATACAAAGCCATCGCGGATATGATTTCCGGCACAATGGGTAGAGGTGTCACGGTATTGGATGCGCACGGATGGTATACTAAAAGTGACGAAAAGGTGCTTTTGGTCATGGTCCGCAAGGTGGAAGCCAATTATCTGCTATCTATGATCAAACAGATAGACCGAAATGCCTTTATTTCCATGGGAAGTGTCATGGGCGTGTATGGCCGTGGTTTTGACGCAATTAAAGAAAAAAGAAAAATTAAAAAAGTATAAAAACATATATTTGTTTTGAATATTTTTTAACTTTCAGCCAGTAGACAGTCTCTATTGTAACTTTGAGGAAAAATTAGACTTAAAGATATGATTAAGACTGTTTTTCTTTTTGCAGCCAGTGTGCTGCCCGGGCTAGTCTATCTTTCAATGGGACTTTTTCTTGCTTTCAGACGTAGGGAACATGAAAATTCCGGGATTCTCAAAGACTACGTCGTATTTCTATTGGTATTGGCCCTGTGTTATGTTTCCGGGGCTGTGGCCGCATGGGCAGGCGGTGATCCGCCTGTTTCTTCGATGTTTGCAGGCCATACGGTACTGAAGCTTTATCTGGTGTCGTCTGTGTTGCCCTGCGTGGTTCTGCACAGGCTTGTGGCACCGGCCAGACCGTATGTACAGTTCTATGTCTACCTGGCATGTGTAACCGTGTTCATGGTGCTGATGGAGGTTCTCTTGTACAGCGGAAGGAAGGTACCGTCATTCGGCATCCTGTGCCGTGGTGCCGTGACGGTTAACTTTTTAATATTCCTATATATATTGCGCCGCGTCATACTGTGGCTGCATGATAAGGATGACGGATACAGGAGGAAGCAGCTTGTCAGGGAATTGTCCATGCATGCAGCCATACTGTCAGTGTACAATCTTCTGTTGCTTTTGTATTCATTCTGGATCCATGTCCCTGTGTATTACTTCGTCCTGGTCACAGGATTTGCAGTCATACATGCCACTGCCGTTGCGGCCGTTTCCCACGGGAAGACCATAGATGCATTTCTGTTCCGCAAGCAGGAGTGCGGGGAGGAGTCGGAAGCTGTATCCGGGGAGCCGTCTTCGGATGCCGGGCAGGACACTGGAATCCTTGGCACGCCCAAAGCTGCCCGTCCTGAAAAGGTGGAGACAGATGTACTGTCGCTGAAGGAGAGGCTGCTGGGTTATTTTGAGAGTGAAAAACCGTACCTGTCGAAGACAATTTCCATGGAAGAGGTGGCCATGAGGCTCTATACCAACAAATCCTATCTGTCCAAGACCATCAATATGGAGATGAAAAAGAATTTCCGGGAGCTCGTCAATTATTTCAGGGTGAAGGAGGCCATAAATATTTTCACGTCCAATATGGAGATATCCGTGAGTGAACTGAGGGACAAATGCGGATTCAACAACAACGCTTCGTTCACCAGTGCATTCAAACTGAATACAGGCTATACTCCGGGAGAGTGGTGCCGGGATATGAAGCAAAGAAGGGAAAAGGCGATGAATAAAGGAAAATAGTATGGCAAGAAACGTATTGTTTGGAGACAAGTGGGATTTCACGCTGGAAGTGGTATTCTACCGCATGGACCGTACGGTAAAGAGTGATAAACTTTATCTGGATCCAAAACTGACATTGCCTGTGCTGGCGGATATGGCAGGGACCAACCGTACCTATGCCTCAAGGGCCGTCTGTTCAAGATTCCGCAACTTCAGGAATTATCTGAACGGGCTGAGAGTGGAGCACCTGTTGAGGGACATACAGGATGGCAACTGCGATGACATGGGCGTTTGCGACGAAGATGAGTTTGCAAACAGTTACGGCTTCAGGAACCGTAGGAGCATGGACCGCGTACTGTCCAAAGAGACAGGGTATACGTACAGGAAATTGCTTATGCGCCGTAAGAAACGCGCCGCTAGAGTGAAAGGATCTTCCCTATGAGTTCCGTGAGCAGCTCCCCTTCCGTGGCATTGCCGCCGGAGTTGCTTTTGCTGCGCCAGTCGCATTCCCTTATCCATGCTATGATGCGCATGGTTGCGGGAAGGTTGTAGTTGCTGACGGCAGAAATGTACGGGCCGGCATAGCTGTAGTATATGCCGGCCTTGGCTGCAGCATCTTTGGACGGGATCCTGTCCCTGCGCATAATCGCGTGTATCATCTCCACTTTGGAGAAGAAGAAGAACATGAACCCGAGGGTCATCTGCAGCGGATACTGACGCGGGGATTCACCGAAGAACCATGCTATGCGGAATGCCTTGTCCCCGTTCCTGGATGCCAGGGCGGATGTAAGCTCAGATGTGTTGAATTCGCGGCTGATGCCTACATTCTGCTCTATGTCGGAGGCTGTGACAGTCTTCTGTGATTCCGGGATTGCCTTAAGTATCTTGTCGGCTTCCACGGATATCTTGCGCAGGTCGTTTCCGGAGTATTCGGCCAGGAGCATTGCCGCCTGTGGCTCTATTGTGTGCCCTATGCTGCGGAACAGGGATTCGATCCACCGGGGCATGGCCTCTTCCCTGATTTTTGCTGACTCGAAGATTGTGCATGACTTGGAGGCCTTCTTGTAGAAGGAGGAGCGCTTGTCGATGTTCTTGCCTGAGAACAGCAGAACCAGTACGGTAGTGGGCGAGATGTGGTCCAGGTATACGCTGAGACCCTCGAGCTTCTTGAGAGCCTGTGCCTCCCGCACTACGACCAGTGTCCTTTCCGCCATCATGGGATACCTTTCGCATGTGGAGACTATCTCCTCTGCAGTGGTGTCGGCTCCGTAGAGAACGGTCTGGTTGAAGTCCCTTTCATGCGGGAGCAGGGCCTTGTCCATTATGATCGAGCATAGCTTTTCCGGATAGTACGGCTCCTCGCCCATAAGGATATACACGGGCCGGAAGTCTCCCGCCTCTATTTCCTTGCGGAGGGTTTCGAATTGTCCTGCTGTATCCTGTTTTGCCATAGCTGCAAAATTAGTATTTTATCATTAACTTTGCAGGCTATGGACATGATTTTTGACCCGCTTCGCAGGATAGAGGTTCCGCTTACTCCGGAAGAAGGAGTGCGTCAGGGTGTTATCTCCTGGCTGAGGGACGAGATGGGGATTCCTGAGGTCATGATGGCCTCGGAGTACGGTTTCCGTTTCAACGGGAGGCAGTACCGGGCCGACGTGGTGGCTTTCGGCCGCGATGCCTCTCCTCTGCTGCTGGTCGAGTGCAAGGCTCCCGGAGTCAAGCTGGACAGGAATGTGCTGGAGCAGGGTATCCGCTACAACCGGGTGCTGAATGTCCGTTACATGATGTTTACCAACGGGGAACAGATGTATTTCTGCGAGAGGGTAGGGCCGGGACCGGAATACAGGTTTCTCCGCGAGATACCGAAAATACAGATCTGAAATGATACTAGACTGTTCAAAACCCATATTCGGAGTAATCTCCGAGGAGGCCCGCAGGATGGGGGTCAAGGCCTATGTTATAGGCGGCTATGTCAGGGACCGGATATTGGGCCGGCCAAGTACCGACATAGACGTGGTCGTGGAGGGCGACGGCCCGGCGCTGGCCCGTCGGGTGGGAGAGAGGACAAGGTCGAAGGTGGCCATTTTCGCCCGTTTCGGAACGGCAATGATCCATTCTGCCGAAGGTGAGGAGGTGGAGTTCGTGGGCGCACGCAAGGAATCGTATTCAAGCGATTCCCGCAAGCCGAGTGTCAGCAAAGGCACTCTCAGGGACGACCAGCTGCGCAGGGACTTTACGATCAATGCGCTGTCGTTCTCGCTCCAGGAAGAGGACATGGGGACGGTATATGATCCGTTCAACGGCCTGGAGGACCTGCGGAACGGCCTGATCCGTACTCCTCTGGATCCGGATGCGACATTCAGCGACGACCCTCTGAGGATGGTCAGGGCCATAAGGTTCGCGACCCAGCTGGGTTTCACGATCGTTCCCGAGGCTCTGGATTCCATCAGACGCAACAGGGGCAGGATGGCCATACTGTCACCGGAAAGGGTGAGTGAGGAACTGCACAAGATACTCATGTCCCCCAAGCCGTCCGTGGGATTCGACCTGATGGACAGGACTACCCTTCTGGAGCTGATACTGCCTGTAATAAGTGCTTTGAAGGGTGTGGAAACGCAGGAAGGCCGCGGGCACAAGGACAACTACAGGCACACTCTCCAGGTGGTGGACAATATAGTCCCCCATACTGACAAGCTCTGGCTGCGCTGGGCTGCCCTGCTGCACGATATAGGAAAGCCTGCTACAAAACGCTACGAAAAGGGGCTGGGATGGACGTTCCACGGCCACGAAGTGGTGGGAGCCAAGATGGTATACGATGTGTTCAAATATCTCCGCATGCCTCTCAACGAGAAGATGAAGTATGTCCAGAAGCTGGTGTTCCTGCATCTGCGTCCCATCGCGCTGGTGCAGGATGAGGTTACTGACTCTGCGGTCAGGCGGCTGCTTTTCGATGCAGGAGACGATATCGACGATCTGATGACCCTGTGCGAAGCGGACATCACTTCCAAGAACGACCGTACCGTGGCCCGCCATCTGGCCAATTTCAAGCTCGTCCGCAGCAAGCTTCAGGAGGTGGAGGAAAAGGACCGGGTCCGCAATTTCCAGCCTCCTGTGACCGGAGAGATGATAATGCAGATCTACGGCATACCGCCATGCCGGGAGATAGGAATCATCAAGGAGTTCATCAAGGATGCCATACTTGACGGCCGCATCCCGAATGAACAGGAGGCGGCCCTGGCTCTCATGCGCGAAAAGGCCTCGGAGCTCGGCCTTGTAGAAAAGTCCCCGTCAGTGGAGTGATACCCCTATAAGCCTCATGAACTCGCTGCGGGTCCTCTCGTCCTTCAGGAATCCGCCGGTAAAGGCCGATGTGGTGGTGATGGAATTCTGCTTCTGGACTCCGCGTATCTGCATGCACATGTGTGATGCCTCTATCACGACTCCGACTCCGAGCGGATGGAGTGTGTTCTGGATGCAGTCGCGGATCTGTACTGTCAGCCGCTCCTGTACCTGAAGGCGCCTTGCATAGCATTCCACTACGCGGGCAATCTTGCTGAGCCCGGTAATGTAGCCGTTGGGTATATATGCCACATGAGCCTTGCCGTAGAAAGGAAGCAGGTGATGCTCGCACATGGAATACAACTCTATGTCCTTGACTACCACCATCTGACGGTAATCTTCCTTGAACATGGCCGAACGCAGGATCTCTGCTCCGTCCATGTGGTATCCCTGGGTCAGGAACTGCATGCTCTTTGCAACCCTTTCCGGGGTCTTGAGCAGTCCTTCGCGGGTCTCGTCCTCTCCCAGAAGGCGGAGGATCTCCTTGTAGTGCACGGCAAGTTCCTGAGTCACTTGCGGGTCATATTCTTCTATTTTCCTGAATGCCATAATCGTAAAAAAAATTGGAGCGCAATATTAAAGAAAATGTTGTAGACTGCCAATAAATTATTACTTTCGGGGCCGGAATCAGAAATTTATGGACATGGAGAAAGCAAGAGAGATTATCAGACTCGAGGATATCAGGAGGATATACCGGGTCGGAAATCAGGAGGTGAGAGCTTTGGACGGGGTCTCGCTTTCTGTATGCAGGAATGAATATGTAGCTATCATGGGGCCCTCGGGATCCGGCAAATCGACACTTATGAACATCCTTGGCTGCCTGGACTCTCCAAGCAGCGGGCATTACATACTCAACGGTGTCGATGTGAGTGAGATGGAGGACGGGGATCTGGCCGATGTGCGCAACCGGGAGATAGGTTTCGTGTTCCAGTCATTCAATCTGCTTCCGCGTTACAATGCTTTGGAAAATGTGGCCCTGCCGATGGTCTATGCCGGAGTGCCTGCCAGGGAGAGGGTCCAGAGGGCGTCCGCAGCACTGGCGAGCGTCGCGCTGGAAGACCGGATGGATCACAAACCAAACGAACTGTCTGGAGGACAGAAGCAGAGGGTTGCTCTCGCCAGAGCATTGATCAACAATCCTTCCATAATCCTTGCAGACGAGCCTACCGGCAATCTGGACACCCATACGTCGATAGAAATCATGCGTCTGTTCGACGACATATACCGCAAGGGCAATACGGTCATAGTGGTGACACACGAGGAAGACATAGCTGCCTATGCCCACCGCATAATCCGTCTGCGCGACGGCAAGGTGGAGTCGGATACGGAAAATACAGAATATACCAGTACCTTTAATCCCCAATAAAATGAAAATCTATACCAAGGCCGGCGATGCCGGAGAGACCTCCCTGGTAGGAGGAAAGAGAGTTTCCAAAGGCTCTTTGAGGGTATGCGCATACGGAGATATGGATGAGCTTATTTCCTATATCGGACTGTTGCGCTGCGAAATCCCTGAGCATGATGCATTCCTGCGCAAGGTGCAGACAGTCCTTATGACAGGATCGGCCCATATCGCATCCGAAACCGAGAATCCCAGACTCACTCCCTTCCCCTATGAGGAGATCCGTACGCTGGAGGAAGAGATAGACAGACTAAGTCAACAGATGCCTCCCATGAAATCCTTCATCCTTCCTGCCGGACCGGTAGCGGCGGCCCATTGCCACATCGCAAGGTGCGTATGCCGCCGCAGCGAACGTACCTGCGTGGCGCTCAATGACCACCGTCCGGATGTGCAGGATGTAGTACGTTATCTCAACCGTCTGTCAGACCTGCTCTTCACTCTAGGACGCTACCAGTGCGTGACACACAACATTTCAGAAGATTTTTGGACCGACTAGGATTATTTTACTTATATTTGCCGCCCAAAAATCAACAGGAAAACAATTAAAGTACAAGACGCTATGTATTGGACACTTGAATTGGCCTCGAAGCTTGAAGACGCTCCCTGGCCTGCGACTAAAGACGAATTGATCGACTACGCAACACGTTCCGGCGCCCCTCTGGAAGTAATTGAGAATCTTGAAGATCTTGAAGATGACGGTGAAGTATATGAAAGTATAGAAGAGATCTGGCCCGATTACCCCAGCAAAGAGGACTTCTTCTTCAACGAGGAAGAATATTAACAGCCTTTATTTAGGTTAAATAACTGAATATCAGCGCGATGAACAATGAGAATTTGTTTGTCGCGCTGGTGTTTTATGGTGCTTGATGGTGTGGTTTGTTTGTCTAAATTGCGGTTTTTCTTCTCGAAAACAGGGTTTGTTTGTCTAAAATACATTACCTTTGTTTCTCCTCGGGAATATTAAAAAAGGAGGAAAAAGCGTATGGGAAGACCGAAAAGACTATATCCATTGGGCAAATACCGCCTTCGCACACCGAAAGTAGTTGACAAGGAAAAAGCCTATCCTGTCGAGTTGGAATACACTTGGAACAGGCAGGTAATCCGTAAGACAACGAATGTTTTTGTCAAGGTTGCGGACTGGAACCAGAACGGCAATCAGGGACGAGGCGAATTGCGAGTCAGTTACGGAAGCGAGTATAAACGTCTTAATCAGCTTCTGCTGGCCCGTGTTGAACGAATTGACAGTCTGCTTGCGGAGTATAATGAGAGGAATCCGAATCAGATTACAGCCGAAGTTGTGGCGGGCTTCCTTGCGGACAAGCCGCTTGCACGGCGAGACCAAGGGAAGGATTTTGTGGAATTTACTTTGGAGCGCCTTTCGTCCGATTACTTCCGAAACAGGATTGGCAGGAGCCGTTATGAAAATGGCAAGAGTTGCATGAATATCTTCCAGACCTTTCTACGGGCAACCAAACAAGGGTCCTATCGACCCGATGCAATCTATGTAGGCGATATGACTCCGGAACTGCTGGACAGCTATATAGCTTGGCGTAGAGAAGTAAAGTTGAACAGTGATGCGACAATTAACCATGCCTTGACGCCGATATTGAAAGCTTGCGCCTATGCGAGCGAGATGGGCATGATGGAACCTGCAGTCAATGCCAGGATTCAGGATATGCGTATCGTGTCAAAAGTTTCGCTTTCGGAAGAGGAAGTTGAGTTTGATGGCAAAAATCTGTCCAAGGAGCAAATGTTATCTCTTCTTGAATATTACAAGACATGTCTTGAACCTCGCCGCAAGGAGTTTCTGGAAATGTTCTTATTTGCTTTCCATGCCTGCGGACTCCGTGTAGTGGATGTGATGACCTTGCAATGGAAACATATCGATTTTTCCCGGAAAGAGTTGCGGAAAATCATGATCAAGACGAACAAGCGCCATGTAATTCCTCTTACGGAACCTGCCTTGAATATTCTTCACCGGTGGCAGGAGAAACGTGCCGGATGCCGGTATGTATTCAACTTAGTAAAGGACGATCTGGATCTTGATGATGCAGAAGCTCTGTACAAAGCCCGTAACAATGCAACGAAATGTATCAATCAGTCGCTGGCGGTTGTCGGAGAACAGATAGGGCTTCCGTTTACCCTCTCAATGCATGTGGCCCGGCATTCGTTTGCGGTCTTTGCACTGAACAAGGGTCTTTCTATGTCGGTTGTCAGTCGTTTGCTCGGCCATGGAAGTACGGATGTCACCGAAAAGGTATATGCCAAATTCCTGCCCGAAACGCTGTCTGCGGAAGTGGCACGTCTGAAAGAGGATTTTGCATCTCTCGAAATTGTCTGATAATTGCTAGTGCTCACAACATTTGCTAGTTTTGTATAACCAAATAATATCTGAAATGAGTAGTCTTCAAATATCTGTTTTACTGATAAGTGCATTCATCATAGTGATGGTTTTGGCAACGATCTTCAAACGCCAGCAAAGAAAAGTCTTATGGTCATCTGCCATACTGATTTTTACAGGTACTCTGATCCTTATTGGTGTCGGGGTGATCAAACTAATAAAGAACAATCAACCCGATTTTGTTGCCCTAACAGGCATCATTGTCGCTCTTGGCGGTTCTGGAGTATTGGCATACGGAGCGGAAAAACTTCATGCCAAAATGAGGGAAAAGGATAGGCAGATGCTTCAGAATGCATCTATTCAGCAAGAAGAACAGAATGGTGTCGTGCTGACAGGAAGGCTTGATACTCATATTGCGAGAAAAATCTTTGCTAAAGCCATTGAAGCAGGATATATGGAAGAGGTCGGTACTCATTATGAGTGGAAAAATACCAAGACTCTTTTGGCCTATATGTGCGGTCGCATATATTGCGGTGATAAACCTGAGTATTCAAAAATAGACCGTAAATCTTTTTGGACATTTGGTGAAGGTCTTTTCCCAGATGTAGAACTGGGCGTCCTTTTCAAGCAGAACGGCATTGGCCAGCTGCGTCAGAACAGACGGGACGAAGCTGTACCCAATAATGCCGATATAATTGACAAGCTTTTCCGGTGATAACTTGACAAATATATACTTATGAATAAATTAATACAGATATCCGCAATACTGATTTGCATGGCATCATTGGCTTCGTGTACCGTATATAAGGGTATTAAATATGGCAATGCTGCGGTTGATGATTATACAATATTCGAACAGGATACAGTAAACAAAGGTACCGATCATTTTACTTTTGCAGAGTTGGATAAAGGCGACAGAATACTTGATACAATGAAGTTAAGGTTCTATTTTGCCCGTCAGGATTCCATATATATGATGAGCATCCCAGAATCAATGGAAAGAGTCAACAAGCCGGCCGCTGCACTTATCATCAAAAACGATACGATAATTTTCGAACATTACTATGGCGGATGGGACAGGAATACCCAATCATGTATCTTCTCCATTACCAAGACAATAACTTCAATGCTTTGTGGCATAGCACTCAAAGAAGGATACATAAAGAGTCTGAATGATCCTGTCACTGATTATATTCCCGAACTGAAAAAGAAAGACCCTTTGTTCGATTCACTCAAGATAGAACATCTTCTTGACATGACTGCAGGACTAAAGTTTAAAGAGAACTACAGCTGGAATCCTTTTTCCAAGATGGCACGTCTGTATTTGGGAAGAAATGCCATGAGTGTTGTGAAGGGTATGAAGTTCCTGAATAAGCCTAGCGAATATTATCACTATGATTCGATGACTACCCAGATTCTCGGTATTGTGATAGAAAGGGCTACGGGAATGCCGTATGCACAATATCTTTCCGAGAAAGTGTGGAGACCTTTGGGAATGGAGAAAGATGCACTAATCGGACTGGACAGCAGAAAATACGGAGTCGCAAAAAGCTATGCCGGCCTCACTAGTAATGTGAGGGATCTGGCAAAGGTCGGGCGACTGTATCTGAATGGAGGCAATTGGAATGGAGTGCAAATTATAGATTCTGCATTCGTGGCCCGCTCATTAAGCCCACATGTCAGCGGTGAAAAGCGTAGATCTACTTATTCATATTCCTGGTATTGGGGTATTATGGGAGAGAAGAGCTTCTCTGACACGGATAGTCTTGAGGCTTACTATCAAGACCCGCACAATCTGCCTGAGAATGTAACCTATTGTGGCTGGCAACGGTATGAAGATGACAGGGCGAGAGCTATTCTTCACCAAGGCGGTTATTGGGCATTTGGCCTGTACGGACAGGTATTGTACATCAATCCGCGTAAGAATATCATAGGCGTGTATTTGGGGGCAGACAGATTTGAGGATTTTCAAAATATATTTGAGAAAGCGATGGAAGTACTTTAACAAGCACTCTCAAAGATGAAAAATATAGACAAATTGTATTTTTTCTAATATTTTCCCACCTCTTTTATTTATAGTTCATAATCAGTATGTTACAAATTGTGTTATATCCAAAATTATAACATTTCATAACCCGAATTATAACATCCCATAATACCGACTATAATATTACATAATCTATTGTAACACATAAAGTTAAATAGACTTTATACATTCGTGCCGTGATTCTGGTGCGATGTGCACAATCGTACCATATCGTATAACCAGGCTGAAGGTCTGAGTGTG
>CALVDF010000012.1 GCA_944326245.1 uncultured Bacteroidales bacterium
GAGGCCATCAGACCATTGTTGGAAGTCTTTGCTCAGGATACAAACGAGTAGGGTGACGCATTGTCAAAGTCAGGAAAATCAGACAGGTAAGGCTAAGGAACATGAACTCTTCCGTCAGATACTTCGACACCACAAGGGCCGGATCGGACGAGGAAGTATTTTCCGAAGGGATAAGCATGGAAGGTACCGAGCTGGATGCCCTGTACACCCGGGGAGTGGATTTCTACCTTACGGAAAACGCTCAGGGAGACCTGCTCACCGACAACATAGACGAGAGTACACATATTCCTCCTGCCCCCTATGACCGGCTTTGCACCTATGTGGAGTTCGTGGTGGACTACCGCACCAGCGAGCACTACAACGACAGCCTGGTTTACCGCTACTACCTCCACGACGGAAGGTTTCTCGACAATTTCGACATCCTTCGCAACACAATGTACACCTGCCGGACAGTCTTTACCGGCACTGGTATCAATGAACAGTCCTGGCGGATAGACGTATCGGGGATGAAAGACCTGGTCACCGGGATCACTGTCACACCGGAGAGCCATACATTCAGGACTGAAGGCGAGACTTTCAGGTATAGTGCCGCTGTCACTCCGGCATCTGCTGAAAATCCGGCAGTGACATGGCGCTCCGACAATGAGGATGTAGCCACTGTCAGTGACGACGGGACCGTAACTGCAGTAAGTGACGGCACCTGCCGCATCATCGCCACCTCGACAGACGGCACTCTGGTTTCCGGATCGGCGACTGCCGTCGTAGACACCTACAAGGAGCCGTCCTCGATAGCAGTATCACCGCCAGAGGCGGAAATGTATACCGGGGAAACACTGACTTTGACCGCAACAGTCCTTCCCGAAGATGCCAACGACAGAAGTGTCTCCTGGATATCCTCCGACCCTGCCACCGTTTCCGTATCCCGGGACGGTACGGTAAAGGCTATCAGGCCCGGCACAGCTTTCATAATAGCTTCGACTGTTGCCAATTCGCTTAAGGACTCGGCCCGCATATCGGTAAAGGACAAGTTTTTTGCCATAGATGAGTTTCCGGCCGTACTGTACCCTTCATACAACTCCCCTGTAACAGTACCGTACAGGGCCGAACCGTCAGCCACACCGTCCTTCAGTATCATAACCAATTCCGGTGACGCATCAGGGGCATCTGTATCCGGAGACATTGTAACTGCCTCGAACCCTGGAATCAGCCAAGGGGAAATAGGTTCCTACACTCTGACAGCCACAGTCCACGGAATAACCTCCAGCCGTGACTTCAGTGTCAACGCAGGCAGTATCGTGCTTCCGGACAATGCCACCATGTACCCTGAAAAAAGGGAAAGGATCCTGCCCAGGGAACTTATACCATCATACATAGATGTATCGTGGACATCTTCGGATCCTCGGATAGCTACCGTGGACCAGAACGGAACCATATCCACAAAAGGTTTGGGCAGATGCACCATCCAGGCCAAAACAGCTGCCGGAGCCTGGGACGACATGACCGTAAATGTAACGCTTCCAGCCCTTTTGTTCTCCGATACCGTAATCACCGCTTACGAAGGAGGTCAGCTGACCCTGTCGGCAAGAACTGTCCCCAGGTCAGACTTCGAGCTGGAATTCAGCGTTGTCAGCGGGGAAGAGTATATTTCTGTCACAGGCAACACACTTACAGGTCTCAAGCGCACGCCTATACGACAGAATGCAAAAGTTATGGCGAGATACAGGGACTTTCCGGACGTCTACCGTACGGCCGAGGTAGCCGTACGTCCTTGCCTGAGTGTGTCAATTTCCGGCAACGACCGTATGGTCAACACTTTCGGGCACACGTCCGTAGGAAACTTCTCGGGCGGTGTAAGCAATTATATAAAACTTGACGTCTTCCGTGCCCCCCACGTAGACATCGTATGGAAGATTTCGGATACCGAAGGCAATGACTGCACGGAAATGTTCAACATCTCCGGCAGCTACATTCTTTCTCCGGTATCCCGCTACGCCAACGGTACCTACACCCTCACGGGATGGGACCAGTCCGGGAAATATTCTACGGCATCTGTAAAATTCCATGTATACCAATTGCTCACATACGAAGTAGGGTTAGGTGAATACTCACTCTTCAACGTGGGGAACGTACAATACTACCAGGTATCCCTCTTTGCCCGCTGGTCGCAGGAATCCTGGGCATTCATGGGACAGGACCTGAGAAACACCCTCACATCCACCGGTCTGGTCGCACATGTCGGAAACTCCAATGAATACTTCCGCATAGGGGCATACAACGAGAAAGCACTTTTCGTTGAACACTACCAGACAAATATCAGATGGACTTCGGGAGGAATAGTCAACGATCTGCGCAGACTGTCGCCGTTGAGCTGGATACGTGTGGACCTGAGTGCCGGATCCGGATCGGTCCAGGGCATTACGGGAACCTATATCATTATACCACAGGGCACCGGGGGCAGCACGGGCTACTACTACATCAGACAGAGCAGCAGCACATTATGCAATATAGATGATTTTGTAGGCTGAGAATGAAGCATCTTGAGGTACAACATGCAACAAATTCCGTTAATTTTGGGATGCATATCTTTTAATATCCTGATTTATGAAAAACACATCCCGCACATTGCTTGCAAAAGCTGCGGCTGCGGTATTTTCCGTCATGCCCATACAGGCCTTTGCGTATGTTCCCACGGAACCGGACTCTGTTGTCCTCAAGATCATCAGCCTCGCACAGGAAGACAACCGGACCATGGAGCATCTTGATATCCTTACAAACCGTTTCGGAGGCCGGCCCATCGGCTCCGATGCCTATACCCATGCCGTAGACTGGGCCGCATACATGTTCGGCAAATGGGGTCTGGAAGTATACAGGGAATATGCAGGGGAAGTCTCCGTAGGTTTCAACAGGGGACCATGGTCCGGCCGTCTTGTAAACGGCAATGAATCACTCCACTTTGTTACACCTTCATATACGGCAGGCACCAAAGGCCTGCAAAGAGGACACGTAGTCATGGAGCCCAGGACAAGGGCAGAATTCGAAAGGATGAAACAGACCTTGAAGGGTGCATGGGTCCTCATAGGAGGGACAAGCAAGGGATGGCCCATTGACTACTCCGGAAGAGGGGATGCACGCAGGGCGGAAATAATCGCCAGGAACGACTCAATCTCCGGCATAAATGACAGTATACGCAGGTATAATAGAAGTATTTTCACACAAAGGAGGGACCTTGAGCGGCAGCTGCAGACGGCATCGGCAAGACAGGCTGTAAAAATCAGGGCCAGAATGGATGCCCTGCAGGAGAAGGAACTGCTTCCTCTCATAGAAGAGCCTGCTCTCTTCTACAGGGAAATGGTTGAAGCAGGTGCCCTCGGCATCATTCAGTCTGCACCTGTTCCGCTTGCAGCCCTTTATGACAGGGCCAATGTCGATGACGGGCACATGACATGGGACAACCTCCCTACTCTGCCGGACATCAAACTGGATTACAGGCAGTATGACAGGATAAAGGAGATGGTGGAACTGAGGGAATACGTTGAACTCGAATTCGACATACGCAACCATTTCTACATGGGTCCCGTACCGTACTGCAATGTAGTGGCCGTCCTCCGCGGCACCGAACTTCCTGACGAGTATGTCATCTGCGGAGGACACCTCGACAGTTACGACGCAGGTACCGGCGGAGTGGACTGCGGTACTGGAGTGGCTCCTGCCATGGAAGCTGCAAGGCTTCTTACCGCCGCCGGTGCAAAACCCAAACGTTCCATCGTATTCGCCCTGTGGGCAGGAGAGGAATTCGGTCTTCTGGGTTCAAAGGCCTGGGTCGCATCGCATCCCGACAAACTGCCTCACATAGTCAACTACTTCAACCGCGACGGAGGGCCTACCGTTGCAAACAGCATGTCGGTCCCTGAAGAATGGTACGATATGCTCGTCCCTGTCTGCCGCCCGCTGGAAGACCTCGATCCCCGCTTTGAATTCGAGCTGAAGGTCAGTGACAGATACCCGATGGCCATCCCTGAAAAGGCCGGCGGATCCGACCATGCCTATTTCATGATGAACGGAGTGCCCACAATCAGCCTTGGGACAGGAGACCCGCTGGGCTACAACTTCAGCTACGGGGAGATATGGCATACAGACCGGGACCTGTACACCAAGAGTATTCCTGAATACATGGAACACACTTCTGTAGTAAACGCCATAATCCTTTGGGGTATCGCAAATCTGCCGGAGAAGCTACCGGCCGATGCTGTTTATCTCCACGATAGACAATCAAAAAGCCGGGGCGATAAATAAATATCCCGAATTGGAATATTTCACATAATTTTGCGGCAGTAAACGCTATATGTCATGAAAGTCTATAGATTGCAACATGTTGCGGTTTCTGCCGCAATGATTATGATGTCATCGCTGCTTTCATATGCGCAGAATGACAAAGTACTGAGTGCCGAAAAGGACACGATTGCCGCAAAACAGCCGGAAAAGGCAGCCGGCAGCGAACGCAATGTCATGCTCAATGCTTCTGATGCCAACAAGCCACGCGAGATCCAGATCGGCCTCCCCAGCGAGGATGTCAATGTCTACGAGAACGGATTGCCGGCAGTCTATTCATCCGCAGTGCACAGGCTTGCAGCACACTGGAGAAGCGATGCCAGTCTGGGGGAAGTCGGGTTGCTCACCCCGTCCGAATCAGCCATAATGACCGGCAACATCGCATACGCCGTCAACTCCTTCAGCCGCCTTGGACAGAAGGAATTCAAAGGCATCGTCAACTACAGGGCCAACCATTTCGGGATGCAGCAGTTCGACATGAACATATCCGGCGGCATCGGGGACAAATGGCTCTATACCGCCAGCGTATACCAGAATTTCGATCCCGGCAGCTTCGACATCGTGATTGACGACTTCGCTGACAGGACCCAGATATATCATGCCGGCATAACCAGACTGATCGGCCGCCGCAACCAGGGGAAGATATCCCTCCTCTACAAATACGCCGCCAGCCGCAACCCCGGCAACTATGTCAACCAGGCTCCTTTCTTCTACGTGGGCGACGGTTCCGTAAAGGAACTGCCAGGCTTCCACCTTGGAACATCCTCCTATGCACCCAGATACGGAGACATCGAGTACATGGACATAATGACCGGCGACATGGTCAAGGCCAATCTGCGCGATCTTACCCACAACCGGTCCCACGAGGTGACTCTGCTGAGTGACTATACCTTCAACAACGGCATGAAGTTTACCCTCAACATGAAGTACATGAACGCCCCCGAGGCCAATTATGTGGATTTCGGAGGAAGTACCATATCACATGTGTCTGCCGAAGACGGATACCTTGACTACGGCGGGAACCCATACGAAGGTCTGGTTGAAGGCCGCCGTACATGGCTGCATTTCGGAAAAGTTCAGGACTTTCTGGTTACTTCCGAGCTGCACCACCAGTTGGGCAACCACGGCCTGCGTCTCGGACTCAACGAATGGTTCTACCATCTGGACTACCACTCGTCATCCTTCCAGTGGACAGGGTCGGTACAGGAGTATCCTGAAATACTGACAGCACCGGACGGAACAAGATTCCGCGGATTCAATGAGCTGAGTCCGGAATATACCGTAGGGTATGAGAACAAGCTGGCCCTGTACCTGACCGACAACTGGCAGATAACTCCCAAAATCAACCTCTACTACGGAGGCCGTATCGAATACTACCGTATGGCAGCCGACCAGATACCTTACGCCAGGTATTCGGGCTTCCATATCGGGGACACCCACGACTACAACGGAACCGTCACCACTATCGAGCCCCGCTACATCGTAAAGGACAAGCTCAACTACGCTGCCACGGCCCGCTTTACCTACAATATCGTCAAAGGTTTCGGAGTCACTGCCGACGGTACTGTAGCCACCCGCTTCCCCCGCATCAACGAATATGCCGGCACGGGTCCTACTGAGGAGCAGTACAACCGCGTCGTAATCCCCCTCATCCGTGGAGGTATATTCTACAAAAACGACTGGATAGACCTCACGTCAATGGTGACCTATATCGCCAAAACCAACAACATCGACCAGCAGAATATCACGAAACCAGGAACTACTGAGTCCAAGACCACCCTGCTCATCTACGACATACAGACTCTGGGATGGACCACTTCGGCAGAGATCGATCCTTTCAAGGGATTTCATCTCCATGCCCTGTTCACATACCAGAAGCCAATGTACAACAACTACCAGACTACCGTGACCTTCAGCGACGGCACCACCAGTACCCTCAACGCCAACGGCAACATCGTCAAGGAGATTCCGCAGATACTCATAGAGCTGGATCCCAGCTACAACATCACTGATGATCTGAGGGTCTGGCTGAGTTTCCGTTACTTCGGGAAAACCTATGCCAACCTTACCGACGCCCTGTTCTTCAAGGGCCGCTGGGAGACATTCGGAGGTATCAACTGGACTGTCAACGAACATCTGGCCCTCGGCGTCAGTGTCATCAACTTCCTCAACCAGAAGGGGGCCAGCGGCACCATCAACGGTTCCGAGCTGATAGAGCCGGATGAGGTTGCCGCTTTCATAGGCGACGGCATCTACATGAGCGGAACCTACCTGAGACCTTTTACGGTCGAATTCAGCGCAAGCATCAAGTTCTGAAAAGTCCAACTAAATAAAATACATCATGAGAAATATTCTAATTACAGCTGCAATAGCCTGTGTATCCTTAGGCCAGGCTTTTGCACAGGAACAGCAGCTGATCCGCATCTCGACAGACAATACGGATCTCATTCTGCAGGTAGCCCCCAACGGGCGCCTCTACCAGTCCTATTACGGAGCGAAACTTCTGCATTTAAGCGATTTCGAGAATTTTCCGTGGTATGTCCATGCCGGATCGGACGGCAGCATAACCACAAGGGGATGGGAAGTCTACAGCGGATCCGGCAATGAGGATTACTTCGAACCTGCCATCGGCATAGTGCACAGCGACGGCAATCCGTCCACATGGCTCTACTATGTCTCGTCATCCACTGAACAGACCGACGGCGGCACCCATACCGTAATCAATCTCAGGGACGACAAATATCCTGTCGACGTCACCCTGCACTACATGGCCTACACTGCAGAGGATGTCATCAAGACATGGAGTGAAATCTCACACAGGGAGAAAAAACCTGTCACACTGTTCAGATACGCATCCACAATGCTGTATTTCAACCGCAACAGCTACTATCTGACCGAATTCAGCAGCGACTGGGCCAGGGAGGTGCAGATGAGCACGCAACAGCTCCAGCCAGGCAAAAAGATACTGGACACAAAGCTGGGCAGCCGTGCTGCAATGCACATGCAGCCTTTCTTCGAGCTCGGCCTTGACCAGCCGGCACAGGAGATGCAGGGCGATGTACTCATGGGTACAATAGGATGGACCGGCAATTTCAGGTTCACGTTTGAAGTCGACAATGCCGGCAATCTCCGCGTCATCCCCGCCATCAACCCATATGCTTCCGCATACAGGCTGGCAGCAGGTGAAGTATTCACTACCCCTGAATTCATCTTTACCCTCAGTCATGAAGGAACCGGCAAAGGCAGCCGCAATCTGCAGGCATGGGCACGCAGGTACCAGCTGAAGGACGGAGCAGGCAGCAGGCTGACTCTGCTCAACAACTGGGAAAATACTGGATTCGACTTCAATCAGGAGATTCTGGCCGGGCTCATGAAAGAAGCCAGGCACCTGGGAGTGGACATGTTCCTGCTCGACGACGGATGGTTCGGAAACAAATACCCCAGAAAAGATGACCACGCGGGACTCGGTGACTGGGAAGTAACCCGCAGCAAGCTGCCCGGCGGCATCAAAGCCCTGACAGATGCTGCCGACGAGACCGGAGTCAAGTTCGGCATATGGATAGAGCCTGAAATGGTCAATCCCAACAGCGAGCTCTTCGAGAAGCATCCTGACTGGGCCATCCACTACCCCAACAGGGAAATGTATTTCTACCGCAACCAGCTGGTCCTCGACCTCAGCAACCCCGAAGTACAGGAATACGTCTACGGCATCGTGGACCGCATCCTCACAGAAAATCCCGGTGTGGCTTACTTCAAATGGGACTGCAACAGCCCCATTACCAACATCTACTCCCCTTACCTCAAAGACAGTCAGGGACAGATGTACATAGACCATGTGCGCGGAATATACAATGTACTGAAAAAGGTTAAGGAGAATCATCCCGACACCCCGATGATGATGTGCTCAGGAGGCGGAGCCCGCTGCGACTACGAGGCCCTGAAATATTTTACCGAATTCTGGTGCAGCGACAACACCGATCCCGTCGAACGCCTGTACATCCAGTGGGGCTTCTCCCAGTTCTTCCCTGCCAAGGCCATGTGCGCCCACGTGACCAGCTGGAACAAGACTGCTTCCGTCAAATTCCGTACAGACGTGGCTTCGATGTGCAAACTGGGATTCGACATAGGACTCAAGGAGATGACTCCAGATGAGCTTGAATACTGCCAGGAAGCAGTAGCGAACTGGAAGGAATTCCAGCCTTCCATCATGGACGGGGACCAGTACAGACTGGTATCGCCATACGAAAGCGACCACATGGCTGTCAACTACGTAAGCCAGGACAAGCGTCAGGCCATCCTCTTCGCATACGACATCTACCCCAGATACCAGGCCAAACTGATGGCCGTTAAGCTGCAGGGCCTGGATCCCGACACCATGTACAAGGTAGAGGAAATAAACCTGATGCCTGGAACAGAGTCAGCTTTGGAGTGCAACGGCAAAGTATTCTCCGGTGACTGGCTCATGAAAGTGGGACTCGACGTATTCGGCTTCGCCCACGAACAGAGCCACGTGCTGGCCGTTACCGCAGTAGAGTAATGATTGTTGCCCTGACCGGTTCCACTCGATCTACTGCATTCTCTGGCGCACGGCCTCGAACAGCATTATGGAGGCAGCGACCGAGACATTGAGGGAACCGATGTCACCCCTCATGGGGATTCTGGCCTGCACGTCGCACAGAGCCAACGTCGAGTCAGCGATACCCCTACCCTCAGAGCCCATGACGAAAGCCGTGGGCTTTTTCATGTCCACACCATAGATCAGGCCTTCGGCCTTTTCAGTGGCGGCCACTACCTGGAATCCCCTTTCCTTCAGATAATAAAGCGGAATCCGAAGATTCTTGCACTTGGCCACTCCTATCCTGAGCAGGGCTCCCGCCGAAGCCTTTACACCGTCGGCATTGATGGCGGCACCGCCCTTTGCAGGAAGGATGATGCCTCCTGCCCCTGCACATTCAGCGGTACGTGCCACTGCTCCCAGGTTGCGGACATCGCTCACTCCGTCGAGCAGGACAAACAGCGGGGCCGGGTCCTTGGCGAATGCCCTGTCCACCATTTCCTCCAGAGGGACGTAGTCGATCTGCGGCAGATATGCCACCACGCCCTGATTCTTGCCTCCGCGGAAGCGCGCAAGCCGTTCTGCAGGTACGAACTGGAAAGGTATTCCGCGGCTGTCAAGTTCGGTAAGGAGCTGGCGGAACTGCTGTCCTTCGAGTCCCTGCTTCAGCAGCACTTTTTCTATCTGTCTTCCCGACAGCACGGCCTCCAGGACCGGATGCATGCCGTAGAGATGATATGCGTTTTCTTTCTTGTCTGTATTTTCCATGATCTATGATATATTGTCCGGTTATTGTTCACTGAGTTCCATCCATTCCTCCATAGTCCTGTCAAGCGTACGCTTGAGCTCCAGGTACTGACGGGTCAGGGTGTCTATGTCCGTACCTGCCTGAGGTGCGGCAAGGGTCTTTTCCAGCTCCTTCATCTGAGCCTCCAGATCAGATATTTTCTTCTCGCAGCTTTCAATCCGTTTCTGCTTCCTGCGCAGCTCTTTCTGCTCCTGAAACGACAGGGAGGATGCTGTCTGCTGCTTCGGGGCAGCAGTCCTGGCCGCAGAGGTATCGGCAGGGGCTCCTGCCTTACGCTGCGTGGCCGGTTCCTGACCGGGCTGCGACTGTTTTGCCTGATTTCCGGCAGGCTGTGCAGGCTGCGTTGCACGCTCAAGATCCTGGAGGGTCTCTATTCTCCTCTTTTCGATGAAATCCTGCACTCCGCCCAGATACTCCTTGACACGGCCGTCACGGAACTCGTAGACCTTGTCCACCAGGCCGTCCAGGAAGTCCCTGTCATGGGAGACGATGACCAGAGTCCCGTCATACCGCTGCAGGGCCTGCTTGAGCACGTCCTTGGAGCGTATGTCCATGTGGTTTGTAGGCTCGTCGAGAGCCAGCAGATTGTACGGATGAAGGATGAGTTTGGCCATGGCCAGGCGGGAACGCTCGCCTCCGCTGAGCACCGCCACCTTCTTGTCTATATCCTCTCCCCTGAACAGGAATGCTCCGAGGATGTCCCTCAGCTTCGTACGGATATCCCCCACGGCCACCTTGTCGAGGGTATCGTACACCGTGTCGTTCTTGTCCAGCACATCCTCCTGATTCTGGGCATAGTAGCCCAAAGCTACATTGTATCCGAGCATGGCCGAGCCAGCAATGGGGCGCAGCTCCCCTGTGATGTATTTCATCATGGTACTCTTGCCCTCTCCGTTGCGTCCCACGAAAGCCACCTTCTCCCCTCTTTCCACCGTCAGGTCGATATCCGTGAATACGGTTTTCGGACTGCCGGAGCCGTCGCGCGGAGGATAGCCTCCTGTCAGATGCTTTGCCTGGAAAACAATCTGGCCCGAACGCGGTGCTGGAGGGAACTTGACATGGAGGGCCGAATTGTCCTCCTGGTCTATCTCTATGCGCTCGATCTTTTCCAGGGCCTTGATTCTGGACTGTACCTGATTGCTCTTGGTGGGCTTGTAACGGAAGCGCTCGATGAACTCTTCTGTCTTCTCTATCATGCGCTGCTGGTTCTCGTAAGCGGCCCTCTGCTGCTCCATCCTCTCGTGGCGCAGCTCCACATACTTCGAATACGGCACTTTATAGTCGTAGATGTGTCCCAGGACGATTTCTACGGTCCTGGTCGTAACGCGGTCGAGGAACCTGCGGTCGTGCGATATCAGCACTACGGAGCCCCGGTAGCCGAAGAGATAGTCCTCCAGCCACTGGATGGATTCTATGTCGAGATGGTTGGTAGGCTCGTCAAGCAGGAGGACGTCCGGCTTGGTCAGCAGGACCTTGGCCAGCTCCACCCTCATGTTCCAGCCCTGCGAGAACGTACTGCGCTGACGGCCGAGTTCATTCTTCCTGAATCCCAGTCCCACCAGAGTCTTCTCCGCCAGCACGGCAGGAGACTCGGACTGGGCCATGGCCAGCTTGTCGTTGAGTTCGTTGAGTTCTTCTATCAGACGGTGGTAGGCGGCAGACTCGTAATCGGTCCTCTCTCCCAGCTCCCGGCTTATCTGTTCCACCCGTTCATTCATCGAGAAGTGGTCGGCAAAGACCGACATGGCAGCTTCGATGACTGTCGTGTCCTTGGAATAGTTCATGATCTGCGGCAGATAGCCGACTGTCTGCTCCTTGGGTTTCATTATGGAGCCGGATGTAGGACGTTCCACCCCGGCAATCAGCTTCAGTATGGTACTTTTGCCGGCACCGTTCTTGCCCACAAGGGCTATATGCTCCCCGTCACTTACGTGGAAACTTATGTCGTCCAGAAGGGTAAACCCTCCGAATGCTACTGTCAGATTGTTGATCGATATCATTGTTGCGTAATCTCAGTCATTGTTTTTTGTGCCACTGTACTTCCAGTCCTGTCCCGGCACATCAGTATGGAGACCTCATACAGCAGGTAAAGCGGTATGGCCACCACTATCATCGTAAAGGCATCGCCCGAGGGAGTTATCACTGCAGACACTGCCGCTGCAGCCACTATGGCGTACTTGCGGAAGCGCTTGAGCATCTTCCTGCTGATGATGCCTATCCTGGAAAGCAGCAGGGCCAGGGCTGGCATCTCGAAGACAAGTCCCATGATCAGGTTGAGCTTGAGGAACATTCCTATGTACGAAAGCAGGGAGATCTGGTTGGCCACCGACTCGCTTACCTGATAGGTACCAAGAAAACGGAGAGTCAGCGGGAACACTATCACGTAACCTACTCCGACTCCAGCATAGAACAGGATGGAAGACAGGCCGAAAGCCGTCCCGACTGCCTTTTTTTCCCTTGCATACAGGGCCGGTCTGACGAAAAGCCATATCTGCCGGATAAGAAAGGGCATGGCAACAATGACGGCCAGCCAGAAGGAAATCCGTACGTGGGTGAAGAACTGGGCAGCGAGGTCTATGTTGACCAGCTTGATGCTGAAAGGCTCCAGGCCAGCCAGCCCTAAGAGGGCCAGCAGTCCGTCCATCCAACGGTAGACGAAAAATCCGTCTGTCAACGGGGCCAGCACCACATCGTCGAATACCGTCTCCTTGCACAGGAAAAACACTGCCATCAGGACGACAAGCACAGCAAAGCTGCGGAAAATAACCTTCCGCAGCTCGTCCAGATGTTCCCAGAATGTCATTTCCCCCGCCACTCCTTTCTCTCCTACTACTTTCCGGCAGTTCCTTCCTCCGTGGAACTGTCCTTGCCGGAGCTGCCTTTGGCGGAAGATGCATCTTTCTTGGGAGAATCCGTATTGAGATCCTCCTCTATTCCGTTGACCCCTTCCTTGAAACTCTTCACTCCCTTTCCGAAACTCTTCATAAGTTCCGGAATCTTCTTAGCCCCGAATACCAGAAGGACTATAAGAACCAGTACCAGGATCTCGGTAAACCCGATGGAGCCTAAAAACAAAAGTGCCATATTCTATTCAATTTACTGTATTTCTTGCAATACTGCCTGACGCTCCCGGTCTGCCTTGCGGAAAACTTCCAGAAGCTCTGCCGGAATGCGGGTCGGACGGCGGGTGTCGCTGTGGATAAAGCCGAGGACCACCATGCCGTCGCAGACCAGGTCCCCGTTCTGATTGTAGATGTCAGTGAGTACCTCTATACGTGCCATCGGCTCCTTCTCCACCCTGGATACCACACGCAGGATATCCCCCATACGGGCAGGCGTATGGTACCTGGCGCTCACCGAGACCACCGGCATCATGATGCCGTGCTTCTCGAGTTCCATGATGGGGAGCCCCACATCCAGCAGAAACTGGTGACGCCCGCATTCAAAGTAGCGGATGTAGTTCGAGTGGTGGACTATCCCCATCTGGTCGGTCTCGTAGTACCGGACCTCTATCTGTGTTTCTGACTGGATGTACATGGCATATTATTTTTTAAGGGCCTCGAGAGTCTTGCGCAGTCCTTCGATCTTGGCAGTGGCATCGGCGCGTTTCTTTTCCTCGTTGCGCACCACGGCTTCCGGGGCGTTCTGCACGAACTTTTCGTTGGAAAGCTTGGCATTCACGCCTTTGAGGAATTTTCCGAGACGCTCTATTTCAGCTTCCGCCTTTGCTATCTCTTCCTGCACATCGGTCTTGCCTGCCAGAGGGACGAACATCTCTACCGTCCCTACCAGGAAGGATGCTCCTGCTTCACGTCCGTCAAAATCATCCACGAAGGAAATCTCTCCGACATTGCCCATACGGCGGACTATGCCTGTCATTTCCTGAGGGAAAGCCCCTTTGATACGCAGGTCCAGAGCCTCCTTGGGAGAAATGCCTTTCTTCTGGCGGATATTCCTCAGGGCAGCCACTGCTTCCGTGGCAAGGTCAAATGCAGAGATGAATGCCTCGTCGTACTCTCCTCCTTCAGGCTGACGCTCCAGCATGATGGTCGCACCTTCCGGACGCTCGGCGAGATTGTGCCAGAGCTCTTCGGTAATGAACGGCATCACAGGGTGCAGGAGCTTCAGGAGGGCATCGAAGAATCCTATGGTGGCGTCGTATGTCTTACCGTCCACCGGGGCACCGTATGCCGGTTTCACGATCTCCAGATACCACGCACAGAAATCATCCCAGAAAAGCTTGTAAAGGCTCATCAGGGCATCGGAGATACGGAACTTCGAGAAATGGTCGGACACAGTGGCTATCTCGCGGTTCAGCTTGTGGGTAAACCATTTGACAGCCAGCGCCGCATGCTCGGGAACAGGCTGGGAACGGTCCACGCTCCAGCCCTTGACCAGACGGTAGGCATTCCATATCTTGTTGCAGAAGTTGCGGCCCTGCTCTACCTGGGCCTCGTCGAACAGTATGTCGTTGCCGGCGGAAGTACACAGCATCATGCCCATACGCACTCCGTCTGCACCGTAGTCCTCTATCAGTTTCAGAGGGTCGGGAGAGTTGCCCAGGGTCTTGGACATCTTGCGTCCCAGCTTGTCCCTCACGATACCCGTGAAATAGACGTTGCGGAACGGCACCTTGCCCATGAACTCGTTGCCTGCCATCACCATCCTGGCCACCCAGAAGAATATGATGTCCGGACCGGTTACCAGGTCGTTGGTCGGGTAATAGTACGCCAGGTCGGCATTGGGAGCCTTGTCCGGGAAGCCAGGCTTGCCCGGGTCGAATACGGATATGGGCCAAAGCCACGAAGAGAACCAGGTATCCAGCACGTCCTCGTCCTGCCTGAGGTCTGCGGCAGTGACCGAAGGATCGAGCTTGCGGGCGGCCTCCAGAGCCTTTTCGGCACTGGCTTCCACTACACAACGGCCGTCCGGCAGATAGTATGCCGGTATCTGCTGTCCCCACCACAACTGACGGGAGATGCACCAGTCACGGGTATTCTCCATCCAGTGGCGGTAGGTATTGCGGTACTTGTCGGGAATCAGCTTTATCTCCCCGTTCTCCACACGGGCCAGCGCAGCCCTGGAGAGCTCATCCATCTTGATGAACCACTGCATGGACAGCCTGGGCTCTATGACTGCATCCGTCCTCTCGGAATGTCCTACAGGAGAGATATAGTCCTCCTCCTTCTCCATCTGTCCGGCTTCCTCGAGCATTTTCACGATCTTCCTGCGGGCCACGAAACGGTCCTCTCCCACCAGGATGACGGCCTTCTCGTTGAGACGCCCGTGGTCGTCTATGATGTCAAGGACAGGCAGATTGTGGCGCAGTCCGATCTCGTAGTCGTTCACGTCGTGGGCCGGAGTCACCTTCAGGCAGCCGGTACCGAAGTCCATGGTCACGTAGGAATCCTCTATAATGGGGATCTCGCGGTTGATCAGAGGGATGAGTATCTTCTTGCCGCGCAGGTGGTGATATCTCTGGTCTTCAGGGTTGATGCAGACAGCCGCATCGGCCATGATGGTCTCCGGGCGGGTTGTGGCGATGACTATGTAGTCGTCAGTAGGATTGCCGGCTCCGTCGGACACTTTGTAACGCAGGTAGTAAAGCTTGGATTTGGTCTCCTTGTGGATTACCTCGTCGTCGCTGACTGCGGTAAGGGCCTGGGGATCCCAGTTGACCATCCTCACGCCGCGGTAGATGTATCCTTTCTTGTAGAAATATACGAATGTATTGACAACTGCCTCGCTCAGCGCGGGATCCATCGTAAACCGCGTGCGGTCCCAGTCGCAGGATGCACCGAGCTTCTTGAGCTGCTCCAGGATGATGCCTCCGTGCTTCTCCTTCCACTCCCAGGCATGTTTCATGAACTCTTCCCGGGTCAGAGAGGACTTGTCTATGCCCTGCTCCTTGAGCTTGGCCACCACTTTGGCTTCAGTAGCGATGGAGGCATGGTCGGTACCGGGCACCCAGCAGGCATTCTTGCCCTGCATGCGCGCACGGCGCACCAGCACGTCCTGAATAGTGTTGTTGAGCATGTGTCCCATGTGCAGCACTCCTGTCACATTCGGGGGCGGGATGACCACCGTATAAGGTTCCCTGCTGTCGGGTTCCGAATGGAAAAACTTGTTCTTCAACCAGTAATAGTACCACTTCTCCTCAACTTCGGAGGGGCTGTATTTTGCTGACAGTTCCATATAAATTCAAATTGACCCGCAAATATAATTCTTTTTGCATACTTTTTGCGTAGATTTGCGGGACGTTTTAACTAAAATCAGCAATCATGGACAATCAACCGCAGAAAAAAGAAATAGGCATCGAGATCACCAAGGAGACCGCTGCCGGCAACTACTCCAACCTTGTACTTATCACGCACAACAGCAGCGAGTTCGTCCTGGACTTCGCACGCATGCTCCCTGGCTATCCGAAAGCACAGGTGGTCAGCCGCATCATCATGACACCGGAACACGCAAAAAGGCTCCTGCTCGCGCTTAAGGACAATATCGGCAAATACGAAAGCCAGAACGGAGAAATCCGCCTCGGCGCTCCCAACCTTCCCAAGAACACCATCCCCTTCGGATTCAACCCCAACAACACACCGGAGGCATAGGCAATGAAGCCTGAAACAGCATTTGCAGGAGCAGGGAACGTGGCTTTCCGCTTTGCACTGGCAATGCAGGAAAAGGGATACGGCATAAGCGCCGTATACAGCCGCACCGCAAAAAGCAGGGACAGACTTGCAAAGGCCCTCAGGGCCAACGGCTCACAGACCGTATCCGCAGACAGCATCGGGAAGCTCAGGACGGCATCGCTTGTCGTGATGGCAGTCACGGACGATGCAATTGAGCAGGTTGTGGAGGAAATGGCGGAAGCATTCGCTCCGTTCAGGGACAGCGGCCTCCCCGCTGTTGTCCATACTTCCGGAGCGACCCCGCTGTCAGTCCTGCGGCCGCTCTCGGAGCTTGGCTGCAGATGCGGAGTGATGTATCCGCTCATGACCCTGAACCGCAACAAGAACATAGATTTCAAGGACGTTCCCCTGCTTCTGGAAGCTGACAGCCCGGAACTGGAGCAGGTTCTTGACCGCATAGCAGATGACCTGGGGGGTGAACACTACTTCTACTCGTCGCAGGACAGGCTCAAGATGCACGTCGCGGCAGTATTTACCACCAATTTTGTCAATTACCTCCTGGGGCTGGCTTTCCCTATAGTACAGCACGACCATCCGCTTCTTATTCCGAGTACAATAGAAGCAGTACGCAATGCTTTCCTGCACACACCGGATTCTACCCTTACCGGTCCGGCACGCAGGGGGGACATGGAAACCGTCCGCAAACATCTGGAACTGCTCCGCAGCATGGGGCTCAAGGAACAGGAAGAGATCTACCGTCTGTTCACAGACAAGATTCTGAAGAAATACCATCCGGAACTAAAATAGAACATCGCTATGCCCAACTACAACTATAAAATCAGACTGCAGAACATCCGGGCCTTCGCCTTCGACGTGGACGGTGTATTCACTGACGGATCCATCCTGTCCACCCCGGACGGGGACCTGCTCAGGGTCTTCGACTCCAAAGACGGGTTTGCCCTCAGAATGTGCGCCATGAAAGGCTACCCTGTAGCAATCATAACCGGAGGCGCTTCCCAAAGTATCGTCCACCGCTTCATGGGACTCGGTGTCGATGAAAAAAACATATACCAGAAATCCCGCGACAAGGTTCCTGACTTCATGGATTTCTGCTCCCGCCATGGCCTGAAGCCGGAGGAAGTGGCCTTTGCCGGAGACGACATACCCGACATCCCTGTCCTGAGGATCGCCGGTCTTGCAGCCGCCCCGGCCGATGCGGTCCCGGAAGTAAAGGATGTCAGCGATTTCGTATCCATACGCCCGGGAGGAAAGGCATTTGCCCGCGACCTCATAGAACAGGTGCTCAAAGTCCGCGGAGACTGGCACCTCGACACAGATGTTTTTGCCAGACTATTCTAACTCAGAACCGCCATGCTGCTTGCCAATGCCCTTGAAGGCCGACGTATCGTACTGGGCTCGGCCTCCCCGCGACGCAGGGAACTTCTCGCTGGCCTGGGTCTCGAATTTACAGTAGAGGCTACTCCAGGCACTCCTGAAACCTATTCTCCGGATCTTAAGCCTGAAGAAGTACCTCTTGCACTTGCCGGATCAAAATCAGAAAACTTTCACCGCCCCCTTGCCCCGGAGGAAATCCTCATCACGGCGGACACGGTCGTCATCTGCGGCAATGACATCCTCGGCAAACCGGCCGGCAGGGAAGATGCCGCCAGGATGCTGCGCAGACTTTCCGGCCGCATCCACAGTGTCGTCACAGGAGTCTGCCTGAGGGATACCGTACACAGGCAAGCATTCTCATGCACGTCCGAAGTGGAATTCAAACCGTTGACCGACGAGGAAATCTACTATTACATCGACCGGTACAAGCCATTTGACAAGGCCGGCGGCTACGGCATACAGGAGTGGATAGGCCATATAGGAATAACCTCCATACGCGGATCCTACTTCAACATCGTAGGACTCCCCGTACAGAGGTTATACACTGCCCTTGCCGGATTTATCGGACTGTAATCATCTCCATCGGCTGCTCGCGGACCTTGTCCAGGGGAGCTACCGTATATTTCACCCTGGCGAAATTGACTGATGACAGGTCTATGCAGCGGATCGTGCTGTTCCAGCATGTGCGCCAGTAGAACTTCAGTCCCTTGGTATCGGTTGCCGTAGTGAACTGGGTCGCACCTGGGATGTCGGTCGGCTCCTGGCCTTTCTGGCGCTCTACTCCGATAGGTATGTCGAAATTGTTGAGTATAAGGAAGCAGGACATCACAGTCTCATCTCCCGTAGCATACTGCGGAGCCGTAGCCTGATAGTATGCCGCACGGACAAACCTGGAAGGAGGTGTAACGTCTCCCGGTATGCCGATCATACCTGTTCCTGCCCCGAAACGGCGTACCTGAGGCCATGCCGAAAATGCATTGCCGTCGGCTTCGCCGAAAGACAGGTTGACGTAGTTGTTCAGATTGGTAACCTGCCATGGAAAGTCGGGCGAATTGGTGAGGACACCTACCGTATTCTCATAGATATGGGTCTCGCCTCCTGTTATCTCTATCACAACCTGCCTTCCGGAAGGATCCCCCACCCTCCAGTGGGAGGTTCCGGACTGAGGATACAGCAAAGTGACTATAATATCGTCGAAGTGGTCCACGACCTCCTGGACGGTGGTGAAATTGGCCAGAATCCAGCTTACCACCTGCATGTCCGGTACCGTCCTGTCCACCTGGGTGGAATCATACTCGGGATACTGGCCGTAACCGGGGAAAAAGAAGAGCCCTGCTGAAAGTCCCTTCTCGTTGAGACCTTCGAGCACGAACTGGTCCATGTTTGCAGCTACTCCCACATAGCCGTATTTACCGTTGAATATCAGGCCTGTTCCGCCATCAGGAGCCATTGACACATGCCTGTACCCTCTCGGGACTATGACATAACGGCTTTGCAGGTCAGTCCCGCCCCACTCTGCCGTTCTTGCCATGATGTAACTGCCGTCTTTGGCCGTAAGGGTTATGCCGGTGCATGCCGTCAGGGAATAGAAAATCGTGCAGGTCAGCGCCGCAGTCACGGCCACTGTCCGCCTGAGAAGTATTGAAATATCCATAAGTTTATGATTTTCTTCAAAGATACATATTTTTTCCCAGATGTTGCAGAAATTGTAAATTTGCGGACAAATACATTTGTTATGGACAACAGCAACAAAGTTTCCAGAAGGGAGTTCCTGAAGATTGCCGGCATAGCCGGGACAGCCGTACTGGCTGCAGGATGCGCCTCCGGAAGGAACGATTCTTCCGAGCAGGAAGTACCCAAAGGCAAAATGACATACAGGCAGATACCCGGCAACGGGGATAAAGTATCCCTTTTGGGCTACGGGTGCATGCGCTGGCCCATGAAAAAGGCAGCGGAAGGGGAAGAAAAGGTCATAGATCAGGAGACAGTCAATGCACTGGTAGACTACGCTATAGATCATGGCGTAAACTATTTCGACACGGCCCCCACATACCTTCAGGGATTCTCCCAGCAAGCTACTGGCATAGCCCTCAAAAGGCATCCCCGCGACAAGTACTTCATAGCCACAAAACTCTCCAATTTTGCAAACCCTTCAAGGGAATTTTCAATGGAAATGTACAGGCAGTCATTCATCGACCTGCAGACCGACCATATCGACTACTACCTGCTTCATTCCGTAGGCCGCAGTATGGAGGATTTCCGGAAAAGATACATTGACAACGGCATGCTGGATTTTCTGGTCAAGGAACGCGAAGCCGGACGCATACGCCATCTCGGATGGTCGTTCCACGGACAGCAGGAAGTATTCGACCATGTGCTGTCTCTCCATGAAAGCATCCGCTGGGACTTCGTCCAGATCCAGCTCAACTACCTCGACTGGGGTCATGCCACACCCGGCAATGTCAATGCCGAATACCTGTACGGGGAACTGACCAAAAGGGGCATACCTGCCATCATCATGGAACCTCTCCTCGGAGGCAGGCTTTCCAACGTACCTGACCGCATAGCGGCACGGCTGAAGGAACAGGACCCTGAAAGCAGCGTGGCATCCTGGGCATTCCGGTTCGCCGGCTCTCCGGAAATGGTCATGACGGTTCTCAGCGGCATGACATACATGGAGCATCTGCAGGACAATATAAAGACATTCTCACCTCTGGTCCCGCTTACCGACGAAGACAAGGTATTCCTGGAAGAAACGGCAAGGCAGATGCACGAATATCCCACAATACCGTGCAACGACTGCAAATACTGCATGCCGTGTCCATACGGCATAGACATTCCAGGAGTGCTGCTGCATTACAACAAATGCGTCAACGAAGGCAACCTTTCTGCCAGCAGGGAAGACAGCAACTACCGTGAAGCCCGCCGCGCCTTCCTGATAGGCTATGACCGCAGTGTCCCGAAACTCCGTCAGGCCAGCCACTGCATAGGATGCGGCCAATGTGTGGAGCATTGTCCGCAGTCAATCAAGATACCGCACGAACTGCACAGAATAGACCGCTATGTAGAAAAACTGAAACAGGGAACACTGTAAAAATTTTTGAAAAAAGTTTTGGTTTTTGAAATAAAACTTCTACATTTGCAGTCCCAAAACGGAACGCTTCCTTAGCTCAGTTGGTAGAGCACGACACTCTTAATGTTGGGGTCCAGGGTTCGAGCCCCTGAGGGAGCACCAGAACAAGAAAACCGTTCGAGAGCATTGTCTCCGAACGGTTTTTTCTTTTCAAACGGAGTAGAACCACGAAAGAAGTTTCTGGGTAACACGGCCCGGCAGGATGCGGGATGCACGTGCAAAGGCAGTCTGCAGGAAACTCCCCGTAAGGGTACGGAACCTGGGACGGCGGCTTACAACCAGGCGGCACAGGACTTTTCCGACTTTGGCAGGATCTGAACCGTGTGTCTCGTCTTTCTCGACTCCGGCCATCGTCCTGCGGAACGAGTCCGAATAATCGCTGTCGCCGAGAGTAGCTTCCGACATCCTGCGCGAAGATGTGAATCCGGTCCTGAAGTCACCGGGTTCCACCAGGCACACATCTATGCCGAACCGCCTGACTTCTACCGCCAGCGCCTCACTGTACCCTTCTATCGCGAACTTGGAGGCAGAGTAGAAGCCCTGGTAAGGCACGGCTACCACACCAGCTATGGAACTGATATTGATAATCCTGCCGCTGCGCTGACGTCTCATGTGGGGAAGTACGGCCGTACAGACATTGGTCATGCCCATGAAATTGGTATCCATCTGCCAGCGCCTTTCCTCATCTGTCGCAAGCTCTACGGCACCTCCTATCCCGGCACCGGCATTGTTGATCAACACATCCACACGTCCTTGCTCCGCAATGATCCTGCCGACAGCCCGGGTTATGGAGACAGGATCGGTAACATCCATCCGCAACATCCTCACCCCGTCCCCGCGGAGCCCTTCCTCCACTGTCCTTCCGGTACCGTATACCGTGTGTCCGGCTGCGGACAGCATTCCGGATGCCGTCCGGCCGAACCCTGACGTCGCTCCCGTCAGCAGGATTACCTTTTTATTATTCCTTACCATTTATATATAGAAACCATTTAAAATCCTCTTGCAAATCTCGTCCAGAACCTGTCTGCCATCTCTTCCCATGTCAGGATGGCAGCACCGGCGAAGTCAGCCGTATAGCCGGTCAGGAAGGCAAGGGCAGCCTCCTCCCCTTCTTCAGCCAGAATCCTTGAATACTGCCCGAGGACAAATTCCTCCTCGCGTGCACCCTTGTCCCGGAAATGCTTCACTGCCCCGAAAACCTCGTCCCGGACAGCGCCCCAGCGGACTGTCGCCAGCTTGTTGGCCCTGCGGAACTTCCACACTACCGCATTCTCGTCGTACCCGTACTGTCCGCAGGTACTGAAACAGTCCGGCAACGATGTGGTCCCGCAGAATATAGGAATCCTCGGGCTCTGCCCCGGATTGTCAAATGCTATCCAGAGTATGCCTCCCACTGCGTCAGGCCTGTCCGCATGGAGCTCGATTACTGTGGAATAAGAACACTGAGGTACGGCTACGAGACGGTTGGCATCTACAGATCCGGGCTTGAGGGCATTCAGCATGTTGCGGGTATCGGCCGTCATCCAGGGATTGGCGGCAGGCGATGTCACCGTATCCGTCACGCCTGCCCTGCGGTCCTTGACAGCAACTTTCAGATTGCGGGTGACATCGTATTCGGTACCTTCGTAAGTCTCGGCCAGCAATGCCATCACATCCTCTGCCGATACGGGCTTGTCTGGCTTGACACTGATAGGTAGCTCCCTGGCATCGTACGAAAGGTGAAGCGACGGAGCCAGCTTGTTCAAAATGAAAAACTCGCGCAGATGGAAGGACTTGTCCTCCCCGTAGTAATTGCCCCCGGCATAAGCTTTCCAGAAGCAGAACGGTTCCTTCCCGTCCCAAAGTCCCATTTCCCTTGCCACATCGTACACATTGTCCGAGGCCATATAATAGTCCGGCCGGCTAAGGTCGATCGAGGAGATTCGCGAAATGTTGGCCGAAACCCCTACATGGTCGTCCGGGATACGGACAGCAGCCCACACACCTCCGATGCGGTCCTTGCCTTCCCCGAATACCTCGAAATGCCATACTTCGTTCTTGTCTGCAACGGTGAGACACTCACCCCAGTCGCCATAGCCGTATTCCTTTATCAGTTCACCCATCAGCCTTATGGCATCCCGGGCAGTAGAGCAGCGTTGCAGCGCTATCTTCTGCAGTTCCTCTATCATCATCATACCGTCCGGATTTACCAGCTCCTTACGGCCGGTAATGGTAGTCTCGCCCATGGCAAGCTGCTTCTCGTTGAGACTGGGATAGGCAGTGTCCACAAAACGGAAAGTGGTTCCGGCAGGCTGGAACACGGCCCCTTTGAGGGTCATGCCGTAAGCCCCTTTGACGGATTCGGTATGCAGACGGTTGCGGAACACATTGACTGTGGTGTCCCTGTCGTAAGTGACCGCAGGCACTATACCTACCCATGTACGGTAGTTGCCGTCACATGTATGCGATGTAATTACCGAGCCGTCGGCAGATGCTTTCCTGCCCACCATGATGCTGGTACAGCTCACGGGCTCCAGCGTGGGATACTCCTCGGCTTCCGTGCGCAGACTCAACGGAAGGGAGAGCATCATGGAGATGAAAATCAGAGATAGGATTCGTTCCATAAATCGTTCGTTTTGATTCCTCAAAGTTAGTAAAAGTCTTACCTCACCCTACCGTAAGTGACAACTTTTCCGGAAAAAATGCCAATCAGTCCTGACTGTGGACGGCGGAACACTGTTGCACGGAAATTGGAAGTATTTCAGCAGAAGTTTTAAATCAACGCATTATGGAAAATTTTTTCAACAGAGTGGCCGACAAGGCCTCAAAGACAATCCGCCACTGGTGGCTTTTCATGATTACAGGTATACTGTCCATCATTGCCGGCATAGTGGTATTCTGCAAACCGATCGAGAGTTACCTCACCCTCAGCATCATGTTCGGAATCCTGATGCTGGTATCGGGAATCGTCGAACTGGCTGTCAGCGGTACTAGCCGCAATTACTTCACAACCAGAGGGTACAATATCATAAACGGCATACTGAACCTGCTTCTCGGACTGTTCCTGTGCTGCTATCCTGGCGTAACTGTCGTGATGCTGCCTGTCTTCCTGGGAGTATGGATGATGTTCAACAGCTTCACCATCATAGGACTGGGCAGTGACATGGACTCTTTCCGCGTGAGAGGAAGCGGCTGGGTCATAGCAGGAGGCGTAATCCTACTGCTCCTGTCCCTCGGCATAACATTCTTCCCTCTCACACTCGGAACAGCCTCTGTCATAGTTCTGACCGGATGCCTGCTCATCGTCTTCGGAATCATAGTCATTGCCCTCAGCCTGCGCCTGCGCGGAATACACGAGCATTTCCGCTTCCACGACGTAGAATAAGCAACCTTTTCCGGCCGTACAACAGCCCGATTATGCCCACTGCATCGGCTATAGCCCATCCGATAGGGATTGACCACCAGAGACCGGCAGCCCCTACGGATGGAATTGCCGACAGGACATAGGCCAGTACCACGCGGGTACCCAGAGACAACACCGTAAGAAGAACGGATACGGCAGGCTTGCGGACTGCCCGGTAATAACCGTAAAGCAGGAACAGAATGCCTATACCGAAATAAAACGATCCCTCTACCCTCAGGTACTGCACCCCGATACGGATGATTTCCGTTTCTTCCGGCCGTACGAAAATGAGCATCAATGGCCTGGCGAATACAAATACAAGTGCAGATACTGCCATCGAGAAGATAATTGACGTGACAAATGCGCTCCGGACACCGCGTCTGATACGTCCTGACTTGCCCGCACCGAAATTCTGGGCTACGAAAGTGGAAAATGCGTTGCCGAACTCCTGCACCGGCATATAGGCAAAGGTATCTATCTTGACTGCAGCGGCAAAAGCTGCCATCACAGCCGTACCGAACGTATTGACAATACCCTGCACCATCAGTATTCCCAGATTCATGACGGACTGCTGCACGCAGGTAAGGGTTGAAAATGATGCTATCTCCTTTATGGAAGTCCTGTCCATCCTCATGTCTCGTCTTCTGACTCTGAGTTCAGGCCTCCGGTACAGCACAAATGCCATCAGTCCGAATGCCGCCATGGCCTGTGATATCACAGTGGCAATTGCGGCACCGGCTATGCCCGTCCCGAAACCCACAACAAACAGAAGGTCAAGGGCAATATTGAGCCCTACGGACAACCCGAGGAACCACAACGGGGTAACGGAGTCACCGACAGCCCTGAGCACGGCCGCATTGAAATTATAAAGAAAAGTAAAGGGTATACCGCCGAAAACTATCAGCAGGTATACCCTAAGCATTCCTTCTACCCCTTCAGGCACGTTCAGCCATCCTGTAACGGTACCGGTCAGGAAATAAGACACGGCGGTCAATATGACAGCGGCACATCCGGTCAGTACAAACGATACATAGATACTGCGTCGCAGTCCCGGCATGTTTCCGGCTCCGAACTGCATGGAAAACACTGTACCGCTGCCCATCGAAAGGCCCAGCAATACGGACACAAGAAAGGTCATCAGGCTGTAGGCCGACCCGACTGCTGCCAATGCATCGGCACCGATGCACCGCCCTACTATCAGGGTGTCCACGATGTTGTAGCACTGCTGCATGAGCGAGCCCAACATCATGGGAAGGGTAAAGCGCAGCAATGTAGACGTGATACCGCCTGCGGTCAGATCTCCGGTACGGACTGCCATCCTGTCAGGAACCGGTACGGACAAAGACTGTGGTACTACATGAATACCACCTCAAGATCGGGATCCGGCATGTCCGGGTCCAGCGGATAGATGGGTCTCTCAAGACGCTTGTAAGGCAACTGGAGCAGATCCTGATCCACACCGCCGCGGGTCTGGGCCATCATCCAGTCTCCGCTTTTGCTGATCTCGTAAAGTTCTTCTGTAAGATAACCCAGCTTGTTGACTATGATATCTACCTTGTAAGGGTCTATTCCCAATGCCTCATAATCGGCCTTGTAGTGATAAGGACTTCTTTCCTCTCCGACTACGACCAGCATTGATCCTACCTTGATTACCACCTGGTCATTCTTCTCGCGGTCCAGAATCTTGACGACAGTGCCGTCAAGCATTACCGGAGGAGCATAACGGTTGTCTACAGCCGCCCCGACCTTGCAGTGCACGTGTCCTCCCTCACCGGCCTTCTTGGCCTGCTCGACCATCTCCGGACCTGGAATAGCGGTATAAACAAGGGTCTTGCCGCCTGCCTTCCTGAATTCGGGACGGGCAAGGAGTTTCTGAAGTGTCCAGGTCACGTCACCTGCACCGCCTGCTGTAGGATTGTCACCCATGTCGCTTATGAAATAAGGCTTCTTGTCACTCTTTATGGCCTTTTCCAGCACCTCCTCCAGGGATGCCGTAGGAGCCACGAACTCGAAACTGTCGCGTACTGACCAGAAGTGCTCTGCAAGCTGACGGGCCCCGTCAGCAACCTGGGCACTGTCATCACCGGTCACCATCACCACTCCGTGGTTTCTGGGCTCGTCAGCCCATGGATATGACATCCATATGGCGGCATCGATGACTCCATCCTGCGCCTCTATCGGTTCTATGGCCGCATACAGTGACTTGCCAGGCTCTACGCGTGTTGATGTCTTCTCTCCGGGGAGAAGGATCGGGACCTTGACCCATGCCTTGTAGGCCGGCTTGCCCTTGCCGCTTTCCAGACGGTCGAGCAGATTGACTATAGCCCTTTCCCTCGAGATATATCTGTCAGTATGGGGGGCCATACGGTATGATGTTATGAGGTCTACCTTACTTGCCAGCGTAGGAGAAACACAGCCGTGAGGGTCCATGGATGCCGATATGAGCACATCGTCCCCCACTACTTCGCGGATCTTTGAAATATAGTCTCCTTCCGGGTCATCAAGTCCCTCGACACTCATTGCTCCGTGGATATCCAGGAAAATACCGTCATACGGCATATTCTCTTTTAGCAGACGCAAAGATCTGTTGAGCAGCGTATCATAGCACTCGCGTGTAACCATTCCGCCAGGAGTGGCCCAAGCCAGCAAAGCCGGCTCCCATTCGGCCCTTCCGAGCAACTCGTTGTCCTCTCCCTGGAAGAACGGATAGGACTTTATGATGTCTTCTCCGTACAGAGGACGGAACATGTCCAGGGTAGTACGTGCAGGTGAAAACGTACTGCATTCGATGCCAATTCCTACAATGGCTACTCGCGGCTTTTTGTCTGCACAGCCGCATACGGCAGCCGCAGCAAGGAAGGCGGCTACAATCTTGGAAAAATATTTCATACTGTATGAATTACGGTTAAAGTTCCACTGTACTGTCACTGTCAAGCAACTCGCGAATAGACTCCATGACTGATGAGAAATGTTCCTCGTCAAAGCCTTTTGCAGCATCGACGACAACACCGTCACGGTCTATAAGATAGGCTCTGGGAATGGTCTCGGTGGCAAAAAGGGAATATACCTTCCGCTCGGGATCCGGATAGAGCGCAAATGTGAAGTTCTTGGTCTTGTTGTACTCGGTCAGGTCTGCATCAGTATGCTCCCTGCCTACCACGACAAGTCGGAAATCCTCATCATCCTGGAACATCGGCAAGAGAGTATCCTGTATGGCGGCCAGTTCAAGCTGGCATGGAGGGCACCATGTGGCAAAGAAACAGAGGTAGGTTACCTTCCCCTTGATATCAGCTGATGAAATGTTTCCGAACACATCTGAACTCAGGGAGAATTCAGGAACGGTGTCACCGGCCTTTACGAGATCGGTATCCTTTGTCGTCACACAGGATGCCGACAAGGCCAGTACAACGGCTGCCAGAATTTTCGGGATTCGCTTCATGGTCTTTGGTTTTTACTTTTCAATTGCTTAATTGCTCCCTTTGATTTTCAATTCTCTGGCCCTGAATGTATTTTTCATCAGCGAGATGATGGTCATGGGGCCGACACCTCCGGGAACAGGAGTGATGTACGAGCACTTGGGTGCCACTGAGTCGAACTCCACGTCTCCCACGATACGGTAACCTTTCGCATTGTCAGCAGGGACTCGTGTTATACCCACGTCTATTACCACCACACCCTCCTTTACCATATCCCCCTTCAGGAACTCGGGCACACCAAGGGCTGCGATTATGATGTCTGCACTCCTCGTGTATGAAGCGATGTCCTTTGTCCGGCTGTGGCACATGGTCACGGTACAGTCTCCAGGATATCCCTTGCGCGAAAGCAGGTTGGCTATAGGACGTCCCACGATATTGCTGCGGCCAAGCACCACGCAGTGCTTGCCTGATGTCTCTATTCCATAATGCTCAAGCAGAAGAAGTATTCCGTATGGAGTGGCAGGAAGGAACGAATCCTCTCCGAGAGTCATGTGACCGACATTGACAGGATGGAACCCGTCCACATCCTTGAGGGGGGAGATGGCATTCAGCACCTTGTTCTCGTCGATGTGCTTGGGGAGAGGCAGCTGTACTATGAAACCGTCCACATCGTCATCCTCGTTGAGCTTCCGTATTTCCCCGAGGAGCTCTTCCTCTGACACAGTGTCGGGAAATGTAAGCAATGTGGATTTGAATCCTACTGCTGCACAGGCTTTTTCCTTGTTTGCAACATATGTCTTGCTGGCTCCGTTCTCACCTACCAGCACAGCCACCAGATGGGGAGGCCTCTCCCCTGCCGCTACCATCTCAGCGACCTTGGCTGCTATCTCTTTTTTTACGGCCTCTGCCGTTTCCTTTCCGTTTAAAAGAATCATATAGGTACTGTTTTGATTGTCCTTGTTTTATCTGCGTTTCATACCCTTTGCCGACTTGATCGCATTGCGGACACCGCCGGAAGCTACATTTTTCATAATCTTGCGGGTACCTTCGAACTGCTTGAGCAGACGGTTCACGTCGGCAATCGTGGTACCGCTTCCGTCTGCAATCCTGCGGCGGCGCGATCCGTTTATTATCGCCGGATTCTCCCTCTCGTACGGTGTCATGGAGAGGATTATGGCCTCCACGCTCTTGAACGAATTGTTGTCTATGTCCACATCCTTGAGAGCCTTGCCCACACCGGGGATCATGGATGCCAGATCCTTGATATTGCCCATCTTCTTGATCTGCTGTATCTGCTGATAGAAGTCCCAGAGATTGAACTGGTTCTTCGCAAGTTTCTTCGCAAGTTTGCGTGCCTCCTGCTCGTCGTATTGTTCCTGAGCCTTTTCCACCAGAGAGACCACATCTCCCATACCCAGGATACGGTCCGCTATACGGTCAGGGTGGAATACGTCGAGGGCCTCCATCTTCTCGCCGGAACTGATGAACTTGATGGGCTTGTTCACCACTGCCTTGACGGAAAGGGCGGCACCTCCTCTGGTATCACCGTCCATCTTTGTAAGTACCACCCCGTCGAAGTCCAGACGGTCATTGAAGGCCTTTGCCGTCTCCACGGCATCCTGACCTGTCATGGCATCCACCACGAACAGGGTCTCCGTAGGCTTCACCGCATCCTTGATGGCAGCTATCTCGTCCATCATCTCCTCGTCCACCGCCAGACGGCCCGCGGTATCGACAATAACCAGCGAATAGTTCTCCTTGACAGCATAGGCCACAGCATCGCGTGCTATCTTGACCGGATCCTTGACACCGTCTTCCGAATACACGAACACGTCTATCTGACTTCCGAGCACCTTCAGCTGGTCGATGGCCGCCGGCCTGTACACGTCCCCGGCCACCAGCATCACCTTGAGCCCCCTCTTGCTCTTGCAGTTGAGGGCCAGCTTGCCGCAGAACGTCGTCTTGCCGGATCCCTGAAGACCTGCAACCAGGACTATACCGGGCTTGCCTTTTATATTGATGTCCGATGCCGTACTGCCCATCAGGGTCACCAGCTCGTCATGGACTATCTTGATCATCATCTGGTCGGGACGTACGGCAGTAAGGACGTTCTGGCCCAAAGCCTTTGCCTTGACATCGTTGCAGAAGTCCTTGGCCACGCGGTAGCTCACGTCGGCATCCAGCAGGGCACGGCGCACCTCCTTCAGAGTCTCAGCTATGTTTATCTCGGTTATACGGCCCTGGCCTTTGATTATCTTGAACGATCTTTCTAATTTTTCGGTTAAATTCTCAAACATACCGTGAATCTTGCGTTTTGTTAAATAATCCGCAAATTTATTAAAAAAAGGTGAGACACTGCCTTGAATTTTCTAAATTTGCGGCACGATTAAAAACAACAGAAAAATGGAAAGAGGACCTATCTCAAAATTCATCACTCATCACTACCGCCATTTCAACTCGGCGACCCTCGTAGATGCCGCAAAGGCATATGACGACCTCATGAACCGGGGCGGCAAGATGATGCTGGCAATGGCGGGAGCCATGAGTACCGCCGAGCTCGGTATCTCTCTGGCAGAGATGATACGTCAGGGCAAATTCTCCATCGTATCCTGCTCGGCCAACAACCTTGAGGAGGATATCATGAACCTCGTGGCACACTCACACTACAAGAGAGTTCCCAACTACCGTGACCTGACTCCCGAGCAGGAACACGAACTGCTGGAAAACAAAATGAACCGCGTTACCGACACCTGTATCCCCGAAGAAGAAGCTTTCAGAAGACTGGAGCATCACCTCGTGGAGGTATGGAACGACATGAAGGCCAAGGGCGAGAGACTCTTCCCCTGGGAAGTGATCTACAGACTGCTGCGTAGCGGAGTGCTCGAACAGTACTACGAGATAGACCCCAAGGACAGCTGGGTCCTCGCAGCCTGCGAAAAGAACATTCCCATCGTAGTGCCCGCCTGGGAAGACTGTACTACAGCCAACATCTTCACGGCACACTGCATCAGGGGTGAGTTCGACACCAACATGATCAAGAACGGTATCGAGACCATGATCTATCTCACCGAATGGTACAGGGCCAATTCAGGCGGAGCAGGCGTAGGCTTCTTCCAGATCGGAGGCGGTACTGCCGGTGACTTCCCCATCTGCGTAGTGCCCATGATGGCTCAGGACCTCGAGTGGAAGGACGTTCCCCTCTGGTCATATTTCTGCCAGATTTCCGACTCCACCACTTCATACGGCTCATATTCAGGTGCCGTTCCCAACGAGAAGATTACATGGGGCAAGCTTTCAAAGGACACCCCGCGCTTCATCGTCGAGTCCGATGCTACCATCGTGGCTCCGCTGATTTTCGCGTATGTCCTCGGCTGGTAAAAGGTTATTCATAGTTTTCATTATATGCTGGGTCGCTGCGGACCTCCTTCAGGCACTTCTGATGGAGGTTCACAGCGACGAAGCTTATTATTTCCTGTACGGTCAATATCCTGCGCTGGGCTACTATGACCATCCGCCCATGGTGGGATGGATGACGGCATTGGGTTCGATGCTGTACGGAGCCAGCAACCTTGGCATCCGCCTGTTCACTGTTCTTGCACATGCCATCACAATCGTTATCATCTGGAATATTGCCGGACTCAAGAATCCTGACGGCCGGCAGGTCAAACTATTCTTCATTGTTGCAGCATCCTGCATAATGTTCCAGGTATATGGATTCATGACCACTCCCGATCCTTGGCTGCTGCTGTTCACTGCTTTATTTCTGTATGCGTACAAAAGGTTTCTGGAGCGGGAGACATGGAGCAACACCCTGCTGCTGGCAATGGCAATGGCCGGCATGCTGTACAGCAAGTACCACGGTGTACTGATTATCCTTATTACTGTTGTATCCAATCCAAGACTGACACTCAGGCCAAAAGCCTGGGCAGCTGTCTTGCTGACTGCCGTCCTTATGCTGCCGCATCTGTGGTGGCAGATTGCCAATGATTTTCCAGCCGTACGGTATCACCTGTCTGCCAGAAGCACAGGATTCAGTTTCGGGGATATGCTCGGATACCTTCCGGTTCAGCTGGCTGTATTCAACCCGGTGACAATATACGCCTTTCTCCTCATTCTGACCGGAGCCCGCCGATCACGGGACCAGTTCGAAAAAACATGCCGGTACCTCGTTGTCGGCTTCATCGCATTTTTCTTTCTTATGACCCTCAAGGGACATGTGGAGCCACAATGGACTGTCGCGGCATCAGTCCCTCTGATATCAGTCGTATTCTCCCGTTCCCTCGATTCCACAAGACTTCAAAGTCTGGCCTGGAAATGGATTCTGCCGACAATAGGGTTGACTGTCATTGCCAGGATACTCCTGATCACGCCCCTTTTGCCACAGAGTCTGGGTTTCCATGGTAAAAAGGCGCAGTATGATGCTCTTGCCGGAAAGACAGGTACAGATACACCCGTAGTATTCTGCAGCTCTTTCCAGAATCCGTCGCTGTTCCGGTTCTTTACCGGAGGACAGGCCACAGCCCTGAGTTCCGTCACCACACGCACCACCCAGTTCGATATCTGGAGATGGGAGGAACAGTGGACGGGTCAGCCGGTATGGATGGTAAACAGGGAAATGGACCGTATCGAAAAAATAAACTGCTTCCAGTCAGCCAACCGCCTTAAAATCGAATATGCCATTACTGCCGTTCCGAAGGATTGGCCGCTGATATCCCCGGGAGACAGCATTTCGCTCGATTTCACGATATCGAATCCTAATCCGTACGCCGTAGACCTCCTGCATCCGGAGCTGCCGCTGGAGCTGAAGGCCGCATTCACCGAGCACAAGCGGGTCGCCATCCGGAGCGGAGTCTGCACCATGTCGTCCACAGCACTCCCTCCGGCCGATGCTGAATCTCCATCAAAAATTACAGGGACATTTACATTTACCGTTCCTGACATGGAACTAAGGAAAAATGTAAAACTGGGCCTTGTCCTCGACAACGGGATGTGCGCCCCCCTACTCTCACCCCAGACCAAGGCAATATACCATGATAATAGATAAAACACTCATACTCAAGTTCCTCAAGTTCGGAGTAGTAGGCTGCTCAGGCATGATTGTGGATTTTGGCGTCACATGGCTGCTCAAGGAGAAAGCCAGGCTCAACAAATTCCTGTCCAACTCCATAGGCTTCATCCTCGCTGCCACAAACAATTACGTCTGGAACAGACTGTGGACATTCCACAGCGAGAATCAGGATATACCGACAGAATACCTGTCCTTCTTCATCATCTCACTTATCGGCCTGGGTATAAACAACCTCACTGTCTACATTCTGGCCGACAGGCTTAAATGGAATTTCTATTTTTCCAAGCTGTGTGCCACTGCCGTAGTCATGGTCTGGAACTTCACGATGAACATCCTGTTCACTTTCAGATAGTCCATGCTGCCATGTACGCCACAATGCATTATGCCGGCTGATGCTCCGGCCGGAGCAGGTCGAGCACAGTCTTGACCGGGTTGAACGTTATCAGCGGAACTTCTACAAACACCGTGTTCCAGTTGCTCATCGAGCCGTTCCAGAGCCCCGGCAGTTCCTGGGCCTTCAGCGGCCTGCCCTCGTAACTCTTGTGGCTTATGAAACCTGTTTCAGGATCCACGAAACGCTGAAGATCGAACTTGGCTCCCAGATAATTGACTGTACAGCAGACCACATCCACCGGATTGAAGTGGGTAGAGCCTTTGAGCATGGCCACAGTGGCAGGGTCATTCATGTCCAGCTGGGCCCCCTCAAGGATCTGCAGGGACGTCGCACCGTCTGCATCATACACGATATAAGGTCCTCCACCCGGCTCGCCTTCGTTCTTTACCATACCGCAGACACGGATGGGACGGTTGAGCTTGGCATGAAGATAACGTGGGTATATCTCTGCCGGAACTTCCGGCAGGACCACACAGAACTCCTGTTCCAGGAAGGCCCTGATCTCATCTGTCAGCCCCTTGTTTTCCTTTCCAGAAGCCATCATGTCATCCAAAGCGACAAGATATCCATATATCCTGTCCCTTACTTCCAGCAGTCTGCCGGCCAGGACCTTCTTCCACGTCACAGTCTCGTCCAGAAGTCTCTGATGCACCACATTGTCGATATTCTTGAGGAAAATGATATCCCCGTCCACTGCAGCCAGATTGCCCAGCAGGGCTCCGTGTCCTCCGGGACGGTAGAGGGGCTTGCCGTCTTCCTTCAGGAAAGGAGTGTTGTCCTCATTGACGGCAATGATGTCTGTCGCCGGATCCTGTACGCTGAAAGAGATATCGTACCTGCAGCCGAAACGTTCCTCATACTTGGCCACCGTATCCTGCAGGATTTTCTCGAAACCGGCCTGATGTGCAGGCGAGACGGTGAAATGTATCTTCACTTTGCCCGAGGCACTGCGCGCATACATGGCTCCCTCCACCAGATGTTCTTCGAAAGCTGTCCGCACTTCATCCCTGTACCTGTGGAAAAGCACCTGTCCCTTAGGTCTGTTGCCATAGTCGAGCCCAGGTTTGCCGCTTGCCGATGCTCCCTGCCCGATCACATGGTCCAGGACAGCATACGGAGTGAGGCCTTCGAAATCCTCCTTGGAGTAAAAGGCGAACCTGCCGATATTGTCTACAAACTTGCGGGCCTTTGAATCCGGTCCCAGGGACTTGCCGGAAGCCAGTACATCCCTGCCCTCGAAGAGATCCTTGAACATACGGGATGCGGCACCCGATGCCGGCACAAACTTCACGACTTCTCCCTGAAACCTGCCATATCTGTCAATAGCCTCCTGACGCGCCTTGGCGTCCAGGACCTGAATTCCCTTTGAAGGGGTAGCGGCCGCTGCCATCTTTAAAAAGGGAAAACCCTTCCTGAAATTTTCGATAAACCTGTCCATATTGCCTAGTTTTAAGTTTTCATTGGAATGTACTTGCTTATCCGACTCACCTGAGTACAATTTTCCTGAGCGGAGCCCCGGGAAGCCTGGAATTGATAGTACTGATGATCCCCGGAAGATTGTAATACAGCATGTTCCTGACAGAAGACGAGGACATGCGGCAATACAGGATTCCATCCCGGAAATAAATGTCCCGTGTCGCTGCAGCAACCCTGGGGCCTACAGCCTGGTTCCAGACGTCACAGACATCCAGTCCCTGCATCCTTTCGGCAAGACCTGATTCCCGGACATATTCCTTCAGGACCTCTCCCAGCAGTTTCTCCCCTATCCGTTGCATGTCTCCTCCTGTTCGGTTACCACTCCTCCGCTCACATGGAAAAACCGGCCCTGATCCGTTATGCCTCCGACGATGCTTCTCAGCCTGCCTTCATCAGTGTCCGTAATGAATATCTGCCCGAAATCCCCTTCCACCACCATTCTGATGAGAGCCGAGACCCTGACCGCATCCAGCTTGTCGAAAAGATCGTCGAACAGCAATATCGGACGTACATCCCTTTCCTGTCTCATGACCTGGTACTGGGCCATCTTCAATGCAATCAGAAAAGACTTCTGCTGTCCCTGTGAAGCACATTTACGCAAAGGATGACCGTCCATTGACAGCTCAAGATCGTCGCGCTGGATTCCCGCCGTAGTATATCCCATAATCCTGTCCTTGGGCAGACTCATTGCAAACAGATCAGCAACTCCCGCCTTGTCCAGATCGGAGCGGTAGCGGATACCGATCTTTTCCCGCCCTCCTGATATCAGTGAATAGAACTCTTCGGCCCTGGATGCCAGCATTTCCGCTGCCTCCCTCCTCTTTCCGTAAACATACGCGGCCGGCGAATGCATGCGTTCCGAGATTGTCTCCATAAGAAGGTCCGGAGTCCCCTCCTGCCTTAAAGCGGCATTGCGCTGCTTGAGCAGACTGTTGTATGCAGAGACACTCCGGAGATACTCCATATCGATCTGCGAAATCATCATGTTGAGGAACCTCCTGCGCTCCTCGCCTGAATCGTTGATCAGGGAGATATCGGAAGGGGCCGTCATGACCACGGGTATACGTCCGATATGCTCGGAAAGACGCCTGTATGCCTTGCCGTTCCTCTTCACGGTCTTGTTGCCGTCCGAACGTACCGACACCGCTATGTCTTCTTCTGCATCACCGTCCTGATACGTACCGTGCAGAACTGCCTCGTTCTTCCCGTAGGTGTATGTAAACCTGTCACTGGACGAAAGAAAACTTCTCGTCATGGAAAGGTAGTGCACGGCATCCAGAAGACAAGTCTTCCCCTCCCCGTTGTTGCCGCATATACAGTTGATTTTAGGAGAGAAAGATATGTCTGCTTCGGTTATATTCTTGAAATCCCTTACGATGATTCTCCGTAGATACATTATTCCTTGTTTATTCTACAAAGATAGAATAATTTATTGTCATTTTGTCTTTGCGATTAGACAAAATGTTGTATTTTTGCAACCATTATAAAAATCAGAATTTATTGCAAAAATGGCAAAGAACGTAAACACTTCCAATGAAACAGTCGGCGAGGCCGTCTCCAGGACTGAGGTATTTTTCAAGAAAAACGGAAAGACTATAGGCTATACAGGAGCCGGTCTGGTCGTTGTGGCAGCAATAATCGTACTTTTCATTCAGTTCTACTCCAAGCCCATGAAAGACGAGGCTGTAGGACAGACTTTCACCGCTGAGCAGTACTTCAGGGCAGAGGACTACGACAAAGCCCTCAATGGTGACGGCAATTCACTGGGTTTCATCCAGATCATTGATGAATACGGTGCCAAGGCCGGCAAGGCTGTATATCTCTATGCCGGCATCTGCGAGCTTCAGCTTGGCAATGCCCCCGAGGCAATCGGCTACCTCACCAGGTACAACGGAAAGGATCCCGTACTCAAGGCACGTGCCCTCGCCTGCACAGGTGACGCATACTCGATGAGCGAAGACTACGAGACCGCTCTCGGATACTACCTCCAGGCAGCAGCAGTCGAGGACAACGTATTCGCAGCTTCCTACCTCCTCAAGGCAGGAATAATCTGCGAGGAACTCGGCCGCTACGACGAGGCCTTGGAGCACTACCGTGTCATCAAGGACAAATATCCCCAGACCTACGAGGGATACGAGATCGACAAATACATCACACGCATAGAAGTTAAGAAGTAGAAAGCAATGGGAAGAGCATTTGAATTCAGGAAAGAGCGCAAGTTCAAGCGCTGGGGCAACATGGCCCGAGTATTCACCCGTATCGGAAAGGAAATCACGATAGCAGCCAAGGCCGGAGGTCCCGACCCTGACAACAACCCCCGTCTGAGGACCCTCATTCAGACTGCACGCAGCGAGAACATGCCCAAGGACAATATCGAAAGGGCCATCAAAAGGGCTGTCGAGCACGATCAGGGCGACTATGAGGAAATAGTATATGAAGGATTCGGCCCTCATGGCATTGCATTCCTGATTGAGACAGCCACAGACAACAACATGAGGACAGTGGCAAATATCAGGAGCTACTTTTCCAAAGTCGGAGGGTCCCTCGGAACACAAGGTTGCGTAAGCTTCATGTTTGACCACAAATGTGTGTTCAAGGTAAAGAAGGACGGTCCCGTAGACCTTGACGAGCTGGAACTCGAACTCATCGACTACGGTGTGGATGATGTCTACAAGGATGAGGACGAGGATGTCATATATATATATGGTGAGTTTGAATCCTTCGGCAACATACAGAAATATCTCGAAGACCATGGATTCACCATCGTATCGGGAGGTTTTGAAAGAATCCCCAACGTACCTCTCAAAAAACTCTCCCCGGAGGAGAAGGAAGGCATTCTCAAGCTCATAGACAAGCTTGAGAACGATGACGACGTACAGAACGTCTACCACACCATGGAAATGGCTGAAGAATAATAATCAACTCTAAAATATATTATTATGGAACTGTCACACATCGAACATCTTGGAATCGCCGTCAAATCCCTTGACGAGGCAATTCCTTACTATGAGAACATGCTGGGCCTCAAATGCTACTCCATCGAAGAGGTACCCGACCAGAAAGTAAGAACCGCTTTCTTCAAAATCGGACAGACCAAGCTCGAACTCCTCGAGAGCACATCTCCTGACGGAACCATCGCCAGCTTCATAGAGAAGAGAGGCGAAGGTATCCATCACCTGGCCTTCTGCGTCAAAGACGGTGTTCAGAACGCCCTCAATGAAATGGAAGCAAAAGGGGTAAGACTTATCGACAAGGCTCCCCGCAAAGGTGCCGAGGGTCTCAATATCGCTTTCCTCCACCCCAAATCCACACACGGAGTACTCACTGAGCTGTGCGAGGATCCCAACAACAAATAACCACAATACAAAGTAATACAGAAATATTAAGTTATGAGCCAACAGCTTGAACAAGTAAAAGCGCTGATAGAGCTTCGTGAGAAGGCCCGCCTCGGTGGTGGCCAGAAGAGAATAGACTCTCAGCACCAGAAGGGCAAATACACTGCCCGTGAAAGGATCGCCATGCTCCTCGACGAAGGCAGTTTCGAGGAATTCGACATGTTCGTGACACACAGATGCACGAACTTCGGCATGGATAAGACCACATTCCTCGGTGACGGTGTCGTAACAGGTTACGGTACCATCGACGGCCGTCTCGTATATGTGTTTGCACAGGATTTCACTGTGTTCGGAGGTTCTCTTTCTGAGACACTTGCACTCAAGATCTGCAAGATAATGGACCAGGCCATGAAGATGGGAGCCCCCGTCATCGGCCTCAACGACTCAGGCGGAGCACGTATCCAGGAAGGTGTCAACGCCCTTGCAGGATACGCTGAAATATTCCAGAGAAACATTCTCGCTTCGGGTGTCATCCCTCAGATTTCCGCAATCCTCGGACCCTGCGCCGGCGGTGCCGTATACTCTCCCGCACTGACTGACTTCAACATCATGGCTAAGGGTACCAGCTACATGTTCCTGACCGGACCTGCAGTTGTAAAGTCCGTTACCGGTGAGGTGGTTACCCAGGAGCAGCTCGGCGGCGCATCCGTACATGCTTCCAAGAGCGGTGTAGCACATTTCGCAGCCGACTCTGAGGAAGATGCCATCGCCATCATCCGCAAGCTTCTCTCCTTCATCCCTCAGAATAACCTTGAGGAGCCCCCTTACAAACCCACCGCAGACCCTATCGAGAGACTCGAGGACTCCCTCAACTCCATCATCCCCGACAGTCCCAACGAGGCATACGACATGTATCAGGTCATCGGCGGCATCGTTGACGACGGCGAGTTCTTCGAAGTACACAAGGACTACGCCAAGAACATCATCGTCGGCTTCGCACACATGGGAGGCACATCAGTAGGTATCGTGGCCAACCAGCCCAAGTACCTGGCAGGTGTTCTGGACATCAACTCATCCAGAAAAGCAGCCCGTTTCGTACGTTTCTGCGACGCATTCAACATCCCTCTCGTTACCCTCGTGGACGTTCCCGGCTTCCTGCCCGGAACCCAGCAGGAGTACGGCGGAATCATCGTTCACGGAGCCAAGCTGCTCTACGCATACGGCGAGGCTACAGTGCCCAAAGTCACAGTTACCCTCCGCAAGTCCTATGGCGGATCGCATATCGTGATGAGCTGCAAGCAGCTCCGCGGCGACATCAACTACGCATGGCCTACAGCCAACATCGCTGTTATGGGTGCCGACGGTGCCGTAGAGGTGCTCTACTCCAAGGAAATCAAGGAAATCGAGGATCCCGAGAAGCGCGCAGAAGTTACAGCTGCCAAGAAGAAAGAGTACAACGACCTCTTCTGCAACCCCTACAAGGCAGCCAGCTACGGCTATATCGATGATGTAATCGAGCCCCGCAACACCCGCTTCCGCGTAATCCGCGCTCTCGAGCAGCTCTCGACCAAGAAGCTGAGCAACCCTGCCAAGAAGCACGACAATCTTCCTTTGTAACACATCAAACCGACTGAAATGAACAAACTTAGATTCATATTGGTGTCGGGTCTTGCTGCGACTCTGTCAGTATTCACCCTGAGTGCCCAGAGCCAGAGCGATATGCGTCTGAACGAGCTGCTCATCCACAATGAGACCAACTTCGAGGACGATTTCGGCTTCCACAACGGCTGGTTCGAGCTCTTCAATACCTCCTACGGTACGGTGGATATCGGCGGATGCTTCCTGACCAACGATCCGAACAACCTGAAGAAATACATCATCCCCAAGGCGGATGTCCTGACGAAGATACCTCCCCGTCAGCACACCCTCTTCTGGGCGGACAACAACCCCTACCACGGAACCTTCCACATCAACTTTACCCTGGAAGAGTCTGACACCATCTACTTCGTGGCCAGCGACGGACGTACCGTCATCGACAAGATAGCCGTGCCCAAGAACCTCGGCGTAGACCAGTCCTACGGACGTATCGAAGACGGAATAGGTTCCAACGACGGCAGCGGCGAGGGCTGGGCTATCATGCCCTGGACCTCTCCGAGCACCAACAACGCCGGAGTGGACGAGGAGTCCAAAAGCCAGATAATGGCCAGGGAGGACCCGGGTGGATGGATTCTTACCCTGACAGCCATGCTGGTGGTATTCTGTGCACTCATTATCCTGTGCTTCATATTCAAGTTCACCGGACATGTTGCGACCAGCAAGCAGCAGAAGAAATCAACCGCGGCTACTGCCGACACTGAAGCTGCAGGGACAATAGTAAAAGAGACCTCTGCGGAGACCTATGCGGCCATCGCGCTTGCCCTCCACCTCTTCCATGAGGAGACCGAGGCACACGACCACGAGAGTCTCACCATCACCATGAGCCATACAGACAGGAGCTACTCGCCCTGGAGCTCTAAGATCTACACACTGCGTCAGACCCCCACACTTAAAAAGAACCAAAGATAACAATACAGACCATGAAAGAATATAAACTCAAAATCAACGGCAATGACTACAATGTGGTCATCAACGATGTCCAGGAGTCGGTAGCTTCCGTAGAGGTAAACGGTTCCAACTTCAAGGTAGAGTTTGAGAAACCTATCGTCAAACCCACTGCCATTAAAGTAGTGAAAACCGCAACCGCCGCTCCCGCCGTATCGGCAGCAGCACCCAAACCCGCCGCAGCAGCAGCTCCAGCACCTTCAGCAGGCGGTACGACCGTATCCTCTCCCCTTCCCGGAGTCATTCTGGAAGTGTGCGTGAAGGAAGGCGACACCGTTAAGAACGGCCAGAAGATAATGGTCCTCGAGGCTATGAAGATGGAGAATGTGATAGAGGCCACTGCAGACGGCGTAATCAAGAGTATTAAAGTCAACAAAGGCGATTCCGTAATGGAAGGAACCCCCTTAGCTATTATAGGATAGTATGATTGGTGAAAATTTAAGACAATTCTGGCAGTATACCGGATTTGCGAATTTCGAGTGGACATATCTGCTGATGATCTGCATCGGCCTTGTGTTCATCTACCTCGCAATCAAGAAGGAATGGGAGCCCATGCTGCTCGTTCCTATCGGATTCGGTATCATCATCGGCAACATCCCCCTCTTTCCCGGCCTGTCGGTCGGCATATACGAGGAAGGCTCTGTGCTGAACATACTCTACTATGGTGTGATCAAGGGCTTCTACCCGCCTCTGATCTTCCTCGGAATCGGTGCGATGACCGACTTCTCCGCCCTGATCTCCAACCCCAAGCTGCTGCTCATCGGAGCTGCCGCCCAGCTGGGTATCTTCGGAGCCTACACCGTGGCCCTTGCCCTCGGGTTCTCTCCCGCTGAGGCCGGTGCGATCGGTATCATCGGAGGTGCTGACGGTCCTACCGCCATCTTCCTCTCCTCGAGACTTGCTCCCGACCTCATGGGCGCCATCGCCGTATCGGCATATTCCTACATGGCCCTCGTTCCTGTGATCCAGCCTCCTATCATGAAGCTGCTCACCACCAAGAAAGAGAGACTCATCAGGATGAAGCCGCCCCGTCCGGTATCTCCTACAGAGAAGAAGCTCTTCCCTATCATCGGTTTCCTCGTAACTGCATTCATCGTGCCCTCCGGTATCCCTCTGCTGGGTATGCTCTTCTTCGGTAACCTCCTTAAGGAGAGCGGTGTTACCCGCCGTCTTGCCGAGACTGCACGCGGACCGCTGATCGACATCGTGACCATCCTCATCGGTCTGACCGTAGGATGCTCCACCCAGGCCGACAAGTTCCTGCAGCTGAAATCCGTGTACATCTTCATCCTCGGAGCGTTCTCCTTCATGGTAGCTACCTTCGGCGGTGTGATGTTCGTGAAGATCTTCAACCTCTTCCTGAAACCCGGCAATAAGATCAACCCTCTCATCGGAAACGCCGGAGTATCCGCAGTACCGGACTCCGCCCGTGTGTCCCAGCTGGTGGGTCTGCAATACGACAAGACCAACCACCTGCTGATGCACGCCATGGGTCCGAACGTTGCCGGTGTGATCGGTTCCGCCGTCGCCGCAGGTATCCTGCTCGGATTCCTCGGTTAGTTCAGTCAAACTTCACAATAAAGAAAAGTGCCGCAATATTGCGGCACTTTTTTTTGTTTTACAGACTAATATTCCTAACTTTGAAAAGTATTTAAACAACTACATACAGTATGCAAAACAAACTGCAAGAACTCACGGACAGACTCTACAACGAAGGTCTGTCAAAAGGCAAAAAGGAGGCTGAAGATCTGAAGGCCGCAGCCGCAAAAGAGGCTGAAAAAATCATTGCCGACGCCCGCAAAAAAGCAGAAGAAATAATCTCGAATGCCGAAAAGGAGGCTGAAGACCTGAAGACCAAGGTCAGCAATGACATAAAGATGGCATCTTCCCAGACCATCGCAGCAGTCAAGCAGCAGATTGAGAACATAATCATTACCAAAGCTATATCAAAAGACATCAGCAAGAATCTCGAAGACCCTGAACTTGTCCGTACAATGCTTCAGACTGTGGCCGGAGCATTCAATGCTGCCGAAGCAGCTCCCGCCGGACTGGACGTGATACTGCCGGCATCAATGCAGAAAAAGCTTGAAGACAGTTTCGCCAAAAACGCTGCACAGGCAATGGGAAACGGTATCGACGTCACATTTTCAAAACAGATATCAGGAGGTTTCAAAATCGGACCGAAGAACGGCGGTTACATGATCAGCTTTGCAGAAGGTGACTTTGAGAAAATCCTGTGCGAGTACCTGAGACCTTCTGCCAAGAAGCTACTATTCGGCTAATAATGAACAACTATCACTATATCATAGCTGGACTGCCCTACTTGATACCGGATTCCGGTACGGAGCGGTTTTCTTTCGGAACGATCAGGTCATCTGTCAAGGAACAGCTCTCGGACAGGGACCGCAGACTGGTTGACTGGCTTGAAGCAGGCAGCAACACAGACAACCTGTGCGGACATTTCTACAGAGCCGTAGCCAGACAGAAGTCCGGTTTCCTGCGCAACTATTTCGAGATGGACCGGAAGCTGCGCAACGCCGCTACAGTCTTCATCGCCGCCAAGACCGGCACCGACCCGTCGAAATACACAGTCGGGGAAACGGAATCTTCCATGGAATCATATCCGGAACTCCAGGAAATATTCCAGTGCAGCGACCTGTTTGAAAGGGAACACAGACTGGACAGGCTCCGCTGGGACAAAATAACGGAAATGACCGTTTTCCACTACTTCGACATGGACGTCATCCTGGCATTTCTGGCCAAAGGCATGATTGTGGAAAGATGGCAAGCCATGGACAAGGAACGTGGAGCCGTCCTCTTCAGACAGTACGTGGATGAGGTAAGGGGCACTTTCAAGGGCATCGATTTCAAATAAGACAATAAATATAATCAATATATGAATCCTAACAGTCATACTACAGGTAAAGTTACGGGAATCATCTCCAATCTCGTTACCGTGGAGGTTGACGGACCTGTCTCGCAGAACGAGATCTGCTTCATACAGCTCGGGGACGCAAGGCTCATGGCAGAAGTCATCAAGGTAACCGGCAAAAGAGCCTCCATACAGGTCTATGAAAGCACCAGGGGTCTCCGTTGCGGGGACAAAGTGGAATTTCAGGGACACATGCTTGAGGCCACTCTCGGTCCTGGCCTGCTCTCCAGCAACTACGACGGACTCCAGAACAATCTTGCCACGATGGAAGGCGTATTCCTCAAGCGCGGGGAGTACACAGCCCCCATCGACGGCAACAGGGAATGGGACTTCACACCTCTGGCCAAAGCCGGAGACGAAGTTTACGCAGCTGACTGGCTCGGCGAAGTGAAAGAAGGATGGCTTCCCCACAAGATAATGGTACCTTTCTCATTCAAAGGCAGCTACAAGGTAAAGTCCGTCGTTCCCGCAGGACGCTATAAAGCCTGTGACACCATCGCGGAGCTCACCGATGATGCAGGGGAAATACATCCCGTAACCATGATACAGAAATGGCCTGTCAAGGTCGCCATCACGGCATACCGCGAAAAACCGCGTCCATGGCGCATCATGGAGACAGGAGTAAGGTGCATCGACACGTTCAATCCCATAGCTGAAGGAGGCACAGGCTTCATACCCGGACCTTTCGGTTGCGGCAAGACCGTCCTGCAGCATGCAATCGCAAAGCAGGGCGAAGCTGACGTGATAGTGATGGCCGCCTGCGGAGAGAGGGCAAACGAGGTGGTGGAAATATTCACCGAGTTCCCGGAGCTGGTCGACCCGCGTACAGGACGCTCGCTCATGGAAAGGACCACCATAGTCTGCAACACCTCGAACATGCCTGTCGCAGCACGTGAAGCATCCGTATACACGGCCATGACCATCTGCGAGTACTACAGGTCAATGGGACTCAAAGTCCTTCTGCTGGCCGACTCTACATCCAGATGGGCCCAGGCACTCAGGGAGATGAGCAACCGTATGGAAGAACTTCCGGGAGCCGATGCATTCCCCGTGGACCTTTCCTCCACGATATCCAACTTCTACGCACGTGCCGGCGCCGTGACTCTCAACAACGGAAGCACCGGATCCGTTACATTCATCGGTACGGTATCCCCTGCCGGAGGTAACCTGAAGGAGCCTGTGACCGAATCCACCAAGAAAGCGGCCAGATGCTTCTACGCCCTCTCCCAGGGCCGCGCCGACAAGAAACGCTATCCGGCCGTCGACCCCATTGATTCCTATTCCAAATATCTCGAATACCCTGAGATAATATCTTTCCTCAACGAGAAGGTCGCACCCGGGTGGGTCGACATGGTATTGAGGGCCAAGACACTGGTTCTAAGAGGAAAGGAGGCATTCGAGCAGATCAATATCCTGGGTGATGACGGTGTACCCGTAAGCTACCACGAACGCTACTGGAAGTCAGAGCTGATAGACTACATCATACTGCAGCAGGACGCATTTGACAGCATAGACGCATCGTCATCGATAGAGAGACAGAAGTTCATGCTCACCAAAGTCCTCGAGGTCTGCGATACCGACCATGACTTCGACACATTCGAGCAGTGCTCCACCTGGTACAAGGAGGTCATCAACATATTCCGACAGATGAACTACTCCGAATTCCAGAGCGAAAGCTTCAACAAATACCTCGACCAGATCAATAAATTCATCAGCCATGACAAATAGAGCATTTCAAAGAATATATACCCAGCTGGAAGCCATAACGAAGGCTACAGTGTCCGTCAAGGCCCAGGGAGTCTCCAACGACGAACTGGCCACTGTGGCCGGACGCCTCGCCCAGGTCGTAAAGATCAAGGACGACACCGTCACCCTGCAGGTATTCGAAGGTACCGACGGAGTCCCTACCAATGCCGAAGTAACGTTTTTCGGAGAGCCGCCTGCCCTCAATGTCAGCGACGATCTTGCCGGACGTTTCTTCAATGCATACGGACAGCCCATCGACGGAGGCCCGGAAGTTGAAGGCGAAAGGCGATACATAGGAGGGCCCTCGGTCAACCCCTACAAGAGAAAACAGCCCTCACAGCTGATTCCTACCGGAATAGCCGGCATCGACCTCAACAATACCCTGGTTTCGGGACAGAAGATTCCTTTCTTTGCAGACCCTGACCAGCCGTACAACCAGGTCATGGCCATGGTGGCACTCCGCGCTGACGTGGACAAGATCATCCTCGGAGGCATGGGACTTTCCAACGACGACTACCTTTACTTCAAGCACATGTTCGAGAACGCAGGAGCCCTCGACAAGATCATAAGCTTCGTCAATACCACCGAACAGCCCCCTGTAGAGAGACTTCTGATCCCTGACATGGCACTCGCCGCTGCAGAATACTTCGCGGTGGACAAGAACGAGAAAGTGCTGGTGCTGCTGACCGACATGACTCTATATGCCGATGCCCTGTCCATTGTCAGCAACCGTATGGACCAGATTCCTTCCAAGGATTCCATGCCAGGTTCTCTCTATTCCGACCTGGCCAAGATATATGAGAAAGCCGTACAGCTGCCTACCGGCGGTTCCATCACCATCATAGCAGTGACTACCCTCAACGACGGGGACATCACGCACGCCATCCCTGACAACACGGGATACATCACCGAAGGACAGCTCTTCCTGCGTCTTGATACAGATACAGGCAAGGTCATCGTCGACCCGTTCCGTTCCCTGTCACGTCTCAAACAGCTGGTTATCGGCAAGAAGACACGCGAGGACCACAATCAGGTGATGAACACGGCAGTACGCCTCTATGCAGATGCCGCCAACGCAAAGACCAAACTCGAGAACGGTTTCGATCTGAGCGACTACGACAACCGCTGCCTGGCCTTCGCCAAGGAATATTCCACAAGGCTGCTTGCCATCGATGTCAACATCTCCATAGACAGCATGCTTGACACTGCGTGGGAACTCTTCGGCAAATATTTTACCAAGGCCGAGACCGGTATCAAGGAATCACTCATCCAGAAATACTGGAAAGAAAAACAAGCATAGGATACAATGGCTATCAAATTCCAATACAACAAGACATCGCTGAACGAACTTGGCAAACAGCTCAAGGTCCGCACACGTGCGCTTCCCACCCTCAAGAACAAGGAAGCCGCCCTGCGGCTGGAAGTCAAGAAAGCCAAAAAACGTTCGGACGAGCTTCTGGAAGAGTTAGCCTCATCGCTCGAGAAATACCGGTACCTTTCAGGACTCTGGAACGAATTCGAGCCGGGACTGATATCGGTAAAGGACGTGGAACTGGAAACAGCCAGATTTGCAGGTGTGAAGATTCCTGAGCTCAAGAACGTAATCTACGAAGTCAAGGAATTCGACCTGTTCCGCAAACCGCTGTGGTACAGCGATGGAGTCCAGATACTCAAGGATCTGGCACGACTGGGCATAGAGTCCGAGATCTGCTCCGAAAAAAGCCGCATTCTTGACTTTTCACGCAAAAAGACTACCCAGAAGGTAAATCTCTACGAAAAGGTACAGATTCCAGGCTACCACGAAGCCATTCTCAAGATAAAGAGATATCTCGAAGATGAGGAGAACCTGTCGAAGGCATCCCAGAAGATAGTCAAGACAAGACACAACATGGAAGAAGAGGAGGAAGCCCTATGATTACAAAGATGACAAAATATTCCATGATTCTCCTTTCAGGGGATCTGGATACATTCATGACCGGCATACAGCAGCTGGGCATGGTGGACATCACCCGCTCCACTGTCGACAGTGACGACGAGTCCAGACAGATGGCATCCCTCATCTCCCGATGCGGCAACGCCGTGGAAAATATGGGCAACCTGCTCAAGGAACATCCGGACATAAAGCATACAGACCGTCCGGAAATGTCAGGCGAGCGCATGCTCTCCGACTTTGAGGACAATGCAGCGCGCAGGGAAGCCATCGCCGCCGAACTGTCAGCACTCGAAAAGGAATACAGTTCCGCACTCCCGTGGGGAGAATTCAATCCGAAAGACCTAGACCGCCTCAAATCGGCCGGTCTCACTCCACACTTCTACTGTCTGGCCGACAAGCAGTACAGGAAAGAATGGGAAGAGGAATATCCGCTGTACGTACTCAACAGGACACAGGGCAGGACATATTTTACCGTACTTGCCAGGACCGGGGATGACTACAGATTCCCGGCAGCGGAATCGTCATTCCCGTCCAGACCTGCCGGTGCAATACTGTCTGCCATGGCAACGCTCAAAGCGGAGAACCAGACTCTGCTGTCTACCGCGCTCGGCTATGCATCCAGGGCCGGAGAGCTCCGTGAACTTTCAGACATGACATTCGCACATCTGGATCTCCATTATGCCGAGACATCCACTGTCAAGGAAGGCGAAGGAGCCATCAGCGTGGTCGAAGGATTCGCTCCGTCCGAAGACGATGCAAAGGTGCGGGAGTTCCTCGATGCCGAAAGTGTATACTACATTGCCGAAGCGGCAAAACGGGAGGACAATCCCCCCGTAAAGCTGCGCAACAACTGGTTTGCCAGACTCTTCGAGCCCATAGGCGGGCTGTACGAGCTGCCCAGATATGACGAACTGGACCTTACCCCCTACTTCGCCCCGTTCTACATGCTGTTCTTCGGATTCTGCCTCGGAGACATGGGATACGGACTGCTGCTTCTCATCATAGGCATAGCAGCGGCAATGGCCGTCCCCAAATTCAAGGCATACGGAAAACTGATAGCATGGCTCGGAGTCGGCTCAATCATCATGCCCCTGTTCTCCGGAACATTCTTCGGAATGAAACTGGCAGACATAATACCCATGCCCGACTCAGTCAAGGCCCTGTTCTTCTCAGACCTCAAGATGTTCTGGTTTGCCATCATATTCGGTCTGTTCCAGATCGTATTCGCCAGAATGCTCAAGGCCATATTCGCCTTCACCAAACGCAGGTGGGACGAAGGGCTTACGGAACTGGGCTGGTGCATGATAATAGTATGGGCATCATGCGCGTATGCCGGTAGCCAGACCGGTACGGCAATCCTGCCGCACACAGCGGCACAGATACTCATGTACGGGGGACTCGTCCTGGTGCTGTTCTGCAGCAAGCCGGCCAAGTTCTTCCTGCTCAGACCTGTAAAGGGTCTCGTATCCCTGTATGACATCACAAGCATATTCGGAGACATGCTTTCATACATACGTCTGTTCGGACTGGGAACCACAGGCGGCATACTTGCTCTGGTTATCAACTCTATCGCAATGACTCTTTCCGGTATCCCCTATGTCGGTTGGGCGGTAACCGTCATATTCCTGATAGTAGGGCACCTTGCCGTCATGGGACTTTCCTGCCTCGGAGCTTTCGTGCATCCTGTCCGCCTTACTTTCGTGGAGTTCTACAAGAATGTGGGGTTCGAAGGAGGCGGCAGGGTTTTCAAACCATTGAAAACAAATACAAACAATAACAAACAAAACATTTAATTCTATGTCAACACCACTGATTTTAGCCTACTTCGGTATGGCAATCATGCTCACCCTCGCCTGCATAGGAAGTGCCATAGGTGTAACCATGGGTGGCAACACCACTATCGCGGCCCTGAAGAAGAAACCCGAGATGTTCGGTAAATCCATGCTCCTCTGCGTGCTTCCTTCTACACAGGGTCTTTACGGCTTCGCGGCATTCTTCCTTATGCTCAGCCGGCTCAACGGCATGGAGGATGCTTCCCAGGTACTTACAATGAACCAGGGCCTGGCTCTCTGCGCAGCAGGCATAGCCCTCGGTTTCGTAGGACTCTGGTCAGCCATCAAACAGGCCAGCCTTGTGAGCAACGGTATCAACGAGATGTCCAACGGCAGCGACGTATTCTCCAAGACCATGATCCTCGCCGTATTCCCCGAGCTCTACGCCATCCTCTCGTTTGCCTGCGCATTCCTCGCCCTTCCGTAGGCCATATACGAATTTACACGGCTACATGCCGATACAATAAAACCTCCGGGACAATGCTCCTCAGTCGAGTGCATCCCGGAGGTTTACTGTATCATGACTTCAAAGTCATCCGGTTTTCACATGTCACCGGCAAGATAACGGTCATAAGCCGACATATCCACAAGTCCGTGACCGGAAAGGTTGAAAAGTATAGTACGGCCTACACCCTCTTCCTTTGCCTTGAGAGCCTCACGCACGGTCGCGGCTATGGCATGGGCCGACTCAGGTGCAGGAACTATGCCTTCAGCCCTGGCAAACATCACTCCGGCCCTGAACGATTCAAGCTGGTCTATATCCACGGCTTCGATGATCCCGTCCTTGAGCAGGCTGCTGGCGATGGTCCCGGCTCCGTGATACCTGAGGCCACCGGCGTGGATACCCGCCGGGACAAAGGTATGCCCGAGAGAATACATCGGAAGCAGCGGCGTATAGCAGGCCTCATCCCCGTAATCATACATGAAACGCCCTTTTGTAAGCTTGGGGCAGGCCGAGGGCTCTGCTGCAATGAACCGTGTACGACGGCCGTCCTGGAAATTGTGTCTGAGGAAAGGATAGGATATTCCTCCGAAATTGGAACCTCCGCCGAAACATCCTATGACCACATCGGGATACTCCCCGGCCATCTCCATCTGCCTCTCTGCCTCAAGTCCGATGACTGTCTGGTGCAGTGTCACATGATTCAGCACGCTTCCCAGAGTATACTTGCATCCAGGCACGGTGGTAGCCAGCTCGACCGCTTCCGATATTGCCGTTCCGAGACTTCCCTGATGGTTCGGTGTCTCAGTCAGAATCTTCCTTCCTGCCTTGGTGGACATGCTTGGAGATGCTATCACCTGGGCACCATAGACCTGCATCAGGGATCTGCGGTAAGGTTTCTGCTCGTAACTTACCTTTACCATATAGACGGCCAGTTCCAGCCCGAATACATTTGCTGCATAGGCCAGTGCCGTTCCCCACTGTCCGGCTCCGGTCTCCGTAGTTATGTTGGTCAGACCCTCTTTTTTGCAGTAATAAGCCTGGGCCAGGGCTGAATTGAGCTTGTGGGAACCTACCGGACTCACACTTTCATTCTTGAAATATATATGGGCAGGCGTATCCAATGCCTTCTCCAGTCCATAAGCCCTTACCAGAGGCGTCGAACGGTACAGACGGTACTGGTCCCGCACTTCTTCCGGAATATCTATCCATCTGTCTTCCGTATTGAGTTCCTGTCTGGAAGCCTCTACCGAAAAAATGTGACTGAGTTCATCCAGTGTCACCGGTTTGCGGGTGGCAGGATTGAGGGCAGGCATGGGCTTGTTCTGCATGTCTGCCACGATGTTGTACCATCTGCGCGGAATGTCGCGCTCTTCGAGGAAAAATCTTTTTCTCTTTTCCATTGTCTGATTGATTTGATTTAAAGATGAAACATAAAACGAAAGCGGCCTGTCGTTCCGGTAAACGACAGGCCGCTCAGATATTTGCTATATTAAGTCTTGTCTATGACCAATACACGTGCCGAGGCAACACCCTACCGCTTACCGGGCCAGGAGTGCGCCACCACCAGAAATTAGTATTGAGAAGACAATTCATGTTCTTTTCGCTTTTGCGATGCAAATATAGTGAAATTCTCCTATATTTGCGCGATTTTTAAAGAAGCATCTGATGCAGAATATCACAATCGGCAGAAGGAGCGTAGCGAGGGAGTGGCTGCCACTGCTGGCTCTGACATTTTCCACATTCATTTTCAATACTTCCGAGTTCATTCCCATAGGACTGCTGAGCGACATAGCCGCAGATTTTTCCATAACGGAATCCAAGGCAGGACTTATGATTACCATCTACGCATGGGTAGTGGCCCTTACATCGCTGCCACTCATGATTCTGGCTTCAGGAATAGAATCCAAGAGACTTATGTGCGGCATCGTGACACTCTTTGCCGCCAGCCACATACTGTCGGCCATATCCACCAGCTACTGGATGCTCATGGTTTCGAGAATAGGCGTAGCCTGTGCCCATGCCATATTCTGGTCCATAGTGACCCCTCTGGCCGTAAAGATTGCTCCCCAAGGCCACAAGGCGGCTGCCCTCAGCATGATAGTAGCCGGTTCCTCGATTGCCATGATAGTCGGCCTGCCCATGGGACGTGCCATAGGCATTGCCACAGGATGGAGAACGACATTCCTTATAATAGGACTCCTTGCCTTCGCGATACTGATATTCCTCAGTCTCATTCTTCCCAGGACAGAAGGTGAAAAAGCATTTTCCTTCAAACAGTTGCCCGCACTGCTGCGGATTCCTGCCCTGCCTCCCCTGTACATCGTGACGGTAGTAATGGTCACGGCACATTTTACGGCATACAGCTACATAGAACCGTTCATGGCCCAGACAGCAGGCATCAAGGAAGAAACCATCACATTGTTGCTCAGCATGTTCGGAATCATGGGAATCGTCGGAAGCATTCTGTTTTCAAGATACTTCGAGCGGCACCGCAGTCTCTTTATGCGCATTGCGGTTATGGGAATATGTGCAAGCCTGCTGCTTCTGAAACCCGCAGCGTGGTCACTCCAGAGCATCATCGCACTGCTCGCCCTATGGGGACTGTCCTATACTTTCTTCGGTATGGTGTTCCAGTCTGAAGTAATACGCAACGTAAAGGAAAACACATCCATAGCCATGTCGATTTACTCAGGCATCTACAATGTAGGGATAGGAGGAGGAGCACTCATCGGCGGGCTGGTATGCTCAGGCATCAATGTGGATACGACAGGATACATCGGAGGCATAATCGGCATCGCAGCCTGCATAATCTGCGTGATGTACCTGCAGCCCAGACTTAAATAGAATCTCAACCTTGTACAGCCATGGCCGCAGCCACGGCAAGCTGGTCACAACGGTTGTTCATAGGGTTGTCGGCATGCCCCTTGACCCATACGAAACGGACACGATGGCTTCGGTAGACTGCCAGAAAACGTATCCAGAGATCGGCATTCAGACGTTTCTCGAAGTTCTTGCGTTCCCATGCAAATACCCAGCCCTTGTTGACAGAATCGACGACATACCTGGAATCGCTGTACAGTATTATCTCTGCATTTGGACGTTTTATCGCCTCAAGCCCCACGATTACCGCTGTAAGCTCCATACGGTTATTTGTTGTGTTCGGGAAACCGGCCGAGAGTTCCTTGTAATGCTCCCCGCAACGCAATATGACCCCATAGCCGCCCGGGCCTGGATTGCCCCTTGACGACCCGTCTGTAAATATCTCTATAGGCAGCAGTTTATGCTCTGACCCCATCTCCTTTGCTGCTATACCGGTCCCTTGACTCCGCCTTTAGCTCCATTGTCCGGAGAATTGGACGCTATGAGGACATTTTCACGCATCTCCTCATAGCGCCACCTGTTACGGACAATGTCAATGGCCTCATATATGGCGGATTTCATAGGCATGGGGTTCGCGGCATTCTTGCCGGCAAGCTCGTATGCCGTACCGTGGTCAGGAGCCGTACGTACAACCGGCAATCCGGCAGTGAAGTTAACTCCCGTATCGAAGGCCAGGGCCTTGAAAGGGATCAGGCCCTGATCATGGTACATGGCCAGGACTGCATCGAAATTATACTGCTGATGAGTACTGAAGAAACCGTCAGGGGGATATGGACCGAATGCCAGTATGTTTTCAGCCCCCGCTGCGGCTATTGCAGGCTCGATGACATCTATCTCTTCGTGGCCGAGCATGCCTCCGTCTCCTGAATGCGGATTGAGACCCAGAACCGCTATCTTGGGACGCACTATTCCGAAATCTTTCCTCAGGGACATATCCATCAGGCGGATCTTGCCCAGTATCTTTTCCACGGACAGAGCTCCTGATACCTGTGAGAGGGGAAGATGATTGGTTACCACTCCCACCCTCATCTTGTCGGCCACCATGAACATCATGCCGTCCTTGACGCCGCACTTTTCAGTCAGGTATTCGGTATGTCCCACAAATCCGGGCAGATGGACGGCAACTCCCTTCTTGTTGAGGGGGGCAGTGACAAGTGCATCCAGATCTCCGGCCAGAAGGTCATTTACTGCTGTTTCCAGAGCCGTAAGCGAGGCCTGGGCACCCTCCGTAGAAGGCTGTCCCGGATCAATCCGGAAATTGTCCTGTACGCAATTGATGATATTCACACGCTTGGGATGAAAATCCTTTGCCGTGTTGATGATATTGGTATTGAGATTCTCGACTTCGGGCAACTGTTTTTTGTAGAAACCGAAAGCCCTCGAAGAGCCGTATACGATCGGGATGCAGAGGTCCAGGAGGCGGGCATCCGTCAGAGCCTTGATTATCACCTCATAGCCTATTCCATTCGTATCACCCTGGGTGATTCCTACTATAATTTTCTTGTTCATGGCTATAAATTTTGTGGCCCTCAGTTAAAGGGCGTGCAAATTTAATTACTTTTTCGCTACCTTTGTCAGGATATGTCCAACATTCTTGACAGAGATATTAAGTATCTTCCCGGCATCGGGGAAAAACGTGCCGCACTCCTGGACAAGGAGCTGGGCATCCGTACCTTCCGCGATATGCTGTATACTTTTCCATACAGGTACATCGACCGCAGCAGGATCTATTCAATCTCGGAAATAGACTCCTCTACGGCCTACATCCAGCTACGAGGCAAGATAATACGGACCTCCACGGCCGGGACAGGCAAGGCTGCCCGCTTCATTGCCACCCTGAGCGACGGCAGCGGCACCATAGACCTGGTATTCTTCAAGGGAGTGAAGTGGATACAGGACAAAATATCCCCCGCCCGCGAATACATCGTTTTCGGCAAGCCGTCCATGTTCAACGGAGCATGGAATATAGTCCATCCCGAACTGGATCCGGTAGGTGAAACAGGCACATCTTCCTGGCCGTCATCCCTCATCGGCATCTATTCCAGCACGGACCGCCTGCGCAACAACGGCATTTCCATCAAGGTTTTTGCCCGCCTGCAGCAGACTCTCCAGCAGAAGATTGCCGGAGCCGTACAGGAGACCCTGCCCCAGGAAATAATCTCCGCAGACAAACTGCCGTCACTCGCGTTTGCTCTCAGCAATATACATTTTCCCAAGGACACCCGTAGCCTGGAAGCAGCCAGATACAGACTCAAGTTCGAAGAACTGTTCTTCCTGCAGCTCTCCCTGCTCAGGCAGAAAAATGTCAGGATGAGCGGCAGCTCCGGCATCCTCTTCCCCAGGATCGGAAATGCCTTCAACTACTGCTACAGCCGCCTGCCGTATGAGCTCACAGGGGCCCAGAAAAGAGTCATCAAGGAAATACGTCACGATACCGTATCGGGAAAGCAGATGAACAGGCTGCTGCAGGGGGACGTAGGCAGCGGAAAGACCATGGTAGCCCTGCTTACGGCCCTCATCGCCGTGGACAACGGATACCAGGCCTGCATAATGGCACCCACGGAAGTGCTGGCGGTGCAGCACTGGAACAATTTCGAAAGGAACCTGGCCGGCAGCGGAGTGCGCGTCGCACTGCTCACAGGCAGCACAAAGGCCAAGGAACGAAAGGAGATAGATTCCGGACTGCGCAGCGGTGACATAGACATACTCATAGGTACGCATGCAGTAATAGAGGACAACGTCGTATTCCGCAGACTCGGGTTTGTGGTCATTGACGAGCAGCACCGCTTCGGAGTGGACCAGAGGGCTCGTCTCAGGCTAAAAGCCTCAGAACCGCCCCATATTCTGGTCATGACGGCGACACCCATCCCGCGGACTCTGGCGATGACCCTGTACGGAGACCTGGACGTATCAGTCATAGATGAACTTCCCCCGGGCCGCAAACCGGTACAGACCATACACGTCACCGAAGGCCAGCGTTTCAAGATGTACGACTTCATCAAGAGCGAGATACGCAAGGGGAGACAGGCATTCATAGTCTATCCCCTGATAAAGGAATCCGAAAAGCTGGACTACCAGAATCTCGAGCAGGGATACAATACGGTGGTCGACTACTTCAAGGCTCCCGAGTTCGTCACGGCCGTAGTGCACGGACAGCAAAAAAACGAGGACAAGGCTTTCGACATGAAGCTGTTTGCAGACGGCAAGGCAGACATACTGGTCGCCACATCGGTCATAGAAGTAGGTGTAGACGTGCCCAATGCCTCGGTAATGGTAATCGAAAGCGCGGAACGGTTCGGACTGTCCCAGCTCCACCAGCTCAGGGGACGCGTAGGACGCGGTGCCGAGAAATCCTACTGTCTCCTCATGACCGGTTACAAACTGAGCGAGGACTCCCGCAAAAGGATAGAACTGATGTGTTCCACCAACGACGGGTTTGAACTTGCAGAAGCCGACCTGCGTATGCGAGGTCCAGGCGACATGGAAGGGACGCGCCAGAGCGGCCTGGCCTTCGATCTGCATATCGCAGACCTGAGCAAGGACTCCCCCATCCTCAACCATGCAAGGGCCGTAGCCTCGGACGTCCTTGCAGACGACCCTCTCCTGTCAAAGCCTTCTTCAGCACTGATCCGTTCGGGGCTGGACCGTCTGAGAGAGACACAGGGAGAGGTCATAGACTACTCCACCATAAGCTGAAAATCATAAATTTCCATATATCATGAAGATACATACCATAGCCCTAGTGGCACACGACAACCGCAAGCACGACCTCATCGAATGGGTACGTTTCAACCGCGGCACACTTGAAAAATACCGGCTCATCTGCACCGGCACTACAGGACGGCTCGTCCAGGAAGCTCTCGAAGAATCCGGACCGGAAAAGAGCGGCAAGACACATCTGGACCTTACACGGCTCAAGTCTGGCCCCCTGGGTGGAGACCAGCAGCTGGGAGCCCTGATAGCAGAGGGCGAAATCGACATGATAGTGTTCTTCTGGGATCCGATGCAGCAGCAGCCACATGACGTAGATGTCAAGGCTCTGCTCCGTATTTCCAACCTCTACAACATCCCCACTGCCTGCAACCGCAGTACGGCAGACTTCCTCATATCCTCTCCCCTGTTCAAGGAAGACTACGAGCGTACAGTGACGGACTACTCAAGCTACCTCAACCGTGAGCTCAAGGAAGCCTCGCAACAGACATACTGATATCACAGGCTCATACAGACACAGACATCATGGAAAAAATATCTGAAAAACATGAGGCAGGTACCCATGAAGACGTGGGCAAATGGACCGTACTGGAAAGCGAATACCTGATACGGAGACCCTGGCTCACTGCCCGCAGGGACAAGGTAATGCTGCCCAACGGGGTCGTAAATCCGGAATTCTATGTCCTGGAATATCCTGACTGGGTCAACATCATAGCCATTACGGACGACGGCAGGATGGTATTCGAACGTCAGTACCGTCACGGCCGCGGCGAAGTCGGCTACGAGATTCCGGCAGGAGTCTGCGAGCCAGGTGAAACTCCGGAACAGGCTGCCAGAAGGGAGCTTCTGGAAGAGACCGGCTACGGTGAAGGCACATGGCATCTCAATATGGTGGCAGCTCCCAACCCCAGCACCAGCAACAACATGTGCTACAGCTTCATTGCCACCGGAGTCCACCGTCTGGGCGACCAGCATCTGGAATCTACCGAAGACATAGCCATACACCTTCTTTATGAAGACGAGGTCCTGCATCTGATGCGCGAAGGGAAAATCATCCAGGCTCCTATGCTCTGTTCCCTGTGGAAGTACTTCGCCGAGAAAAAGACTTCGGCTGAGGCGGAATAACCGGCTGTTTCACTTCCTGCAGAGGACCACGGAATAAGCTGCCGCCTTTTTTTCCAGCGGCAGCGGATATGCCCGGGACGATGACGGCATACGGTAAAACCTGACAGTCCTGGTACCGGCACAATCCACGGCATCCACGGACTTGCCGGACTGTGACGGCACTTCAAAAGGGACATACCCGCCTACAGGAGGGACCTGAACATCCAGTATCGAGGCTATCTGCTCTGCGGATTTGCCTCCTGTAGACACCACTGCAGTGCATGAAGGCATATTCCGGAGAAGAGCCTGTATATCGGTAGGTTCTATAATCTTAAGGAAACTGTCGGAAGCATTGCCCCGGAGACGCTTTACCATATATGCGGCATCGTACAGGGCAATACCCTCCCTGCGGCAGAAATCCACCACTTTGTCAAAGTCAAACCGCTTCTGGCCGGAGACAACAAAATATGAAGGGTCTCCGTAGAAAAGCAGTCCCATTATCCTCCACATGTCATTCTGGAAATTAGGGTAGAAGAATTCCATCGACCATCTGGCATGAGGAGGAGGAAATGAGCCAAGCATCAGCACCCTTGCACCCTCCGGAACAAACGGATGCAAAGGATGCACCTCAAAAAGGGAATATTCCCGGCGCATATATTCCGGATCCCGCAGCTTCTCCCTCAATCCGGCCAGACGTACAGTGTTGGGTGAATCCCCGAACTGGAGACGCAGATAACCGCCGTCCCCGTACTTCTCGCGCAGATGTCCATAGCTCTTCGTGAATATTCCTTCATCTGACAGTTCAGGGAAATGTGCCCTGGCATACAGGATAGCCCGGGAAAATACCGTGTCGAAGTCTATTGTCTTGTCCGCTTCAGAGACAATGCGGCCGTATATGGAGCGAGGCCATGACTTGCCGGAAGAACGGTGATCTTCCACGGCCTCCTTCATTATGGATATCTGCCCGGGCGAGAACCACTTGCACAGTGCCGTATCTTCAGCCAGCATCCTGCCGGAGACAATATGATGCATCTCACGTCCTTCACATACTCCCAGATCATGGTATGCCGCTATGACATAGACCATATCGGGAGACAGGGGTAGCCCGTCGGGGCCATGCTCCCCCTTGGCCGATAGTTTCCTGAAAAGCTCCATGCTCTGGTTTATGACAGTGAGTATATGGCTTCGCGAGTGGGCCTTGTCATAACTGTCATAACAGGGGATGATGTTTGTCTCAACGTAGTTGCGGATGTCAGCTCTGACCTCCGGTGCCGTAATGTTCTTCATATCCGGACTATCTGCGAGGACCGTGGTGACCGTGCCATGAAGCTCCTGCCCCTTTCCGTCCTCTGGCAGGGAACTGGAAGTTGTTGAGATCCACCGTAAGCTGGACAAGCTGCTGCCATCCCCAGCCATAGCCGTCATAATGGTGTACAGAGGACACTCTCAAGCTCAGGAAGTTCTTGAAATCGTACCTGTAGGATATCTCCAGACGGTCATATATGCCGGATTCCGTACTGTAGAAAAGGGAACCCGTATAGAGGTTCGCCCCATATGTGATTCCGTCCGTTCCGGTCCTGTAATAGTAAGGCATCAGATTTTTCCCGGCATACACGGTATTGTGTATCCCGAAACCGTAGTACCCGAATTCCGCCTCTGCCTGGAAGCCTCCGGGCGTCAAGTATCCTTCTTCCCTTATCCTGTCGTTCTGGAATGTCTGTATCCATCCCACCCTCAGGCCGAGAGACATTCTGTCCGGCAGGAAACCGCTCAGGTCAGACGCTATGTGCGGATACAGCCAGACATTGTCCACCACACCTCCTGCCACAGCACTTCCTGCATAGTGCAGCATCTTGAATGTATAGGCTGCGCTCAGCCAAGGAGCCCCCGCCTGACCGTAGGAAAAGATTTCAAAGCGCTCCCTGGTATCCTCATCGCAAAAGCCTACCCAGTCGACGGCCCCCTCTATCCTCCACCATTTTCTGGAATAGGACAGCAGTGTTCCTCCTATGCCGGTATCAAAAAAATATCTGTCATCGAAAAAGGCCGTAGGATAATGACCGGTAACCTTGCTTCTCGGGAAAGAGCCGGCGTAAGCCTTGAAATGTTCCCCTTCGTACTGGTAATACAGAAGATAATCTACTGAAAGAAGCGGACTGTCCTGACCGAAATACTTTGTAAGATCCACCCCGGCATACAGTGCGTGACCTTTCCCGAAGCCTATACCGGCTTTCGGGGAAAGTACAGCGCCGAACAGAGTTCCGGAGGGAGAAGTAGTCAGCGAAGCATACTCGCGGTTGTCAAACCCGAACTTGAAGTCCACATCCCAAAGCAGTTTCTGCGCATGCAAAGTATTGCAGGCTCCTGCAGCCAACACAAGGAATACGGCCGGCAGTATACGAAAAAAGGGAAGATGTCGCTGGAGGGTATGCATGGTTACTTCTCGATTATATTCTTGTAGAAAAATTCAAACACCCTTCTGGTAACATAGTCATCTCCGAGATTGTGGGTATATCCGGGCAGGTAGAACTGCTCGAAATCCTTGTCTGCCTTGATCAGAGCCTTAACCACCTGCAGCGTAGACGAGGGGTCCACATTGTCATCCAGCTCACCGTTGATCAGCAGAAGACGTCCGTTGAGCCTCCAGGCATTGTCCACATTGGAATTTTCCGAATACCATGGACCTATGGGATATCCCATCCACTGTTCGTTCCACCAGATCTTGTCCATCCTGTTGTCATGGCATCCGCACAGAGCCACTCCCACCTTGTAGAAATCCCCGAAGAACAGAAGGGCGGCAAGGGTGCTCTGGCCCCCGGCCGAATATCCGAATACCCCCACATTGGAAATGTCCATCTGCCTGTACTTCCTGGCTGCCGCCTGCATCCACAGGATACGGTCAGGATAACCTGAATCACGCAGATTGCGCCACGCTACATCCTGAAAGGACTTGCTGCGGTTGTCAGTTCCCATTCCGTCGATGGTAACTACTATGAAACCCAGTTCGACCAGTCTCGAGAATCTGGTATAGGCATAGAAATCCTTAAGCACGAACGAGTCATGAGGTCCTGCATAGATATACTCCACAACGGGATATTTCTTTCTCGGGTTGAAGTCGGAAGGACGGAAGATGGTCCCCCATATATCTGTCTTGCCGTCGCGCCCTTTGGCGACAAACACTTCAGGCATGGTCCATCCGGTTGCCAGCAGGGCCGATATGTCAGCTTTCTGCAGTTCCATCAGAGTATTGCCGTCGATATCCCTGAGCAGGGATACCGGAGCCATGTCAGGTCTGGAATATACATCCGTAAAGACAGTCATGTCAGGGTTGAAAGTCACGACATGGTTGGCAGCCTCCGGGGTCAGGTCAGTAATCTCCAGAGTTGCCAGATCCAGGCGCATGAGATGCCTGTTGTACGGGTCCTCCCCTTCCGGGGTGCCTTCCTTCTCGTCTATGGCGTTCATGCCGTTGGCCGCGAAAAGTATATAGCCTTTGTCTTCGTTGACGTCATATATCTCACGTACATTCCAGTTTCCGGGAGTCAGCAGTGTCATCTCTCCGGTCTCTGCGTCTATCCGGTACAGGTGCCTCCAGTCATCGCGTTCGGATATCCACAGGATATCACCGCAATCCATATAGTAACGGTAAAGATTGTAGTAGTACACGAAAGTCGATGTCTTCTCCTCGGCCAGAATCCTTACCGATGCATCGTCTGCCGATACAGCCACAAGCTGATAGAGCTGATGCCCCCTCTGGTTATACTCGAATGTAAAATACCTGGAATCCGCACTCCACTGTCCGAAAGTCAGGAAATACTGGTTGAGGAACGGCTCCATGGCTACCTCCGTCAATGTTCCGTCCTCCACGTCGATCAGGACCGGTACGGCCTGAGGCAGACGGTCCCCCGGCTTGGCATAGTTGATCCAGCGGAGTTTGGGCTGTATCTGATCCTCCGGTGCCGATTCCCGTAGGGGTATTTGACGTTCCTTGACATATTCCCTGCGTACGGTTGCCAGTTTTCTGGAATCGGGCGACCAGTACAGTTCCGCATAGTAATCCTGCTCCGTACCGTCAAAACTCAACTGCCTCTCGTTGCCTCTCACAGGATTGCCGGAAGGGGTGTTTCCGGATGTCCCGTCATCCGAAAGGTCCTTGACCCACACGTTGCAGTCCCTCAGAAAGGCCACATGGCGTCCGTCAGGGGACATGACCGAATCGGTACGGGCCCATTCCCTTCGGGGACTGACAGGCATAGCCGACAGAAACCCATCGTACTCGGCAGAAGTTATCTCCGTTCTGGACTTGGATGCGGCATCCACATGAAAATACTTCAGGCCGTCAGCCTCCCTGGTCACGTAGACAAATCCGGTGGTATCGGTCCACATCGGGACGACGGCTCCGTCATAAACCAGATTGTTTATTTTGGACAGAGTATCCAGCTCCGCATATTTCTCTCTGAAATCATCCTGCGAGGGAATCAGCGCGAGAGAGGCGCACAAAATGGAAAGTATATGCATAGCTTATATATTTAATTTAAATCAGTGTTCTTTCCTGGCTTCCAGCAGTATCCACACGGTATAGTTGCCGGTAGCGCTGTCCCTGTACACCCGACGGTCTATCTGCCGCACGTCAAACACAGGGGTCGACACCGTCTCTGTCTGTACGATGCTTCCGTCTTCCGCATACTCTGTCAGAGTATCGGCAGGTGACACTTTGCCGGCCAGGACAGTCATGGCGTTCATACGTGCTATCTCCGTTGCCATCTGTACATTCACGGACGTACCGGTGCCCTCTGCCCTGACCCTGTTTTCCTGCAGTGCAGGGATGGTATCTGTACCTTCAGGAGAAACCGCCGGTTTCTGCTGCCTGTTTCCGGCACATGACATGACTGCCAGAACGGCTGCCGACATAATCAAAAATCTGTTCATGCTCATTGTTTTATGTTGTCACTGTCTATATACGGATGTCCGGGATCCTGAAGCACCGTATTCTGCTCCTCGTCTTCCACGAGAGAAGAGTGGAATGTCCCCTTTGCCTGTATGCCTTTCTTCTCCAGTCTGCGGGCGGTCACCACCACGGAATTCCTGGGGCCTGACAGGGCCTTCCTGGCATCCTCGAATTTGGCAGAAGCCTTGGCCAGAACACCGCCTACTTCATTGAAAGTGTTTGTGAAACGGATTACCCGCTCCAGAAGCTCTCCCGCAAGTGACATCACCTCTTCGGTATTTTTCTGCTGACGGACACGCACCCATGTGTTTTCTATGATCTTGAGCATAGCGAACAGATTGGACTCACCGGCGATTATGATGCCGCGGTCGAACGCATCGTGCCATTTCTCCCTGAAATTACGGTAATAGAGCTGGAAAGCGCCCTCATTGGGCACAAACATCACCACATAATCAAGCGAGTCGCGGCCGGTGGAGCGGATATACCTGCTGTAATTCTTGGCCGAAAGCTCCCTGACGTGTGACTCCACGCTCCTTGCATGGGAGGCAAGAGCCATGTTGCGGTCAGTGTCCTCCGTAGCGTTGGCATACGCGATATAACCTTCGAGCGAGACTTTTGAATCAATCACTACCGCCTTGTTTTCAGGTAGATACAGCACCACATCCGGGATAAGCCTCTTCCCTTCCCCTTCAGACAGTACGGCATTGCCGTCTACATCGCGTATGGTCTCCTGTTTCACGTAATCCTCACCTTCGCGCAGGCCCATGCCTTCGAGAAGATTGAGCAGTACCACCTCGCCCCAGTTGCCTACAAGCTTGTTTTCCGATCTGAGTGCAGAAGCCAGATTGTCCGCCTGCTTGCCTACTGCCGCCGTCTGCTCCATCATGGAGCGGATCTGCTGCTCTATGGATGCACTGTTTTTCAACGATTTCTCCCTGGAATCCTCCACTGCGCGGCGGAATTCCTCCATCTTCCTGCCCAGAGGGTCCAGAATGTTTTTTATCTGCTCGGAATTGGTTGCCGACAGGTCCCGTGATTTCTCTTTCAGAATCTGTGCGGCCGAATCCTTGAAGGTCAGCACCATCTTCTGCAGCTTCTCGTCGTACTCGCGGCGCATGGCCTCCGTCTCCGCCTTGCGGGCCTCCTTCAGCTCTTCGATGTTCTTCTCCAGCATCTGGGTTCTGGCCTGTGCAGCCTTCAGCTCCGCTGCCGAAGCTGCCGCCTCCGATCTGGCCGCTTCGTTCCGGCTGCGTGACGCCTCCAGCTCCTGCCTGACAGTCTCCAACTGAGTCTTGAGAGAGGCCGACTCAGTGTTTGCCGCATCAAGGACATTCTGCATCATAAGCCGGTCCCTCTCCGCGGACGCAGCATCCCATTTACGGGCAAAGGCCTGGATTACCCAGGCCACTGCCGCACCGACTGTAAGTCCTATGACTGCCGAAAGAATCCAGAGCATACTACCCTATTGTCTTAGAAACTGCTCTTGAGACCGGTAGCGCGGTTGAATACCGGCAGTTCCGGTGTAGAGTCCTTGTCCTTGATATAGTATCCGTTGCGCTCGAACTGCACTGCTATGCCGGAGTTGTCCTCCAGCAGACCAGGCTCCGCCAGGGCATCCACTTCCTTGAGCGAATCCGGATTGAGATAAGCCTTGTAGTCCTTGCCCTCAGGTATGCCGCTCATGTCGGCCTCCGTAAACAGACGGTCGTAGAGCCTCAGGCGCACCTTTTCGCACTGCGTCGCATTGACCCAGTGAATCGTACCCTTGACCGAGCGCCACGTGCCGCTGCCTGGCTTGGTATCCGGATCGTAGGTACAGCGTATCTCGGTGATATTGCCCTCTGCATCCTTGACCACTTCCTCGCACTTGATGATGTAGGAGTATTTCAGGCGCACCTCCCCGCCGGGACGCAGACGGAAGAACTTCTTGGGAGGATTCTCCATGAAATCGGCCCTCTCGATGTATAGCTCGCGGCCGAAGAGGATGGTCCTCTGTCCTGCCTCGGGATCTTCGGGGTTCTTCGGGGCAATGCAGTATTCGGTCCGGCCTGTCTCTGTCTCGGTGGCTGCACTGCACTCTCCGTCGTTCCAGTTGGTTATGACCAGCTTAACCGGGTCGGTGACCACCATGTAGCGGTTGGAACGCTTGTTCAGGTCCTCGCGCAGGCACCACTCCAGGAGCGAAAGGTCGATCAGGTTGTCCCTCTTGGCTACTCCCACCTTCTCGGCGAAGTTGCGGATACTCTCCGGTGTGTAACCCCTGCGGCGGATACCGCAGATGGTCGGCATGCGGGGATCGTCCCAGCCGCTCACGAAGCCGTTGCGCACCAGCTCGAGGAGTTTGCGCTTGCTCATGACGGTATATGTCAGGTTGAGGCGGGCAAATTCATACTGATGCGAGGGGAAAATGCCCAGCTGCTCTATGAACCAGTCGTAGAGGGGGCGGTGCACGTCGAACTCCAGGGTGCATATCGAATGGGTGATGTGCTCTATCGAGTCGCACTGGCCGTGGGCATAGTCGTACATCGGGTAGATGCACCACTTGTCACCGGTACGGTGGTGCGAGGCATGGATGATGCGGTACATCAGGGGGTCGCGGAACATCATGTTGGGATGTGCCATGTCTATCTTGGCCCTGAGTACCTTCGAACCGTCGGGGAACTCCCCGTTCTTCATCCTCTCAAACAGGTCCAGATTTTCCTCCACGCTGCGGTTCCTCCAGGGACTGTCCACACCGGGCTGCTGGACGGTACCTCTGTTCTGACGGATCTCCTCCTGGGTCTGGTCGTCCACATAGGCCAGCCCTTTCTTTATCAGCACTACAGCCCAGTCATAGAGCTGCTGGAAATAGTCGGAGGCGTAGTACTCACCTGCCCACTGGAAACCCAGCCATTTGATGTCCTCCTTGATCGAGTCCACGTACTCGGTATCCTCCTTTACGGGGTTCGTATCGTCGAAGCGGAGATTGGTCCGTCCGCCGTATTTCCGGGCCAGGCCGAAATTGAGGCAGATGCTCTTCGCATGGCCTATATGCAGGTAACCGTTCGGCTCCGGCGGGAAACGGGTCATCACCGACTGCACCCTGCCGCTTGCCAGGTCATTCTCTATGATCTCTTCCAGAAAATTTTTCTGCACGGCTCCTTCCGCCGTGGTCTGCTGCTTGTTTACGTCTTCCATCGTAACTGATATTTTTACAGCTGACAAAGATACAACGTTCTCAGAAAACCTGCAGATTTTTTTGTTTTTGTTTAACTTTGAAGAGTAATCTAAAATCAACATACCATGAATACTAAATCATCAGGCCTTTTCGCCATTCTTCTCACAGCCAGTACCTTTATTGGCGCAACTATTTCTAAAGAAGGTACAACCACCGGAGAAGTTCTAAACCCAAATAATCCAAAGACTGCCAACTAGCTATGAAAAGAAGTTTTGCACTAATAGCAACGACTGCAGTCTGCCTGTCAGAAGTGTTATTCCCATCCTGTATCAGTACTGAGGATAAAACCTCTGATACTATTCTTGGACAGCAGGTTCTTGACACAGCTGAAATTCTGACTCCCATACCTGTCAATTTTCAGCCACCCGTATCAGCTTTAAGCACTTACGTTTACAATGACAGTATTGCTGTTGTATGGAACACAGAATTAGCAGGTAAAAAGTTAGTAGAGTTGTACAACATGAACAGTAACACTCTGACAAAGGATTATATCAATGTTGGAAATGGCCCAGGGGAAATGATATCATCATTGTCATGCTACAGTAATGATACTCTTTTGATATGGGATTTTATGAAACAGAACTTCGCTGTGCTTCCTATTGAGGAAATGATAACAGACACATTCTTCACCCCTGAATTGCAGTCATTCTCAATTGAGCCGAAACATATCTGGCCTTACAAAGGCAGGCTTATAGCTGTAAATCCAAACTGTTTCCGCTACGATAAACTCGGCATTAACAATAATGGACCAAGACTTATTGTAAGTGACAGCAACTTTATCTACAAAGAAACGCAAGAATATACCGTAAACACAACTAATGTTGTGTACGTAGATTTTTTCATATCATTTCCACAAAACAGAATTATAGTATACAACAACTCGGAACCCAGAATAGAAATATTCGATACCGATATTAATCTACTCAAAACAATCTACGGTCCTGCCCTCCCACGCGAAATAGAATACTCAATATACGACAACTTCGGCACATACGCAATTTTGCGTGACATACCTGAATCATACGGAACATACTGCTTTAACAAGGACTATTTCTATATAACTTACGCTGGAGAATTTATGTCTGAAGGAAAAACATTGGAAGACACGGACACATATATTTTAAAATTTGATTGGGATGGAAACTTTATTGATTCTTACTATATCGGCTACTACGTAAAGTCCATGTCTCTAAGCAATGATGGAAGATTTCTATACACATTCGGATCAGACAACAATGGAAATGATATTTTTTACAAATATTCCATGTTATCTGAGAACAACAGCAGTGCACTAGGAAAAACCAAAATTCTGGAAACTTTCATCAACATAGACTACGAAAAAGCCTACTTGGCATTAGAGAGCTCCACCCTTCCGGATTTTTCTTCGGCATTCACCCTCGGCGCCCCGACCGGAGACACGCCATTAATCTTATACATCACCGAACCGGACTGTTCAATGTGCATCTCAGAGGCATTGGATCTTATCATAACATATTGCGACATAGAAACAGACTGTCCTGCACCTTTTATCATCTTCAAAGATGGCGGTAATTCCATATTTGAATACTATAGACAAACAATTGCAGATAGTGTAGACGAGAACACAAGACGAGTCCTGAACTCCATTCATTGCATCAACGGCGCATACTTCGATGTTATCAACAATGCTCCTGACGGTGCCTACCTCATCTACCGCAACCGCACCGTCGGGCACCTCCCCTGGCCTCCGCAATAACATCACCGTAGCCGCACTAATAGCCGCTCCCTTCCCCTACCCGGACGGACACACCGCATTCCCATACTGTAAATGTCGCAAAAAACTTCTCCCTCCAACTCAAAACTCCAATTCCATACTATGCCCCATATTAAAACTCCCGTTCCAATCCCACGTCCCCGTTTCCCGTAGGTTTCCGCAAGTTCCTACATGTTTCCCGCAGATTTCCCGCAGGTTTCCCGCAGGTTTCCCGCAGGTTTCCGCAGATTTCCGCAGGTGAACCTTTTTGGCTATTTCTACGGCACCTGCACATCCGAACCGACACTTCTTCCTCGTCAAGAAGCATTCTGCGGACTTTCCTGCACTGCAGGTGAACCAAAATAAGGGAATACGGTTCACCTGCGAAATGGAATGGATAGAATCTAGGCCTACACTCATATCTCGCGATGGCGACAACTGTACGCACACTCGCAGGTGAACCAAAACAAGGGAATACGGTTCACCTGCGAAATGGAATGGATAGAATCTAGGCCTACACTCATATCTCGCGATGGCGACAACTGTACGCACACTCGCAGGTGAACCAAAACAAGGGAATACGGTTCACCTGCGAAATGGAATGGATAGAATCTAGGCCTACACTCATATCTCGCGATGGCGACAACTGTACGCACACTCGCAGGTGAACCAAAACAAGGGAATACGGTTCACCTGCGAATTGAACTAAACGGATCGCTGCCGGAACGTGGCTGAATGACTGTGTGAATGGGTAAACGAATGGGTAAATGGGTTCACATCAGCAGTTCTGGCCTGATACCCAGACACCTGCCCAATTGCCGCAACTGTACATACCGGCATTCCCGAATATGTCCTGCGATTTTTATCTTTTCATCAACTGTCAGCTCCGTGTATGAATGTTTATGAAAGTCGGAAAGGTACTGGCCGTCAATAAGCGAACATAGCCCCTCGTCCGTAATGCTGGCTTCCTTTAACCAGGCCATGTTCTGCGTCATCATATCCGTGACGGCCTGCGCTGGAAGATGAGGTTCCATAGAAGCAAGCGTTACCGGGGCCACACCGAAACGGTCATTTGCCTGTTCCTCCTCCCACCTGTCATAATCGGTCCTTACGAGACCATATTGAAACGCTTTGTATGATCCGAAATACCCTTCCAGAATCTCCGTATTTGTAACGGCTGCCATATCCAGCATTCCGGAAACATCGAACCGGACGCTTCCCGGTATCTGGTTCTTCCTCCTTATGGTCCTCAGCGAACGTGCGTCCGAAATATCGTTGTCTGAATTGAAGATATGTGACCTGTGATTGTTGAAATACAACAGAACAGGTGAATACGGATATGCGAAAAGATTTGCGCACAGTCTGTGATGAGACGGATTCCGTAAGATATAACTCAAAGCTGCGGTGACATGATGCCGTCCTTCAAGTTCCAGTTTAAAATAGTGCGGATCACCCAGCATTCCGGTACGTCGGTATCTGTCATTGAACATCTGGGTATAAGAAGAGCGGAGCCGCTGCATGAAGTGTCCGGTATCGGATGTTATAAGCGCCAGATGCAGATGGTTGGACATAATATTATACGTAACCAGCATGCTGCCGGTATTGATGGCCGCCTGCGCCATACTGTTGAACAGTCTTACGTAATCGGAATGCCTTCTGCACAGAACCTCCTGATGCGAGGTAAAACATAGATGATATAACCTTCCCCTCATGTCTTTTCAATTTACGATATGCCAAATGTAAGACAAACCCACGAGAATCCGGATACAAAAAGGTAAAATTTTCACTTTTTTCTCTCTACCTCACACGCAGGTGCCCACGAAGCCCGAGGTTTTGGTTCACCTGCGAAATGGCATGGATAGAACGGAGGCCCACACTCACATTTCGCGATGGCGACAACCGTTCGCACACTTGCAGGTGAACCAAAATAAGGGAATACGGTTCACCTCCTGACTTTGACAATGCGTCACCCTACTCGTTTGTATCCTGAGCAAAGACTTCCAACAATGGTCTGATGGCCTCCT
>CALVDF010000013.1 GCA_944326245.1 uncultured Bacteroidales bacterium
GAGAGGCACCCCCTTCGGGAGGCCCATGCAGGGCAACCGCCCGACTTTCCTCTTCCCTCCCTTTTCCGCAGGTGAACTGAAAACGCCGGAAAGGGTTCACCTGCGCAGGCGGAGCAGGCGATGGGGAGAGGCACCCCCTGCGAGAGGCGCATGCAGGGCAACCGCCCGGTTTTCCTCTTCCCTCCCTTTTCCGCAGGTGAACCGAAAACGCCGGAAAGGGTTCACCTGCGCAGGCGGGAAAAGGCGGGAGGGGTGGCGGGAGTGGGATGGTACTGCCGACTGGATGGCTTGGCACAGCCGCGAAGCACCATGCGGCATAGAGAAGTAGGAGAGTGATTGTGGGGTTTGGCTGAGTCATGGTGAGTCGGTCTCACTCGGGTGGAGTCCGGCCGCATCGCGCTTGCAGACGACCTGAGGCAATACCCGGCGGTACTTTCTGACAGAACTGTGCAGCGGACATCCGGCATCTTTTCTATCGGGTAACCGCGGACATGATGGCAGGGCACTCTATGACCGGAAATCCGCGGACGTGATGGCAGGGCACTCTATGACCGGGTAACCGCGGACAGGATGGCAGGGTACTCTATATCGGATGTCTGCGGACGGTGTTGCAGGGTGTTTTGGGTAGTCTATGAAAAAACGAAGCCGACCTCAAAATCTCTTTCGGGTCGGCCTCTTGGTCCGGATGTAGCATGAATATCTGTCCGTTCCTAGAATGCAAGTACGCATCTTATGGGATCTGCATGGCTCTTGGGCAGATTGTTGCAGAAAGCGGTGCCGTCATCGTAGAAATCCAGGTAACGGGCCCCTGATTCGGAAGCTGCGCTGGATGTCCAGTGGTAGCTGTAGATGTAGAATGAGGTCTTTCTGTCCTGCGATACCTTTTCCATTGCATTGTCCATGGCCAGGGGAATGTTGCCCAGGTTCTCCCAGTAGAAGTCACCGTAGCCCCAGTCAACGAAGTTGCTGCCTGAGAACATGTCTGCTCCTCCGATGTTCCTGAGTATGTCGAACCATTGTCCGTTTGAAGGTAGATACCATCCTGTGGTCCCCGTGGTCTGAAGGGTGCCGGCTTCACTTATGAAGTCCTCTGCTGCCTTGAATGCAGGATAGCAGCCGTTCGCGTAGTCCTCGGAGCGTTTTTCGCGGATAAGCATATTGTTCCTGTATCCTTCGATGTCACCGTCAGCCATTTCATATGTTTTGTATGCATCGTTTTCGTCATAGATGTTCTCCAGTCCTATTTCCGTCTCGTCCCTAGAGCTTTCCCCGTTGTTGTCGTACCACTTGTAGAGGGCATTCTCTCCTCCGGCCGTTCTGCATGATACCACGAGGGCATGGGCAGTGCCTCCTTCTCTCCGGAACCTATTCTCTCAGGATCGAACTGGAATACCATTCCCACGACAGGTGCTGCCGATACTTCCTCGGCTGGAGCATCCTTGGAGAGCAGATTGCCGTCGGCCAGGAAGAAGTCTCCGTATGAAAGCTGGTGTTTTATGACTTCCATGCCGTTGCCGATGACAGTGGTGGATGTCTCGCCCGATACTGTCGGACCTTCGCACTGCCACTGTATGTCTCCGTAGTTTCCTGATGGCAGAGTGGCGGAGAAGGGATTGGCAATCATGAAGAAAGCATTTCCGTCAGAGTAAGGGATGCTGCCTGTGAACGCGGCCTGGGTGCGTTGTAGTCCGGGATTTCAGGGGATGTGTTGGTGAACTCGTATTTTGTCGAAGGGACTTCAAACTGTATCAATGACATTGCTTCCTCCATGCTGAAATGGGCGCTGCCTTCGCTCATGAAAGCTGAAGAGTACATGAGGGCGGAGGTTTCTACCGATTCGATGGTACTCTGGTCACCTGATACGTTCCAGTTCGATGCGAGTTCTGCGAAGAACTGTGAAGGAGTCTGGGCAGTGGCATCGCATCCGTAAGTCTGGCTTTCAACGTACGGGTAGTATATGAAGTACAAAGTGTTGTCAGGGTATCCGTCCCCGGAGGCAGGGAGGGTGCATGTGAATGTTTCGCCGGACGGCTGTATAGTTACAGGAATATTGTCGTATCCTTCCAGGATTCTGCCGTCAGCTGCAGCATACAGTCCGGCAGTCATCTCTGTGCCGGATATGCCGAAAGTAGGGAATGTGTTGCCGTCATTTGTGCTGAAAGGTACGGCATCTACGGTTATCCGTATGTCATCAGGTGCGACGAATGTCATTTTGCTGTCCTTGCTGCATGCGCAGATTGCCGCAGCCGCCAGTAACATGAGCGGGCGTGTGAAGGTAAGTGATAGATGTTTGTTCATAAGTGATGATAAATTGATCGGACGACAAAATTATGTCATATTGTATTGAATGGAGTTGTCATAGTTCAATAAATGCATACATTTGTGAAATAAATCCGCATTATGGAAGATTTTGTAAAGAAGTTTGCCGAGGAGGGTGCATTTGTCCTTTCAGAGAAGATTGCAGGTGAGATTATTGCCTGCTCAGAGGAAGTGAAGTTGGCTCCCAAGGAGTTGCTGGTCAGATACGGCAGTATTGATACCAATGTGTACATCGTTGCGGAAGGGATACTCAGAGTCTGTTATTTCGACGGTAACAAGGAAGTTACCCTGGGATTTACATCTGAGGGCACGATGTTGATGTCGCTTTTCGGATACATGAGGAAGAATCCTGCTTTCATGTATATAGTATCGTGCGGAAAGAGTGTCGTGAGAAAAATATCCAAGGAAGATTTTGACAGGATGATATCGGATTCCCATGAATTTGCCTGCTGGATGTATACAGTGGCGATACATCAGCTCTATGCCTGTGAGAAAAAACTCAGTCTGATAAGCGGTACGGCTCAGGAACGGTATGTCGCCCTGATAAAGAACAGGCCCGATATTATCAGAAATGTTTCGATGAAGGACATTGCCTCATATCTCGGGGTAACCCCGTCATATCTGTGCAAGTTAAAGCGCCGGCTTCTTGCCAAGTAGTCTTCCCTGCCAGGTGTCGCGCTCCTCGAGACGGTTTTCGAGCAGGCGGATGAGTTCGGCATTGCGTATGAGTCCCCATGGAGTGGAATTGACGAATCTGGGCGGGACTTCCCCGGCAATTCTTTCTATGTACAGATCCGGTCTGAGCCGTTCGAGGATGTCCGTCATGAAATCCAGGTACCCGTCCAGTGAAAATGTCACGAAATCGTCAGGATGTGATGCGAATTCCTTTTCCATGGCCGTGCCCTTGACTATCTGGAGCTGATGGAATTTGACTGAATGCAGGGGCAGTCTGTTGATGGCTTCCGTATATTCCATCATGTCAGCGATATTTTCTCCAGGCAGACCGAAGATGAAATGTGCTCCCTGTCTGATCCCGCGTGAGGCTGTCATTTCCACAGCCCGAACGGCATCGGCAAATGTATGTCCCCTGTTGATGCGGGCGAGTGTCCTGTCATGGCATGACTCTATGCCGTATTCGATGATGACGATATGCTTTTCGGCCAGCGATGCGAGATAGTCCAGTATGGCATCATCGACACAGTCCGGCCTGGTACCTATGACAATGCCGGCAACAAGCGGATGCGAGAGGGCTTCTTCATAGATCCTGCGTAGTCTGTCCAGAGGGGCATAGGTATTGGAGTAGGGCTGGAAATACGCCAGAAACTTTTCCGCCTTGCGGTACCGTACCCTGTGGAATGTGATGCCCTCGTCTATCTGTTTGTAAATAGGTATGCCGGGAGTGCTGTATCCGGGGTGGAAGGCAGCATTGTCGCAGTATGTACATCCTCCTGTAGCGACACGGCCGTCACGGTTGGGACAGGTGAACCCTGCGTCAATCACGACTTTCTGCAGGCGCTCACCGTAGGTGGCCCTGAAGTAGCCTATGTAGGAATTGTACCTTCCCACTGTTACAGCCTCACTTTGAATACAGCCTTGCGGATGGGCCCGTTACCAATCAGAGGTGCATGGCAGTCCTGGGGAAAGCAGATGACGAAATTGTCATCGGAGTAGCTGACATAGGCTTCCGGCCTCTCCTTGAGAAATGCGGTGTCTGTGGCCTCATCGTATTTGACTTCTACGCCAAGGCATTTTGAACGGTCCCGGAATCCGATGATCTCGCTTCCTTCCAGTACTACATGAATGTCTATGAATGAGTCGTGGACTTCGAGTTGCACGTCCGCTTCGTCCTTGCCTTCCGTAATGGATACGGTGCACCATATGTTGTTCTCTTCGATGATGTACTTGCCTTCCCCGATGGAGTGCAGGTCGTTCTTTTTCAGGAATTCCAGCACTTTGCTGAAAGAAGCATGGATGTTGAGGTACCTTTCGAAACTTTTTATTGAATCAAGTATCATTGTATCAGAATGTTGAAGTGTTTTCAGTATTTTCTGTAGATGGCCCTGCGGCTCAATGCCATGAGCACTGTAAGCAGGATGATTACGGCTGCTGCCGGATGCAGTGTCTGGGGAAGAATCCAGGAGAATATCAGGCACAGGGCGGAAACGGCGGCAAGAATGTCTATGATGAGGTTCTTGGCCCAGGAATCAGGCATGAATACAGGTATGAGGAAGATGGGGTTCATCCACATCAGGTTCCAGTTATTGGCGGTCCATACATGCTCGGTGGCAAACCACATCAGGCAGATGATGACGCCTCCCAGGCCCAGGACAATGTACAGGACAGTGGAGCAGATGCTCATGAATTTCCATTTGTTGCGGCTGCGCAGGTACAGCACGAGATAGAGCACAAACAGGACGGTGAAGATGGAGAAAGGGCTAGTTGCCTTCGACAGGATCCTTGCTGCCTTGCCAGGCCCGGGAGCCGGCTCGGACAATACCGTTGAAGATGTCATGAGCCTGCAGTCCAGAGTGTCGTTCCTGTATGAGGCTAGTATCGGGGACAGCCGGTCCGGCAGAAATTCAGATTCCCTTACCGTGATCCTGCGGTCGACTTTGGCTCCCAGTATGAGGTCGATGCCGAACATCATCCATCGCCTGTCTCCGACCAGCCGTGTGAGCTCTTCGCGGTAAGTCAGGTCTGAAAGTGTATCGTCGAAGCTGAATCCCGGAGTGGTTTCGAAGATGTCCCTTATGCGCGTGGCGCAGTTGTCCTGAAGAAAGTCGTATAGATAAAATCTGTTTGCGGGCTGATAGTTCTGCAGAAGGAATGCGTATATTTCCGATGCCTGTGCGGGAGTAAGGTTCATGTCCTGTTCCGTGATTCCGCGCCCGGCTTTGTCGTAGGAAACTTTGAAATTTTCAAAAGAATTGACGGACAGGCAGTAATTCAACTCTCCGCGCAGGAATTTCAGCATGAAGTGCGGTTCGTTGAAACTGAATGTGCCATAGTTGAAAACCATGTCCCTGCCGTGGCGCAGATCCTTTACCCTCAAGGCGGAATGCCCGAATGCAGAGGCGATGTCATCTCCCTGGGAACATGTGAGCAGGGAGACGCTCAGTGAGTCCTGGGCTCTTGCGGATGCGGCAGCGGCGACCAGAATAAAAACAAGTAGAATCCGTTTCATAATAAATAATTTCAAAAATACGAAAAACTCGCCTATATTTGCAGGAATGAAGAAAGTTTTGTTCATAATTCTGTCTGTGGCCCTCATTTCCGTGTCAATGCTTCCGGCTGCCGCCAGGAACAGCATGGGCCTGATTTCTGTGTCAGTGACCGATATGAAGAAAGCCCCGGACTATCAGTCCGAGACTGTCTCCCAGGCGACTATGGGCACTCCGGTAGAAGTGACAGGCAAGGAAGGGTACTGGTATTCGATCATTACTCCTGAAGGGTATACGGGCTGGACGACCGAGCAGAACATAGCGTTGTTGTCCGACGGGCAAATGGAGGCGTGGAAAAAGTCAGTGCGCCTTATCGTGAAGGATTATTTTGCAATTGTAACGGCTTTGCCTGAGGAAGGGGCCCCCGTGGTCTCGGACTGCGTGATGGGCAATATTATCGGGAAGGGGAAGGCACAGTCCGCGGCCGGTTTTACTGCTGTGGTTCTGCCTGACGGCAGGGAAGGATTTGTTCCTTCCGGAAGTGTAGTCCCGCTGCGGGAATGGATGGAAAGTGTCTCGTCTCCTGATGGAGAGGACATTGTGGCTACGGCCCGTCTTTTCCTGGGATTTCCTTACCTGTGGGGCGGACTTTCCCCCAAGGGACTTGATTGCAGCGGACTGGTCAAATTGAGCTATTTCCTGAACGGAATAATCGTCCTCAGGGATGCCTCCCAGCAGATCGGGACAGGGGAAAGCCAGGACTGCAGCCGGATAACGGAGACTCTTCAGCCGGGGGATCTGGTGTTTTTCGGCCGCGGTGCGGCAGACAGCCGCGGGAGAAGTGTCAGCCATGTGGGCATATACGCAGGTGACGGCATGATGATCCATTCCTCCCTTCGGGTCCGTATGAATTCACTGCTGCCCGGACTTGAGGATTCCTATACGAGCAAGCAGATCGTAGGGGCAACGCGCATATTGGGATGTCAGGACAGGGAACCGGGTATAGTGACGGTCCTGAGGCATCCATGGTATTTTTGAACAAAGTGAATGTAAAACAATATAAATCGCGATTATTATGAATCTCAGAGTTATCAAAAAAGACATCAACTACATGGTGAACGAGTTCGTATCGGACGCAGTCATCAGCATGAGTTTCCATGAAGACAAGGAAAAGGCAGAGCAGATAGTGGCTCTCATCAACGATGTTCTCGATCTGCGCGACGAGACACTCTCCAAGGTCAGCCATCCTGAAGGGGACAAGAAGGCCTATTACCGCAACCTCACCGACGAGCTGCTCAGCGCTCTCGATGTAAAGTACGACAATCTCAGTGCAATAGTGGCCAAGAAAGCCGAGTAACCAATAGGAACGGCCGCTATGCAGATATATACCAATTCCCCTATAGTGGAGGGCCTCACATTTGACGATGTCCTCCTTATCCCTGCCCATTCTGACGTATTGCCGCGTGAGGTGGATGTTTCCACCAAGCTGACCAGGGAAATATCTCTTCATACTCCTATCGTGTCCGCAGCCATGGATACTGTCACGGAGGCCGATCTTGCTATCGCAATAGCCAGGGAGGGCGGTATAGGCGTAATTCACAAGAATATGCCTATAGAGGTCCAGATGGAGCAGGTGCGCAAGGTAAAGAGGGCTGAGAACGGCATGATCTATGATCCGGTGACCATCAGGGAGAACGCAACTGTAGCCGATGCCCTCAATCTCATGCATGAGAACCACATCGGGGGCATTCCTGTTGTAGATGAGCACGGAATGCTCTGCGGTATTGTCACCAACCGTGACCTGCGCTTCCAGGACAATCTCAAGACTCCGGTGAGTGAAGTGATGACCAAGGAGAATCTTGTGACCACTACTGACGGTACCAATCTCAAGGAAGCTACCGAACTCCTCCGCCGCTACAAGATAGAGAAGCTGCTTGTAGTCGACAAGGTGGGTCATCTGGCAGGACTTATCACCTACAAGGATATAATGAAAATCAAGGACAATCCTACTGCCAGCAAGGATTCCAAGGGACGTCTTCTCGTGGCTGCAGCTGTCGGCATCAACTCCGAAAGTGTGCAGAAAGTGGAGATGCTCATGAGTGTCGAGCCGGACGCGCTTGTTTTCGATACGGCACACGGACATTCAGAAGGTGTCCTCAGGGTATTGAAGACAGTACGCAAGAAATTCCCTGATCTTCAGATTATTGCAGGAAACATTGCTACGGGTGAAGCCGCTCTGGCACTCAAGGAATGCGGAGTGGATGCAGTAAAGGTGGGTATAGGTCCAGGTTCGATCTGCACTACCCGCATCATCGCCGGTGTAGGTGTACCTCAGCTGTCTGCCATAATGATGGTTGCAGAGGCCCTGAAGGGTTCAGGCATACCTGTAATCGCAGACGGAGGTATCCGTTATTCGGGAGATATAGTGAAGGCTCTGGCAGCCGGAGGCGATACCATCATGGCCGGCTCCCTCTTTGCCGGAGTCGAGGAGTCTCCTGGAGAGACCATTATCCTCAACGGGCGCAAGTTCAAGTCATACCGCGGAATGGGCTCTCTCGAAGCCATGCAGCTCGGCTCCAAGGACCGTTACTTCCAGGACATGGAGGAAGACATCAAGAAGCTGGTTCCGGAAGGTATCGTGGCTCAGGTCCCGTACAAGGGAACGCTGGCGGAAGTGGTTTATCAGCTGGTTGGCGGTCTGCGTTCGGGTATGGGTTACTGCGGTGCCCACAATCTCGCGGAACTCAAGAAGGCCCGTTTTGTACGCATTACAGCCGCCGGTATGGCCGAAAGCCATCCGCACGATGTGACCATCACGCGTGAGGCTCCAAACTACAGCAGATAAGAGCCCCTGTCAGCCATGAAAAAGTACGTGTGGCTGCTGGCACTCTGTATTTCGGTTTCGTCCTGCCGGCTCTATGACAGTCTCTTCAAGGGGGATGTAGTCGCCAGAGTCGGCAAGGATGTGTTATACAGCAGTGATATAGAGAATCTGGGCATACGTGGTTTTTCGCGGGAGGACAGCGTGGAAATGGTCGGACGCTATATCCGTTCCTGGGCCAAGGACCGTCTTCTGCTTGACATAGCGGAGAGCAGGCTGTCCAAGGCGGACCGCGATGTCACAGCCCAGCTTGAGGAGTACCGCCGTCAGTTGCTGGTATACCGCTACGAGCAGCAGTATGTGGTGCAGCGCCTTGATACAGTCATTACGGAACAGGAAAGCCGGGAATTCTACGAGGCGAACCAGGAAAGCTTTATCACGCATGTGCCTCTTATGCGGGGCAGGTATATCAGGATAAGTGAAAATTCCCCCAACCTCAATCCTGTCAGGAGCCTGTACCGCTCCGGCAGCATCGAGGACATCGACCGTCTGGACCAGCTTTGCCATTCGTCTGCAGACAGGTATTGGATATTCGAAGATTGGGTGTCAGTGGATGTCTTGCCGGACGGAACCGGGATGGAGCTGTCCGAGCTGGCAGCAGCATTGGAGGAAAAGTCCTATTTGGAAAAGAGTTATCTTGGGTATACCTATCTGGTGAAGGCCGATGATTATGTGCCTGCAGGCCGTGTAGCTCCGTATTCTTACTGCACGGCCCTTGTACGGGATGCAATCCTCAGCCGAAGAAAGCAGGCTCTTCTTACCAGTTTGGAACGAAATCTGCTTAATGATGCAATAGCATCCGAGAAATTGAAAATTTATACCAACGAATGAATAGACTCAGAATCATACTGACCGTTCTGGTCCTGACCTTTTTGCCATTTGCCGGCATCCATGCCCAGAAGTACGACGGTGTTATAGACAAGACTGTTGCCCAGGTAGGCAACAGTGTAATCCTCCTTTCCGACATAGAGGAAGGTGTGGATATAATGAAGTATCAAGGCTATGTGTCGGACCGCAACCTCAGATGTGTGGTCCTGGAGAACAGTCTGGTGTCCAAACTGTTTTATACTCAGGCTCTCCTGGATAGTCTTACCGTCAACGAAGACATGGTCAACGCTGCTCTCAACGAGAGGATAAACGGCATTCTTTCGCGCTTCGGAGGAGAGGAAGCGACTGAGGATTTCTACGGCAAGCCGCTCCACAAGCTCCGTCAGGAGTGGCGGGAGATGTTCATGGAGCAGAACCTGGTGCAGGAGATGCAGCGCAAGATTGCGGGAGGCATTTCCGAGGTGACTCCGAAGGAAGTTCAGCAGTTCTACCGCAAAACGCCGAAAGACAGTCTTCCTGTCATACCTGTCCAGTACCAGTATAGCCAGATAGTGATATACCCCAATGTGGAAAGGGCCAATATGGCTGTCAGGGAGCGGTTGCTGGAGTTCAGGCAGAGGATACTGGACGGGGAGAAATTTTCCCTGCTGGCGACTCTGTATTCGGAGGACAACAGCGCTATGCGCGGCGGTGAGTTGGGAATGAGCTCCAAGGACGTGTTCTGGCCTGCGTTCAGTGATGCCGCGATGGCCCTCAAGGAGGGACAGGTGTCACCTATCGTCGAGACTCCGGACGGTTTTCATCTTATACAGATGATCGAGAAGAAGGGGAATATGTTCAATGCCAGGCATATCCTGCTGCGTCCCAGATATACGGCAGAGGACAGGGATTCGGCTTTTGCCAGACTTGATTCCATACGGACTGTCATACTTGAGGACAGTATCACTTTTGAACTTGCGGCCAGGAAGTATTCCCAGGATACCAAGAGCCGCACCAACGGCGGTATAGTTTCGGACCCCAATACCGGTTCCCCGTCATTCGACGTGGACAGGCTCAAGCCGGCCGATTACAGAATGCTGTCTACGATGAAGGAGGGGGAAATATCGCAGCCGTTCGAATCGGTGGACGACGAAGGGCGCAACGGTCATACCGTATATAAAATAGTCCGCCTGGACAAGGTCCGTCCGTCGCATACGGCCACTTATGAAAACGATTTCAACGTCCTGCTGGAGGTGGCCACCAATCACAAGACGATGGAAGCGATGGAGAAGTTCATCAGGGACAAGCAGAACACGACGTACATCGTGATAGATCCGATGTTCAGAGGTTGTGATTTCGAACGGGAAGGCTGGATCAAATGAGACGGGAATTACTGATAGCGGTGCTGTTGGGCCTGTTTACGGCTATGCCGCTGGCAGCAGTGCCTAGGCAGCAGGAAGACAAGGATTCGCTTGTCCGTCTGATAACTGCAGACAGGGCCCGGCTGGTGGAAATCGGCGGCCAGCAGTACAGAAAGGTGGTGGGCAATGCTGTATTTCTGCATAACGATACGTACCTGTACTGCGACAGTGCGTATTGGAACGTTGACAAGGAATATATTGATGCTATCGGGCATGTGCGTATAGAACAGGAGAATACGGTCCTGACAGGGGACAGTCTCAAATATGTCATCAATGAGAATACGGCCAAATTCAGGGGACATCTGGTGGAATTGACGGACAGGGACAGTAATGTGTTGAGGACCAATTTCCTGGATTACAATACGAGGGACAGTGTCGCGGTTTTCTACCGCGGTGCTGCGATGAAGGACCATGACGGCAATCTTATAGAGAGCATCACTGGGAGGTATCAGTCCAGACTGGAAAGATTCGATTTCATAGGAAGGGTGGAAATGTTTTCCGATTCCCTGTTCTTCTCGTGTGATACCCTGGTGTATGATGCGCGGATGGATATAGCGCATTTCTATGGCGATACCAGAGGCTGGTACGACCGTAACTGTATTTCGTCGGGATCAGGCCGATATGTAAGGCCTGAAGAAAAGTTCTATTTCCGCAAGGATGTCCATATTCTCACCGAAGACCATGAGCTGTGGTGCGATTCCCTCTACTATGACAGGATGAAACAGTATTCACATCTGCTGGGCAATGTCCAGCTTCTCGATACAGTGGACAATGCTCTGGTCCTTGGCGGGGAGCTCCGCTACTGGAATGACCCGCGGAGGGCCGAAGTATACCGGGATCCTGCACTTGTCATGCTTGAGGAGGCTGAAGACGGTGGGGTAGACTCTCTGTTTATGGCTGCGGACATGTTGCTGTATTACACTCAGCGCATGTTTGAAGTGGACAGCGCGATCGTGGCCTATGCCAAGGAAAGATATGAGGACGCTCTTGTTGATCCTCTGGCTGAGAAAAAGCAGAACAGCCAGACTTCAGGAGGTGGAGCTCCGTCCGGAGCTGCATCCGGCGGGACCCGGGGAGCCGGGACCATGGGAGGAAGTACTGCCAGAGGGACCGGTGCCCAGGGCTCCGGTGCTGTCGGAAATACAGCCCGTACCGGTGGCGGAGCGGCCGGCGGACTTCAGGGTGCCGGGGTTAAAGGCGGGCAGGCGGCCGGGGAAGTCAGGAATGCCGGAGGCACGTTGCCGTCTCCTATCCCTCCGGATACCGATACTGTGTCCACAGCAGCAGGTGATACGACGGCAGTCCGCGACATGCCGTCTCCGATACCGGTATCTGATTCCGTATCGGTTGCGGATTCCATGACAGTCGCTGATTCCGTCGCGGTACCTCCCCCTCCTGACACGACACAGGTTTCCTTTGTAAGGGCTTTCCATGATGTGCGCATATTCAGGGAGGGAATGCAGGTTCTGTGTGATTCCGTAGAGTTTACGTCCATAGATTCACTGGCGAGACTTTACGGAGCTCCGGTGATATGGTATGAAATCAAGAGTCAGATAACGGCAGACAGCATGCAGTTCCTTGTCCGCAACCAGGTTCTGGACAGGGGATACCTGTTTTCCAATGCCTATGTCATATCAGAGGAGGAACCGGACAAATTCTATCACCAGATCAAGTCTCCGGAGATGATAGGCTATTTCGACGGCAACAGGATTTCAAGGTTCGATGCGCTTGGAGGGGTGACTGCCATGTTCTATGTCGCCGAGGATTCCCTGATAACTACCATGAACCAGAAGGAGTGCCGTCTGATGACAGGCCGTCTTAAGGATGGCCAGCTTCAGCGTATCGTATATATGGAAAACGTCAAAAGCGACGCATGGCCGATAAGGGATCTGACTCTGGAGAAAAGCCGGCTTAGGGACTTCAACTGGATGCCTGACCGTAGACCGGCTGATCGTTTTGATGTAACTACCTGGCCGATACGAGCTTCCAGGAGATCGGAAATGACGCCGTCTCCATATTTCCCCAAGTTCAAGTACGCTGAAAAGTACTTTGAAGGGTACATGAAACATATTATGGCGGAAATAGAGAGCAGAAAGCCCTTGATATGGGTGGAGCGATGATATTTTTTTGTACATTTGTCAGTTATTCGATTTAATAACTACAAATGTATGATACAGTTTGATATAGACCCCCTTAAGCATTCCTTCGAAGAAGTGAGGAATCTGCTGGACCCTGAGTGCCGTCTGCATCTGGGCGAAGCTTCGCGCAAAAGAATTGAAAAATGCCGCAATTATCTGGACGAGCGCATGAAGAACCAGAAGGCACCGATATATGGAGTGACTACCGGTTTCGGTTCGCTTTGCAATGTATCTGTGGACAAGGATCAGCTGTCGCAGCTCCAGAAGAACCTTGTAATGTCCCATTCGTGCGGAGTCGGAGAGGAAGTACGCCCCGAGATTGTACGCCTGATGCTGGCCCTTAAGGTAAAATCCCTGTCTTACGGTTATTCCGGCGTTAGAGTCGAGACGGTCGAGAGGCTTGTGGATTTCTTCAATGAAGGAGTTGTTCCTGTAGTATACCAGCAGGGATCCCTTGGAGCTTCAGGCGACCTGGCCCCGCTGGCCAACATGTGCCTGCCTCTGCTTGGTCTGGGAGAGTTTGACTACAAGGGCAAGCGGTATCCCGGTTCGGAACTGGAGAAGATGTTCGGATGGAAGCCTCTTACACTGGCCTCAAAGGAAGGTCTGGCCCTTCTCAACGGTACCCAGTTCATGCTGGCCCACGCAGTATGGTGCCTGGTTCATGCCAGACATATCTCTGCCGTCGCTGACAAGATAGCCACAATGTCCCTCGAAGCTTTCAACGGACGTAAGGAGCCGTTTACCCCCGGTGTCCATGCCGTACGTCCCCATAAGGGACAGATGGAGACTGCCCGCGTGATCCTCGGCTACCTGCAGGGCAGCCAGCTTATAGACGGCCCCGGCAAGGAGGTGCAGGACCCTTATTCGTTCCGCTGCGTACCTCAGGTGCACGGAGCATCCAAAGACGCGATAGACTATGTGGCAGGAGTCTTCATGACAGAGGTCAACAGCGCCACTGACAATCCTACTGTACTTCCCGATGAGGATCAGGTGATATCGGCCGGCAATTTCCACGGTCAGCCCCTGTCCATCACTCTGGATTTCCTGGCTATAGCTCTTGCTGAACTGGGCTCCATATCAGAGCGCAGGACCTACCAGCTCATATCCGGAAAGAGGGGACTGCCTTCATTCCTGGTTGCCAAGTCCGGTCTCAATTCAGGGTTCATGATTCCACAGTATGCGGCAGCTTCCATCGTCAGCCAGAACAAGCAGCTGTGTACTCCTTGTGTTGTAGATACCATCGACTCTTCTCAGGGACAGGAAGACCACGTCAGCATGGGTGCCAACGCTGCGACCAAATGCGTCAGAGTGGTGGAGAATGTAGAGAAGATACTGGGTATCGAGATGTTCAATTCGGCGCAGGCCCTGGAATTCAGGCATAAGGCAGGTGCCGGAAAATCTTCTGCGGCGATAGAGAAATTTTTCGAGGACTTCCGTCGTGAAGTGCCTTTCGTCGAAGAAGACACCGTGATGTATACCAATATCCGCAAGTCGATTGATTTTATAAGGAATACAGAAATCTAGAAAATGTCCCTTTTTATAAAAAATATCAAAAAGCTTGTCAATGTAAGGCAGCGGCAGCCGGAGTCCCCTCTTGGAGGGCAGGATATGCTGTCCCTGCCTTGCATGGAAGGGGCCTGGCTGAAGACAGAGGGGGACCGTATCGCCGGCTTCGGCCTTATGAAGGATCTTGATGCCGGGGAGCTGGAGGCTATGGAGCTGAGTGCGGATGAAGTGGTGGATGCAGACGGCAGGATGGTGTTCCCGTCGTATTGCGATTCCCATACCCATCTGGTCTATGCCGGGAGCAGGGAGATGGAGTTCATGGACAAGCTGCGCGGGCTCTCCTATCAGGAAATAGCCCGTCGCGGCGGCGGTATCCTCAATTCAGTGGAGCTGCTGCACAATACTTCCGAAGATGAACTGTTGCGCCAGACACTGGAAAGGGCATGGGAGATAATATCCCTCGGAACAGGGGCCGTGGAGATCAAGAGCGGTTACGGACTCACGGTAGAGGACGAGATAAAGATGCTCAGGGTTGCGCGCCGGGTGGGGGAGGAGACTCCTTTGAAGGTGCGTACCACTTTCCTGGGTGCCCATGCGGTGCCGGCCCGCTACAAGGGCGACCGCACCGGTTATGTGGATGAAATAGTACGGGATATGATACCCGCAGTAGCTGCGGAAGGCCTTGCGGACTATGTGGATATATTTGTGGAGGAAGGATTTTTCAGTGTAGAGGACGCATGCCGGATTTTCGGGGAGGCCGTGAAGTACGGCATGGTTCCTAAAGTACATGCAAACCAGATGAGTTTTTCCGGAGGTGTGCAGGTCGGAGTGCGATACGGAGCCGCTTCCGTCGACCATCTGGAATTTACCGGACCGGAAGAGTTCAAGGTGCTTCAGGGCAGCGGAGCGATAGCAACCCTTCTGCCGGGTGCGACATTTTTCCTGGATATGGATTATCCCGAAGCCAAGGAGATGCTCGAATACAACCTGCCGCTGGCAATTGCTTCCAACTACAATCCGGGGTCCTGCCCTTCAGGGGACATGAAGTTCATGATGGCGCTGGCCATGATAAAGATGCGCCTTACTCCCGAGACAGTGCTCAATGCCGCTACGGTCAACGGTGCGTTTGCAATGGGCGTGGCCGGAGACTACGGCTGCATAGCTACTGGCAAGAAGGCCTCTCTGTTCATTACCAAGCGGATACCCTCCTACGAGTTCGTCCCCTACAGCTTTACTTCGCAGCTTATTGATACCATAATATTAAACGGCAAGCAATATTGATTACAAAACACTAATATCAGATTTACATGACACGAAAACTTATTGAATGCGTCCCCAATTTCAGCGAGGGACGTGATATGCAGATTATCAAACAGATTACCGATGCAGCCGAGAGCGTTGAAGGGGTAAGGCTCCTTGACGTGGATCCGGGTGCGGCGACCAACCGTACAGTGGTCACCTTTGTCGGAGAGCCGGAAAAAGTGATGGAAGCGGCTTTCCGCGCTGTCAAGAAGGCCTCCGAGCTGATCGACATGCGCCATCATCACGGCGAACATCCCCGTATGGGAGCCACAGACGTGTGCCCTCTCGTCCCCATTGCAGGAGTGACTATGGAGGAGTGCGTGGAGTATGCCCGTACCTTGGCCAAGAGAATCGGTGAGGAACTGGGTATCCCTGTGTTCTGTTATGAAAGTGCTGCATATGTCCCTGAACGCAGGAATCTGGCTGTATGCCGCAAAGGTGAATACGAAGGTCTGGCGAAGAGGCTTGAAGATGGTGAGAAGCCTGATTTCGGACCTGCCGTCATCGATGACTATACTGCCCGTACAGGTGCAACGGCTGTAGGTGCCAGGGATTTCCTCGTGGCCATCAACTACAATCTCAACACCACGTCAACCCGCCGTGCCAATTCTGTGGCCTTCGACGTCCGTGAAAAAGGACGCAAGAAGAGAGAGGGTGATCCCATCACCGGCAAGGTGGTCAAGGATGCCGAAGGCAATGTGGTCTGGGTTCCCGGTACTTTGAAGGGCTGCAAGGCTATAGGCTGGTTTATAGAAGAATACGGTATAGCCCAGGTATCCATGAATGTGACCAATATCAACGTTACGCCTGTGCATGTGGCTTTCGACGAGGTGTGCGATAAGGCTCATGCCCGCGGGCTGAGGGTAACAGGTTCCGAGATAGTCGGACTGATACCGAAGAAGGTGCTGATAGATGCCGGAAAATATTTCCTGGCAAAGCAGAACCGTTCCTGCGGTATCCCTGAAGAGGATATCGTGAAGATAGCGGTCAAATCAATGGGACTGGATGATCTCAAACCTTTCAACCCCCGCGAAAAAGTCATTGAATACATCCTCGAAGACAGCGACAGGACTCCCAAGCTCGTGGACCTTACAGTACGCGGTTTTGCGGAAGAGACTTCCCGTGAGTCTCCGGCTCCCGGCGGCGGATCGATTTCTGCATACATGGGGTCGCTCGGAGCGGCTCTCGGAGCCATGGTCGCCAACCTTTCGTCCCACAAGAGGGGCTGGGATGACCAGTGCCCCAAATTCTCCGTATGGGCAGAGAAGGGACAGGATCTGATGTACGAACTGCTTCATCTGGTAGATGAGGATACGGCTGCATTCAACCGTATCATGGATGCGATGTCCATGCCCAAGAAGACGGACGAGGAGAAAGCGGCCCGTGCAGCTGCCATGCAGGATGCAACCCTCTATGCTACCGAGGTGCCTCTCAGGACGATGAAGGCATCCTTCAAGGTCTTTGAACTGGTGGAGGCAATGGCTTCCGAGGGCAATCCCAACTCGGTCTCCGATGCAGGTGTAGGTGCCCTTGCGGCCCGTTCGGCAGTCCTGGGTGCTTTCCTCAATGTGAAGATCAATGCTTCAGGCCTGAAGGACCGCGAAAAGGCTGACGCTCTGGTGGCGGAAGCAGCAAAGATAGCTGAAGAGGCTGTAAGGCAGGAATCCAGGGTTCTTGCAATAGTGGATTCCAAGATCGGTCAGTAGAATATCCGGTGTGCCCTTAGGGGGTACACCGGTGTTTGTTTTTTACTGCAAAATGTATATTTTTGCACGATTATAGACAAACCAAAGTGACAATTAGAAGAATATGAGAATCATTGGAACTGGCAGTGCGCGTCCGTCCCTGGTAGTGACGAATGCGATGTTGGAAAACTTTCTGGACACTAGCGATGAGTGGATTGTAACCCGTACCGGGATCCATGAGAGGCGTGTGATATCATCCGAAAGGCTGGAGGACCTGGCCGCAACTGCATGCCGCAATGCGATGGAGAATGCCGGTGTGACGCCTGACCAGATAGACTACATCATCTGCTCCAACGTGGTCAATGAATATGTTACACCTGGTCTCGGCTGTGTGATACAGGGAATGATAGGAGCGACATGCCCGACTATGGATATCAACTGTGCATGCACAGGCTTCATATATGCGCTCGATGTAGCCGAGGCATTTCTGGCCACAAAGGACATCAGGAATATTCTTATAATATGTGCCGAGGAGCCTACGAGGATGATGAACTGGAAAGACCGTTCGTCATGCATCCTGTTCGGTGATGCAGCAGGTGCGGTAGTGGCAACCAAGGGGGATGACCTCAAGGCCATCCGCGTATCCACCCATTGCAAGGTTGAGGCCCTGTACCAGAAAAGGAAGCTTCAGCCGACCCCGTTTGTCCGCAAGGAAGAAGAGGACGGTGGTGTGGTGATGAACGGACAGGATGTGTTCAAGCTTGCCGTGTCATCTTCCATCAAGGATATAGACAAAGTCCTTACCATGGCCGGCATTACACCGGACGATATCAGCCTGTACCTCCTTCATCAGGCCAACGTCCGCATCATAGAGGCCATACAGCATTTCGTGCAGCAGGACAAGAGCAAGTTCCCTGTCAATCTCAGCAAGTACGGCAATACATCCTCTGCCTCGATTCCGGCGCTTATGGACGATCTTAATCGCGGCAATCAGTTAAAAACAGGAGAATTACTGTTGCTAAGTGCCTTCGGGGCAGGTTTCACTACCGGGGCATGTGTTCTCCGTTGGTCAAAATAAAACAAAACGATATGGAAAAAAGAGTAGTAGTGACAGGACTTGGAGTAGTCTCCCCTGTCGGTAACAATGTAGAGACATTCTGGAAGAACATCGTGGACGGAGTCTGCGGTATAGATTTTATCAAACAGGTTCCTACCGACGGTCTTTCCGTCAAGATAGCCGGTGAGGTCAAGGACTTCAGGCCTGCCGATTACGGAATAGAGCCGAAAGCCGCCAGAAAGTTCGACCGTTTCTGCCTTTTTGCCCTTGCAGCGGCCAATCAGGCAGTGGCCATGAGCGGACTCAAAGTCACTGACGACGAGGAGGACAATACTCCAGGATACGTTCATTCGGACCGTTTCGGAGTCTATATCGGATCAGGAATAGGCGGAATGCATTCTTTCGTCAACGAGACTGCCAAGATGCTGAAGGACGGCCCGCAGTGGATATCCCCTCTGTTTATTCCTACAATGATCGCCAATATCGCGGCAGGAAACGTGGCCATAGCCCACAATGCCCGCGGCGTATGCCTTCCTATAGTGACGGCCTGTGCGACAGGTACCCACTCGATCGGTGAGGCCTACAGGGCCATCAAGTTCGGCTATGCCGATGCCATCATCGCCGGCGGTACCGAAGCTGCCATCAATCCTCTGGCAATAGGCGGTTTCTCCAACAGCAAGGCTCTTTCCCCGGCATCCGATCCCATGGAGGCTTCACTTCCGTTCGATGCCCGTCGTCAGGGTTTCGTAATAGCGGAAGGAGCCGGTGTGGTCATTCTGGAAGAATACGAACACGCAATGGCCCGCGGAGCCAGGATATATGCAGAGATATGCGGCTATGGCAATACCTGCGACGCATATCACTATACTGCACCGCGTCCGGACGGATCGGTACCGGCAAAAGCATTCAGACAGGCTCTGACGGAAGCTCATTACTCCACCTCCGACCTGCTGCACATCAATACACACGGTACCGGCACCCCTCTGAACGACAAGTCGGAAACAGCTGCCATCAAGTTGGCTCTGGGCGATACTGAAGCCAGAAGGGCAATCCTTTGCTCCACAAAGTCCATGACCGGACACGCTCTCGGCGCTGCCGGCGGCATCGAGGCAGTAGCGGCTGTACTTGCGTTGAAGAACGGCATAGTGCCTCCTACCATCCATTACAAGGAGCCGGATCCCGAGTGCGATCTGGATGTCAATCCCAATCATGCCCGTGAAGCCAAGCTGACGATCGCTCTGTCGTCGTCCCTGGGTTTCGGCGGCCACAATGCTGTACTCGCTTTCAGGCTGGTCTGAAATGTACTAACTAAACTATAATATTTATGGATAGAGAAGAAATCAAGAAATTCCTGCGTCACCGTGAGCCCATGCTGCTCGTGGACGAGATGGAACTTCAGAATGACGGTACGGAGTGTATCGGCAAGTATCATGTCAGAGGGGATGAATTCTTCCTGCAGGGCCATTTCCCCGGCTATCCTGTGGTCCCTGGTGTCATTCTATGTGAGATCATGGGGCAGTGCAGTTCGCTGCTCATAAAGGATTACCTGGTAGGGCACACGACCCTCTTCACAGGTATCGACAAGACCCGTTTCAAGCGTCAGGTACATCCCGGTGACACTGTAGAGGTGCATGCCCGCATTACCAACCACAGGGCTATGCTTTTCTTCATTGAGGCCAAGGCTTTTGTTGACGGCGAGCTGTGCGTCGAGGCCAGCCTCTCGTTTGCAGTTATTCCTAACGATAAAGTAAAATAAAGACTATGTTAGAAGGATTATTACAAGGAAAGGTAGCTCTGATTACAGGAGCTGCCCGCGGTATCGGCAAAGCCATAGCCATGAAGCTGGCTTCGGCCGGAGCGAATATCGCCTTTACCGACCTCAAGGAGGATGACAATTTCAGGAACACTGTAGCCGAGATTTCCGCCCTTGGTGTGGAATGTCGTGGCTATGCATCGAATGCTGCCGATTTTGCGGAGGCTCATGCTACCGTAGAGCAGATCCACAAGGATTTCGGACATATCGACATTCTGGTCAACAATGCCGGAATTACCCGTGACGGTCTTATGATGAGGATGTCAGAGCAGCAGTGGGACAGTGTCATCACTGTCAACCTCAAGAGTGCGTTCAACTTTACCCATGCCCTGACTCCCATAATGGCGCGTCAGAGAGGTGGCAGCATCATCAACATCTCTTCAGTTGTCGGTGTGAACGGCAATGCCGGTCAGTGCAACTATTCGGCATCCAAGGCCGGTCTTATCGGACTTGCCAAGTCGATTGCCAAGGAAATGGGTTCCCGCGGCATCCGTGCCAATGCGATAGCACCGGGCTTTATCATCACGGACATGACCAATGCCCTGCCGCAGGAGGTACGTGACGAGTGGAACAAGAAGATACCTCTCCGTCGTGGCGGTACTCCCGAGGATATAGCCAATGTGGCCCTGTTCCTCGCATCGGATCTGTCTTCGTATGTGACAGGTCAGGTAATCATCTGTGACGGAGGTATGCTGTAGGGTTTTCCTTGCGTTACGGTGAAAAAGAAAAGAGGGGCGACTGAAAACGGTCGTTCCTCTTTTCTTTTCTCTTTCGGTCCTGGTCCGGTTTATTCCGGGGAATATCTTCTGAGATCTTTCTCCTTTATGGACTGGCGTTTGTCGTATTCCTTCTTGCCCCGTGCCAGGGCGATGTCCAGTTTGGCATAGCCGCTTTCGGCTATGAACAGGCGTCTGGTCACGATGGTCAGTCCTTTCTCCTTGACGGAGCGGGCCAGTTTCCGGAGCTCGCGGCGGTTGAGCAGCAACTTTCTGTCGCGTTTCGGATCATGGCGGTTGAAGGTGCCCCACCAGTATTCGGCGATATGCATGTTCTTGACGTAGAGCTCTCCGCCGGAGAAGTAGCAGTAGCTGTCGACCAGAGATGCCTTGCCGGCACGGATGGATTTTATCTCCGTGCCGGTAAGGACTATTCCTGCCGTATAGTTCTCAAGAAACTCGTATTCGAACGAGGCTTTCTTGTTGCGGATTTCTATTTTGCTCTTTGCTTTTGCCATAGGGGCGGCAAAGATACGAAATAATTCTTATTTGAGCACCTTCGTACTCCAGTCCGTCCAGTCCGGGGATACCAGTACCTGCGGAGACTGAAGCTTGCCCGAAACGGCTGTTGCGGCTTCCACTTTGTCGCGGGTCCTGTTGTACAGGTCTCCGAGGGAAATGTTGCCGTTGGCTTCCTGTATGTTCTTGATAAGATAATAGGTGAAGTATCCCTGGCGTTTGTCGTAGTATACGCTGGAGGTCTGTTCCCCTGAACTGGACGAGAAGCATATCAGGTTGCCCCCGATGACGGAATATTTGGGGACTACGCGTACTCCTTTCTGTGCAACCAGAGGCTCCTTGCTCTTGTATCCTCCGCTGAAGCAGGCATCCAGGAATACGTACGATGCCTGGCATGGCACTGCGGAGAGATTTGCATACAGGTCGTTGAGGGAGATGCCCAGCTTGATGTATTTGCCTGTCACGTCGACAGGAAGCAGATACGGTTCGCGTGTGGCCTCATCGTTGCTGCCGTGTCCCGAATAGTAGAAGAACAGTTCAGCATCGGGATTGGCCTTGCCGATATTTATGAGCCAGTCTATGGATTCACGCATGATTCCTGCCGTGGCATTGTCTATGTAACGTATGTGTTCCAGAGGTATCCCGAAAGTGCGGAGGCAGTATTCCTTGAACACTATTGCATCGTTGCATGCAAACGGCACATTGATCTCTGCGCTTCCGCCCACTATCGAGTAGTCCTCGTTGCCGATGATGAGGGCATATCTGTTCGGGTGTGGCGTGCCGGCAGGTACGTTCTCTAGCAGTTCGGATTCCATGGCAATGGAGTAGCCGGTATTGACCGCCGGACGTTCATCCAGTTTGCCTTCGATGACTATCTTGTTGGCGGTAGAGAGGTATTCTCCCAGTTTTACCTTGAAAACATCCTGTACCACGGCAAATGTGGAGCCTTCGGCAATCTTTACGCCGATGGGAATGGAATCAAGCGCAAATCTCTTGTTGACCAGAAAGTCGAATGTCAGGGGAACTATCTCTCCAGGCTGTATGGAGTCAATGGATATTTCGATGTTGTCGGTAGCTATGATGTTGGAAGGACACTCGAAGCTGATTTTGGTATTCATGGCCGGAAGGCGTCCCGCGTTCTGAACGGCTACAATGAGCTTTCCCCTGTCTCCCAGAGTTATGGATGTCCCTCGGGCAGACATGTACTGGTAGTCGGCTATGAGCAGGCGGGGACGTGCCATTTCCTGGATGTTGACGAGCAGACTTGTCGGATCGGCGTCCATCCCGCTCTCCTCCAAGGTGTAGACGGTTATGTTCGCTTCAGCTGTAGGGGCTTTTTCGTTGAGGGTGTACCGGAATGTGTAGTGTTTGGTCTCTCCGGACTTTATGATGCCGGCATCGATCTCCCTGCTTCCTTCGAAGAATCGGTCCATGCCGCTGTTTTCAGAAAGGAGTATCTTTACGTTATGGGCATCGCCCATGCCGCTGTTCTGCACGGCGACATCTATCGAGAAACTTTCACCGGCATCGATGACACTGTTGGAGTTGGTCTCCGAAAAGCCTGTGATCATGGTTGTCAGTCTGGGGGGGTCTCCTGCCAGGACGGCGGAGGCTCCCTCTGTATCTGTAGAGACTGCGTTGACAGCCAGCTGACTGTAGCTTTTGAGTTTCTCCTCGAACTGGTCGTATGAGCCCCGGTCTGCTATGATACTGAGAAGGACTGTGGCTTCTGCCGTCATGTCCATGAATTTGTAGCATTCTTCCAGACCCTTCATGTACACGGCCGAAGTGGGCTCATGCCTGAGTATGCGTTCGAAGTATATGCGTGCATCATACAGATAGGGGTATGCTTTCTGCCTGAGTTCCATCCCTTCCGCTTCATCGACTACGGCGTATGCCCGGTTGTTGATTTCCGAGCCTATCTTGAAACTGCATTTTGCGACTCCCTTCATTATGGCCAGGTCATCGGGAAAGAATGAAAGGAGCCTGCGGTAGAGTTTCAGGGCTTCCTCCACATTGCCTGAAGCTTCTTCCATGCGTGCCTTGATGGGCAGAACGTTTATGTCGTTGGGATCGACTGTGAGTACCTTGTCAATCGTCGCCATGAGGCCGTGTTGATTCCCTGTAGAGATGTACAGGTTGATGAGGTTGTAGTAGAAATCCATCGTGTTGGGGTATTCCGAGATTGCACGCTGGAGGATTTTTTCCTGTTCCGCGTAGTCGTGGCGGGACATGTATATCATGTTTAGGAAAATGATGCAGTCCTTGGCCCTGTCCGGTTCTCCTGTCGAGAGGTATTCGTTGAAGCAGGTAGCCGCGTCATCCATATTCTGCAGTTTGTAGGCGGATATTCCGGTGTTGTATACTATCTGGGGGTACACTTCATCGGTGCGGAGGACTCCCCCTGTAAATGCCTGGTTCTTCGGAAGCAGGATGTAAGCCATTCCGAATTGGTGGGCCATCTGCGTGTTGTTCATGTTTGAGAAAAACATGGCGGCGTTTTTCAGGGCCGGGTAGATCTGGATCAGTCTGTTTCTGGCCGCTTCCATGGCATTGGGATCGGCAAATGCATCCAGCAGACTGGAGTAGAGGGTGTAGCTTTGGTAGAGATGGTCATACATCTCTGTGCTGTTGTCGCCCTTGGCATTCTCGTAGAGGACATACTGCTGGTTGGCCCTTGCCAGCAGTTCCTGGGAGTTCTGGGCGCGCAGGACCGTCACTGTGCTTCCTAATGCCAGAAGCAGCAGGACCGTCAATATGTGTTTCATGTGCATATATTTTATTTTTATTTAGTTAAGGACATCCTTGAATTTGATGTTGACAATGATTCTGCGGAATTCACCTCCACGTACGTCACTGACTTCGGTACGGAACCTGTACGTGCATTTGTCCTTGTTGTCGCGGAGCTCCGGAACTTCATTTTCCAGCCATACCTTGACACCGGCAGCGCGTATGAACGCAAGCTGTTCGTTGTTGCGGATGTCGGTCTCGTCCGTGACAGTCATGCTCGACAGCTCATCCTTGGCGTAGTATGGGGTCTCGCGGAATTCCCCGCAGCTGCCGTCATATGGAATTCGTCCTACCGGGATGGCATCGGCTGTACCTGTGATGGTGATTTCTATGTTTTTGGCTTCGTCTATGTATTTTTTCATGTCTCCTGCCAAGGCTGTCTTGATGGCTTCCAGCATGGTGAGGGCGGCATTTGATTCTGATACGGTAAATTTCCCGGGACCGAAGTCTTCCTGGTATGAGAATCCTTCCGAGACGTCGTACCGGTAGCCCAGATTGTAGTTGTATATCTTGTTGCCGTCGGCATCGAAGTCGCTTTCGATTTCAGAGTCTATGGTTATGGCGGTCTTGTCCGTGATGACGTTTTCCTGCTTTTTCTCCTCCATGATTTCCTCTGTCTGCTGCTGGAGTGCCTCCATTTCCATGTTTACGGTCTGGAGCATGGAGACGGGTATGTAGTCGATGTCATCGTCCCCGAATTCTATTTCTCCTATGATGTAGTTACGTTTGTCGAAGATGTATGTCTTGTCTGTGGTGCGGTTGACTACCTCGAGGTAGACCAGCTGGAATTCGTCCATGTCGTCCAGGGTGTAGATAGGATTTTCGTAGGAAAGGTCTCCGTTCCTGACTTCCTGGAATTCGTTCTCGGGCACTTCCAGCTTGATGGCATCGAGCTGTCCGAACTTGATGTCGATACTGTGGTTGTCCATGTCGTACTCCTCGGCGATAAAGGGGTCTTCCAGGGTGATGGTCTTGGTGGCTATGGCTGTTGCGGCCTGGTCCAGCAGCATGGCTTTCTGGCGTGCAGCATTGTCGTCGGTTACCCTTACGCGGTATTCGTCCATGGATTCACCGTCCATCTGGCGGATCCAGTCAGACATCAGTTTGTCGACTTCTTCACTCAGCTTGGAGCGGTATAGCGGCGGCAGGGATGACATGTCCCAGAAGAAGAACTTTTCGCCGGAGTTGTGCCCCAGGGTTGTGATGTTGTTTACCGTGTTGAAGTTGAAATTGACTGTCAGTACGTTGGACATGGGGGCGCCGCCCGCCTCCCCCAGACGGCATACAGCCTTGTGGTTGATAAGGTTGTATACTATGACAGAATCCTCCTTGGCGTACGCGATGTATTTGCCTTCAGGATGGAAAGAGGCCTGCCGTACATTTTCAATGCCGGTGGATACGGCAAAGCGGTGATGGTCAATGGCGTTGACTATCTGCAGGCCAGCCGTGTCGCAGCTGACCGCTATCTCCCTCGAGTCGGGGGAAAAAGTCATGTGGTTGATGTTTCCGGCGAAGTGGAGTATGCGTTTGATGTCCGAGGTCTCCACGTTCCATATGTCCATTTCCTTGCCGTATGCCGCAGCGATGAAGTATCCGTTGGGGCTAAGGGCTATGTAATCGTAGACCTTGCCGGCATCTATGATGGACGAGATCCAGTATCCGTCGGTGGAGTATGTTATGATTTCACCGAAACTGTTGGCGGTCAGGATTTCCCTGGCATCGGTAGAGTATGCTATGGCTGTGACCTGAGGTACTCCCTTTCCTCCCTTTCCGTCGAACGGGTCTGTCTTCTTGTCCCCTTTGATGGACTCGAGGATCTGGTCCTTGTTCCGGTTGGAGATGATGTCTACGGTCCTGCCGTTGCGCAGGAGGATGGCTATGGAAGCTCCTGTAGGATTGATGCAGAAGTCGGAGACTGAGCCGCTGTATACATTCCGGTTCATCATGTTGTAGAGGGTATGGTCCTCGCCCTGGTAGATGCCGGTGAAGCGGACTATCCTGAAGTTTTCATAGGGCCTTGTGATTTTGAATGATGACCTTTCGGTGATGCCGTCAGGGGCTTGCTGTGCGGACTGTGCGGCTGCGGACAATGTTACTGTCAATGCAGAGAGGGCTGCAAGAAGAGTCTTGAAGTTCTTAGGTGTCATGTTCGGTCGGTTTAGGATGTGAATAAATTGTTCAGAATGCAAAAATACAAATTAGCCGGCACGTTTGCAACAATAATGTTTTTATTCTTTCTTTTCGGGGATTTTGACGGAACTGCGAAATTGTCGATAAAAAGCCGTTCAGACAGCGCTTTAAGGTACAATTATTGCATTCTCGCAGTCATTTGCAATATATGTCAAATATGCAGATGACAGGATACATATCACAGATTATAGGTCCAGTGGTGGACGTGCATTTCCCGGACTGCGGGAAAGAGCAAAAGCTTCCGGGTATTCACGAGGCCATGACAGTAGCCCGTCCGGACGGAAAGGAACAGATACTGGAGGTGCAGCAGCACATAGGTGAAAATACGGTCCGGGCGATAGCGATGGAGTCTACCGACGGACTTCAGCGTCATCTGCCGGTAACGGCTACGGGACATTCGATATCCATGCCTGTGGGGGATCAGATCAAGGGGCGTCTGCTCAATGTGGTGGGGGAGAGTATCGACGGCATGCGTCCGCTGGACCGTACCGGAGAGCTGCCGATTCACAGGGAACCTCCCAAATTCGAGGATCTGGCTACATCCCAGGAAGTCTTCTATACCGGCATCAAGGTCATAGACCTGCTGGAACCTTATGTCAAGGGAGGCAAGATCGGACTTTTCGGAGGTGCCGGAGTGGGCAAGACAGTGCTGATCATGGAACTCATCAACAATATAGCGAAAGGCCACAACGGCTTTTCGGTGTTTACCGGAGTCGGCGAGCGCACCCGTGAAGGAAACGATCTGCTCAGGGAGATGATAGAGTCAGGTGTGATCCGCTACGGGGACGAGTTCAAAAAGAGCATGGAGCAGGGGCATTGGGATCTTTCCAAAGTCGATTACGGGGAAGTTGCCAAGTCTCAGGCAACGCTGATATTCGGCCAGATGAACGAGCCCCCTGGAGCACGTCTTTCCGTAGCTTTGTCGGGCCTTACTGTCGCCGAGTCGTTCAGGGATGCCGGGCGGGAGAAAGGAGAACGCCGCGATATTCTGCTTTTCATAGACAACATATTCCGTTTTACGCAGGCCGGTTCTGAGGTTTCGGCCCTGCTGGGCCGAATGCCTTCGGCAGTGGGCTATCAGCCTACCCTCGCCACCGAGATGGGACAGATGCAGGAGCGCATAACCTCTACCAAGTACGGTTCCATCACTTCCGTGCAGGCGGTGTACGTGCCGGCCGACGACCTGACCGACCCCGCTCCCGCGACGACGTTCTCGCATCTCGACGCCACTACGGTGCTCAGCCGTAAGATAGCCGAGCTGGGTATCTATCCTGCAGTCGATCCGCTGGAGTCCTCGTCGAGGATTCTGGACCCGAACATAGTCGGCGAGGAACACTACGACGTGGCCCGCAGGGTCAAGCAGATCCTCCAGCGCAACAAGGAGCTGCAGGACATCATCGCTATCCTCGGCATGGACGAGCTTTCCGAGGAGGACCGTGTTACAGTCAACAGGGCCCGCCGTGTGCAGAGATACCTGTCGCAGCCGTTTTCCGTTGCAGAACAGTTTACGGGAGTACCCGGACAGATGGTTCCGATTGACGAGACCATACGTGGTTTCAAGATGATCCTGGACGGGGAGGTGGACAACATTCCCGAGCAGGCGTTTCTCAACGTAGGAACCATAGATGAGGCCATCCGCAAGGGCCAGGAAATGCTTGCGGCCACAGCATCATGATCACCCTGACCGTCATATCGCCCGGCGGACTCCTGTGCTCGGCTCAGGTGGAGAAGGTCACCTTTCCGGGGGCCAAGGGGATTTTCACGGTCTATCCTGAGCATGCCCCTCTCATCTCCTCCCTGCTTCCCGGGACCATAGAGTGGATTGCCGCGGACGGTAATTCCGGCTCGGTGCAGGTCCGCGCCGGCTGTGTAAGGGTCCACAATGACAATGTGGAGGCATGCGTGGAAGTTCAGAAGGAGGCTGAAAAGAATGAATAGGGAAGCGATATACAGGATGATAACGGCATCTGTCGTGGCGGTCTTCCTCGTGATGATGCCGCTGCGGACGCTTTCGGCGATGCCGCCGGCCGCGCCCCGGACGGATACTTCCGCCGTCGCGGATACTGCGGAGGAGGTGGATGTCAAGGCCATTGTCCTGGAGCATCTGAATGACAGCTACTGGTGGCACATAGGCACTTTCGGAGAGCGCAGCGTATCCCTCTACCTGCCGGTAATCGTGCGTTCTTCGGCGGAAGGGGGCGGCTGGCACTGCTTCTCCTCGCGTCATCTGGCTGACGGAGCCTCATGGCAGGGCTTCAGCATTGCCGCGGAAGGACAATACGAGGGAAAGATAGTGGAGACTCTGCCCGACAGCAGCACGGTCCGCCCGTTCGACCTGTCCATTACGCGGACAGTGGCTGCCCTGCTGCTCAACAGCGCAATAGTCCTGCTGGTGATACTCATACCGGCCGGGTGGTACCGCCGTCACCGGGACGTGAAGGAGCATCCGAAGGGTTTCACGGCCTTTATGGAGATGGCCATCGAGGGACTGGAGGACGACTTGATAAAACCTTGTGTCGGAGAGAACTGGAAGCGGTTCTCGTCCTTCCTGCTGACAGTGTTTTTCTTTATTCTCGTATGTAACTTCATGAGTCTGATTCCGTTCTTCCCGGGCGGAGTCAACGTGACCGGCAACATAGCCGTGACGTTTGTCCTGGCCCTGGCCTCCTTCCTGGTCGTCAATATTTTCGGAGGCCGTGCCTACTGGAAGGACATCTTCTGGCCCGACGTGCCGACCTGGCTCAAGGTGCCCGTGCCCTTCATGCCCGTGATTGAGTTCATCGGAATATTCACCAAACCGTTCGCCCTGATGATCCGACTCTTTGCCAACATGGTCGGCGGGCATGCGGCTATTCTCTGCCTGGTGTGCATAGTGTTTGTCACAGCCGGTATGGGAGCGGCGATGAATGCCTCGATGACTGTGGTCTCGGTGCTGTTCACCGTGTTCATGAACTGTCTGGAAGTCCTTGTGGCCTTCCTGCAGGCGTATGTGTTCACCATGCTCTCCGGTGTGTTCATAGGACTTGCGCAGGAGGGCAAAAAATCGAAAAAACTGAAAAAATATAAAAACGTTTAAAAATTAGGAATTATGTCAGAATTAGCAATTCTCGGAGCCGCCATCGGAGCGGGACTCGCCGCCATCGGCGCTGGTATCGGTATCGGACGAATAGGTTCTTCGGCCATGGAGGCCATAGGACGCCAGCCGGACCAGGCAAGCAAGATCCGTACAAATATGATTATTATCGCCGCACTGGTTGAGGGAGTGGCCCTCTTCGCGGTCGTAATATGTTTCATGGCCCTCTAAAATTTCTGAGTCATGGGACTGTTGCAACCGGAACCGGGACTGCTTATATGGATGACGCTGGCCTTCGCTGTCGTGTTCATCCTGCTGGCCAGGTTCGGCTTCCCTGTGATACGGAAGTCGGTGGAAAGGCGGAGGGAGTATATTGACTCCTCTCTGGCTGCCGCCGGTGAGGCACAGAAGAAGCTGGATGACCTGCAACAGGAGATGGAAGCCGTACGCATGGACGCCGAGAGGCAGAAGTCGGAGATACTCCGCTCGGCAGTACAGACCCGTGAGCAGCTGATCGCCGAGGCCCGTAAGAAGGCCGGGGAGGAGGGAGAGAAGATAATCGCCGCGGCCAAGGCCAGTGCCCGGCTGGAGAGCGATGCCATCATCCGTGATGCCAGACATCAGGTGGCCCTGCTCTCGATAGCTGTCAGCGAGCGCCTGCTGCGCGAGAAGCTTTCCGACACCCGGAGCCAGACCGCCCTCGCTGAGCGCCTGTTGGAGGAGATTGACCCTGAAAAGAAGTAGAGTCTATGGATACCGGACTGATATCGAGACGTTATGCCAAGGCCCTGGCGGAGTATGCGGCTTCCCTCGGAGAAGAGGATCTTGTGTATGAGCAGCTGCATCCTTTTTCGGGACAGTTCGACTACATCCCCCGGATAAGGGAGGCGGTTCTCTCGCCGGCATTGCCCGATGATGAGAAGGCGGCAGTGATATTCGGCCTGCTCAAAGAGGAACCCTGCCGTTCCCTGCGGGATTTCGTGTATCTTGTGCTGCGCCATCACCGGGAGTCCTGCTTCTTCATCATGCTCCATTCATTCCTTGCCCTTTACCGTCAGAGGCATAACCTCAAGGAGGCAGTGCTGACGACGGCCGTGCCTCTCGGAAAGGATGTCGAGGACATTATCAGGACCCGGGCACGGGGTGTGGACCATTGTACGGCAGTCATCACCCGCAAGGTGGATCCATCCATTATCGGAGGTTTCATTTTCCGTATGGAAGACACTCTGATAGACGCCAGCACCGCCTCCCAGATCAAGCTGCTGCGCAAGAGGCTGGGGACGGAGCCGCTTAGGAAAATATAATGTAGAATCTGTTGAAAACCATATAGACATGAGTGATAAACCCAATAAGATAAAGCCTTCGGAGGTGCCTCAGATACTGCTCTCCGAACTGCAGGGCATCGACCTCGAGGCCCAGTATTCCGAGGTCGGGACTGTGCTCCAGGTGAGTGACGGAGTGGTGCGCATCTTCGGGCTGCGCAATGCCGAGGCCAGCGAGATGCTGGAGTTTGACAACGGTATGAAGGCCGTGGTGATGAACCTTGAGGAGGACAATGTGGGTGCCGTGCTGCTCGGACCCACAGATCTGGTCAAGGAAGGCGACATGGTGCGGCGTACCGGCCGTACTGTCTCCATAGACGTGAGCGAGGCTATGCTCGGCAGGGTGATAAATCCTTTGGGAGAGCCGATTGACGGAGGCGGGGAAATACTGGGTGAAAAAGTGGAGATGCCGCTGGACCGCAAGGCCCCTGGAGTGATTTTCCGTCAGCCGGTGAGCGAGCCGCTGCAGACAGGCCTGAAGGCGATAGATGCGATGATACCTATCGGACGCGGACAGAGGGAACTGATTATCGGTGACCGCCAGACCGGAAAGACGGCGATAGCTGTGGATACAATCATCAACCAGAGAGCTTGCTATGAGGCGGGAGAGCCTGTCTACTGTATCTACGTGGCAGTCGGGCAGAAGGCTTCCACTGTGGCTGCGCTGGTGGATACCCTGAGGAAATACGGGGCGATGGACTATACGGTGGTGGTGGCGGCTATGGCTGCCGACTCGGCCGCGATGCGTTACTATGCTCCGTTTGCCGGGGCCGCGATAGGAGAGTATTTCCGCGATACCGGACGGCATGCGCTGGTGGTGTACGACGACCTCTCGAAGCAGGCCGTGGCTTACCGCGAGGTGTCGCTGATACTGCGCAGGCCCTCCGGACGTGAGGCCTATCCCGGTGATATCTTCTACCTGCACTCCCGCCTGCTGGAGAGAGCGGCCAAGATTATTGCCCAGGAGGAGGTGGCAAGACAGATGAACGACATACCGCCTGCATTGAAGGACAAGGTGCGCGGAGGCGGCTCCCTGACTGCCCTGCCCATCATAGAGACCCAGGCCGGGGACGTGTCGGCATATATCCCGACCAATGTGATTTCGATTACCGACGGACAGATATTCCTGGACACGGACCTCTTCAACAGCGGCAGTCTGCCGGCGGTGGATGTGGGTATCTCCGTCTCGCGTGTCGGCGGCAATGCCCAGATCAAGGCGATGAAGAAGGTGGCCGGCACCCTTAAGATAGACCAGGCCCAGTACCGGGAGCTGGAGTCATTCTCCAAGTTCAGCAGTGACATGGATCCGGTGACAGCCGCAGTGCTGGACCGCGGGCGCAAGAACACCCGCCTGCTGGTACAGCCCCAGTACAGTCCCATGCCTGTGGGCGAGCAGATAGCAGTGCTCTACTGCGGTACCCACGGACTGCTGAAGGATGTGCCGCTGGAGCATGTCTCCGATTTCGAGCGGCTGCTTATAGAGTCGCTCAAGCCTGCCGGAGTGTTTGAGACCCTCGTCTCCGCAGGACTTACCGAAGATGCGTGCAGGACTATAGAGAAAGCTGCCGCAGAGGTGGCCGCCTCCCTTAAAATCTCGTAAAGGTCATGGCTGCGCTGAAAGAGTTGAAGGAGCGTATCGCTTCCGTGCAGAGCACATTGAAGATTACCTCGGCGATGAAGATGGTCGCTTCGGCCAAACTGCTGAGGGTACAGTCATCGATGGAGGCTCTGGCTGAATATGAGAGGCGTTTCTCCGATATCGTGGCGGCTCTGGTCAGCGACCCTGATGTGGAGGTTGCCTCGCCGCTGACTCTGGATCACGGGGAGAAGCGGAGGGCCTGTCTCGTGGCTCTCGCCTCGGACAGCTCGCTCTGCGGGTCTTTCAATGCCAATGCCCTGCGAGAGGCCGTGGCGGCTGTGGAGGAACTGCTCGCCGAAGGATTTTCCCGGGTTACGGTCTATCCCATAGGCGAGAAGATGGTGCAGGGAATGAGCCGGTATGTCGCGGCATACGGGAAAAAACCGGCAGTCGGCCCGTCCGGTCCCTCCGGCTCAGGCCGTGATGCCGGTATTGCCTCCGGGTCGGAGATGCCTGCTTGTCCGGTGGATGTCTGTACGGATTTCCGCTTTCTGGTCGGAAAACACTCATTTGACGGGATAATCCCCCTTGCGGATATGCTGATGAGCGACTTTCTGGCCGGACGGTGCGACCGGGTATGCATTGCACGGTGCCATTTCCACTCGATGGGAAGACAGGTGCCCATGCGTGAGCAGCTGCTGCCCTTCAACCGCGTGAGCCGTGCCAACGTGGACCGCACCACTGCCGTCGACTATATCCTCGAGCCCGGTCCCGATACGCTGCTGGACGCCCTGCTGCCCTCGTCGATCCGCATTATCCTGTACAATGCCCTGCTCGACAGCATAACCGCAGAGAATGCGGCCCGTATGGTAGCCATGCAGACCGCAACCGACAATGCCAAGGAACTCTCCGACGACCTTACCCTCGAATATAACAAAAACCGCCAGCAGGCCATTACAGCCGAACTGGCGGATATCACTTCATCTTCCGAAGGCTGACGCCCGGGGTTGAGTTGCTCGTTGCTCAGAGTCTACAGCATGATTGCCTGTGCGATTTTCCGGGCAGTGCCTTCACCGGAGATCAGCTCCAGAATCTTGAGACCGAAATCTACAGCGTGACCTGCACCGCTGGCCGAGATGATGCCCGCATCCGCTACGACGCCCTGGCGCTGGTCCACTACCGTGACGCCTTTGGCTGTCAGGTACGGCTCGAAACCTTCGTAGCAGGTCATCTTGAGACCGCCTCTTGCGCGTACTGTCTCTTCGAGAGGCAGCAGTGAGAGTACAACAGCCGGTGCCGCACAGATGGCGGCTACGGTACCGCCTTCGGCATAGTGGCGCTGCATGCGGTTCACCAGCGGGGCGCAGGCGGCGAGGTTGGTCGAGCCGGGCATACCGCCGGGGAAAATCATGATGTCCTCTGTCCGGATATCGTTCAGAGGGTATTCGTCCAAGGTAAATTCAGCATTGACACTGATGCGCTGGGCGCTGGTCACTATGTGGCTGTCGCTGATGGAGATGGTGTTGAGTTCGATGCCGCCCCTGACCAGGATGTCGGCGGGAGCCATTGCCTCGGTGATTTCAAAGCCGTCGGCAAGGAAGAGAAATGCTCTGGACTGTGTGTTCATAATGTCGGAGTTTAAGTGGTTAGAAAAGTGTAGCGACAATCGCTGAGGAGACACCTGCCACGCCTATCGCGGCCGCTATCATTGCGAACACGAAGAGAATCATTATCAGGCCCAGCAGGGAAATGACGAATCCGGCGATGGCCAGGCCACGCGGGGCCTTGAACATGCCGATGAAGGAAAACAGAAGCCCCAGGGCCCAGGTAAACCATCCGAAGACAGGTATCCATCCCAGGACTATAGTGAGTACAGCCAGGATAAAGCCGGCTGTGCCTAAACCGTTTGTACGCCTTTCCACATATATGGGGCGGTTGTTGTAATTTCTGTCGTAGACTTCCATAATCTATTGTTAAGAACCTATGCAAATATAACTAAATTTCAATAAATTTGTGTCCGAAACAAGAACAGCCGATGAACAAATCATTTTATACTGATGCGCCTGGAATACAGTACGGCGAGTCTGACCTTAAGGATCTTGTGTCCAATCCGTGCCGTTTCGGATGCGATGTCCAGCTTGTGTGTACTGACGGGAATGCCGAAATATCCACCGGCATTCAGAGTTATGGCATGCACCGGGGCTGCGAGCTTTTTCTTCTCGGCGGCTGTCTTATTCAGGTCAACAGTCCCAGTGCCGATTTCAATGTGAGAGTGTTGCTGTATCCCAAGGACGTGGTTATGAAGGCACTGCTTCCGCTGGATACGACTTTTCTCAACTATCTCCACGAGTATCCGTATTTTGACCACCTCGAGGAAGGGGCAGAAGATGACGAGTGGGAAAATGTCATGCAGTGGATGGATATGGCCAGACTGTTGTTCTCCCGTCCGATTCCCAATTTCAGGCGGCATATAGAGCATAATTTCCTGCAGACCATGCTTATGTGCCTGTACAACCATATCCCGCGCAAATTTATGGAAGAAAGGAGGGAAAGCAGCCGCAAACACCTGCTGTGCCATCAGTTTTTACGTCTGGTCAGAGAGAACAGTGCCAGGGAACATCTGGTGCCGTTCTATGCCGACAGACTCTGTATCTCCGCACGGTATCTGGGAGACATCGTGGCCGAGAACTTTGACGGGCATACTCCGAAGCAGCTGATAGACAAGCAGCTGACGACTGAAATAAAAGTGCAGCTTGACAATACAGCCATGACTGTAAGCGAGATAGCCGAAAGTTTCAACTTCCCTGAGCATACCTGCATGAGCCGCTTTTTCAAGCGCAATACCGGCATGACTCCCAAGGAATACCGTTTACGGCGCAAATAGACAGATAGACAGGATGATGAATTACGATATCGACAAATACAGACTGACTGTGGTCCTGGGACCTACGGCCTGCGGCAAGACACGTTTCGCCGTGCAGCTGGCCGGAAAGTCCGGGGCGGAGATCATATCTGCGGATTCGCGTCAGATATACCGGGGAATGGATATAGGTACAGGCAAGGATCTGGGCGAATACGAATGGAACGGCCGGCCGGTCCCGTATCATCTGATAGACATCGTGGATGCGGGAGTCCGCTATGACATCTACAGGTACCAGAGGGATTTTGCTGCCGCGTACAATGACATAGTGTCGCGTGGGAATCCGGTTATACTGTGCGGCGGGTCGGGGCTGTACATCGAGTCGGTCACGAGGAACTATGCAATTCCGGACGTGCCTGCCGACCCGGCCCTGCGTGCCGAACTGGAGCAGTACAGTGACGAGTATCTGATAGGCCTGCTTAAGTCTCTGACCACTCCTCACAATACTACTGATTATGACACCCGCAAGCGCCTTATCCGGTCCATAGAGATAGCCATGTACCAGAAAGAACATCCGGACGACACCGGAATATTCCGCGCCGGCGGGGCAGAAGACCCGGCGGACGGTACATGCAGGCCATGCCGTCAGACCGTTCCGGTGGCTTCGGAGGAGTGTCCGCCTTCCCTGGTCCGTTTCGCTCCGGAAGATGTCCATTATATCGGATTGTCTGTCAGCCGGGAGGAACGTATCGCGAGGATAGACCGGCGTCTGGATGCCCGTCTCGGCGAAGGTCTGGTGGAAGAGGTCCGCAAGCTGCTGGACAGTGGCCTGTCGCCCGAGGACCTGATATATTACGGGCTGGAATACAAGTTCGTGACCCTTTATCTCATCGGTCAGTTGAGTTATGACGAGATGCATGACCGTCTTGCCATAGCCATACATCAGTTCGCAAAGAGACAGATGACCTGGTTCCGCGGTATGGAACGCCGCGGTATGCATATTGACTGGGTTGAGGTCTGATGTGCCCTGCGTCAGCCCCGGTCAGGATCCAGTCAGAGTTCTTCCCATTCCCCGCCCCATAGCTCTATGAAGCGGTACATGTCGTCGCGGGATATTTCCAGCGATGCCGTATTGTCATTGGGATGGAACGTGACCCGTTCTGCCTGCCGCAGATCCTTGTCCAGATAGAGCTTTACCTGATGTTCCGGGTCGTTGATGAGACCGAACAGGGACACTGATCCGGGAACCGTGCCCAGATATTTTTCCATCCTTGGCTCCGATGCAAATGACAGCTTGCCCTGATGCAGCTGATGCTCCAGGCCGTGGATATCCATCTGCTTGTGGCACTCGAGTATCACGAGGTAGTGCCTGTTGCCCTTGTGGTTCCTGAAGAACAGATTCTTGCAGTGGGTAGAATCGAAATCCTTCCAGTATTTCATGGCCTCTTCAATGGTCGGCAGAGGGGGATGTTCGTGGATGACATAGCTGATACCCCATTCGTTGAGCCTGTCCAGAACCTTCTGTCTTCTTGTTGCTGCATCTTCCATATCTGCGGTAGAATAAAAACGGCGCAAATATAGTATTTTTGCCGGCTCAAATCAGTGCAGAGAATATGGATTATCAGAAAGTCATAGACAGAATTCACGGTGAACTGCTGGAACTGTGGGGGCAGGGCAAGGTGGCGGATTACATTCCGGCTCTGGCCAAGGTGAATCCCAGGCAATTCGGTATAGCCCTGATTACCCTGGACGGTCAGGAATTCCTCAGCGGTGACGCAGGAGTGTGCTTTTCGGTGCAGAGTATATCCAAGGTCTTTACTTTGGCTATGGTGACAAGGCATATCGGAGACGGGATATGGAAAGCTGTCGGCCGTGAGCCGTCGGGAAACCCGTTCAATTCGCTTGTACAGCTCGAGCATGAACAGGGCTTTCCGCGCAACCCGTTCATCAATGCCGGAGCCCTTGTGGTCACTGACCGTCTGATATCCCTGTATCCGCATCCCAAGGACGCCATTCTGGAGTTTGTCCGCGGACTCTGCGGCAACGACGACATTTATTACGACAAGGAAATAGCCCGTTCGGAGCTGGATCATGCCGACCGCAATATGGCTTTGGCCTACTTCATGAAGAGTTTCGGCAATATAGAGAATGACGTGGATATCCTGCTGGATGTCTATTGCCATCAGTGTGCGATATCGATGTCGTGCGAGGATCTGGCCAGGGCGTTCCTCTTCCTTTGCAACCGGGGCACCAATCCCCTGAACGGAGAGCAGGTGCTTACGGTAAGTCAGGCCAAGCGTCTCGGAGCCCTGATGCTTACCTGCGGTTTCTACGACGAGTCGGGAGATTTTGCATTCCGCGCCGGTCTGCCTGGCAAGAGCGGGGTAGGAGGCGGAATAGCCGCATACATTCCCGGAAACCTGTCCGTGACTGTATGGAGCCCGGAGCTCAACCGCCACGGCAATTCGCTTATCGGCATGGAAGCGCTCGAGCGTCTCACCACCGACATCGGCAACTCCATTTTCTGACGAGCTGTCCCCGGATGGCGGTGGGGTGTGGCAGTATTGTGCTTGCCCTGCAGTTCATTGTCCTGAAGCGTGTGCTGTCAGTCTGTTGTATTCCTGCTTGGTAGGAAATTGATGTCTGAATTATGAAACACCGCTTGTTTTCTAATTGCCTGATAATAAGTGCTCTGTAAAACAGTTGGTGTTTGAAGAGGCCTTTTTTCGGGTCAAGAAACACCTATGACTTTAACAAGTTGCTGAGCGTCACTTGTTTGGCATTTATGCCGGTGTTTGATAATTCAAGACAGGATGGTATCGGTACCCGTCTCAGGTTTTTGCGCGGCCGGAGATTTTTCCTATATTTGCGTAGACAATAATGAGGGAGGAAGGATATGAAGAAGTATTGGCATGTGTGTACTGAAGGGTTGAAGCAGGGAGTTATCTTCAGTGACAGGGAGGATTTTGTTTTCGGGATGAACGGTATCCCGGTGTGTGCTTTGAAGCATCGTATTCTGGTGCTTGCTTTCTGTCTGATGGACAATCATGTACATTTTATTGTGGCCGGTGAGGAGCAGGACTGCCGCAAATTTGCGTTTTCGTACAGACGCAGGCTGTCTGTCCTGGCGGACATGGAGGGTTCGGATGTGTGCATGAAGGCTATCGGAGACATGGAATATCTCCGCATGGCTATCGGATATGTGCTCCGCAATCCGATGGATGCAGGCGGAAAGGAATTGCCTTTTTACTATGAATGGGGTTCGGGGGCGTTGTATTTCAGAGGTGACGTGTCCGTGCCGTCCCGAGGCCGGAACTCTCAGTCTGTAGCAGATGTGGGCCCCAAGAAAATGCGTGCACTTCTAAAGTCCAATTTCATTCTTCCGGACCATTATGTGGTTTCACCGGAAGGTATGGTATTGCCGGAAAACTATGTCAGGGCCGATATCGTAGAGCGTGTGTTCGGGCTTCCTGTCCGTTTGATCTACAGTGTCCTTCGCAATGATACAGTAGAGATGGAACTGGCAGGGGAGGTACTGCGCAAGGTCCGTTACACTGATATGGAGCTTGCCGGCTCCGTGAAAGGTCTATGCAGACAGAAGTTCCGGGCGGAATCTCCCGAAAGCCTTGCCGTGGAGGACAGGTGCCGTCTGGCAGACTTGCTGAGGAAGAGGTACGGTATAGGTATCAAGCAGATATCAAGGCTTACAGGTGTGAATCCGGAAATTTTGTCGAGGATGTTCGGGCGTTGAAACAGTTCTACAGTCTGATGGCAAAGCGCTTGAGGCGCGAGTCCAGCATCTCTTCAGGTACTGTCTGCCTGATGCAGCCGGTGATGACGTTGAGGAGGCGTTCGCGGACGAAGTCCTCGCGGATGACGAGTGAGACTTCGCGGACGGGAACACAGGCGGGGCATCCTGAGGCCGGTGCTCCGTTGTCCCTGCGGACGATGGGCCTGAGGTTCCGGTGCTGCTCTTCGGTAAGGAAGGCGGTGTGCATTTCGGGGATGACAGTGTAGCCTCCGTTGGCGTCCACGATGCGTACCAGAGTGTCAATGCTCCCGGCCTGGTATTCGGGACGGTTGTGCCTGCGGCTGTGGCAGAAGTTGAATACCTGGCTGCGCAGGCAATGGCCCTCTTCCAGGATCCACAGCCGGTCTGAGGACAGCCTGTCGGCAGGAATTTCATTCAGGTTATAAAGTTCGTCGGACGGGGAGATGTACGCCACGAATTTCTCATAATATAAAGGTATTTCCAGCAGGTATTTCTGTCCCAAGGGGGTGGCGAGTATGGCCATGTCCAGTTCGGCGGCGAGCAGCTTTTCGATGATGAATTTTGTGCGCATCTCCGAGACTTCCAGGTGGACGGCGGGATGGCCGGAGTGGATGGTTCTGAACAGTCCCGGCAGGATGTAGGGGGCGATGGTAGGGATAATGCCGATGGTGGCCTTGCCGCTCTCGTCTCCCTTTTCTACGGCTACAAGTTCTTCTATCAGCGAGGCATTGTGCAGGGTCTTCCTGGCCTGGCCGATGATCCTTTCACCCAGGGCTGTGGGGCGTACGGGATGTGCCCCGCGGTCGAAGACTGTCACGTCCAGGGCCGACTCGAGGCTGCGAATGCCTGCGCTCAGGGTAGGCTGGGTGACTCCGCAGGCTTCGGCTGCCCGGACGAAGTTGCGGTAGGTGTCGACCGCAACAATGTAACGGAGAGATGTCATGCTGATGTTGGCTGATGCAGCAAGTTCCGGAGTGGCGGTTTGTGCCAGGTTTGTCTCCCGGTTTCCGGTTGTGTCCTGTTTCTTCATTGTATGTCTCATTTGTCCCTGTCTGCAAATATATAGAAATTATCAATAACAGTATAAAAAATATCGATTTGATTTATAAAAATCGCTGCCATATCTTTGCACCGTAAAACAAAACACAACGGAATATTAATCATTAAAAAGTAATAGTTATGGACAGCAACAACAACATTCAGAATCAGACACAGCAGCAGTATTATCCCATGCCCCGCATCGGCGATCAGGCTCCCGCTTTCGAGGCCGTGACCACCCAGGGCAGGATAAAGTTTCCCGAGGATTTCAAGGGCAAATGGAAGATTCTCTTCAGCCATCCCGCCGACTTCACCCCCGTCTGCACCTCCGAGTTCATGACCTTCGCCTCCCGCGCCGCCGAGTTCGAGGCCCTGGGTACCCAGCTCATCGGCCTCTCCGTGGACGGACTCTACAGCCACATCGCCTGGCTGCGCACCATCCAGGAGAAGATTCAGTACAAGGGCATGAAGAACGTCGAGGTGAAGTTTCCTCTGATCGAGGACATCACCATGGACATCGCCCGCAAGTACGGCATGATCCAGCCCGGTGAGAGTGCCACCCAGGCCGTCCGCGCCGTCTTCTTCATCGATCCGAAGAACGTAATCCGCACCATTATCTACTATCCCCTCTCGCTTGGCAGGAATTTTGATGAGCTTAAGAGAGTGCTGGTGGGCCTGCAGACCGCCGATGAGTTCGGTGTCGCCCTGCCCGCCGACTGGCAGCCCGGAGACGAGGTGATAGTGCCCACGGCCGGTTCCTGCGGAGTGGCCAAGAGCCGGATGGACGGAGACGACAAGGACCTGAAGTGCTACGACTGGTTCTTCTGCACCCGTCAGCTCCCCAAGGAGAAGATAGAGGACAAAATTTACAGAAAATAATGAAACGGATAGCGACAACACTGCTTATGGCCGGAACCCTGCTTCTGTCCGCCCTGCCTCTGACGGCATACGGACAGGAGAGGGAGTCCGGAAAAAATGAGGAAAAAATGGAAACAGGAACAATACATCTGACCAAAGCGGAATTTCTGCAGAAAGTGTGGAACTACGAGACCGATTCCCAGGCCTGGAAATATGAGGGGACCAAGCCCGCCATCGTGGACTTCTTCGCCACCTGGTGCGGCCCCTGCAAGGCCCTGAGCCCCGTGCTCGAGGAACTTGCGAAAGAGTACGGAGACAGACTCGTAATCTACAAGGTGGACGTGGACCAGGAGCGCGATCTCGCCGGAGCCTTCGGAATCCGCTCGGTGCCCACCCTGCTCTTCATCCCCGCCGACGGGGAGCCGTCGATGAGCCCGGGTGCTCCGTCAAAAGCCCAGCTCAAGCAGATTATCGACGAGCATCTGCTGAAATAGTTGCCCCAGCGGGCTATCCGCAAAAACATGAAGAAAGGCCGTGCCGGAATCCCGGTGCGGCTTTTTCCGTAAGTACTGCAGCGGGGGTGTTTTGTAAACGCTCAGTGATCAGTTAGTTACAAAACAGAGTGTTCTTTCGGGTGGCTCTGAACCCGACTAAAGTTACTCGTGACTTTTGGAATGTCTTAATTTACAAGCCTTTCTGAAAAAGGGGTGCTCGCCTGCTTACCGTTGGCCTTGTATCAGAAGCCGACCTGGAGCTGCGTGATGATCATGTGCGAGGAGGGGATGCCGCTGAAGACCCCCTGACTGTTACTGGAGCGCTGCTGGTAGACGTACTGCGCCTGGAGGCGGCATTTGCGGTAGAAGTTCCACTGCAGTCCGAAGATGTAGCTGCACTGCCAGTCGCTCAGGGCGATATTCCGGTCCAGATAATCCACCGATGCCACGATGTCGAGAAAATGAGTGGCGGAGCCCACGAGGGTGGCGTAGGCGCCCCGGCTCCGGACGGATGCGTCGAGACCTTCCATATATTCGCTCCTGAGATACATCGGTCCTGCCTCCATCTCCAGGCCTGCGCTCCACCTGTCCCTGCGGTATGTATCCCCGGCCTTGAATGTCCCGTAGGGGCTGTCCGCCTTTGCGGTGCCCTCTCCGAAGTAGACGGAGCCGTGCACCTTGAGGAAGCTGACCGGCCTGAGGGCGAGGCTTGCTACTACGTCCTTCCGGTTGTTGGTCTCGGCCGTATTGGACGGCTCGCCGCTGAAGACGCCGACCCTGTATTCTATCAGATTGCGGTTGTCCTTGCCTATTTTCAGAAATGCGCCTCCCACTTCCAGACCCAGGTCCCTGCCGGCTCCCGCTCCGAAGCATACGTCCGAGCCGTCGATACCCGCGAGATACTGGACTGCCTGGGCGCCCTTTATTATTTCCAGGACGGAGGGAGACATATTGCTCTCAATCGTGAAAGGGGTCTTGTACTGCCCGAGCCGGATGTAGAACGCATCTACCGGACGGTATCTGACGAAGAGCTCATGCAGCTTGAATTTGGACACGTCGGCCATGAAGTAGAGGTCCAGATGCCTGACGGGTCTGATGTCGGCGATGATCATTGCCCTGTACAGATTGAACTTGTTGAAGGCTCCGTCATGTGCCATGTCGTAGGTGTCGTACTGGTATCCGGCCTGGGCATAGCCGCTTACGCTTACCTTTTCCGAAAGGAAACGGACCAGCTTGCTGTCCTTCCGGTCATCTGTTACGGTGCTGAGGGTGTCGGTGGCCGCAGAGGAGCTGATGCATGCAGCGGCGGTCAGGATCAGGGTGAGGATGGTGGCCTTGAGGTGCATGGCTGTAGTGTGTTGTAGCTGAGTTGATGAATCGGTTTCGTGTTTTAGGGCGGCAAAAATAGGAAAAGACTCCGGAATATGCAACAGCCCTGCCGCGGCCCTACATCCTCAGCCGTCCGAAGTGCAGTGTGCCTTCAGCGTCCTCAGTCAGGGCGTAGACGGTGTTCTCAGTCCCGTCATAGCACAGTTTCACGATTGTCATGTCTGTCCGTATGAGTTCCAGTGGACGGCCCTCACGGTCGAACACGGCGATGTCTGAGTACATCTGTCCCATGTCAGGCGTATAGTCGTCGTAGTATCTCTGTACGGGAGTGTGTCCGTCGTAGGAGGTGTAGATCCTGTCGTCGGTGCAGCAGATGTCGGCGAATCCTGCGATGGTGTTCTCGTTGAAATCATAGGTGTACTCCAGCGCCTCGATGTCCGGCTTCACGAAGTACCGGATGCCTGTGGGTTCCAGCCGGTCATCCTCTATGGAAAATATCTGCAGTACGGCTCCGTAGAACGTGCCTATGACGCACCGGCTGCCGTCGGGCGAGAGGTCCATTACGGAATTCCAGTACAGGTATTCGTTCATGCGTCCGGTTTCGTCCGGTATTTCCTGGAGAGTGTGCCGGGACAGAACGTTTCCGTCAAGGGTCTGGAGCAGCAGTTCTATCGGGAGCTCATCGTCCAACGGGGCGGTGAACCCGGCCTTGGATGTCTGGTTGAGCAGGATGCCGTCTCTGATGTAGATGCATCGGTTTGTCCTGCCGGTCCCCTCCATTTTTATCTCCCTGACGGGATAGCTGCTGTGAATGAGCGAGTCCACCGGGAAGCACTGCATGAGGTTCTGCGTCAGGTCGTAGTAGTACAGAGTGTCGTTCCGCAGGGACGGTGCCCTGTCCCCCTGGATGGTCTCGCCCGGTCCGCGTCCTTCCCGGATGGCACCGGCGACCGGAGCACCTGTGTGCTTGTCGTAGATATGCAGCGTTTTCCGGGTCTGCATGTTGAGTGCAGGCAGCACTAACCAGTCCTTGTATACGTAAAGATCCTGAGCGGTATTGAAGAGCAGCCCGTCACCGAGTATCTCGAAACAGGCCTCCCTCTCGACAGGAAATACGGGCGGCTCGTATCTGATATTGTTCCGGCCGCAGCCGGTCAGGAGCAGTGATGTCACCAGAAGTGCGGGTGTGAGCAGACGTTTCATGTTCGTAGGAGTTTTTTTAAGTGAATATTTTCTATAGCCGTCCGAGGCGGAGTCTGCCGTCGGTGTCCGTGACTATGGCGTAGACGGTGCCTTCTGCCTCGTCGCAGCACAGCCTGTTGATGCTCAGGCCGGTCTTGATCAGCTCTAAAGGCCGGCCCTCCCAGTCGAAGACGGCGATGCGGGTGAAGAGCGGATGGTCCTCGGGCATGAATTTGATTATGTTGATGCCGTCGTATGCAGTGTAGATTCTCTCATTCCCGGCGTAGATGTCCTGAAAGCCGAGTCTGGACCGGTCCGTGTGTTCGTAGTGATGGTTGCGGCTGTGGCGCAGCAGGATCTTCACGAGCGGCTCGATGTAGTAGTTGAGGCTCCTGAGCCGGAGCGTGTCCCCGATGTCGTAAGTCTCCAGGATGGCTCCCCTCCATGTCCCGAAGACTGCCCGGCTGCCGTCGGGCGAGATGTCGCCGCGGGAGGAGCGGTAGACGCATTCTCCTAAGTACGGATTCTCAATGGGATGAATGTCGCAGGCGGCGGTGATTCTGCCCTGAGCCTTGTCGTACAGCTCCAGCCGGGATGTCCCGGAGAGGGAGTCGGTGTAGCTGTTGTTGTGGTACAGGTACCGGTCTCCGAGGTCCCAGGTCCTGAGATTGCTTCCGGGCAGCAGGACCGGACTCTGGCTGACGGTAGGAGTCTCCTCGTCCAGCATGTCGTTTACGCTGAAGACCAGCTCAGTCTCCAGCAGACCGTCGATATACCGCATCCAGCCGTCCATAAGGGTGGTCATGGCGTATCCGTAGTAATTCCGGCCCGGGGCCTTGCCGAACTGGATGGAACCGGTCACTTTCTCTCCGCTGGTCTTGTCGAATATGTGGAACGTGTTGCCGCTCAGGGTGTCGTGTCCGCAGACCAGCAGGTAAGGGCCGTAGACGTAGATATCCCCGGCATCCCGCAGGGTCAGCGGCTCTCCGATGAGTTCGAAGCGGGCGCTCCGCTCTGTGGGGAATTCGGGCTCCCGGTATCTGTCCGTGCCGCCGCAGCCGGTCAGGAGCAGAACTGTCATTAGAAGTGCGGGTGTGAGCAGACGTTTCATGGCAGTTTTATTGTTATTCGCCAAATTTAGCGATTATTTTCCATATTTTCGCGTCATGGAAAAAAGAGGTCTGTTGATTTACCCCTCGACGACTCCCCGGGGGAACAATGCTTTCGGCTGGTTCCGGGAGGCGGCTGCCCGTCACGGGATGTCGGTCGAGGTGCTGTTCTATGACGCTCCGGCGGCTGAGGCTCCCGCGGGCGCTCCGGCCTGGAAGCCGGATTTTGTCCTGATGCGGGGGTACAATATCGCCCTGTCGCGGTGGTACGGGGGGCAGGGTGTGCCGGTGCTGAATGCCCCCGAGGCGATGATCCTCTGCCGGGACAAGCTCCGCTGCGGGGAGGTCCTGGCCGCTGCCGGGGTGCCGGTGCCGGGGGCATTGTCCCCTGAAGAGGCTGGGAGCGGGGACGCATTTCCATTTATCCTCAAGCTCAATTTCGGGTCGAAGGGGGAGAATGTCTTCCTCGTCCGCGATGCCCCGGAATACCGTTCCGCGTTAGAGGCGTGCCGGCGGGAGGAGGTTCTGCGCTTAGAGGCATTGTCCCGTGGAATCAGTGAGTTCGGGGAGACGCCGGAGGAGGTCCGCCGCGGCTGTGTGCCTGTCCTGCAGGAGTTCGTGGCCACGAGCAGCGGACGGGACATCCGGGTGTGGGTGACGGGGGACGAGGTGGCCGGTCATGTGCTGCGGTACAATCCCTCGAGCTTCAAGTCCAATTTCGCCGCCGGGGGCTCCTTCCGTCAGATTCCGCTGCCTCCCGCCGCTGCTTCTCTTGCCGTGGCCGCTGCCCGTGCCTGCGGGCTCTTCTTTGCGGGGGTGGACCTGCTGTTCGATGGTCAAAACGGCTTCAAGGTCTGCGAGGTCAATGGCAATGCCGGCTTCCGCACCGCCTCGGCCGACATTCCCGACGCGCTGTTCCGCAATCTCTCCCGCGTCCTATGACCAACCAGTGCGTCCTGAGATGGCCGGGAGTATTCCTTGTTCTGTAATCTTGCCCACGCCCTCTGGCAATGGTAAGCAGTGCAGCAGGGTGTTTTTGCAAACACTCAGTGATCAGAGAGTTACGGAAGAGCTGTGATCTTTTCGGGATGTTGTGAGGGTGCGGAAAGATCATGCTTGATTCGCATTGTCTTGAATGTCAGTGTTTTGCAAAATAGGGGTGCGTCACATCTTACCGTTGCGGGAACTGGCGGCTCTGAGCCGGATTTGGGCTTCTATCCTTGAGGGTTGTGATCCTGGCTGTTCTATGCCAGTCCGTTCTGCACCGGACTGTTCTGGCCTGGAGCGCTTTGGCCGGGATGGAAGACTTGTCCGAGCAGACTGATGCTGGTGTGGGTGAGGCGTGCCAGCTGCTTGATGCCCAGGCCGTATTGTTTCCGGAGGATGTCTGCCAGCTGATACTTCTCGTCTATGCTGAGCGCATCGGGAGAAGACTTGCTGAATATTTCGCTGCAGAGGTTCGTGACGGTGGAGGCCATCTCGCTGTCAGTGTAGCGGGCCCGCCGGAGGATTCCGGATGTCAGCTCCATCTCCATACTGTCGTTGCGCGAGAGGAAGTAGAGCATCCTGACGGGGCTGCGGAATATCTCCTCGACGGCGCGGTAGTCAACGTAGCATCCAGGGCAGATGAGTCCGTCGGCCGTTACGGTGTAGTGTCCAGGCAGCTGTCCGCGGGTGCGGAACAGTTTCTGCCGCCGCCGCTTGCTCATGTGTGCGATATCTGTGACCGGCCGGTTGGCTGTCAGCGTGTTGCCGTCGTTGAAATACAGAGGACCGGAGCTCCATCGGTAATGCGTCGGGAGGACGGCCAGTCCGGCTGCGGGAGGGTTGCGCAAGACGTAGGCAATCGCCCGTTTAAGGTACTCGGTATCGTCAATTTCTTTCATGCAGATGTCTGCGCGGCTCATGTCGGCCATGGTGAAAAGTCGCTTCCGGTAGGCCTTGATGAATCCACCGCAGTCCTCTTCGGTGCCGTGGGCTATGAAATGGACGTGATTGTCCATCAGACAGAAAGCGTGCATGGATATGTCTCTGTCAGCCATGCATGCCGGAATGCTGTTCATCCCGAAAATGTAATCGGCGTCAGTCTTGAAAATGATTTCTTTTTCCAGTCCGGCTGTGCAGATGTGCCGGAAATTTTTCTCCTGCTCCATAATCTTTCGCATCTATCGGTTAATGACTGCCTCAAAGTTAGGAATTATATTCTGACTGTGCAACAACGGTAAGCAGGGACGCGGGTACTTTTTGTAATCGCTCGGAAGTCAGAGGGTTAAGAAAGAGGGGTGTGCTTGTCGGTGGGTTGTGAAGGTGCGAAAGATTCTCGTTGTATTGGTAATGCTGTGAAAAATAGTTGATTATGAAAATGGGGTGCGTCAGTACTTACGGTTAATCCTTCGTAGGCTCGGACGCGGGTGTTTGCATACCTTTCTAGATGCTGGCTGCCTGTCGGTTCTACCCGGTCGTGTGGGCTGAACAGCAGGAAACTCAGGGATTGAGCATGATGGTGTTGACGGTACGGCCGCAGGAGGGGCCTTCGCGGCGGGCTGAGAAGAAGCCGGGGTGGGAGTAGGTGTCGATGCCGGAGATGAGGATGTTGGGGTCATGGACACCGGCCCGGATGAGGGTCAGGCGGACGGCTTGGGGAAGGTCTATGTGGAGGCCGCCGGACATGGAGCCGGGGATGCGCGGGCCGCGGTCGGTGATAAGGCGGACAACGGTTTTGCCGGTGCTGGCCGTGCCGTAGTCATCAGTGTCCGGCCGGGACCATGTCTCAGGAAATCCGGCGGCGAGGAAGGCTTCGGCGACTTCCGGACCGACCTGGAAGCTTTCCGGGCCGATGCCGGGACCGATTACCGCCAGGATGTCGGCGGCGCGGGTGCCGTACTTGGAGGCCATCACAGCCAGGGTCTTGGCTGCGATTTTCAGCACCGTGCCCTTCCATCCGGAATGTACTGCCGCCACGACCCGCCGCACCGGATCGTACATCAGCACCGGTATGCAGTCAGCCGTCCGGGCCCCTATCGCAACGCCCGGCACGTCAGTTACCAGCGCGTCATAGCCCTCCAGCTCTTCCCGTGTAGTACCTGCCGAAGTCACCACGGCCACCCGGTCTCCGTGCACCTGATGTGCCTGCACCACCCTCATCGGCAGCACGGCGTCCCTCAGCGGGGAAAATGCCGTAACTTCAGGGGCTATGTCATATTTCAGCAGGCCGTCGGAACCGCTCGGGAAAATCTGTCTCATCTCAGGCAAATACAATTTTCAGCAAAGTTAGGATACTTCTTTGAAAAATTTTTCTAAATTTGTCTCCGCAATGAGAAAGCACTCCAACATATCCATGATGTCCATGCGAATGCATCGCTCTTCGATGCATGGCTTTCTCTTTTGCCGGTAAGTCAAGCGGGATGCGGGCTCCGGCGTATTAATCCGAAAACATATCAAGTTGACTCCACAGTCCCGAATCTGCCCCGGGGCTGAGAATGGATTTGACGTCAGGGCATCAATGGACATCGACAATCAATGATACAGGCGGAATATATCCACGAAGAACCGTTCCGGTGCGAGGCCGGAGGTACAATCGACAATCTCAGAATAGTCTATCACATATCAATGCCGGGCGGCGGGCCCAGCAAGGTCATCTGGATCTGTCATGCGCTGACAGCCAATTCGGACCCGGAGGAATGGTGGCCGGAGATGGTGGGTCCGGGCCGGCTCATAGACACGGACCGCTACACGGTGGTCTGCGCCAATATGCTCTGCTCGGCCTACGGCTCCTCCGGTCCGGCGCATGGCAGGTTCCTGGATTTCCCGAAGGTGACTGTCAGGGACATCGTCCGCACCGAGGCTCTCCTGCGCAGGCATCTGGGCATAGGCCGGATAGACCTGCTGATAGGCAGTTCCATCGGCGGTTTCCAGGCTCTGGAATGGACGGTGATGGAGCCGGATGTAATCGCGCGGGCGGCTATCATGGCCTGCGGCCCCCGGGTTACGCCCTGGCTGACAGCATCCAACGAGGCCCAGAGGATGGCCATCGAGGCCGATCCTACGTTTCGCGAGTGCCGCACCCTGAAAGGCGGAGCGGCAGGACTCCGTACGGCCAGGGCCATAGCCCTCATCTCGTACCGCAGCTATCGGGGCTACAACACCACTCAGAATGAGGAGGATCCCGACACCCTTTTCGCCACCCGCGCCGCCTCCTACGAGCGGTATCAGGGCCGCAAGCTCTCCGACCGTTTCGACGCCTATTCCTACTGGTACCTGACACATTCCGTGGACAGTCATAACATCGGCAGGGGCCGCGGAGGAGTGGAGGCAGCTCTCAGGAGCATCAGGACCCGCTGTGTCATCGTCGGCATAGACAGCGACGCCCTTTTCCCGACTCAGGAGCAGAAGTTCATGGCCCGCAACATCCCCAGGGCCGAGTATCACGAGATAACCTCGGCTTTCGGCCACGACGGCTTCCTGCTCGAATACGGCCAGATATCGGAGATTCTCAGGCCGGAGCTGGAGGCTCTGGGAGGTAATCAAAAGTAAAATCAATAAAATCAAGTTTATGCAGGTATTGAAATTCGGCGGCACATCTGTCGCAAACGCAGAGAATATGTCAAGGGTCGCGGATATAGTGACCAAGGCTGTGGACCGGGACAGGACCATTCTGGTCTGTTCGGCCATCAGCGGCTTTACCGACGCCCTCATCCGGACCGGCCGTCTGGCTGCGGCGCGGGATGAGGCTTACAAGAGTATCATAGACGAGTATCAGGAGAAGCATTACCGGATCATTCACAGCCTGATCCAGGCGGACAAGCAGCGCGGTACCCTAGAGGCGTGCGATGCGGTGTTCGAGTCGCTCAGAGGCATCGCCAGAGGAGTCTGCCTGTTGGGCGAGCTGAGCGAGGCCAGCCTGGATGCGATACAGGGCTGTGGAGAACTCCTGTCAACCAGGATAATGGCCGTCCGCCTGGCCTCGGAGGGTATTCCGGTCAAATGGGTGGATTCCCGCGAGATAATCCGGACAGTGCGCAAGGACGGGGTGAATGTGGTGGATACGGCTGTCAGCTACGCCAACATGGCGGCTATGCTGGAGCGCAACCCGGTGACTTCCCTGTTTGTCCTTCCCGGATTTATTGCCTCCGACAGCCACGGCCGCACCACGACCCTGGGCCGGGGCGGCTCCGACTACTCGGCCTCCCTGCTGGCCGTGGGCTGCGGAGTGCGCCGGCTCGAGATCTGGACGGACGTGACAGGGATGATGACCGCCAACCCGAGGATTGTCCCCTCGGCCCGGACCATCAGCAACATATCCTACCGTGCGGCTCTGGAACTCTCCCATTTCGGCGCGAAGGTCATCTATCCTCCGACCATACAGCCGGTGGTGTCGGAGGGCATTCCTATCTATGTGAGGAACACATTCTGTCCTGACGCCCCGGGCACCCTGATAGAGAAGAACCCGCCCCGGAGCAAGGAGAGGCTCGTGGGCATTTCCAATTCCGACAAGATAGCCCTCATCTCCCTGGAAGGCAGCGGTATGGTGGGAGTGCCCGGCTTCTCCGCCCGCCTTTTCGAGAGCCTGAGCCGCAGCGGGATAAGCATCATCCTCATCACCCAGGCATCTTCGGTGAACACTATGTGTGTGGCCATATCGGAAAAAGACGCTGCAAAGGCCAAGGAGGCGGCCGACAGCTGCTTTGCCTACGAGATATCCCTGGGCAAGCTCAATCCGCTGAAAGTCGAGAAGGGCTTCTCGATAGTCTGTCTGGTGGGGGACGACATCATGAGCCAGTGCGGCACTACGGGCCGGATGCTCGCCGCTCTTGGACGTCACGGCATATCCATAAGGGCCACGGCGCAGGGCTCTTCGGAGCGGAACATCTCCGTGGTGGTGCGCTCTGAGGAGGCGGACCGGGCCATCCGCTACATCCACAACGAGTTTTTCGACAGGACTCCGGCCCGGGACATCAACCTCTTCATCGCCGGTTACGGTACGGTCGGCAAGGCGCTGGTGGACATCATCCGCCGCAACGGAGACGCAATAGCAGCCCGCACCGGCAAACGGCTGCGGATCGCGGGCATTTCCAACAGCCGCCGCTATGTGCTGGATACCGAGGGCATTTCTCCCGAGTGGACAGGTGAGCTGCTTGAAGGAGGGGTCAGTGCTGCGGACGATGCTTATTTCGAGGCTCTTGCCCACACGTCTCTGGAAAACTCCGTGTTTGTCGACTGCACTGCCAGCGAGGATGTGGCCTGCAAGTATCCGCTGCTTTTCCAGCACGGCTACTCGGTGGTGGCCTGCAACAAGATAGCCTTCTCGTTCCCGTACTCCCAGTACCGTGCTATCCGCAGCTCGGCCTTGGAAAACGGCGTGAGCCTCAGATATGAGACAGCTGTCGGGGCGGCCCTGCCCGTGCTCGATGCCGTATCCCGGTGTGTCTGCAGCGGTGACCGGATTCACCGGATAGAGGCCGTGCTGTCGGGGACGCTCAACTATATTTTCAGTACTTATGACGGCGGTGCGGCGGTGACATTCGCCGATACCGTGCGGCAGGCTGTGGCTGCCGGATACGCCGAGCCGGACCCCCGCATTGACCTCAGCGGACGGGACGTGCTCCGCAAGCTGCTGATCCTCGCCCGGGAGGCCGGATTGCCTATAGAAGAGGAGGATGTGGCGGTGGAGCCCCTGCTGCCGGCAGAATATTTTGAGGGCGGCACGGAGGATTTCTACCGCAGGCTGCAGGAGCATGAGCCGGAACTGGCGGCCCGGTACAGGGATGCTGCGGAGAAAGGGCTGCGGCGCCGGGTCGTGGCCTTACTGGAGCATTGCCCCGATGCGGCGACCGGGTACCGCGCCTCCATTGTCCTGAAGGAGGTGGGGGAGGACCATCCCCTGTTCAACCTCTCCGGAACGGACAACGCTGTTCTCCTGGAGACGGATTTTTATCCCTCGCCGCTGGTGATTCAGGGTGCGGGGGCGGGAGCATACCAGACGGCTTCCGGTATATTGAACGATATTTTAAAATAAACATACCTTATGAAAAGAAATTACAGATTCGAGACCCTGCAGGTCAGGGCGGGACAGGAGATTGATCCGGTGTCCAAGGGCACGGCTGTGCCTATCTATCAGAGTACTGCATACGTTTTCGACGACATGGAGTACGGCAAGGAACTGTTTGAGCTCAAGAAGGCGGGCAATATCTACACCCGCATCACCAACACTACCAACGAGGTGTTCGAGAAGCGCATGGCGGCTCTTGAAAACGGCGTGGCGGCCACGGCGACGGCTTCGGGGCAGTCGGCGGTGCTGCTGAGCATCCTCAATATCGCCGGCCCCGGGGACAATGTAGTGACCTCCCCCTTCCTCTACGGCGGCACCTTCACCATGTTTGCCATCACCCTCAGGGACATGGGTATAGAGATGCGTTTCGCAGCCAGCGACAGGACGGAGGACCTGGAGGCGCTGGTGGACGGCAGGACCAAGGGCATCTTCATAGAGAATCTGGCCAATCCGGCGTTCAGCATCCCGGACTTCGAGCCGATAGTGGAGATGGCCCGCCGTCACGGTATCTGCGTTCTGGTGGACAATACCTTCGGTATGGCCGGGTGGCTGCTGCGGCCGGTGGACTGGGGCTGCAACGTGGTCATCCATTCGGCGACAAAATGGATCTGCGGCCACGGTACGGCTCTCGGCGGAGTGGTAGTGGACGGCGGCAATTTTGACTGGACTCCGGAGAAATACCCTCTGCTGGCGGCTTCCTCGGAGAGCTATCACGGGGTGGTGTACACCGATGTGTTCGGGCGCGGGGCCTTCGCCGGCAGGGTGAGGGTGGACGGCCTGCGCAATCTCGGCCCGGCTCCCTCCCCGTTCAACTCCTTCCTGATGCTCCAGGGCCTGGAGACTCTCTCGCTCAGGGCAGAGCGCTGCTGTGACAATACCCTCGAGGTGGCCCGTTTTCTCCAGCGTCATCCGGCTGTGGAGAGTGTCAACTACCCCGGGCTCGAGGACAATCCCTATCACGCACTGGGCTGCAAGTACCTCCGGGGCGGCTTCGGCGGAGTGCTCACTTTCAGGGTCAAGGGCGGATTCGACGCCGCCGCGGCTCTGGTGGACCGTCTGGAACTGATCCTGCACGTGGGCAGCGTCGGGGATGCCAAGTCCCTGATAGTGCATCCGGCCTCGACGACCCACTCCCAGCTGAGTCCTTCCGAGCAGGTGGCCGCCGGGGTATATCCCAACATGCTGCGGCTGTCGGTCGGTATCGAGCATGTGGATGACCTGATCTATGATCTGGAGAATGCGTTGAACTCTTTGGGAAAACAGGAGGTGCGGAAATGAAAGTGGCAGTAGTAGGCGCCACCGGACTGGTAGGCGCTGTTATCCTGAAAGTATTGGAAGAAAGACAATTCCCGGTCTCGGAGCTGCTGCCGGTGGCTTCGGAGCGGTCGGTGGGGCGGACGGTGCGCTTCGCCGGCTCCGAAGTGCCGGTGGTGAGTGCGGAGACAGCCCTGGCGGCCCGGCCGCAGATAGCCCTTTTCTCCGCCGGGGCCGCGGTCTCCCGGAAGCTGGCTCCCCGTTTTGCCGCCATCGGATGCCGGGTGGTGGACAATTCCTCCTGCTGGCGGATGGACCCCTCCGTCCCGCTGGTGGTGCCTGAAATCAACGGCGATGTGCTGGGTGCGTCGGACATGATCGTCGCCAATCCCAATTGTTCCACGATCCAGATGCTCCTGCCCCTGGCGCCCCTGCACCGCCGCTGGGGTATCCGCCGTATCGTGGTCTCCACCTACCAGTCGGTCTCCGGGACGGGTTACAAGGCCCTGGCGCAGATGGAGGCTGAGCGGGCCGGCCGTCAGTGGGGAGAGTATCCGGCGGTCTATCCCCATCCGATAGACCTGAACATCCTGCCGCATATCGACGATTTTCTGGACAGCGGCTACACCAAGGAGGAGATGAAGATGGTCAATGAGACGCATAAGATCCTGGCCGATCCCGGTATAGCCGTGTCTCCGACGACAGTCAGGGTACCGGTTACCGGAGGTCATTCCGAATCCGTCAACGTGGAGCTGTGCCGGGATTTCGACCTTTCCGAAGTGCGTTCCGTCATTGCTTCCGCCCCCGGCTGCGTCCTGCAGGATGACCCGTCAGCCGCCGTTTATCCTATGCCGTTGTACGCCCAGGGGCGGGACGAGGTCTTCGTAGGCCGCATCCGCCGCGACCCTACCGTCCCCTACGGCCTTAGCCTCTGGTGCGTAGCCGACAACCTCCGCAAGGGGGCCGCTGTCAATGCCGTGCAGATTGCCCAGCTGCTGTTGCAGTACGTGTAGGAAATTTTGCTAACTTGCAGGAAATTTCAAGTACTACCTATTATGAAAAATCTGTTTTCAGCAGCATTTATCGCAGCCGCGGCCGTTCTGTTGTCCGGCTGCACATCTGGGGGCAAGTATGTAATCGAAGGCTCAGGTGACCAGCTGGTGGACGGGCACTGGATGTATGTCACTGACGGAGTGGACTGGTCGATGCTGGACTCGGCGCTGATAGAGAACGGGGTGTTCAGGATAGAGGGGGCGGACATGGGCTCGGGTGTGGCCATGCTTTATATGGGGGCCAGTTCCGCGCCTTCGGGACTGTATCAGATGAGCGAGATGATTTTCCTCGAGCCGGGAACCGTGTCGTTAGAGTATATCCCGGACTATGAGATGTATTTTGCGCATGGAACACCTATGAATGACCTCTACTATGAGCTGTCTTTCGGAGACGCCGGGGATTATGAGGATCCGCTGGACATCATCCGGGCCAATCACAACGTGCTGGGTCTTACACTCCTGCAGGGTATGCTTGCAATGTCCTCCAAGCCGGAGATCGAGGCGGTCCTGGCGGAGTTCCCGGAGAGCATGAAGACACATCCGCTTTATATCCAACTGGAGGAGATGCTCGAGCCGATCAAAGCCGACCTCGGAATGCCCTACTGGGACATCGAGGGCAAGGATGTGGAGGGCAATGCGGTGCGGCTCAGCGATGTGGTGGAGCGTGACGGCGTGCGCTACGTGCTGCTGGACCTGTGGGCCTCGTGGTGCGGTCCGTGCCGGGAGGAGAATCCCAATCTGGTCAAGCAGTATTCCCGTTTCCGCAGCTCAGGTTTCGAAATATACGGAATGTCTTTCGACAGTGATCCTGAAAGTTGGCGTAAGGCGTTGAAAGAGTTCGGCATGAACTGGACCAATGTCATTACGGAATTCCCGGGAGGTCCACGTACAAGCCCTATCTGGACCGGCTACGGCATGGACGGCATCCCCTGGAACTACCTCATCGACGCCTCCACCGGAGAGATCATCGCCAAGAACCTTCGCGGTGAAGCCCTCGCAGCCGAGCTTGAGGCCCTCTTCACAGAACAAAAGTAAATCGTTATGAATAATTCCCTAAAGCTGTTTTTCACAATCACGATATTATTGTCAGTGTCTATGCTCATAGTGTCAGCTCAGACGCCTGTCCCGGAGTCTGAGCTGATAATATACAAAATGCAGAATTACCGTGACCACAATCCCCTGTATTTCATGGAGGCGGATGAAGTCTACAGAGGTGTGAGGATGATGGCCGACAGCTCATACTCGGCTCATAAGGACAGTCTCGGTAATCTCGTCCTGGACCGCAAGCGCGGCGGTAATGAATATACCTATGATACACTTGGACGTATAACCTCCAATCCCGGAGTTTGGGTCAGCTATCAGTACGAGGGTAATGTTCTGGAAATTAAGGGAGTGGCGAAAGAGGACTGCCGCCTGTCTTTCAAGTATAGGATAGAATATGCCGGAAAGTATCCGGTCCGCAGGAGTATGGTCCATATCAATTATAAGGGAGATGAGGTAAAATCGGAGGAGTGGTGGACCTATGACCGGTTCGGCAGAATGACAGGATATACGGTAGTGGATGAGGGATCGACATTGTCTGATTCCATTTACGCAGTGATAAGTTATAACGGTTATCACACCTATGACCGCAGGAATATAACTGTGTGTCTAAGTGAGGGTCTGCTGTACTACAACCGTCTTGACCAGTATGATGACGCCGGCAGAATAATCCGCTCGTACATATGCGATGAATATGACTGGACGCAATGTGTCGAGGAATACGAGTATGCGGACAGTCTGAATGCTGCGCCCTATGTCCGGACCACCTCTATCATTCAAAGCAGCTCTCATCCCGCCAATAAGAAAATCAGGGAGACCTATGACTCCAACGCTTGGCTTGTCCGTGTCGAGGAATCGGAAGACGGGGTGATGCCATTTTCAACCAAAGAGGAAATCAAAATAGAATACGATGACAGGGGCAATGTCGTAAAGTGGTTCTTTATCTCCCCTTGGTGGTGTCAGTGCGATTTTGTCGAGTACGAGTATTATTAGAGTTGTTGATGCGTAGGTCAGGATGTATGGCAGGGCATGGCGGTAAATCCTCAGTGCAGATATGACTTTAATGCTTCGACGTACGCGGCGAAGGCACGCGCCCCCGTCTCCGTTATCCTGCACACCGTCCGCGGCTTCTTCCCCGCAAACCCTTTCTCGACAGAGATGTACCCTGCCTCGGAGAGCTTGTCGATCTGCACGCTCAGATTGCCGGCAGTGGCTCCGGTGGCCTCGCGCAGGTACACGAAGTCGGCCTCTTCCATGGTCAGCAGGGTGGACATGACGGCCAGACGCAGTTCGGAGTGCAGCAGCGGGTCGAGTTTCGCAAATTCTCCCATGGCTGTTACTGCAGTTTACTGGTTTGACGGTTGAATATCAGGCCTGGGATGACCAGGGTCATCAGCGCTGCGACGGCCATGATCAGCGGAGTGGGTATGTTCAGGAAGTAGTCGCAGGGCAGTCCCGCTATTCCGCAGATAATGCTGAGAATGAATACGGTCCATGAGCTGCAGAGGACCCCGGTGACTGCACCGGCCATGCCCAGAAGCAGTATTATGACACCGTTTGTCGGTATGGGAATGAAGAACGCCATGATGCCGACGGCTATTGCCAGGATTCCGAATATGCCCCATACGATGCCCACGGACCTGGATACGAAATTCTCGCCCTTCCCCTTGCTCTCGATGCGTTTGAATACCAGCTGATTCAGAGGCCAGCCGATAAATGGAATCAGAAACCAGGCCAGGTTCCACAGATGATTGTTGTCCGAAAGTGTCAGCCCCAGCAGGACGATACCGGATACGAGGATTACGGTCGTTCCCCAGATGAGCATTGCGGTGCCGCCGCGCCGCTGAAAGTCCTGCCGGCTGTTGTTGATGGCCTCAGAGATGATTTCCAATGACTTTTCTACTGAAAGTCCGTTTTTGTCGAAGTTGTTTTCCATTGCTTTAAAATACTTTAAAAAATAAACCAAGTTCTGCAAAAAGAAGAGGGGCGCCGGTCTCCTCTCTTTGTTTACGATGCAAATATAAACCGATTTATTTTATAAACCAAATTTTATGAAAAATTTTTCGCAAATTTGCGGAAAGAGAAAATGTCCTATGATATCAAGAGTAAAAAAGTATTCAATGGAAAATGAATGGCCGGGCAGTCCGTGTCTTATCCGATTTGGAAACCGACAGGAATGCGGGTATGGGAAGTACAATGCAGATGGAAAGTATGAGCCGAGTGAGAAGAATATCCGGTCTTTCAGGCGGAACTTCGGTATGGTGGCGCTCGCCGTTGTGGCAGCCCTGTCCTGCGTCGGAGCTGATGTGGTGTGCGCCCAGACTTCTTCCGGGGATGTGCGGGTTGCGTCCGGGCAGTCCGTGGCTTCGGGTCAGGACCTGGAATCTGCCGGGGTGAGACCCGGATGGCGTCTGGTATGGGAGGAGAATTTCGAGTCGGAGAGGATGGACTGGAGCGTGTGGAGCAAGACGGTGCGGGGGACGGCGGACTGGGCGGATACTCAGTCGGCGGATGAGCGCTGCTACGGTTTCCGGAACGGCAATCTCATACTCAGGGGAATAATCAATGACGACCTGGAGGCGGACACGGCCAGGTATCTGACCGGCGGGGTGGTGACGCAGGGGAAAAAGGCATTTGCCTTTCCGGGCCGAATCGAGGTCCGGGCGAGGCTGCAGGCGGCTACCGGAGCCTGGCCGGCTATATGGCTGCTGCCCTCGGATCCCGCTGTCCGCTGGCCTCAGGGCGGAGAGATAGATATCATGGAGCGGCTTAATTATGACGGTTTCGTGTACCAGACTGTACATTCGAACTACACTTACGTTCTCGGCCACAGGGACGAGCCGGCCAATTACAGTACGATGGAGATAGACCCGGAGGGATTCAATACCTATGGCGTGGATGTCTTCCGGGACAGCGTGGTGCTTTATGTCAACGGAGTCCGGAATTTCTCGTATCCGAGGGTGCCGGATGCCGCTGACACCTTAGGGCAGTTTCCGTTCTTCCAGCCGATGTACCTGCTGATAGACATGCAGCTCGGCGGCAGCTGGGTAGGAGAGACGGACCCGGAGGACCTTCCCGTGGAGATGGAAGTGGACTGGGTACGCTATTATGTGCCGGAGGACGGGCGCCCGGACAGTCCGGAGATCCGCCCTGCGGTGAGCATTGTGCCCCGGCCCGCTGTAATGCGCCTCTCAGAAGGAGCGCCGCTCCGTATTTCCTCCCACAGACTGTCGGTCTATGCTTCGGACAGACAGCTCCGGAGCACCGTGCGGACGTGGGCCGCATCGCTGGAGAAGCCTTACGCTCCCGGTGTCACAGAGCTCCAGACAGGCTTTACGAGAGTGGTCTCCGAAACCGTCCTTCCCGGAATACGCCTGACTGCTGCTGAGGAAAAGGCTGATATCATATTGTCCCTGGACAGGTCCCTGCCGGAAGAGGGATATGTCCTGACCGTTACCGCTGAGGGGATCCGGATTACCGGAGGAGATGCCGGCGGAGTGTGGTGGGGACTGCAGAGCCTCTCGCAGATACTGGTGCAGAGTGCGGCTGCCGCTCATCCGGGAGATTCCCTTTCTCTGCCCCTGCTGTATGTCGAGGATGAGCCTGTTTTCGGATACAGGGGCGCGATGCTGGACTGCTGCCGTCATTTCTTTACTGTGGACGAGGTGAAGCAGTACATCGATATGCTGGCCCTGCACAAGCTCAATGTGTTTCACTGGCACCTTACCGATGACCAGGGCTGGCGGATCCGGGTCCGGGAATACCCGCTTCTGACCCGGACCGGCTCTGTCCGGAAGGAGACGAAGACCGGACATTACGGGGATGCGGCGGCCGGATATGACGGCACTCCCTACGGTGAGGGCTGCTGGTATTCCCCGGAGGATATACGGGAGGTGGTGCGGTATGCTTCGGACCGCCATATTACGGTGATTCCCGAGATAGAGATGCCGGGACATGCGCTGGCTGCTCTGGCGGCGTATCCGTGGTTAGGATGTACGGGCGGTCCCTATGAGGTGAGGACTACATGGGGGATAAGCGACGATGTGTTCTGCATCGGCAAGGAAAGTATTTTCGGGTTCCTGACGGATGTCCTGGACGAGGTGTGCCGGCTTTTCCACGGGGAGTACGTGCATGTGGGAGGAGACGAGGCTCCCGCAGTGCGGTGGAAGACTTGTCCGGACTGTCAGGCTCTGATGCGCAGGGAACAGCTTGCGGACGAGAGGCAGCTGCAGGGCTATCTCCTTCACAGGATAGAGGAATTTCTGAACGCCCGTGGAAAGAAGCTCATCGGCTGGGACGAGATACTGGAGGGAGGCGTGACACCCGGAGCTACCGTTATGTCCTGGAGAGGACCGGAAGGGGGTATCAGGGCTGCCGGCCAGGGCAATGACGTGGTGATGGTGCCCAAGCGCTATTTCTATTTCGACTACTATCAGACCGCATATCCCTCTGCCAACGGAGAACCGCTGGGAATCGGAGGCTATGTCCCGCTGGAGAGGTGTTACTCCTTTGATCCGTTCGACGGCCTGGACGGGGAGGCAAGAACGCATATAAAAGGTATTCAGGCCAATACCTGGACGGAGTACATCCCCTGCTTCGACCATGTCCAGCACATGGACCTGCCGCGTCTTTCGGCTCTTTCGGAGGTGGCGTGGGGCAGGTACGGAGCGGATTACGGCGACTTCACGCACCGCCTGGCATCCTCGATGAAAGCCATGTACGAATATTATGGCTGGATATACGCTCCGTATGTGTTTGATGGTGTGAAATAGAGTAATTATGATTATCTTTGGATGCAATTAATCCGGAAGAATATGAAAAGACTGTTGCTCATAATCATGTCTGTCGTCCTGCTGGCCTCCTGCGGGGAGGGACAGAAGATAAAAGTGGCTGTGTTCCAAGGAGACGGAGGTGCCGCGACGTGCATCCGCGAGACGATGGCGGCTCTTAGTCTGGACGAGGATATGGAGGTGAGGATAGTGCACAGCAGCGATATCGCGTCCGGAGTGCTGGACAGTCTGGATGCAATAGTGATTCCAGGAGGAGGCGGAAGCCGTCAGTATCTGAATTTGGGTCAGACCAATATGGCGCTGATCAAGGATTTCGTGCACCGCGGAGGCGGGGCGGTGGGGATCTGTGCAGGTGCCTACCTGTTTTCGAATACCCCGGACTATACCTGCATGGCCCTTACCGGTGCCAGGGCAATTGACCGCGAGCATGACAACAGGGGCCACGGTATGGCCAAGATGACTCTGAACAAGGAGGGCAGGAAGATATTTCACGAGCTGGCCAAGGAGGATACATCCTATGTGTTCTATTACGAAGGACCTGTATTCGTGGATAGCGATGTCCCCTTCACTTCTTTCGGTACAATGGAAAGCGATGTGCATGAGGAGGGCGGTGCGCCTGCCGATATGACCAACGGCAAGCCCTTTCTGACGGGCAATGACTACGGCAAGGGCAAGGTGTTTACGGTGGTGGGGCATCCAGAGGCCACTCCCGGCAAGATGTGGATGGTGCCGCGGATGGTGCGCTGGACTCTCGGCAAGCCGCTAAAGACATATCCCCGGGAAGTTCTGACTCCGCCGGTTGCTCCGGAAGAGATCCTTATGAGCGTGGATGACCTGCGCTACGAGTCGCAGTGCTTCCAGACTTTCCTGTACGGAACGGCACAGGAGAAGGTGGCTGCTCTCGGCTGGCTGGAGGACCACTATTCATGGGACTGCAAGACGTGGCTGCAGGGACTGCTTTACGATGCTTCCCCGCAGGTGAGGGCGAGGGCTGCAAAGTATATAGGAGAGATTCAGTATCTGCCCTACGAGGCTGACCTGAATGCCGCACTGCTGAGGGAAAATGATGCCAGGGCGCGTGCGGCTATGCAGCAGACTCTGGACGCTCTGGCAGCCCTCAGACCATGGCTTTAGTATCGGATTTTTAACAATACTTAATATATAACAGATATGATCAAACGTCTTTTAACCATCTGTGCTGCTATGTCAGTAGCAGCCGCCGCCATGGCTCAGGGCGGTATCACTGACGAGATGATGGACCGGATCCGTCAGGGCTGGCAGGGAACGCCCGAGGAACTGGCCCTGCAGAATGCCATTTCTGCCAATGACATCAACAAGCTCTCCGTGAAGCAGGGTATTGAGGCCACCTACGACTACTACTTTTCTGACGAGGTGAAGTCCAAGGGTATCTCCGACCAGCAGTCCAGCGGACGCTGCTGGCTGTTTTCCGGGATGAATGTACTTCGTGCCAGGATGATAGAAGAATATGACCTGGGACCGTTCCAGTTCTCCCAGAACTATATCTTCTTCTATGACCAGCTGGAAAAGGCCAATCTCTTCCTCCAGGGGATCATAGATACGCGCGGGCTTCCTATGGATGACCGCAAGGTGGAGTGGCTTTTCCGCCATACCATAGGGGACGGGGGCCAGTTTACTGGAGTATCGGACCTGATCACAAAGTACGGGCTGGTGCCTTCGACCGTGATGCCCGAGACCTGGGCCAGCAACCATACTTCGGGAATGTCCCGCCTGCTGGACCTCAAACTCAAGGAATTCGGACTGGAGCTCCGGGAGATGACGGGACCGAAAAAAGAACTTCCGGCTCTTCTCGAAGCCCGCAAGGTAGAGATGCTGGCGTTTGTGTACAGGTTCCTGGTGCTGAATCTCGGAGAACCCCCCGTGGAGTTCGAGTGGACTATGTACAATGCGGCGGGAGAGCCTGCAAGTACGAAAATGTATACTCCTAAGTCATTCTATGAGGAATATGTGGGTGTAGACCTGAAGAACAGTTATGTAATGCTTATGAACGATCCCACCCGCGAGTTCTACAAAGTCTATGAAATAGAATACGACCGTCATCAGTATGACGGAGAGAACTGGCTGTACATCAATCTTCCCATCGACGAGATAGAAAAGATTGCGATAGCTTCCATCAAGGACGGTACGATGATGTATTTCTCGTGTGACGTCGGCAAGTTCCTGGACCGTCAGAACGGGGTACTGGATGTGGACTATTACGATTATGGCTCCCTTATGGGGACTACATTCGGCATGGACAAGAGGGAGCGCATCCTGACAGGAGCCAGCGGCTCGTCGCATGCCATGACACTGATGGCTGTGGATCTCGACGGGAACGGCAATGCGAAGAAGTGGAAGGTTGAGAACTCCTGGGGTATGACGGGCCATGAAGGTCATCTGGTGATGACGGATGAATGGTTCGAGGAGTACATGTTCCGCCTGGTAGTGGAGAAGAAGTATGTACCGGAGGATATCCTCAAGCTTCTTGAAACCGAGCCTGTCATGCTTCCCCCCTGGGATCCTATGTTTGCTGAAGAACTGTAACGGAGCGGTATCATGGAGAGGCTGCGTAAAATATGGCTTTTCTACTATGAAGGTTTCCGTGGCATGTCCTCACTGGGACGGACCCTTTGGGTGGTGGTGCTCCTGAAACTCTTCATCATGTTTGCCATCCTCAGGGTGTTTTTCTTCCAGCCTGCCCTGTCGGACTGCGCTACTGATGCCGAGAAGAGCCGTACTGTGATAGAGAACCTTACGAAATAGAATAAATAACTTACTTACTAAAACCTCAAGCAGATGCTTTTGACAACACTTGTAGACCTGTCAAGGTGGCAGTTTGCCGTGACCGCAATGTACCATTGGCTGTTTGTCCCCCTGACTCTCGGTCTGGGCTTTCTGATAGCCTTTATGGAGACCCGGTACGTAATGACCGGGGATGAATTCTGGAAAAGGACTACGAAGTTCTGGATGAAACTCTTTGCCATCAATTTCGCAATGGGTGTGGCAACCGGTATTATCCTGGAGTTCGAGTTCGGTACCAACTGGAGCAACTACTCATGGTTTGTAGGCGACATTTTCGGAGCGCCGCTGGCCATAGAGGGTATTTTCGCATTTTTCATGGAGAGCACTTTCTTCGCCGTGATGTACTTCGGGTGGAACAAGGTGAGCCGCAAAGCCCATCTGGTATCCACATGGCTTACGGCCATAGGAACCAATCTTTCTGCCGTATGGATCCTCATCGCAAACGCGTGGATGCAGTATCCGCTGGGCATGGAGTTCAACCCGGACACTGCCCGCAGCGAGATGACGGATTTCTGGGCTGTAGTGTCCTCCCCTGTAGCCATCAATAAATTCCTGCATTCGGTGACCAACGGCTATGTGCTGGCATCCGTATTCGTGATAGCAGTCTCGTCTTGGTTTCTGCTCCGCAAGAGGGAGCAGACCCTGGCCAGAAAGTCTATCCGTGTAGCTTCCGTCTTCGGAATCATTTCGCTTGCAGTATTGATTGCGACGGGAGACGGCTCGGCATACAATGTGGCCAAGGTCCAGCCCATGAAACTGGCAGCGATGGAGGGACTGTACGACGGCTCTGAGAAGGCTCCTCTGGTTGCAGTAGGAGTCCTCAATCCGGACAAAGTCCCTGGGCCGGAAGGGGCTGACGAGGATCCCTATCTGTTCGAGATATCATTTCCGAGCATGCTGTCCTATCTGGCGACCCGTCAGGCAGACGGTTTCGTGCCGGGAATCAACGATATCATAGAAGGAGGCTATGAGTTTACGGACCGTCAGGGCAATACCTATGTCGAGCCTTCGTTCTATGAAAAGAAGGCCCGTGGAACTGCAGCGGTGACAGCTCTTGCTGACTATCAGGCTGCCAAGGAGGCCGGGGATACTCTGGCAATGGGTCAGGCAAAGGCCATGCTTGAACAGAATTTCGATTACTTCGGCTATCACTATGTAGAGGAACCGGAGGATCTGGTACCCAATGTTCCGCTGGTATTCTACGCGTTTCACATCATGGTAGCCTTAGGCATGTTCTTCATCCTGCTCTTCGTGCTGTTCATTGTGTTCGAGTGGAAGAATCTTATAGTAAGGGAAAAACACAAGTGGCTGCTGTGGCTGGGTATCATCAGCGTGCCCCTGGTGTACATCTGTTCCCAGTCCGGCTGGATCGTCGCCGAAGTAGGCCGCCAGCCGTGGACCATACAGAACCTGCTTCCTGTCAATGCCGCAGTCTCGGGAGTCGAGCCGGGCAACGTCCTTACCACGCTGGTCATCTTCATCTGCCTCTTCACGGCCATGCTCGGTGTGGAGATAAGTATCATGCTCAGACAAATCAAAAAAGGAGGAGAATAAATCATGGATGCACTGTATTTTCTGCAACATTACTGGTGGGCGCTTGTAGCCCTTCTGGGAGCGATTCTGGTATTTCTGCTTTTTGTCCAGGGAGCCCAGGGCCTCCTGCTGCGTACAGCCTCCTCCGAGAGCGAGAAGGATCTGGTTGTCAAGTATGCCGGACACAAATGGGAAATAACGTTTACCACACTGGTTACCTTCGGAGGTGCCGCCTTCGCATCGTTCCCTCTGTTCTACTCTACCAGTTTCGGTGGGGCGTACTGGCTCTGGATATGCATTCTGCTGCTGTTCGTGATTCAGGCCTTTTCGTTCGAATACCGCAAGGATGCCGGCAATATATTCGGCGCAAGGACATTTGAAATATTCCTGTTCCTCAACGGCACGCTCGGGACATTCCTGCTCGGAGTAGCTGTGGGAACATTTTTCACAGGTGGGGCTTTTACTGTGGACAAGGTTTCCATTACCGATGCGGCTTCTCCGGCCATATCCAGATGGGCCAACGGCTGGCATGGACTGGATGCTCTTGCCGAGCCCATGAACCTTCTTTTGGGTGTGGTAGTATTCCTTGCAGCCAGGACCCTCGGCCTGCTGTACCTGCTTACGAAGCCCGATGTAGGGGAATTTGCCGCCAAGTGCCGCAGGCGTCTGGCAGTGACAGCTCCTGCATTTGTGCTTACGTTTGTGGCTTTTGTAGTGTGGATGTTCCTGAAGACCGGTTACGGGGTTGATCCTGCCTCTGGAGAAATATTTGCAGAACGGTTCAAGTATCTCCACAACATGCTCCATGTCTGGTGGATAGCTGTGGTCTTCCTGCTGGGAGTGGTTCTGGTTCTGGCCGGGCTTGCGAAACATTTTCTGGACAAGGGTACAAGAACCAACTTTTACATGGTGGGCGCAGGGGCCCTGCTGGCAGTGTGGGCCATACTGCTCTGTGCCGGATTCAACGATACTGCTTACTATGTATCGACCGTTGATGTCCAGGATTCCCTTACTCTCTACAACAGTTCTTCCAGTCTTTTCACACTTAAGGTGATGGCCTGGGTGTCGATTGCGATACCGTTCGTCATAGCCTACATCGTGTGGATGTGGCGCAAGATGAGGTAGCGAGGGACAGACAGATGTATGAAAGGAGGGTGACCCCGAAGCCATTCGTTTCTATGGCCCAAAGGGTTGCCCTCCTTTTTTTACGGACAGTATTACCGGTATTTCTCCGACCGGTATTTATCTAGCCGGGTATCTCATGAACCGGTATCTCACTGACCTCTATCCCACAGTAGGCCATACTTCAGACCATACATGAGGGCCTTCGCCACCCCATCAATATTCTTCGCGGAACGGTATTTTAGGGACTGTCGCAAAAAGACGAAAAGTTTGTAATAAATTGATTGCTAATATGATAGAAAATTCGTATCTTAGCAAAAGATAAAAAGAATACCTCCAACTGCCCTCGAAAAGCTGAATTTGGAGGTATCGCAAAAATAAATTCGCATGGCTAAGGTACAAAATTTTGCTGGAATATCACCCAATCTTCCGTTTACGGAGTATAATTTTTATGATTTGTATAGGCAGACGTTCGAGAACAGCGAGCTCGGAAAGATCAAGGCTAATCTGCCGCTGCGAGAGATGGCAGAGAACTTTGGTCTGACAAACAGGAGTATGAGACCGAAGGTTGGACGCAGATCGTACTTCACACCGGAAGGGAAAGTAGCACTTATGTTCCTGAAGATGCACCGGAAGCTCTTCGGAGTGGACGCGAAGAAAGTCGGAGGGGATGCAGGCTATGCCGGCAACGCCAACAGGGAGTACTGCAGGAAGAGAGGGATACAGACATCATTCGTGAAGCGAGGCCGTCCTTCCTTCGTGAAGAAAGATAACGACATCATCCGCAACGAGCTGGCGAGGGTGAGGGCAACGAGGATGGAAGGCTCGTTCGGAACGCAGAAGGAACACTATGGCCTGAAACGCATCAAGGCAAGGACGAAGTTGACCGAAATCCTGTACATCTTCTTTGGCATCCACACGGCGAATGCAGTACAGCTCGTCCGGCGGGAAGTCAACGAAATTGCCCAGGCAGCCTGATGTTCCACATGTGAAACGGAACCTTTACAGGAGTATTGGCTCCAGTTGTGTCCGAAAACGAAAAAATCGGCTCCGAAACGAAGCCGACGATATAAAAAACTATGAGTTCAAACGGGAAATACAGGGGCAGTCTGCCGGTTGACTCATATTGATGAAATTAAACGACAGTCCCTATTTTAGAGTGCCCACTCGCCATCGCTCCGTCCATACCGCCAATGCTCCGTCCACACCGCCCACTATTCCGCCTTTTGTGGGCGTTGTGGCAGCACCCGGGAACGGCAGTCGCGTCCAGAAGTGCCTCCCGCAGCACCCGGTCTGCATCGCCCCGTCCACACCGCCCACTAATCGGCACTTTATGGGCGTTGTGGCAGCACCCGGGAACGGCAGTCGCGTCCAGAAGTGCCTCCCGCAGCACCCGGTCTGCATCGCCCCGTCCACACCGCCCACTATTCGGCCTTTTGTGGGCGGTGTGGCAGTACCGCGGGCATTGCCACTCGTGGGGTGGCACATTCCCACAGGCTACCAGGCGCAGACAGAAGCGGTTTCGGTCAGAACCGCTATCCAAACATTGCGCTCATTCGGGCTCTTGTTTGCAGTTTGTTGGTTCACAGAGTGTTATGCCAAGGTGCCCGATTTGCGTCCATGTTAGGATGGCTGAAAAACCGCCGAAAGGGTCCGTTCCGCGCTATCCTAACATTGCGCTCTTTCGGGTCTTTGTCCGCAATACATTGGTCCACAGGGCATTATGTCAAAACGGCCGATCTGCATCCATGTTAGGATGGCTGAAAAACCATCAAAACTGGCCGTTTCGCACTATCCTAACATTGCGCTCATTCGGGTCTTTGTTCGCAATGCATTGGTCCACAGAGTATTACGTCAAGACGGCCGATTTGTGGTCATGTTAGGATGCTTGAAAAACCGCCAAAGCGGTCCGGTCCGCGCTATCCTAACATTGCGCTCTTTCGAGTCCTCGTTCGCAATGCATTGGTACGCAGAGAATTACGTCAAAGACGGCCGATCTGCATCCATGTTAGGATGCTTGAAAAACCACCGAAAGGGTTCGTTCCGCGCTATCCTAACATTGCGCTCTTTTGGGTCCTCTCCCGCAATACATTGGTCCACAGAGTATTACGTTAAAACGGCCGATTTGCGTCCATGTTAGGATGGCTGAAAAACTGTCTTATCCTGAAAAAAGTTGACTCGCAACAGGATAAAAAAAATGTATTATTTCCTGACTTTGACAATGCGTCACC
>CALVDF010000014.1 GCA_944326245.1 uncultured Bacteroidales bacterium
GCCTGCCGCTAGCGTTCATCCTGAGCCAGGATCAAACTCTTCATTGTATATATTCTTTATACCTTAAGCTTGTCCTGGGTTACTTTAATTTCTAAGAAATTAACGCTACTCTTTTCTTGGTACTTTGCTTGTACTTGTTCTTCAATATTTCAATCAACTTTGTTTATCTTTCGGAGATCCCTCATCCTTTCTTCTCACTTGCTCTCTTTAGCTCTTCATCTCATTTCCTTTCCGAAAGCGGGTGCAAAGATATGGCGAGTTTTTTCATTCTCCAAATTTTTTTGCAATTTTTTTTCAAAAATTTTTCAAAATTTTTTCAAAAAAACTTTAATCTGCTGATTTTCAGGACAATTTCTCTCCGTCTTTTTTTGCCCATTCAAAATCCATTATTGCCATGTTTTCGGAGGCCGACACGGTTATGGCAACACCGTACTTTTTCTTCCATTTCTTTATAATAGAATTAAACATTCCCTTGGTCAGGTATGCCTCCACAAGAGGATTTACTGTAAGGTGGAATGACTTTACATCCTTTTCCTTTACATAGTAGGCAAGCTGCCTCTCGATATTTTCGTCAATGAGTATGCTGGACGATATCTTTCCAGTGCCGCCACAGGCCGGACAGGTTTCCGTAGTTTCTATCTCCGTCGCGGGACGTACTCTCTGACGGGTAATCTGCATTAGGCCGAATTTGGTAAGAGGAAGCACATTGTGTTTCGCCCTGTCCGATGCCATCAGTTCCTGCATCTTTTTATGGATGGCATTCTTGTGCTCCACAGAGTCCATATCTATGAAGTCCACGATTATGATCCCCCCCATATCCCGCAACTTCAGCTGCCTCGCTATTTCTTCGGCGGCGACGCAGTTGACATCGAAGGCATTCTGCTCCTGGTCCTTGCCGGTCTTGACTCTAGTGCCGCTATTGACGTCCACCACATGCATGGCCTCCGTATGCTCTATCACAAGATAGGCACCCTGGCGCATAGGAACCACCTTCCCGAACGAAGACTTGATCTGTCTCGTCACATCGAAATGATCAAGTATGGGTTCGTGTCCCTTGTATAGCTTGACTATTTTCTCGTGGTCCGGCAATATAGTGGAAATGTATTCGCGGACTTCGTGATAGACCGCGTCATCATTTACATAAATATTTGTAAATGTGTCATTTAACAGATCCCTAAGGATCGTGGTAGTTTTACTGTTTTCCTTGAAGAGCAACTGCGGCATCTTCCTGGTTGCCATCTTGGGCCATGAATCTTCCCATTTGCGCACCAGGAGGCGGAGTTCCGCATCCAGAACCGCTGCATTCTTCCCCTCGGCTGCTGTACGGATGATTGCACCGTAATTTGTCGGCAGTATACTGTATAGCAAGCGCTCAAGACGTTTTTTCTCCTCCTTGGAAGAAATTTTCTGTGATACGCTTATTTTGTCGCCGAAAGGGAGCAGGACAATATTGCGTCCCGCTATGGATATCTCACCTGTCAATCGCGGTCCTTTTGTGGATATGGACTCTTTCACGATCTGCACGATTATCGGCTGTCCAGGCTTGAGGACATCTTCTATTTTCCCTTCCTTCTCCAGGATATGGCTGATATCCGTAGAGGCATAAAACTGTTTGAAATCCCGGTTGGGATTGATCTGCTTGACAAAATTGTCGAATGCTTTGAAATTGAGGCCGAGATCCAGATAATGGACGAAAGCGTCCTTTTTGTCTCCGATGTCGACAAAAGCCGCGTTCAGGGTAGGAATGAGCTTCTTGACCTTTCCCAGGTACACATCCCTCAAAGAAAATGCTCTCTCCGAATTGTCTTCCTTGTTGAGTTCCACCAGGCGATGGTCTTCGAGCAGAGCAATTACAGTCTCCTTTAGTCTTACATCTATTATCAGATTTCTATCCATCGTAATTTAAAAAAAAATCTAAAGCGGTTCATCAACGCTTTAGATTCAAGTAGCTGAGAATGGCCGCTATCTCTTCTTGTGTCTGTTCTTGCGCAGGCGTTTTTTACGCTTGTGCGTAGCCATTTTATGTCTTTTTCTCTTTTTTCCGCTAGGCATAGCTTTAATTATTTATTAATGTTAGTCTTTACTAAATTCAGGAAAGTCTTTGAGGGCTTGAAAGCAGGAATATAGTGCTCAGGTATCACGATAGTCTTCTGCTTGGAGATGTTGCGGGCTGTCTTCTGCGCACGTTTCTTGGCTGTAAAGCTACCGAAACCGCGGAGATATACGCTGTTATCCTTTGAAACAGAGTCCTTGACCGTCTCCATAAAAGCTTCTACGACCTTCTGTACGTTGAGTTTTTCAAGTCCTGTAGCTTTGGCTACTTCGTTTACGATATCAGCTTTTGTCATCTTTGTAATATATTAATGTTACTAATAATCACTTGCATGAAATTCAGACTGCAAAAGTATTCTTATTTTCGACATTTACAAAATATTATTGCACTTTTTTCCATATTTTTTTGGCACAATCATTGACATTTATATCTTCCGCCTGAAGGATGCGGGTACAAAGGCCGGACTCTGCCAAAATGACACATCCGCAGACTTTCAGACTGACACATTGATAAGGAGAATAGATATGAAACAGACAATAGAAGATTTATTCCATGCCGCAAACGGTGACGTAAACATCGTACCCGTAGTGAGCATAGACACAGTACAGAAGCTCAATGACAGCGAATTGCCGGAGATTCTGCCTGTACTTGCACTCCGCAATGCCGTACTCTTCCCCTCGACCGTGACCCCCATATCGATCGGGAGGGACAAATCCATAAAGCTTGTGCGTGACGTGTACAAGTCCAGCAAGATTCTGGGGGCCATATCACAGAGGGATATCAACGTTGAAGACCCGTCACTGATAGACCTATATAATATAGGGACACTGGCACGCATAATCAAGATAATAGAAATGCCTGACGGCACCATTACTGCCATACTGCAGGGCCTGAAGCGTCTACGTCCCGTAGAGCAGACCGCCTCAGAGCCTTACATGTTCGCAAAGGTCAAGTATCTCGAAGACTCGATGCCCAAAAAGAACGACAAGGAGATGTCATCTCTGGCCGGCTCGGTAAAGGATCTGGCACTGCACATCATTAAGCTCTCCCCGCACCTGCCTTCAGAAGCTTCCTTCGCAATCAAGAATATTGAGGGCGATGAGTTCCTCATCAACTTCATAGCGTCCAGCGTTGAGTTGGAGGATCCGATGGAGAAAATCAAGCTGCTTGAAGAAGGGAACCTGAAAATCAGGGCGATGAAACTCGTCGAGATTCTCAACCGGCAGATTGAAATCCTCAAGCTGAAAGACGATATCCAGAAAAAGGTTCGTACGGAGATGGACCAGCAGCAGAGGGAATACTACCTCAACAATCAGCTCCGAACCATCCAGGAAGAGCTCGGGATGGACGAGGCGCAGGACATCAATGAGCTGAGACAGAGGGCAAAGAAGAAAAAATGGCCTGAATACACAGCAAAGACCTTCGAAACGGAGGTCCGCAAGCTCGAGCGCTCCAATCCCAACTCACCGGACTACAACATCCAGTACCAGTACATCCAGTTCATTCTGGATCTGCCGTGGGATGAGATGACCAAAGACAACCTCGACCTGCAGCATGCCCAGAAAGTACTGGACAAGGACCACTTCGGTCTCGAGACAGTGAAGGAAAGGATCATCGAGTACCTGGCCGTCCTGAAACTGAAGGGAGACATGAAATCCCCCATCATCTGCCTCTACGGCCCTCCGGGAGTCGGCAAGACATCCCTGGGCAAATCCATAGCCAAAGCCCTGGGCCGCAAATACCAGAGGATTTCGCTGGGAGGCCTGCACGACGAGTCGGAAATACGCGGTCACCGCAGAACATACATAGGAGCCATGCCGGGACGTATACTGCAGAGCATCAACCGCGCCGGAAGCTCCAACCCTGTCATCGTCCTGGACGAGATCGACAAGATCAGCCAGGACTACAAGGGAGATCCGTCGTACGCCCTGCTTGAGGTCCTGGACCCTGAGCAGAACAGTACATTCCATGACAACTACCTGGACATCGACTACGACCTGTCCAAAGTGCTTTTCATAACTACAGCCAACAATATCGGCACGATCCACCCTGCCCTAAGGGACCGTATGGAAATGATTTCCGTATCAGGATACCTTGCTGAAGAGAAGGCCAGCATAGCGCAGGGGTACCTCATCCCCAAACAGCTTGAAGCACACGGACTCAAGAAGAGTCAGGTACGTTTCATGAAAGGGGCCGTAGAAAAAATCATCGACGAATACACCCGTGAGTCAGGCGTCAGGGGACTTGACAGGCAGATTGCCAAGATAGCCCGTATCGCCGCACGCAAAATAGCTACCGGAGAGACTGCAAAAGTCAATGTCACTCCGGATGTCGTATCCGAATTCCTCGGCCTGCCGACCAATTTCCATGACCTGCAGAAAGGGAATGAGGCACCTGGTGTGGTCACAGGACTGGCCTGGACCGAAAACGGCGGAGAAATCCTCTTCATAGAGTGCTCGGTAAGTGAAGGCAAGGGAGTCCTCTCTTCCACCGGGAACCTCGGAGATGTAATGAAGGAATCCGCAACCATCGCATTCCAGTATCTCAAGGCTCACCCGGATCTTATCGGACTCACGACCGAGGAGATCATGAAGCACGATATCCACATCCATGTCCCAGAGGGAGCCATACCCAAAGACGGTCCTTCGGCCGGAATCACAATGGTTAGTGCAATGGCTTCGGCCCTGTCTGGAAAGATGGTACGCAGCGGCATAGCCATGACCGGAGAAATGACTCTCCGCGGCAAGGTTCTGCCGGTAGGCGGCATCAAGGAAAAAATCCTCGCTGCCAAACGCGCAGGCATCCACACCATCATCCTCTCAAGACAGAACGAGAAAGACATCAAGGACATCAAGCCGGTATATATCGAAGGTCTTAGTTTCGTCTACGTCGACAACATATCAGAAGTCCTGAAATACATCTTCAGCTAGGGATATGGAAGTCAGAATAGAAGATTCATGGAAAGCGGTACTCCGGGAGGAATTCGACAAGGAATACTTCTCCCGGATTGCCGCTTTTCTGCATCAGGAAAAAAGGGAAGGAAAAACGATATACCCTCCAGGACCACTCATTTTCAACGCATTCAGGCTCACGCCTTTTGACAAGGTAAAAGTTGTCATTCTGGGCCAGGACCCATATCACGGTCCAGGACAGGCCCACGGTCTTTCATTTTCCGTACAGGACGGGGTTCCGCTTCCACCGTCCCTGCAGAATATCTACAAGGAAGTCACAGCCGATACAGGCGCACCTGCACCGGCAAGCGGCAACCTTGAACGATGGGCCAGGCAGGGAGTATTTCTGCTCAATTCCGTACTGACAGTGCGGGCCAGTTCCCCGACATCACACGGCAACATTGGATGGCAGACTTTCACGGACGCAGTCATCAAGGCGATTTCCGACCGCAAGGAATGCGTTGTATTCATGCTCTGGGGCAATTACGCCCGCAGCAAAAAGCCACTGATCGACAATACCAAGCACCTCGTTCTTGAAGCGGCACATCCTTCACCGCTGGCCCGCGGGGCATTTTTCGGCTGCCGTCATTTCTCAAAGGCCAACAATTTCCTCATAGCGTCAGGACAAAGCCCTATTGAATGGTAACCGGCACTACCTGACGGTATTTTTGCTATATTTGTTGTTTGGAATGCATTATTATGAAACCTAACAACAGATCAGCCATATTCCCGGGTTCTTTCGACCCGTTTACACTGGGTCATATGGACGTCCTGCAATCAGCCCTCAAGCTGTTTGACAAAATATACATTGCAGTAGGATACAATCATCTTAAACATGGGTTCCTCAAACCGGAGACCAGAGTCCGCCTGATATGCGACGCTGTAAAACCCCTGGTCGAAAGCGGTCACGACATCGAGGTCCTGTCCTACACAGGGCTGACCGTGGATCTGTGCCGCCAGAAAGGCACTGACTTCATCATAAGGGGATTGAGAACCACGACAGACTTCGAACTGGAATCGGTAATAGCCCAGGCCAACCGGAAAATGCAGCCTGAGACCGTGACTGTTTTTATCCCGGCGTCACACAACTTCTCGTTCATATCCTCGACAGTGGTCAGGGACGTAATCATCAATGGTGGTGACGCTGCCCCTTTCCTACCGTCAAACATCAGAATTGAAAACTACCTTGACAAATAAATCCGGACCAATGACAAAGACACACACGACAATACTCATCATCTCGGCAATGCTGCTGCTCACCGTACCAGCCGCAGCATCCGGAACATCAACAGCACAAGTATCGGACACCCTGAGCCAGCCCGTTCAGGACAAAAGCCTGACCCAGGATGATATTAATCTGGTAATGGGAGTGTTCGACGGGCAGCTGCCATCCTACATCATACCCAGGGCAGACGCATTCATCCAGACAGGCAAGACCGATGAAGAAAAGGCCCGCACGGCATGGTATATATATACCTACTACAGGAATTCCAAGATCATGGGCTATGACGAGATCGCCATATACATAGCCGACTCCTACTTCCTTAACGGACGGTATAACCTGCCCGACGAAGACGCAATGCTGGAAATGAAACTGTTCGCAGAAGCCAACAGAAGATCTGTCATAGGCCTTCAGGCCCCGTCCATGGTCCTGCAGGACCCTGCAGGCACAGAAGTCACCGTCCCGGAAGGAGAGCAGGACTATACCGTACTGTACTTCTACGACGACGAGTGCCCTGGCTGTATCCGCACCACCCCTGCCCTCATGCAGTATATGCTGCGGAATACTGACGGGCTCAACTTCAAAGTCTACATGATCTATACCCAGGACGACAGGGAAAGATGGATGAACTATATCCAGAAAGCGATACAGCCCTTCAACCTGCCTGACAACGTAAAACTCATCCACCTCTGGGATCCTGACATGACATCCGGGTTCGTAACGAAGTACGGAGTGATCTCCACCCCGAAGCTCTTCCTCCTGGACCGCAACGGTGTCATCATAGGCCGTGAACTGACCCCGGCAGCACTGGGACAGGTAGTAACAGTGCATGAGAGCCAGCTTTCCCCCACGGAAATGCTCTACGAGCAGATCTTCTACCCGATGGCCAACACTACCGACACGACGGAAATCACAAAAACCATCGACACTTTCTTTGAAGATTCCAAAGACAATCCGGAATTCTTCCATGAAACATTCTACACACTCTACCAGTATCTCAAATCCAGCGGGAGCTACCCTCTCCAGCAAGGTGCTGCATACCTTGCCAACAAATACATCGCCGGGATGCCGCAGATGTGGGAAAGCGTCACCTTTACCGACAAGGGAGAGACACACGGAAGTGTCATAAGAGCCGACTTCAAGTCCCCGGCAGATTTCATTGACCAGACCGCACTGGCAGTTCTCATGTTCTACCGCAATCCACTTGAGAAACCGGCAACTGACTTGACTCTCAGGACTCCGAACAACAAGACATACCATATCTACGACGTACAGTCCGAATACACGGTACTGTACTTCTACACCCTCAACTGCGGTGTATGCAACGCCGTAACCAAGACTCTTGCCAAGATGTCACAAAGTTACAATCCTTCAGAAGTACAGTTCGTGGCAATCTATACCGGAACGGACAGCAAGTGGAAAAAATACATCAAGGCCAATGACCATGGCTGGATCAACCTGTGGGACCGCAAGCACAAATCAGGAATGTTCGACAAATACGACCTGCTGGATGTCCCGGCCATTTACCTGCTGGACAAGGAAAAGAAAACGCTTGCCAAAGATATCAATCCGGATGTACTGAGCGCACTTCTGGAATACTATCTTGCACCGGAAGACCAGAACCAGGAAAACATACAGGAGGAAAAATAATGTTGCTTGAGCTGCTGAAAGGATTTATCGTTGGTCTCTTCGCTTCGGTTCCACTCGGACCGATAGGTGTCCTTTGCATACAGCGAACACTTAGCAAAGGCCGTAGCTCCGGATTCATAACCGGACTCGGCGCAGCCGTTTCCGACACAATTTTTGCGGCCATAGCCCTGCTGAGTATATCATACGTACAGCAACTGCTGTCAGACTACCGGTATCTGGTGATGATTGCCGGAGGAGTAATAGTGGGGATTTTCGGCGTCAAACTTTTCATGACCAACCCTGTCAAACAGATACGCCGTCCCAAATACGGCAGCCGTCATTACTGGCAGGACTTTCTGTCTACAGTTCTCATGACCATCAGCAATCCAGGAGCGTTCTTCCTCATGCTGGGACTCTTCGCATTTATAGGAATCAGCCGTGTAGAAGCGGAGCCGCCTGAAAGGATTGCCGTAACCCTCGCAGGAGTGTTTGCCGGAGCTGTACTTTGGTGGTATATCCTGTCTGCCTCGATCAATCTGTTCCGCAACAAACTCCGCCTGCGCCAGCTGATCATGATCAACCGTATAGCCGGAGTAGTGATAATGGTACTTGGATTGATTTCCCTGTTCGAAGGACTTTACAGATTCCTGATTGTACGGTGAGGACATCCTATGCAATAATAATCCAGACCTGCCGCTACAGGCTCTTCCGGATTGTAGATATTGCGTCCGTCCACGAGTATTCTGCCTTTCATGACACTGCGAAGACGGTTCCAGTCCGGTATACGGAACTGCTTCCACTCTGTCACCAATGCTACGGCATCTGCGCCCGAAGCTGCATCATAAATATCAGAACAGTATGCAACAGCATCTCCGAATATTCCTCTGGCAGTATCCATGGCAACAGGATCGAAGACTCTGACGCTTGCCCCGGCATCGAGCAGCATGGACACCGTCTCTATGGACGGAGCCTCACGCATATCATCGGTACAAGGCTTGAATGCCAGCCCCCACAGCGCTACGGTACTGCCGGCAAGTTTACCGTCCAAAGCCTGCTGAAGCTTGCGGAATACTATCTTCTTCTGCTCCCTGTTCACGTCCTCCACAGCAGAAATGATCTTCATGCTGTGACCGTAGGCCGCTGCAGTACTTATAAGCGCCTTGACATCCTTAGGGAAGCATGAGCCACCGTATCCGCAGCCAGGATAGAGGAATTTTGATCCGATGCGGCTGTCCGATGCCATCCCTGTACGGACCTTGCTTACATCCGCTCCTGTAAGTTCACAAAGTTCCGCCAGTTCATTCATGAAACTGATACGGGTGGCAAGCATGGCGTTGGAAGCGTACTTGGTCATCTCCGCAGAAAGGATATCCATGAATATTACCCTGTAATTGTTCAGCAGAAAAGGCCTGTAAAGGGATGATATCAATGATTTTGCCCTTTCGTTTTCAATGCCTATCACGACACGGTCAGGAGTCATGAAATCCTTTATGGCCACTCCTTCCTTGAGAAATTCAGGATTTGAAGCTATATCGAAAGGAATGTCCTCTCCCCTCTCCCGAAGAACATCCTCTACCTTCTTTTTTACGCGGTAGCATGTTCCCACCGGGACTGTGCTTTTCATGACCAGAAGAGTATAACGGGAGATAAGACGTCCGAATTCGGCTGCCACTTCCATTACATGCGAGACATCGGCAGAACCGTCTTCTTCGGGTGGAGTACCTACGGCGATGAACACTATTTCCACCCTGTCCATGCATTCGGACAGGGATGTCGCGAAATGCAGACGTCCGTCAGCGGCATTCTTGTCCACCAGATCCTGCAGGCCGTCCTCATAGATAGGCAGAATACCCTTGCGGAGATTGGCAATCTTTTGCGTGTCAACATCCACGCACCATACGTTTGCCCCCATCTCCGAGAAACAGGCACCCGAGACCAGGCCTACATATCCGCTTCCGACAACTGCAATGTCCATACGGCTATTCTGCTGATTTCAGGCGCTCGGCATTCTCCGCTATCGTCAGCTGATCTATGAGTTCCTGAATATCCCCGTCCATAAAGACGGGCAGATTGTACATGGTATAGTTGATACGGTGATCTGTCACGCGTGACTGCGGATAGTTGTAGGTGCGGATCTTGGCGGAGCGGTCACCCGTGGAGACCATGGTCTTGCGCTTCTTGGACATCTCGTTGAGATATTTCTCATACTCCATGTTGTATATCCTGGTACGCAGCTCGGCAAGAGCCTTGTCGAAATTCTTGAGCTGGGACTTCTCGTCCTGGCACTGGACAACTATACCGGTCGGAATATGCGTCAGGCGTATGGCTGAATAAGTCGTATTCACGGACTGGCCACCAGGACCTGACGAACAGAACGTATCCTTGCGGATGTCGTTCATGTTGATCTCCACATCGAACTCATCCGCCTCTGGCAGCACCACAACAGAGGCGGCTGAGGTATGGACACGTCCCTGGGTTTCGGTCTGCGGCACACGCTGTACACGGTGCACCCCGCTTTCATACTTGAGCGTCCCGTATACACCCTGGCCGGAAACTTTGAAGATTATTTCCTTATATCCACCTGCAGCACCTTCCGACTGGCTGTTGATCTCCAGCTTCCAGCCCTTGCGCTCGCAATATTTCGCATACATGCGGAAAAGGTCTCCTGCAAAGATGGCCGCCTCGTCACCTCCTGTACCGCCGCGGATCTCCACTATAGCATTTTTCTCATCCTGAGGATCCTTGGGGATGAGCAGGAGCTTGATCTCCTCCTCCATGCCGGGCAGCTGCCCCTCTATTGAGGACACCTCCTCCTTGGCAAGTTCTCTCAGGTCCTCATCCTTTTCCTTGGAAAGGATATCCTTCGCACCTTCCAGATCCGAGACCATCTTTATGTACTTGTCTCCTGCAGCCACGATCGGCTCCAGCTCCTTGTACTCGCGGTTGAGCTGGATATACTTCTTCATGTCGGACATCACATCCGGGGCAGACAATTGGCCCGAGAGGTCCTCGTATTTTTTCTTAAGTTCCTGTAATTTTTCTGTTAACGGATATTCGCTCATACTGTATTTCAAAACAATTCGCAAATATAACATAAAAAAGACAAAGGCCGCGACTGAACCAGTATTTTCAATCACGGCCTGACTTGTCAATCTACAGCATTCCGTACCTTCCTACTCGTACTGGGCCAGAATGTCTTTTATCATCTTGGGTTCCAGACGGCCGTAGACCTTCTCGTCCACGAGCATCACCGGGGCCAGACCGCAGGCACCCACGCAGCGCAGGCACTCCAGGGAGAACTTCCCGTCGGGGGTGACACCGCCCACGTCAATTTTGAGCTCCTTCTTGATCTCCTCCAGGACACCCTCCGCTCCGCGGACATAGCAGGCCGTGCCCATGCACACCGAGATGGAGTGACGGCCCTTGGGCTGCATGGTGAAGAAGGAGTAGAATGTAACCACTCCGTAGACTTTGGCCACGGGGATATGGAGGCAGCGGGCTATCTCGCGCTGCACCTCCTCGGGCAGATAGCCGAAGTGTCCCTGGGTCTTGTGCAGGACATTGATCAGCTCACCGGGAGAATTATGGAACTCGGCGCAGATCTCGGCGATCTTGTCTTTCTGACATTTGTTCAATTCTATCTTGTCCATAACTGATGTCTCTAAGAATTAATCGTGTTTGTCAAAGTAATGAGTATGCAGCAGGTGGTGGGCCTTCTCGCTGAGCGGCTTGCCGAGGAACTCCTCATACAGCTTGATGATGTAGGGATTCTCGTGCGACTTGCGGAGGACCTTGCCGGCGTCCTCGCGGTAGATGGCGTCCATGCGGGCCTTGATCACACTGCTGTCCCCGTGATGGAAGGGCTGGCCGGCACCGCCGATGCAGCCTCCGGGGCAGGCCATGATCTCGATCGCATGGAAATTGTACATGCCGGCACGGATACCGTCGAGCAACTTGCGGGCATTGCCCAGGGTGTGGGCGATACCGATGTTTACGGGCAGTCCGTCGAAATCGATGGTGGCGTGACGGATGCCCTCGAGGCCGCGCAGCTCGTTGAAGTCTATGCGCTCCAGTTTCTTGCCGGTATGCAGCTCGTATGCGGTACGGACTGCGGCCTCAATCACTCCTCCGGTGGCTCCGAAGATGACTGCCGCTCCGGTGGACTCGCCCAGAGGAGCATCGAAGTCCTCGTCGGGAAGCGAGAGGAAGTCGATATTGGCGGACTTGATCAGGGATGCGAGCTCGCGGGTGGAGATGGAATAGTCCACATCAGGATTTCCGTCCACCTTGAACTCGTCCCTCTGGCACTCGTATTTCTTCGCCAGACACGGCATTACCGACACTACCACGAGGTCCTTGCGGTCCACTCCGATCTTGTCGGCGAAATAGCTCTTGGCGATGGCTCCGAACATCTGCTGGGGAGACTTCGCGGATGAAGGCACGTCCAGCATGTCGGGATAGTTGTGCTCGAAGAAATTGACCCAGGCCGGGCAGCAGGATGTCAGTATAGGCAGTTTCACATCCTTGTCACCCTTCAGATAACGTCCCAGACGGTCCAGAAGCTCGGAGCCCTCCTCCATGATGGTGAGGTCAGCGGCAAAGTCAGTGTCGAAGACCTCGTCAAAACCGAGGCGGCGCAGGGCGGCCACCATCTTGCCTGTAACCAGGGTGCCGGGCTCCATGCCGAACTCCTCTCCGAGGGCAGCGCGTACCGCGGGAGCTGTCTGCACGATGACCTTCTTGGCAGGGTCCATCAGGGCCTGAATAATCTTTCCGGTGTTGTCCACCTCGGTCAGGGCTCCGGTGGGGCAGACTGCAACGCACTGGCCGCAGAAGGTACAGTTGCTGTCCACCAGCCTCTGCTCGAAGGCGGGAGCGACCACAGCCATGAAGCCGCGGTTCACGGCGCTCAGGGCGCCCACGCTCTGCACGTCGTTGCACATGGTCTCACAGCGGCGGCACATCACGCATTTGTCCATATCCCTCTTGAGGGAAGGCGAAGTGTCTTTCTTATAGGTGGATACTGCCGCATTCTCCACGGAATGTATCTCCCTGATACCCAGACGGGCGGCCAGGTCCTGCAGTTCGCAGCAGCCGTTCTTGGGGCAGATGAGGCAGTCCTTGGGATGATCCGAGAGAATCAGCTCAAGGACTGTCCTGCGGGCGTTGATGACTCTCATAGTGTGGGTGTGCACCACCATTCCGGGAGTGCAGACCGTCGAGCAGGAGGGGGCCAGGTTCCTGCGGCCCTCAACCTCCACCACGCAGATGCGGCAGCCGCCCGGACGGTTCTCTACTCCGAGGTTATCCAGTTTCATGTAGCAGAGAGCCGGGATGTCTATTCCCATCTGCCTGGCAGCCTGGAATATCGTCGTCCCGTTTTCAACCTCGACCTCTCTGTTGTCTATAGTAAGTTTAATTTTATCCATCTCAGTTACGATTATTGAACGGTTACCGCATTGAATTTACATTTCTCGAGACATGCACCGCAGCGGATACACTTCTCCGTGTCGATGACATGAGCCTGCTTGACCTCGCCCTTGATGGCTCCGGCGGGACATGCCCTGGCGCAGGCAGTACAGCCCTTGCACCGGTCGGGATCGATGGCGTAGACCCTGAGGGCGCGGCACTTGTGAGCGGGACAGCGTTTGTCCACGATGTGGGCCACGTACTCGTCGTAGAAGTTGTCGATGGTCGAGAGCACGGGATTGGGGGATGTCTGGCCGAGACCGCAGAGAGCGGTGTCCTTGATGACCTTGCTGAGGTTCTTGAGGTAGTCCAGATCCTCCATAGTACCCTTGCCCTTGGTGATCTTGTCGAGAATCTCCTCCAGGCGCTTGTTGCCGATACGGCAGGGGGCGCACTTTCCGCAGGACTCGTCCACGGTGAACTGGAGGTAGAACTTGGCCACGGACACCATGCAGTCGTCCTCGTCCATGACGATCATACCACCCGAGCCCATCATCGAGCCGGCGGCGGTAAGGTTATCGTAATCTATAGGTGTGTCGAGATGTTTCTTGGTAAGGCAGCCGCCGGAGGGGCCTCCTGTCTGGACGGCCTTGAACTCCTTGCCGCCCTTGATACCGCCTCCGATGTCGTAGATGACCTCGCGGAGGGTCGTACCCATGGGCACCTCGATGAGGCCCACGTTGTTGATCTTACCAGCCAGGGCGAACACCTTGGTTCCCTTGGACTTCTCGGTACCGATGGAAGCGAACCACTCGGGACCCTTGAGGAAGATTACGGGGATGTTGGCGAAGGTCTCCACGTTGTTGACGTTGGTGGGCTTGCCGAGATAACCGCTGACTGCGGGGAACGGAGGCTTCACGGTAGGCTCGCCCCTCTTGCCCTCCATCGAGTGGATGAGGGCAGTCTCCTCACCGCAGACGAAGGCTCCGGCTCCGTAACGGATCTCTATGTCGAAATTGAATCCCGAGCCGAGGATATCGTCTCCCAGCAGACCGTAGTCGCGGGCCTGCTTCATGGCTATCTGAAGACGCTTCACGGCCAGGGGATACTCGGCGCGGATGTACACCAGACCCTTGGAGGCTCCTATACAATAGCCGCAGATAGCCATGGCTTCGATTACCGAGTTGGGGTCGCTCTCGAGGATGGAGCGGTCCATGAACGCGCCGGGGTCGCCCTCGTCGGCGTTGCAGACCACGTATTTCTCCTTGCCGGGGCTCTTGGAGGCTATCTCCCACTTGAGACCGGTGGGGAATCCTCCGCCGCCGCGTCCTCTCAGACCGGACTTCTTGACGGTCTCGATGGCCTCCTGGGGAGTGCCCTGGAGCACCTTGGCCAGAGCCTCGTAACCGTCGCGGGCTATATACTCGTCTATATTCTCGGGATTGATGAAACCGCAATTGCGCAGAGCGATACGGAGCTGCTTCTGATAGAAGCCCATGTGCTTCGAGTCGCTGATATGCTTCCGGGTGTCGGGGTCCTCGTAGAGCAGACGGGTGACCTTGCGGCCCTTGACCACATGCTCCTTGACGATCTCCTCGGCGTCCTCAGGCTTCACATTGGTGTAGAAAGTGTTGTCGGGAATCACCTTCACGATGGGACCCTGCTCGCAGAAACCGAAGCAGCCCGTCACCACCACCTGCACGTCATTGTCCATCCCCGCGGCGGCGATCTCCTCCCTCAGCCTCTCGACGATCCTCACGCTCTCGGACGCACGGCAGCCCGTACCTCCGCAGCACAGTAAACTCATTTTGTAGTTGGGCATGGCAGGCTAATTTTTTTCGATTGTTTGATAATTGACTGGCAGAATACCGTCCACGAGTTCTCCGTGGAGGACATATTTGTCGACAATTTCCATTGCCTTGTCAGTATCGACGTGTCCGAAGACGACAGGATCCTCACCGGGACGCTTTACTTCGATAGTGGGCTCGGCATAGCAGTATCCCATGCATCCGCCCTGTGTTACTATTACCGGCAGCTTTTCTTTCTCGACACGGTCGATGATTGCATTCATCACCACGCGTGCTCCTGCCGCGATTCCGCAGGTGGCCATGGCTACCCGGATCTGGACGAGCTTCTCGGGGTTGTTGCTCTTCTCCCGGATATCCATCTGACTTTCAAGTCTGGCCTTCATTTGACGCAATTCGTCAAGAGACTTAATTTTACTCATATAGTTTGGTTAATAATTTAGTGTTGATGTATGCAAAATTATGAAAATATTTAAGAGTTCACAATCTCTTCAATATTTTCTTTAATCATTTCCTCTATATTTTTGACAATTGTTAAATTTTTCATTGCCCCTTTCCCGAATATTTCCCTTACATCTGCCGTATCGAATGCATACTCCTGTCCCGCGTAGCGGTAAACCAGACAAAAATCAATGTCGGGATTTGATGAGGCCGTAATCATCAGGGCATTGGCCACATCCCCGAGGGGAGGACGGTCTATGTTGGTATATCCGAACGTAGCTGTAACTTCCGTTCCCAGTCCAGGTTCGGAAACAATCCGCACCCCTCCCCCGCTCTGCTCTGCTGTCTGCTTCAAAAGCGGGATGCCCATACCTACCTTACGGGTAGTACGGGAAGTAAAAAAGGGATCTGCAAGGCGGCTTACCTGCTCGGAAGTCATTCCTCTTCCGTTGTCACCGATAATCACCGTAAGCAGATCCGAGGCGGGATCCTCGTCTACAGTCAGGCTTATCCGGGTAGCACCGGCACTGATGGAATTCTGGATTATGTCCAGAATATGCATGGAAAGGTCATTCATTTCAGGTAAGATTAAAGGTTTAAAACTCGTTATTGCAGTGCAACGCGACGGCCGTCTTCGCAATGCAGGGCCTTCCTTATTTCTGCAAAGGAACGGCATGGCATCTCAAGCCATGTGGCGGCCCGGCAAAAGTCCTCAGGATAATGGGCATCGGACGAACGGACAAACGAAGGATTGTGGCGCTGCAGATAAGAAGCACCCGCAAGCAGCCTGTTCAGGTCACAGCGGGCCGAGATTTCCAACGCATCAAACGGGAGGTCTGGAGGCACGAATCCCAATTGAGAGATTATGGAGTTCTGCGGCTTGTCGATATGGGCAGGAATGAAAATACCACCTATCGACCCGACGAACGCAGCAACCTCCCCTATGCTTCTGTCTATGGCAGAAATCAGCAGGTAAGGTGCCTCATATATCACTTCCTCTGCCCCGTTGACAGCCAGCTGATATCCGAAGACGTCTTCATCATTGGGTATTTTGGGAAGATTGGCGTCCAGAAAGTTCTGGAGAGCGTCAAGACTGTCGTCGCTGTCCGCAAATGCCAGACAATGCACTTCTTCCCTGGTAGTGATCTCAGCCCCGCAGAGGATATAAGGCTCTCCTCCACCTACCATCCTCCTTATTTCCCGTCCCTGTACAGTAGTGTTATGGTCTGTGATACCGATGATGTCGTATCCCTTTTCCAGAGCCGTGCGCACAATGAATGCAGGTGTCATCTCTATGTCCCCGCACGGAGACAGCAGAGTATGGCAATGCGTATCGGCTCTGAAACGGTTCATGGCATCAGAGTCTGTTCAGCAGGTTGTATATCTGTCCGGCAAGTTCGAAAGTCTGCTCCCTGGATCCCAGAATGGGTATCCCTTCTTCGTCTGACACCTCGCGGGCATCCTCCTCCGGCTCGAAACCTTTTACTATTATTACCGCCGCCAGCTCCTTGAGCGTGGCTATGGCCATTACGTTCTTGTGGGTCTGCAACGTCACCCACACAGCCCCATCCTTGGCGAATCCCATAACATCGGAGAGCAGGTCCGAGACATACCCTCCTGTCACTTCCCGGTCCAGACCGGCAGCACCTGAAAAAACCTTAAGATTTAGCTTTTCCGCTATTTCCCTTACAGTCATGATTCTATTCCGATTTTGAATTTTCCTTGTTGATAAATCTGTCCTTGCCCCATACCCGTTCCATAAGATCGATTGCTTCAGCAACCTCCAGAGAGCCTTCCTTCTCGAAGCGGGCCTGCATGAAGATGCAGTTGTTCAGAGAGGCGTCGTCCCTGACAATATCGGCTGCCAGCGCCTCGCAGCTGGGCGCACCGCAGGCTCCGCAGTCTATGTCCGGAAGTATCTTCCTGAGCATTCCGGCCATCTCCATTTTCTTGATGGCCACATTGATGTCCTTGTCGTACTTGACCATCGACCGGGGCTCTACCGCATCCATCTTGATATAGGCGGAACAGAACTGCTTGTATTCCTCCGAGAGACGGTGCCCTTCAGGCGCCGATGCCGACATTTCCCTGAGATTGTCTGCCACCAGGAAACGGTTGCCCTGAACCAGAATCCCGCCAGGACACGACTCGTCACATCCCCGCAGTTCCAGATAGTCGATAGGCTCCTCTATCTCCTCGTTTTCCAGTTTCTCCAGAAACTCTATCACATTGCTCATGCCGTCGATCGAGAGTGCCCTTCCTTCTATCCTCGCTGCCTCCCCTCCTGTCAGCGGCCAGAGAAGGCCCTTCGACGATACAGCATCGTTGACAGCCTCACTGCCTTGACCTTCCTGGGGATATTTCCTGTTCTTGTATGCGTGCAGGACCTTGTTGTAGATATAGTCCATGTTGATTACCCCGTTGATCGGAGACTCATATCCGCCTACGGGAGACTTCACCGCAGCGATTTTGGCTATGCATGGGGTCAGGTAGAATATTCCAAGTCCGTCAGGGGCCCCTCCGCTCATTTGCCATTTCCGCACATAGTACTGGGCCGTAACTTCAATCGGCGGTATCAGAAGCATGATACGGTCGATAAGGGCAGGAAAACGGACCTGAATCAGACGGATTACCGCCGGACAGAATGAAGATATGACCGGCTTCATGTCAGCCTTGCGTACATAGTCATTGATCTCATCAGCCAGAGTATCCACACTCTGTTCTACCGTACATACTTCAGAGAATCCCATATCACCCAGAATATCATTGATCACTCTGCGCGGAATCCGTTTTTCAAACTGGGCGTAGAACACGGCCGGCACCAGCAGCACCCTGTATCTGTATGAAAATATGCTCTCGAAATCGTCATCCACCACACGTATGGCCCTCATCGGGCATACACGGAAACACCTTCCGCAGTCAATGCACCAGTCAGCATAGAGCATGGCCTTGCCCCCCGACACCCTCAGCGCCTCTGTGGGACACACCTTGATGCAGTGGGAGCAGCCTATGCACAGCTCCTTCTGGATTTCAAGGGCCTTATGGTATGTATTGTGTTCCATTTCCGCTACTTTCAGAATTTGATGTATATACTTAAGGTTGTACCTTGGCCCGCTCCTGTGTCTATGTGCAGTTCATCGGCGTTTTCCTGGATATTGGGCAACCCCATTCCTGCACCGAACCCCATTTCGCGTACCTCCTTCGAAGCCGTGGAAAAACCCTTCTGCATGGCCTTGTCAACATCAGGGATACCCGGCCCGGTATCGGCGAGGACCACGTTGATTCCGTAAGGTTCTATGTCTGCGGTTATGTGTCCCCCATAGGAATGCGCCACGATATTCACTTCTGCCTCGTACACGGCCACCACCACTCTCTTGATCACCGCAGGCGATACACCTATCTGCTTTAGGGTCTTCTTGATGGCGGAAGAGGCATTGCCTGCGCGGGTAAAATCCCCCGCTGCCACGTCGTACTCCAGCCTCATATCAATAGACAGGCTTGAGTCCGGCTCCGTAGAGGATGCCCGAAGTCTTGAACATCGAATAATCCGTACGAATCACCACCATGCCGTTGTCCTCGGCCAGGGCGGCCATCTCTTCCGTCACGGCCTTGCCGCGAACGAAGAGAATATATTCCACATCGGACATCTCCGCCGTGCGGACCGACTGCACATTGGCAAGGCCGGTAACCAGCAGGAAATTGTCTGTCTTGATAGTAAGCACGTCACTCATGAGATCCGAAGCGAAAGCATAGTCGACATTCTCGTCCAGACGGCTGCTCCCGCATATGACCTCCCCGTGTACTGCTGCTGCGATATCCCTCAGTTTCATACTACCTGACTCCGAAAACAAGAGGTGATGAATACAACTCGTGCCACTCGCTCATCAGCTTGTAGTACTGAGGATACATTGCCGGAGTCACAAGCTGTTCGTTGATTTCGAGACGGCATACAATATCTATCCTTGTTCCGCTTTCAGTAACTTCAACCTTCATGGAACCCACAGGATTGGAAATATCCACGGGTTCAGGCAAGGCCAGCGGTTCGAGGCCGTCCTTCACCTCCAGAACATAGCTGTGGGTCTCGTCCGCCGTATAAGGAAGCAGAAGATTGACCTGACGGGCAGTATTGGATGTGGTGTAAGGATATACACGAGCCAGCCACGACGAGTTTTCAGGAAGGGAAAACGCATATATGCCGTCGGCTATCATCTTCGAAGAATCTGCCTGCACTTCCACACTTGTCTCGGAACATTCTGTATGGACAGGGGATGCTACCTCTGCGACCTGACCGTCCATACCTATAATTTCAAGATAGTCCGAAATATCGGCCGTAGCATCATCGGAAGCATTGACAAAACCGGTTGCCAATATGTCAACAAGGGACGCATAGCCTGTCGAGAGAGGATCTTCCGCCTTGGGCAGGGCCATGAGGACATCCGAGGAGACACCTACGGCCTTCAGCATTGCACTCGCAAGCAATGTCCTCTCCGCATCTGTTGCATACGCACTGCCTATGACCTCTGCCGCAGGCCGTACCTTATAACCTGTCTGCACAAATGTAAGGCGGCATTGAGCCAGTTCCCTTGATATATACTCATGAATCTTGTCCACAACGGAACGCCTGTCCGAGCGGCCGGCATTCATTTCCTCAATCCTGGCCGTCACGGCAGGATCATCCGCACTGTACTGCTGGTCTCCCAGTACTCCCGCAAACTCCTGCTCCGAAGAATACGTGGTTGCCGTTATTGCCTGAACGTTTCCGGCCTGTACGGACACCGCCAGACTCCTGGGACGCGGCCTGACATTCTTAAGATTCCATGATACTGTCTTCACACCGTCAGACACCTTGACTGACGGGGCTGACTTGCCGTTGATCATACCGTAATGAAGCGGAGTCCCTTCCGGAACGCTTATGCTGAGGGTATAGTTTCTGATGGGAGAAAGTTCCTCGACCTCTTCGAAGATATCCAGGGCAGGAACAACTCCGGCCTTGGTCACAAGAGTATAATCCAGGAATATGGTTGCACCAAGTTCAAGACCGGTGTGCACCACTACCATCTCCCTCAACCCGTTGTAGGCGGGCGCATCCGCCGCTGCGGAAGGCAGCACTTCCACAAAAGCGTTTTCAGGGGTCCGGACTATTGTCCCGTCAGTCTGTCTGGTATATGACTCATTGATCTTCAGCTCCTGGTATGACGGATCATAGACAATGAATGTCTCACCGTACAGACTGTTCATGGCAGCATGGGTATATACGGTAAGCTGTTTCTGCACCCTGAGTTCCTGACTTCCGTCCGGATTGAGCGCATAGGTCTTGACCAGTCTGTCGAACTGTGCCTCACTCTTGGGAGCAGCCGCAAGCATCAGTGCCGCTGACACGGTCAGGACAGCGGACAATATCGTTTTTAAAAACATTTTATTCATAACCCGGATTACTTTTTGATTACAACATATTCACCGTATGCCTTATGGGCATTGACAGCATTGCGGAAACTGTCCCAGTCCGAAACCTCGTAAACCCTCTTCTTGAGTATGAGAGTATTGTGAAGGACTATCTCATTGCCTTCCTGGACCATAGAGCCGCTGAAATCAGCACCGCTGCCCTGCATGCCGTCTGACTTGGGAGCCGACACCAACGCATATCCCTCAGGTATCCTGACTGTCTCGTCAAGCTCGACCAGGCGTGAACACCCGTCCTTGAACCCGTGCTCCCTTTCTTCCAGATCAGTGTTAATCCTCAGATAGGAACGCACGCTATTGTAAAGATTGTTCATCACCATCGGACGGAACACCATCACCCCATCACCCACTGCGGCATAATCCGGAATCTCATACCTGAACGTTATCCTGATCGGAGCTGCCTGATAGTCCTTGGGTTTCCTGCCGTAATCCACACTCAGCAGACGCGCTTTCGGGGATACGTTGAGAAGCTGGCGCTCCATGGTATTGCGCCATTCGCTCTGGAAGCCGGTAGTGAAAATACGGCGGATATTCAAGTCGCTCTGACCTTCGGCGGTAATGGTGAACGTACCCTTGAGAGTACCGTCCTCAGACAGTACGTTGTCAGCGTCTATCCGGACATAATGGTTCTCCGGTGCGGACACGGGAGTCACACAGAGGTCTGACCCTTCCGGCACACCTGGAAGATAGTTCTGCTGCTGTTCGGCGCTGCTCCACAACTCGCGGCAAAACGGCACCCATGTAGGGTCCAGCGGCATATAGGTCCCGTCGGAAAGCTTCACGACGGCCACACAATGATTGAAATGGTCCGCAGGAATACTCTCCACACGGCTGCCGGCCATGGTCATGGCGGGATATGCCTCGAAACCGGCCATCCTCAGGAAAGATATAAGCGTACCGGCAATATCCTTGCAGACACCGCAACGGTCAGTGTAGTTCATTTCCGTATTGTGCAGTGTATACCCCTCGCCCTTGCCCATGGAAATGCCGGCGTAGCGGATATTGTCTGCAACCCAATGGGTAAGGACTGCTATCCTCTCCATCTCAGTCTCTTTTCCCCGAATCAGCTCATTCACTTTCTTCTGCGCTGGAGCATAGGCTTCGAAACTGCCGTAGTCTTCGTTTACCTTATTGAACCATAGAGACTTTTCCCTCCAGTCCGGGGTAGTTGACATCATCAGCTTGGGAGCTGCGTCGTAGAGGTCCACCATATTGGGTTCACTTTTGAAAGGCATGACGCCGTCCATTGCAAACCTGTAGACCTTGCGCCCGTCCTCATATCTCATGGAAGATGCGCACTCGCCCTGATAGAACTGGAACTGGACCTCCTTATCCATTGGCAGAGAGACGGTATAGACCTTCCGTACCGTAGGATAGGAGCACCAGAAAGGCACTATATCGTAGAACTGTCCCCTCATCGGAGGAATGAAACGGGATTCGTCATCAGCACCGTCGCCAGATGCCAGCAGGGCATAGGTAAATCCCTTCTTGGCTATCCCGTACTCGATGATGTCGCCAGGCTCAAGAGCTCCGACCTCCATCATTATCTGGCGCGCTCCCCAGTATATCATACGTGCCGGAGCCGCATAATCAAGTGACGATGACACATCCACATAATCAACCTCACCGTCTGCCCGGTATACAGTTACATACTTGAACTCGGCAAAGGCCGTAAGCGGGTCATAGTCGTACTTGATGACCCTGTTGGCCAATGCACCTGCAGGCGTTTGAACTTTTATGACCTTGCAAACTGCAAAAGAGCCCTGGCCCGTAGGCTCCACTGTGACAGCCGTACTGTCCAGAAGGACTACACAATCAGCGTCCTGATAGGCCTGTCCCGCAGCTGCTTTCTCATACTTGGCCCAATCCTGCGCATTTGCAAGCGCAGAAACCATGAGCAGGCAGGACATTACGGTAAAAATCCTTTTCATATAATAATCGATGCTAAATGCTGTTGTAAATGAAAAACTTTGCCAAGTTACAAATTTTTCCGATACGGCCATACACCCAAGCTGTATTTTCCTGCGGCATCCTGCCGCAGAAAGAATCGCCTACTCCCGCTCTCCGCCCCCGGCAATCGCCGTGACGGCAGCCTGGGCGCATATGCATCCGAACACGGCCGGGATGTAGGATATTGTACCTACCTGAGACTTCTTGTTGCGCTCTCCTTCGGTCGGGACAATCGCCGACCGGTCAGGAAGTTCCTCCGAAAATACTACCGGGAATCCTTTGCTTATGCCTATTTTTCGCAGTTTCTTGCGGAGAATGAAGGCTAGTGGACAATTGTAGGATTTTGACAGATCAGCCAGGCGGACTTTAGTGGCATCCAGCTTGGCACCGGCTCCCATCGAAGACACAAGAGGAATCCCGGAATGCACGCAATATGAGACGAGAGCTATCTTAGGAGCAAGAGTATCTATCGCATCGATCAGAAAATCAGGACGCACGATACCGGCAGAAGCACATGCCTTTTCCAGTACCCCGGCAATATTTTCCTCCGTCAGATATTCGTCGACAGCCACCAGCTTCAGCTCCGGGTTTATATCCAGAAGCCTTGCTGACATCACTTCCGTCTTGAGCCTGTCCAAGGTTGAATCCATGGCCAGCAGCTGACGGTTCTTGTTGGTAACGCTCACCCGGTCAGAGTCTACTATAATCATCCGGCCTACTCCCGCCCTGGCCACCATCTCCGCAGCATAGGCCCCCACCCCGCCAAGACCGGCCACGAGCACCGTTGCATGACGGAGTCTGCCGAGGGCGTCCTGCCCCATCAGCATTCCAGTCCTTTCCAGCCATTGCGGCGTCTGTCCCGGCTCTTGTGTCATTTTTCCTCCTTGGAACCGCTGCCATTCTCCCTCTCCAGGGCCTTTGCCTCATCCCAGATTGCATCCATCTCCGCAAGGGTCATATCCTTGAGGGAACGGCCCTGACGTATGGTATGCTCCTCCAGATAAGTAAAACGGCGACGGAACTTTGCGCATGTCATCTCAAGAGCCGTATCCGGATTGAGATCATACAGACGTGCAGCATTTACCACTGAAAACAGAAAATCTCCGAGTTCACCTTCAGCCCTGCATGCCGCTCCGGCCACTGCATTGCTGTCCCCGGACTTGCGGACCGACTCCAGACCGTCCAGTTCCGCACGGAACTCGCCCAGCTCTTCCGCCACCTTGTCCCATACCTGCGAACGTTCTTCCCAGTCAAATCCCACAGCCCGGGCCTTGTCCTGCATGCGGTAGGCCTTAAGCAGCGGAGGCAGAGAGACCGGTACACCTGACAGGACCCTCCTGTTCCCGTCCTTCTCCTTGGTCTTGAGCTCCTCCCAGTTCCTGACGACCTGGTCGGCCCCCTCGACACGGACCTCCCCGAACACGTGGGGATGACGGTATATCAGCTTGTCGCACAGACGGTCTATGACATCAACAATATCAAACTCTCCCTTCTCTGCACCTATCTTTGCGTAGAAAACTATATGAAGAAGCACATCCCCCAATTCCTTCGGGATATCCTTCATGTCTCCCCTCATGATGGCATCACTGAGTTCATACGTTTCCTCAATGGTCTGCGGTCTCAGCGATTCTATAGTCTGTTTGCGGTCCCAGGGACATTTTTCCCTGAGCTCGTCCATTATATCCAGCAGGCGGCCGAAAGCCTCCAGCTTTGCCTGCCTTGAACTCATCTCGTTACTGCTCATGGTATTTTTGGATTTCGGGCGGTAAATATACACAAATATCCCATACGGGATTCAGGAATAATCAGCTATCTTTGCAGGATATGGCAGACAATTATCTGGAAAGGAGATACAGCGAATATCTCGAACGGAAGGCAGCATCCGAAAAGGCAAGGCAGGCTGCATGGAAAAAACGTCTGGACGCATACCGTAAAAAGCTAAAAACTACGGTCCAGACCAAAGAACAGGATTCCCGAATCACGCACGACGGAATAAAAAACCCCGGGAATCCATAAATTCCCGGGGCAGTGAAATCACATTGTTCCAGTATTATAAAGCTCGTACAAATGTTGTCTTGTCGGGCATTGCCTTGAGGTCAGCAGATGACTCTGCTGCCGGTTTTGAATTGTAAATCGGCACGAAAGAATCCACATCGCTGGCACCTTCTCCAGTAAGGATAATCTTCTTCCTGAAGATCTTGCCCGGATTCCCGTTTTCATCCAGACCTACTGCCATAAGTGTACTCTCCTTGTCGAACGGCACAATAACCTGTACTTCGTCAACGTTGTGGAACCCGTAATCAAACAGTATGACCAGAATCTGCTCGTCCGAATAGGTGGAGACATCTGTCAAATCAGCTGTTGCCATATGGAAATAAAGATCCTTGCAATCCGTACTGCCTGATACCGTTGCAGTCAAATTTGCAATTGCATTTCCGGAATATCCGGCATACTCTTCATAGCCGGAAGCTATGAGTTCGTCCGCATCGTAATATATTCTTATGTACGATTCCGCAACGATGTCCGCCTCCTCAACGTCATTGGTCTTGAACGGTTCGCTGAAAAATACGGGTGTCGCATAATTTCCGGTGGTTTCATCAATACCTACCGCAATTACCCTATACTCCGTATGCGGTGACATACTTGTTATAACCTCCGACTCATCACCTCGGGACCCGGTCATCTTGAAATACTGTAGCCTTGAAGAAACCATTCCCATACTTATATAATTCTGGATAATCATATCGATATCCGCTTTCACGTCCTCTTCAGTCATCCAGGCATTCTTGTAATACCAGTAATACAGATTCGTCTCAGGTGTCACGTCTATCGTTATATCCGCTCCGTATGGAGTAATGTTCTCTACTGTGAATTTAAAATCCATATCCTCCACATCACCCACCGGCTGTGTCGTGAAATATGCTTTTGCCAGTTCAGTGGTATATGTATCCTCCTGATATCCTATAGCAGCCACAACATAATCTGTTCCAGGTGTCAGGTAACTGAAAGACAACTCCTGGTCCCCATTGAATATTTCACCGCCGCTGTATACGATGGAAGCAGCTATCTGCTCATCGGTAAAGCCGGACCAGTCGGAAGATTTTGCCAGACCTATTATATATGGATCTTCTGCGGTCGTGGAGACTTTGACAACTGCATTGTCGACTCCAACTTCCCCTACGGTCAATGTCAACTGATTGTCGGATGTAACAGGCTCCCTGCCGAAAGTCAAGGAATCAATATCCGGGACAAGATTTCCCAACTCGTCGATAGCCACTGCAAACAGAATGTTCTTACCGGTGCTGTAGAGCTCCACCTCATAGCTCACCGATCCCCAGGTAGACAGACCGTCCACGGCATCGCTCAACGACAGACCTGCTTCTGTATCATAATAAATTTGCTCTTCTATATTATACTCGATACAGCCCTTGAGATCCAGCTGAAGATAATCCAGATAGTCTTGGGATATATAACTCCGATAATATCTGACGGATAAGTCGGAAGGAACGACCCCCAGGGTTGCTGCTTACATTGAAACTTACCACCAGATCTGTACTTGTCAGTTCTGTAATCCAGTCTAAATCTTTCGAGAGTTCAAGCACTCCTTCCGATGAAGGATTGTCTACACTGTAACCTACAGAATAACTTCCTCCGTCCGGATCAACTTCCAGCTCATGTGTCTGTAAATTCACCTCCGGAAGAAGTTCAATGGTTTTTTCCTTACATCCGGACACGACGGCCAGGAATGCAAGTACCATCACGAGCATAATCTGCTCAGGCCTATTTTTTTCTATTCATAATTTTGTTTTTAAATGTGGGTCCAAAACTACAATGGAACAATTTAATTCCAAAACTTACATGGTATACATAATGGACCACATATCTCAGAGGCGAGTATACATCAGGTATACATTATCAATTATACCTCGACAGGAACTCCTGAAGGGTCATCTTGCTGCCGGACAGATTAAGTTTGCTCCGTAATCTGTACCTCGCTATTTTGATGCTGTGGGGAGTCTGATGAGTCATCATTGCGATTTCTTTCGTGGACATGTTAAGGTTCAGGAGAGCGCAGAGACGCCGTTCGTTTGTAGTCAGCGACGGAAAATCCTTTATCAGATTCTTGTAGAAGTCCGAATTGAACTCCGGAACATACCGTCCCATTTCTTCCCACAGATTCTTCCCGTTGTCACCGGACATTTCACCGGAAAGACACATCAGCCTGAATTTTATCTCAGGATTGTCTTCTGCGCTTTCATCTCTGCCTTGTTCTTTACTTTTGTCCTGTGAAGTAAAAACAATAAAAAGCTAACGCTTATAATCGCAAGGGAAATTATCAGACTGACCAGCAAAACGGAATTCCGCCTGGAAGTGACTTTCTCTATCTCGTTCTTTTGTATTATCTCGTTCTGATACTCGAAAAGTTCCATAAAAACATCTTCCCGAAGCAGGTTCGACTCTATTTCGTAATATCGGCTAAGTTCCCTGTACGCATTCACAGTATCTCCTCTGGCCGCATATATTCTGTCAAGCAGCATATGGCATTTCTGGGACTGCATCGCGAATTCCCCGCCCGAATAATATTCTATAGCCTTAAGCAGATGGTTCTCGGCAAGTGAATCACTGCCGTCCATCATATCAAGAACTCCTTCGAGATAATGATACTTGCCATCTTCCGCAATGTCGCCGGTGATATGTTTTGCCTTTTCCAGATACCCGGAGGCAAGATCCGGATTATCACTGTTAAGGTAACTGGCTGCCAAGTTAAGATACAGGTTGCATAGCATTGATGTATCCCCCAGCCCTTCGCATAAGGAAATTGATTCTGATATAAATGTCCTTGACTTGACAGAATCCAGTTTCATATTTGCATATACAGCCATATTATTCATTGCCATTACCATCAATGTCGTATCGTTCAATTCTTTCGAATAATTTAAAAACATTGAGGCATAATAGTTTGACTTGGTATAATTCTTTGAGGCAAAATATATCGCACCCAACACATTGCAGCATTCCGCCATACCTTTTGTGTCACTGTTATTTTCAAAGACCGGCATAGCCTCCATTACATAAGCCAACGCCTTGTCATACCGCCCCAACCTGTATCTGAGCTTACCCAACTCGAGGGTCATCCACGCCGACTTGCCGGACTCACCCTATTGCTCATAGCTGTATTTTGCCCTTTGGTACCATTCTATGGACTTGGAGAACATGAAGTAGTAGTACATTGAATCAACAACATTGGTAGTCATGAAACACTGAGCCTTGTATATATCTGCGTACAATACGTATTTTCTCTTTCCTTCTCTTTCTCCAAGGTTTCTGAGTTCGTACGATTTCGCCAGTGCATCATCATAATCCTGTCTGGAGAAGCATTCCTGGATATAATCAAGGTATATACTCAGAGTATCGTCTTTAATGCCCTCTTCACCTTGACCTTCCACACGGATGCCACATCCGGCTACCATGGCAAGACACAAGAGAGCAATAAGGATTCTGTTCATAAACTTGAAGTATTTTTACTGTTTCCAGGACAAATATAGGGAAAAATTTCCTTGCATGGCCCCGATTCCTGCCTATGACAATACGGCCTCCCCGCACATGCAGAGAAGCCGCTCGCTGTTTATTTACTACACTAACACAGCTGCTATATCATCGTCACAACCAGCAGCGACGATATCGAAATCACTATCCACAGGCTGATACCCAGAAGGAAGGGACGGAACCCCACTTCCTTGACGCTCTGGACTGAGAGACCGCATCCTATAAGGAAAAGGGTAGAGCCTAGGGCATTCTTGGCAAACCCGGCGATACCGGACGAAACAGCCTCAGGGATGTTAAGGAAGGTATTGGCCAGCATGGCGGCAATGAACAGGAAGATAAACCAGGGAATGGATATCTTTTTGCCTTTTTTCTTGAAAATGAATGTGGTGACTATGGCAAGAGGGATAATCCAGAGGGCACGGGTCAGCTTGACGGTAGTGGCGACTTTCAAGGCCTCTTCACCGTATGCGGCCCCGGCTCCTACCACCGAACTTGTATCGTGGATGGCTATGGCGGCCCATGTTCCGAACTGCTCCTGTGAAAGTCCCATAAGATGGCCTATGGCCGGGAAAATCAGCAGAGCCACGGCATTAAGGACAAATACCGTCACCATCGACAGGGTCGTCTCGTTGTCGTCCGCATCGATTACAGGTGCCACGGCAGCTATCGCACTGCCTCCGCAAATGGCCGTGCCTGAGGATATCAGGTAGGAGTTGTTGCGCGAAAGCTTGAATACCCGGCCGATAAGTGTCCCTATGACCATCACGCCCACTACGGAAACAATTGTGAAGAGCATGCCGTCCTTGCCGGACTCCACAGCCGAATACAGATTCATACCGAAGCCAAGGCCTACAACGGAAGCCTGAAGCAGATACTTCGATACTTTTTTGGTAAATACAGGGAAGGGTGACCCCAGAGTCACAGCCAGAGCTATGCCTGCAAGCAGGGCTACTGCCGTGGGCAGGAAAAACGATGCAATGAACAGGGCCACGAAAAGTATCCTTGCGACCCACTGACGTACTGTTACGGTGTTGGTTTCTGTTGTTTTCATGCCGCAAAAGTATGTCACTTTCTCCCGCCTGGTATAACAAATTTTATTATACGGTATAACTCAATATTATACCATTGCGGAAGCATGCCTCATAACCATGTTGTGGAAACTTTCGTTGAATCCGGAAAACTCGCCCTGACGTACAACCGTTGCAAATTCCCTGGGCATGTCTACCCCTTCGATGTCCACTATCCGCACCGATCCGTCAGCCAGTTCCCTGCGCAGAGCGATCACAGACACGATAGCCAGGGCATCACTGCTGCGCACGAATGTCTTGATGGCTTCAGTGCTGCTAAGCTCTATGACCACATTCATATCTTCTACCTCCATACCGTGCAGTGACAGCACGTTTTCCACTATTTCCCGCGTACCGGAGCCCTTCTCCCTCAACACCAACGGCAGGGACTTGAGTTCCTGCGGCGTGACGGAATCCAGAGTACCGAACCTGCCCCCGGTCCCGGCAACAAGTACCAGTTCATCTGCCAGCAGAGGCTCGTAATGCAGCCATGGCCGCCTGGAAGCATTCTCCACAAACCCGATATCCACGGTACCCTCGCGCAGCCACTGCTCCACCCTCTCGCTGTTGCCCGAGAGCATGGACACCTTTACCCCGTCAGACTGCTTCATGAACGATGCCAGCACCTGAGGAAGCAGGTACATTGCGATAGTAGTACTCGCGCCTATGGTTATTTCCTTTTTCCCGGTCTCTGACAGCTGCTCCATGTCATAATCCATCTTCCTGTATGCACGTAACAGTCCCTCGGCATGTCTGAGAAGGAGATTCCCGGCACCTGTCAATGCGACACCGGAAGTGCCGCGCGTGAAAAGAGGCATCCCGTACCGCGCCTCCAGCTCTCCGATGTGGCGGCTCACTGCCGGCTGGGTAATATTGAGGTCCGCCGCACACCTGGAGAAGCTCAAAGTCCTGGCGGCAGTAACAAAAACCCTGAGACGGAACTCGTCCATAGATGACTATACAGTTCTGTGAACCTCGTTGCCTTCGACATAGATGGCTGTAAAAGGACGTGCCGGGCAGAGACTCTCGCAGGCTCCGCAACCTATGCAGCGCTCTGTATTGACAGCCGGAACCATTACAGTCCTTTCCCCTTCTGTCTCTCCGCGTCCGCCCCTGTACTGGTGTCCTCCCTTGAGCGGTACCATTGTAATGGCCCCCGTCGGGCAGTGTCTGGCACAATTGCCGCATGCATGTCCGTCACGGAACGGTATGCAGTTCTTTTTGACCCATACCGCATGGCCTATCTGTATCGATGATTTTTCAGCCCTGTCAATGGGCAGAATAGCCCCTGCCGGACACACCTCCGAGCACTTTGTACATTCCGGACGGCAATACCCTCTTTCATAGGACATCTCGGGCTGCATCATCCTGATCAGGTCGGTAGCAGGCCGCAGAACTTCATTGGGGCATACCGAGACACACAGCTGGCATCCTGTACAATGCTGTAGAAAATGCCTGAGCCCGACTGCTCCCGGAGGTACGACCGGAGTATTTCTGTCCGGTATAGCCTTATCCTCGATCTTCGCCAATCCTCCATCCACCTTCTTTTCCTGTGCACCTACAGTTACGGCAGCTGCCGTCATAAGACTTGCCGAGAGGAAACTGCGGCGGGAGGCATCCACTCCATCAGACTTGAGATCTCCTGAACCTGAAGCAGAAGACGCAGCATGCTTACCGGCCATTTTCAGATGCCTGTACGAAACGGCGTCCTTAGGGCAGCTGCCGATACAGTCCATGCAGGCTACACAACGGCTGTAGTCTATGCTGTGACTGGATATGTCTATGCAGGAAGCCTTGCAGTTGCGCTCGCATTTGCGGCAGCTTATGCACTTCTCTGTATCTATAACAGGTTTCAGCCAGGAAAAACGGGCGAGAAAACTCAGGAACGTTCCTACAGGACACACCGTATTGCACCACGTACGGCCGTTGCGCCAGGCAAGCACGAAAATCAGGACAAGCATCACTGCCGCTACAATGAACGTAGGAAGACTCCTCAGCCAGACTTCTGTCTCATAGAATGCATAGCTGTCAGCACGTTCGGCAATCAGTGCAAACAGATTGTTGATCCAGCCGTAGACCGGAGCCAGAAGATTGGACGCTATCCGTCCGAAGATGCTGTATGGCTCCAGAAGCGCAACCAACGAGCCGATTCCGGCAATCATGGCAACGATGAACACTGCCAGCACCGTATACCTCAACCAGCTCTTTGCCGGAGAATATGAATACCTGTTCTTCCTGCTTTTCTTTCCCAGCCACGCAATCACATCCTGCATCACACCCAACGGGCATATTACAGAACAGTAGATCCTGCCGAAAACAAGGGTAAGTAGCACCAGTACCGCAACTGCCCCGAAATTGAGGGCCAGCACGGCAGGCACGAACTGAATCTTAGCCATCCACCCGAGCCAGGCATGGACAGTCCCGGTAAAATCCAGGAAAAGGAAAGTCACACCTACGAAAAAAACAAGAGCGAGTACAATCCGGATTTTTCTCAACATAGTCTTACGCATAAATTTTATGCAAAAATATCAATTTCCCTGCACTTTTAAGCACATAAACTGCACCGGTTCCGGGCATTTGCTAGTATTTTGCCGAAAAGTTCCTATCTTGCAACGCATTTTACACAGAAAAATATGGCAGACGAGAAAATCATCTTTTCAATGAACGGCGTAGGCAAGGTCCTGCCGAACAGCAACAAAGTAATACTCAAAGACATCTACCTGTCCTTCTTTTACGGAGCCAAGATAGGCATCATAGGTCTCAACGGATCAGGCAAATCCACCCTCATGAAGATTATTGCAGGAGTGGAAAAATCCTACCAGGGCGAAGTGGTATGGGCTCCAGGCTACACCGTAGGATATCTGGAGCAGGAGCCTCAGATGGATCCCGACAAAACGGTCATCGACGTAGTGAAGGAAGGGGTGCAGGAAGTCGCCGACCTGCTGAAGGAATACGAGGAGATCAACATGAAGTTTGCAGAACCACTGTCGGACGACGAGATGAATGCCCTCATCGAGCGCCAGGGAGAACTCACCGAGAAAATAGAGCACTGTGACGGATGGGAGCTGGATTCAAAGCTGGAAAGGGCCATGGACGCACTCCAGTGCCCTCCCCCGGATGCAAAAATAGCCACTCTCAGCGGAGGTGAGCGCCGCCGTGTGGCCCTGTGCCGCCTGCTGCTGCGCCAGCCGGACGTACTGCTGCTCGACGAGCCCACCAACCACCTCGACACCGAGAGTATCCAGTGGCTGGAAGCGCATCTCCGCCAGTACAAGGGAACCGTCATCGCCGTCACCCACGACAGATACTTCCTGGACAATGTAGCCGGATGGATCCTGGAGCTCGACAGGGGAGAAGGCATTCCATGGAAAGGGAACTATTCTTCATGGCTGGAACAGAAGAGCAAACGTCTGGAGATGGAAGAGAAGCAGGAAAGCAAACGGCGCAAGACTCTCGAGCGGGAGCTGGAATGGGTCCGCATGGCCCCCAAGGCCCGTCAGGCCAAATCCAAAGCCAGACTCGGGGCCTATGAGAAACTGGCCAGTCAGGACGGCAAAGCCAAGGAAGCATCTCTCGAGATATACATTCCCAACGGTCCGCGTCTTGGCAACAAAGTCATAGAATTCAACGACGTATCGAAAGCATACGGAGACAAGCTGCTCTTCGAGCATCTGACTTTCTCCCTTCCCCCCGCCGGCATCGTCGGCGTCATCGGTCCCAACGGAGCCGGCAAGACTACCCTCTTCCGCCTCATAATGGGGATTGAAAAACCCGACACCGGTACCATCACCGTCGGAGAGACCGTCAAACTCGCTTACGTGGACCAGCAGCACCGCAGCATTGACCCGGAAAAGACAGTCTACCAGACCATCTCGGAGAACTCAGAATTCATTCGCCTCGGCAACCGCGACATCAACGCCCGCGCCTATGTATCCAGGTTCAACTTCTCCGGAGCAGACCAGGAGAAACTCTGCGGGATACTCTCCGGAGGTGAACGCAACCGCCTCCATCTGGCCCTGACCCTCAAGGACGAAGGCAATGTCCTGCTGCTCGACGAGCCCACCAACGATGTGGATGTCAACACCATCAGGGCACTGGAAGAAGGCATCGAGAACTTCGCCGGCTGCGCAGTGGTCATTTCGCATGACAGATGGTTCCTTGACCGTATCGCCACCCACATCCTGGCTTTCGAGGGAGACTCGCAGGTGTATTTCTTCGAAGGCTCCTACTCCGAATACGAAGAGAACAGGCGCAAACGTCTGGGTACAGACGAGCCAAAACGCTTCAAGTACAAGAAACTCATGGAATAATCATGCTGTAAGTCTCTACAGCTTCAGCATTTCTATCGCCCGGTCAAGCAGCGATACCTGCAGCCACGACAGAGGAGTGTGGCCGAAACGCCTGAGAGCGGTAGCATAGAGATAAAGTATTGTCCGGTCCGTCCCCATGAAGTCAGTTGGCAGCCACATCCTTCTGGGGACAGGATCAGATATGCGTCCACGGTTGCCCATATCCATGGAGAACAGCGTTCTTTCACCCTCGAAATAGGCCACAAAATATCCCGGAGACTTAGGGAAAACAGGATAAACGGGAAGTCCGGCATAGGAAGCCAGCAGAAAATACACAGTGGATACCCCCACCACCCCGACCCTGCGGCTCTCCATGATTTCCGGGATCAGGACCAAAGCCTCATGCCCGTGCCACATGTCCTTGAGGAGCTCGAAACCGTAACGGTCAAACACTATATAATTGAGCATCTCCACTTTTTCCACCGCAGTCATGCCGTCCCTCAGCTCGCTCACCAGATCTCCGGCAGGCTCTATATAGCAGTCATGGAAATCTCCGGGAGTAAGCTCCGGCATAAGTATCCTGGAAAGCACATACAGACCGTCCGGCACAAAGAAAAAAGGACCGGCGGCCAGCAAAGCCTGCAGTTCGTCCAGACAGCATTTGGCAGACAGCCCCTGCAGCGAACGCCTCACAGCCGCCCGCGACCTGACAGGTATGACATCTTCAATATTGTTTATACAATAATTCAATGCCTTCCATCCCAGACTCTTCAACCTGTTGCGGACCAGACGTGCGGTGACCTCGTCCCCGTCAAGCATCAGTTCCATCAGGCTGCGGAGTTCCGATGTCCGCAGCTCTCTGTCTCCAACGGTTTTTCCCGTCATCGTGCAAGCTTGTCCAGACACATTTCCACAAGACCGCCCATCAGCGATCTGTAATCCGGATTGGCCTCCTTGACATAACGGTGGGCAATTCCCAGACAGACCGTAGCTCCCTCATGCCCCAACTTCCTGGACAGTCCGGCGATGGCCGATCCCTCCATCTCGAAGTTGGTAAACCTCAGATCCCCGTAACGGAAAGCCTCAAGACGTTCCAGCAGGTCAGGCATGACCAGCGGGAGGCGCACCACCCTGCACTGCGGGCCATAGAAGCCTGAGGCGGAAACCGTCATGCCCTGGACCGTACTGTCGGCAAAAAGGGATGTGAGCCTGTCCGAAGCCTCTACAAAATACGGAACCGGCAGATACCTGTTCCAGTCCATCGCAGCCATGAAAGCCTCCTCCAGATCCTTCATGACGACCTCGTCACGGCCTCCATACCAGTTGAGGAGCCCGTCAAAACCGGCAGACACCTTGGAAAACACATAAGCCCCGAGAGGTATGTCCGGCTGCATGATGCCGCAGGTTCCTATACGGAGTATGGTCAGCGAACGCCTTTGCGGGCGCACTTCACGTGTACTGAAATCAATGTTGGCCAGAGCATCCAGCTCGTTCATCACGATGTCTATATTGTCACAGCCAATACCGGTGGACAGCACAGTGAAGCGTGTCCCTTTATAATATCCGGTAATACTGTGGAATTCCCTTGAAGAAGAGGTACTCTCTATGCCGGACAGAAATGAACCCACAAGCTCAACCCTACCGGGATCCCCGACAAGGATAACCTTGTCCGCCAGGGCCTCAGGCCGCATATGCAGGTGGAACACCGAACCGTCCCCGTTGATTATCAACTCAGATTCTGCTATCTTTCCCATATCAGTAAACTTTAATTGGTTTCAAAGAGATATCAAAGATACTCAAGATTTCCGATTTTTCCCTATTTTTGCCGCACCAAAACCAAAAAACGCCAATTATGTTCTTCAGGATACAAAGCCTATTTCTGACAATTGCCGCAGGGCTCATGATTTCCATGTTTTTCCTGCCTATGGTACGTTTCGCGACTGATGCCACCACCATACCGTTCGTTGCAGTCGCTGCTTTCAAAGGATTTACACTGACCACTATCTTCCAGATAGTCTGCGCAGTACTAAGCGTAGTGACACTGGTATCTTTCAGGAACCGGATAAGGCAGATCCGTCTATGCAACCTCAACACCCTCATCCTCATAGGATACCAGGCTGTACTCGCAGTATATTTTTTCCAGAGGACTGCCAAGCTGGGCGAAGATGCCCTTTTCACTGTGCCCTGCCTCTTCCCGCTGTGCGCAGCAATACTTACTTTCATAGCCATGCGCTATATTGCGCGCGATGAAGCACTCGTAATAGCATCCACACGCCTGCGCTCCGGCAGACGCGGTCACCGCTCTTCCGGGAAAAAATCCTGACGGGCCCACCGTCCCGCATTACTGATTCTGATCACAATACTTGGATATCACCCTGTAGGCATCCTCTATGCCCAGTTCTCCGGCCTTACTCATGTCCATACATCCTTTTTCCTTGTCCTTGAGATAGATAAGGACCAGACCCCGGTTGTAATATGCTTCCTTGAGGCGGGGATACAGATCAATGGCTCTCGTATATTGGGATATGGCTTCAGGCATGTCTCCTGACAGGCAGAAGAGATTGCCCAAATTATAATATGTATACGGAAACTCCGGATACAGTGCAGCCGCATTGCGCATGTCATTGATGGCCGCCGAATAGTCGTATGTCCTGGATGACCCGTCCATGACACGGGCCTTGGCCGTACCGGCATTGTCCATGGTGAGCACCTGCACATTGCTTTCTATCGACGATATGAAGTCTATCATCTCGGATTGCAGGGCTCCACGGTTGATGTAGTAGAATACCTCCCCCGGATTCTGCGCTATGGCCTCCGAATAGGACTGAAGCGCCGCATTGAACTGCTTGTATTCACTTTCTATGAGAGCCTTCGCAAAGAGTACACGGTCATCCCCACCCCTCCGGGCCTCCTGCTCCACGGCTTCCAGAAGTCTTCCGTTGTCCACTGCCGCCGCATCGGCCTGACGGCATGACAACTCTACTCCTACCGGCATTGACGCCACAAATTCATCCATCCGCTTATCCTCGAATCTGCCGTTGAGGATTGCCGGCAGTCCTTCTTCATCCATACTGCGTTGCACTACAAAGCGGAAAAGAGGTTTAAGATTTATACTTACATTGCTGTTCTGAAGCAGCTCGTCATTGAAGTCCCTTCTGGCAAAATCAGAGTCCAGGGCCAGCAGGCGGTCATACTTGCGGGTAGTATCGGCAAAAGCCGCTCGCCCTGCACTGTCTGCCGTCATCGCTCTGTAACGGGCAATTTTGCCTTGGGCTATCCTGTAATCCTCCTGTGCCGAAGCATACTGTCCCATCTGATTCTTGACATAGGAACGGTTCATGTACGCATTGGCAAAATCAGGATACAGCTCTATTGCCCGCGACAGGTCATCCATCGCATCCTGCCAGCGCCCCATCTCCATAAAGAGTATGGAACGGTTGTAGTATGCCAGCACATTCTCAGGATTGATGTTAAGCACATGGTCATAATCCTCCAAGGCATTGTCATAATCCCCGATCTGCGAGCGTATCAATGCACGGTTGTATAGAGTCAATGAATTGTCAGGTTCTCTGGACAGCACCTGGCCAAAATCATTGAGAGCACCCTGTATATCCTTGAGCTCGAAACGAATAAGTGCACGGTTGAAGTAAGCAAACGTATTTGAGGAATCTATGCTGAGTGCATGGTTCAGATCATCCAGGGCATCATTCATCCTGTGCTGGTCATAATAGATCCTCGATCGTCTTATATAACCCTCAGGATCCATGCTCCTCAGGGTTATGGCCCGGCCGTAGTCATTCAGGGCACTGGCAGTATCCCCGAGGAACAGATACGACGCTCCCCTGTTGAGATAAGCATCTGCTTCCCGCGGCTCATGAGTGATGAAACGGTCAAAATCCGCCACAGCCTTCTCGAACTGCTGGGAAAGGAAATATGTCACCCCCCTGCTGAAATACAGGCCATAGTAGTTTGGCCGCAGTTCCACCGCCTTCTTGAGGTCCGCGAGAGCCTCATCATAACGTCCCAGACGACTGAGCGTTATAGCCCTGTAGTGATATGCGAGCGTATACACCGGATTAAGGTCGATCGCACGGTCGAAATCAGATTCCGCCCCGTTGAAGTCACCCAGATTGTACTTGGCGATTCCACGGAAGAAATAGGCCTCGTACTGCTTGTCATTCAAGCGTATTATGATATTGAAATTACTTACCGCCTGGGTATAGTGGCCATCGGACAGAGCCCTCTGGCCCAGGAAAAAGAACCGGTCGATATCATACTGCGCACTTGCTGCAAATGCCGCATGCAATGCCAGTACAATAAAAATCATCTGCCATAAGGATTTCCTATCCCGTTTCATAACTGCAAATATACTACTATTATCCGAATTCCGGCATCAGGGCAGAACAGAGACAGGTCTTGACAAAACAAAAAGCAGGATACTTGTTGAAGTATCCTGCTTCTGGCGGTGCGGACGGGGCTCGAACCCGCGACCTCCGGCGTGACAGGCCGGCATTCTAACCAGGCTGAACTACCGCACCGTTTTCAATCTTTACCCTTCGTTTCCGAAAGGGATTGCAAAGATATAGAGTTTTTGGGTATTTCCAAATTTTTTACTGAAATTTTTATCGAAAAAATGAAAAATGTACATTGCCGTATTTCTTCTCCTTTACGAATCTGGGGTGATTTTCAAAGGAATAGGTTCCAGGATGCTCCAGTATGAACACACCCCCGGCCCGAAGCAGACCGCCCGGCACACATGGAGCCCCGAATACCCTGTCGGGTATTGTATCCAGGCCCTCGATTTCATAGGGAGGGTCAGCGAATATTATGTCAAAATCAATCTTGCAGATTTCCAGAAAACCGAAGACATTGTGCCTGATGACATGCATGCCGTCTATCCGGAATGCCGCGGCACTGCGCCTGATGAACGAAGCATGCAGGGGATTCATCTCCACCGAATATATTTCCTTTGCGCCCCTGGAGGCAAATTCATAGGATATACTGCCTGTACCGGAAAACAGATCAAGAACCCGCACGGAAGACAGGTCATACTCGTTGCCCAGCGTATTGAAAAGTCCCTCCTTGGCAAAGTCAGTCGTCGGACGGGCCCTGAATCCCGAGGGAGGCATTACCGTCCTGCCTTTCAGAGATCCGCCTATGATTCTCATGATATGAACCTGACAGATGAAAAATACCGTCCCAGCTCCGCTACCCTATCCTCATCCAGTTTCCCGAACACATGAAGCACAGTATGTTCAGGGTTGAACATGACCTCCTTGGTCACAGAGAACACAAAATACTCTGCAGTGGCCAGGTCCGATGCAGGAAAACTGTTGGCAAACAGCAGACGGTCCCTCTCGGCAGCCACGATATGCAGCATCCCGTCAGTAAACGATACCAGCAGACGGTTGTTGTCCTGAATACAGGAAATCCTGTCTATCAGCACATAGGATATGGGATAAAAGCGGACATTGCGGCACAGGGACGTCATCCCGCCGTAAAGGTTGGCCGGAACTGCATAGACCATAACCGCCTTACGTGACGGCATGTCCAGAGACAAGACCTGGTCATCAGGCTGGATATCCCTTACTGCCGCAAGGTACGATGCCGCACTGTTTCTGTTGAAGAGACTCATGGGCACCAGAGTATACTTCCATGTAGTATAATACACGGAAACTGCCGAGAACTGGTTTTTGAGGACAGGTGCAAGTTCCGTAACGGAAAGGTCCGCAGGGCACATGTGTGATTCCCGCGAGACTACCTTGCCGTTTTTGCCGTATATAGTAAAAGAATAACCACTCAAGTCTAGTTGAATGGTTATTCTATTCTGCGATGCGGACATCTGTACTATTCCCAGTTTCCTGCGTTATTGTTAGGGTTCTCGATATCACCGACCTTCAGACCGGGATACTGCTTCATGTCTTCCTTCTCGGCCTTGAGATTGACGATCAGCTGCCTGTCCAGACCCAACAGAAGGTCGTCATAAGGAATTGTAGCCTCGAACAAAGGTATCTGGATGCCTGACACCTTCTTTACAACAGAGGTAAGATTGATCCTCTTGCCACCTGAGAAAGGAATGAAACTGATGGAATCGATTATGGCTTCCTTCCCCTTGAGCAGGGTATCCCTTACGAAGATGTCGATACTGTCACGGGTAACCCTTCCTTCTGCTACGGCTACAGAGTCATCCATGGATCCGATCTGACGTACAATGGTAATCTGACCGTTCTTGTAGAAATCAATAAGAGAGTCGGTAGTAGTAAGGTACCTGCGGTTCTGCGTCTTGTATGCCTCCTGCAGAGTCCTTATGCTTACCAACCTGTCGATTGCTACAGCCTCGCGTCTGTCCACTTCATTCTGGAAACGGACCGGTTCCATGACACTTTCATAGTTGAGATACACCAGAACGATGATCGCGATAGGAAAGACTACGTAAGTCAAAACCTTGAAGAATGTTTTCATTTTAAGTATTCTGTGTTAATAATTATTAGTTCGTCAAAATATGCCGACAAAAGTAAAAATAATAATTAGTACTTGCAATATATTTTTAATTTTGCAGCTACAAATTTTACCCGCATGACATCTATACCACAGGCCAAAGATCTGGAGAAACTGCTGAGCCAAGGATTGAAGACCATAATTATCAGTCATTTCAATCCTGACGGTGATGCCATTGGTTCTTCCGTCGGAATGCGCGGCTATCTGCAGGGCACAGGCCGGCAGGCGACGGTGGCAGTCCCCTCCCGCAAGCCGGAATTCCTTGACTTTCTGGATCCGGACGGAGAGATTCTCTGCTATGCAGAAAACAAGCAGGCAACACTGGATGCAGTCAATGGGGCTGAACTTATCATATGCCTGGATTTCAACAGACTGGACCGTACTGAATGGCTTGCCGAGAGTATTGAGGCATCACAGGCGACAAAGGTTCTTATAGACCATCACCTCCACCCGGACACAGACAAGTTCGATCTGGTCATTTCAGATCCAGGCGCATCATCGACATGCGAGCTTCTCTACCGGGTACTGATGAGTTTCAGTTCCGTCGGCTCTGATCCGTCACGCCTGGGACTGGACACCCTGACTGCCATTACCACAGGAATCCTTACCGACACCAACAACTTCAACAATTCCATAACGCCGGACACCTTTGCCATCGCTTCGGACATACTGCGCCAGGGCGTAGATTTTGACGCCATCAACAACCTTGTATTCAAACGTTACTCTGAATCGAGAATGCGCCTGATGGGACACCTGCTTACGGATTCCATGGAAATAGACAGGCCCTTAAAGGCCTCCTCGATGGTCATTACCCTCAAGGACAGGCATGATTTCAATTTTTCGGACGGGGACTCGGAAGGGTTTGTCAACCTTCCACTTATGATCCGGGACGTGGAAGTATCAGCACTGTTCAGCGAGACTGCGGAATATGTCAGAGTATCCCTGAGATCAAAAGGTCATGTTTCCGTCAACGCCCTCTCCAATGCCTATTTTAACGGCGGAGGCCATGAAAGGGCCGCAGGAGGAAGGCTGTACATGCCGATAAGCCAGGTCAGGGACTATTTCCTCCGGTCATTGGAACAATTCTTGCAAATCAACGGTAATCCGACAGCAGAATCCGAGAGATGAGACGTAAGACCATATTATACACTATGATCATTGTCGCCGCTGCCCTGGCCGGTTCCTCATGCTCCAAAAAGAACAAGGAACTCACCATCGCAGACCAGGAAGCCAGCATAGACTCGTACATATCGAGCCACTATGCCGACTACAAAGTAATACACAGGAACGGTTCCAACAGGATTATACTAGACACCACAGTACTGAGCCAGCCGGACTCCCTCGAATACGGGGACTCCCTGTATTTCTACTATGCGGGCTACGTTTTCACGTCATCACCGTCCCAGCTCTTCTGCACCAACAACGAAAGTGTTGCAGCCCAGAACAATTTTACAATATCGGACCCGGATTATTCTGTCCGCAGGATACTCTTCACCGATGACTGCATGATAAGCGGACTTGTCAACGGGCTGTACGGAGTACGGCAAGGCGAACACTGCATCCTGCTGTTCTCCGCCAGATACGGTTTCTACGACAGCTACGTATACAACATACCCAAGCTCTCAGCCCTGGCCTATGAGATATGGGTAGACAGGGTCATCAAACAATAACGCGAAACAGATACTGATAATGAATACATTGTACAAGATTCTCATTCTGGCCTTAGCCACGACTGCAATATTTTCCTGCGCCCAGGAGACCGACGAGTCATCGGAGTCCGTACAGGAGCGCATCCTCAAAGCCTACGTCGAGAAATATTACCCCGATGCCATACGCAGCGGATCCGGTCTGTACATCATAGATTTACAGGACGGCACGGGACGTCAAGCCAACGACACATCCTACGTGAAGGTAGAATATACCATCACCTACCTCAACGGGAACTACCATTCATATACCTACGACAGCATTGCAAAACAGCTGGGGACATACAGCTACGGAGGATATTACGGTCCACGGATATGGAGCCTGCGGTCAAGCACAAAGGGCATAGTGGAACTGCTGAAAGGAATGCGTGAAGGCGGATACGTCAAGGCAATAATTCCGGCGACACTGCTGGATGAAGAGAGCGGTATGGAGATAACCGACAGCGACGGCTCCTCCAAGATATATGAAATAAGGATGCTGGAAGTCATTGACAATATCGACCAGTACCAGATAGAGCAGCTTGAAAAGTTCGCCTCAACCCATTATCCTTCAGTCAAAGACTCGACTGCCTACGGCTTCTACTACCTCAAGACAGTGACCGACAATTCTGACACCCTCAAAGACAACAGTATCATAAATGTAAGATACATCGGCAGATTCCTCAACGGCACGGTCTTCGACACCAATATAAAGGATACCGCAAAAAAATACCGGATATATGTAAGCGGAGCAGAATATGCCGCCCTCTCCTACGAATACCGCGAAGACAGTACCGAAGCCATGACTTCCAACGATTTCGTACTCGGATTCAACAAAGCTCTATATGGCATGACCCCCGGAGAGAGTGCCGTGACATTCTTTACATCCGACTATGGATACGGTGACAATGGCAACAGCAATATTCCAGGATTCACCCCTCTGTGCTTCGAACTCTGGGTTGAGAAAGACGAAGAAGAATAATTCAGGAAAATGACCAGAAAAAGGATTTTCATCACCGGTGCAACCGGGAATATGGGTGGAGCGGCTCTCAGGGAGCTGCTTCAGCGCTCCGACAGATTCGATGTGGTCCTACTGGCAAGACCCAGCAGGAAGAATATCAGGAAACTGGCAAAATACAAGGACAATCCGGCCGTAAATGTGATTTGGGGCGATCTCACCGACTACGACAGTGTTCTCAAGGGAGCTACAGGGGCTGACTATGTACTGCACATCGGCGGCATGGTCTCACCGGCAGCGGACATGTACCCGGAGCGGACAATCAAGGTCAACGTAACAGGAGCGAGGAATGTCGTCAAGGCAATCAAGGCACAGCCGGAACCGGACAGGATAGGTGCCGTGTACATAGGCTCGGTAGCCCAGGTTGGAAACCATCTGCCGCCACGTCATTGGGGTCGATGCGGAGATCCCATATACACAAGCATATTCGACTGGTATTCAGTCTCCAAATGCCTGGCTGAACTGGTTTTTGCAGAATCTGGCCTCAAAAAATGGGTATCCGTACGCCAGACAGGCATGCTCTACCCGGAACTGCTGATGAAGGCCAATGACCCCATAGCCTGCCATGTACCGCTGAAAGGCGTACTCGAATGGAGCACACTGGAAGATTCAGGCCGCGTATGTGCAAATATATGTGAAGAAGGTGTTCCGGATGACTTCTGGAGAGGATTCTACAATCTCAGCAGCGGAGCTCCGTTCCGCCTGACCAACTACGAATTCGAATCGATGCTGCTTAAGGGTATGGGATGTCCTCCGGTGGAAAAGGTTTTCGGTGCAAACTGGTTTGCAACCAAGAACTTCCATGGAGAATGGTATCTGGACGCCGACCGTCTTGACGAGATTCTGCATTTCAGGGAGGGTGTGACGGCTGAGGAATACTTCAGACGCATGAAGCGGCAGCTTCCATGGTTCTTTTCCCTGGCACCCCTTGCTCCGGCCTTCGCCATAAAGGCATTCATGCGCCATGTAGCCGCAAGCAATCCTCTCGGAACTCTGTACTGGTTCAAGCACGGGGTTACCGACCGCATCAAGGCACATTTCGGGTCAATGGAAGAATGGAAGGCTATTCCTGACTGGAAACACATGGACCTGACCCGTCCCTCTGACAATCCGGATGAAGCCATAGTCCTGGACCACGGATACGACGAGGCCAAGCCTCTTTCCGAACTGAACATCGAAGACATGCGCAAAGCTGCCATATTCCGCGGTGGTGAATGCCTCTCGGAAACGATGGTACCCGGAGACATTCATACCCCTTTGCGCTGGCGCTGCCAGTTCGGCCACGAATTTTCCATGACCCCCAACACGGTCCTCCGCGGCGGACACTGGTGTCCGGACTGCCTGCCAAAGTATGACCCGGAAAAACCAAACCCTTGGAACTTCGAAGCCATAGCCGCCGGCAATCCGTTCTTTGCCCAGGTATATGACCACAGTCAGCTCCTCAAGAGCTGACTCCGGTTATTTTAGAATCTTTTCGCGGACTATTGCAACGATACGGTCGGCTGTCTCTTCTTCTCCGAAAAGAGAAGTGCTGAGACACAGGTCATAGGAAGAAGAATCTCCCCACTTTTTGAATGTGAAGTAATTGTAGTATTCGGCACGTTTGCGGTCACAATCCCTTATCTGGGCCAGCGCCTCTTCCTCCGTTATCGACAGCAGACCGCGCAGACGCTTGATCCGGTCTTCAAGGGTCGCAGTGATGAATACGGAAAGAACGTGCGGACGGTCGCGCAGAATGTAGTCGGCACAACGGCCCACAAAAACACCCGGTCCCTTGTCGGCCAGCATCTCTATGGTACGGCTCTGTATCTTGAAGAGATTGTTGTTGCCGAGATAGCTTTCGGTATCCAGATACCCTCCTGAAAAAAAGGGTATATGTACTCCCGCAAAACCGCCCAGAATAGGTATTGTCGGTTTTTCGTCCACTTTTTCGAAATATTCAGGATCCAGCCCGCTGTCCTTGGCAGCCTGGTTGATGATCTCCTTGTCGTAGAAGGCAATGTCCATCTTACGCGCTATGGCCATGGCCACATTGCGGCCGCCGCTGCCCAACTGACGTCCTATGCAGACGGCAAAATCATGACTGTAACTCTTCATTGCTCCGATTTTTCTTGATAAAGTTCAACAATAATATGACACCTACCACACTTGCCAGGAAGTCCGAAACCATGAAGCTTACCCACACACCGGCTATGTCGAAAAACAAAGGCAGTATCCACAGGCAAGGTATAAGGAATATCAACTGACGGGACAAGGACAGGAATATGGCCTGCTTCGGTTTGCCTATACTCTGGAAAAAATTGCCGATGACCATGGACAATGATACCACAGGGAACATTCCTACCACCAGACGCATGCCCTTTACCGACTTTTCCATCAACTCAGGATCATCCGTAAAGATGGCAACCACAACTCCCGGGAAAAGTTCTCCGATCAGAAATCCGATTGTCAGCACAACCGTGGCGTACATCAATGTCTTCTTGAGCACCTGATAGACTCTTGACATCTGCCGGGCCCCGTAATTATAACCGGCAATAGGCTGCATCCCCTGAGTCAGACCGGACACTATCATGATGAATACAAACGATATGCGGTTGACTATACCGTAAGCCCCGATGGCCAGGTCGCCTCCATAGGTCTTGAGTCTCATATTGATGATGATGACCACGAAACAGGCCACGAAATTCATCAGGAACGGTGCAAGACCGATTACTATCGAGTCCTTGACGATCCTGTGGTCCAGACGGAATATGCCCTTCTCGAAATGGATGAGTTCCCGTTTGTCGCAGAACCACACAGCAACCAGTACCAGAGCCACAATCTGCGCAAGAATGGTTGCCACTGCCGCCCCCCTGATACCCATGTCAAAGGAAAATATGAACAGGGGGTCAAGGGCCGCATTGAGCAGCACAGTCATTATGGTGGCTGCCATAGCCTTTTTGGGATGTCCGACTGAACGCATCAGGGAGTTCAGGCCGAAATATATATGCGTAACGACATTGCCTGCCAGAATTATCTGCATATACTCACGTGCATAGGAGATGGTGTTTTCACTGGCTCCGAAGAAATAAAGTATGGGCTCCAGGAACACCAGCGCGACAATTGTAAATGCCAGACCGATCAGAAAGTTCAGGACTACCACATTGCCCAGAACCTTCTTGGCCATGTCATAGTTTTTCTGTCCGAGCAGCATGGACGCCATAGTGGAAGCTCCCACACCGACCAGTGTGCCGAAAGCGGCTGCGAGGTTCATGAAAGGAAAAGTCAGGGCCAGTCCGGAGATGGCATACGGCCCGACACCATGCCCGATAAATATGGCGTCCACCATGTTGTACAGGGATGCTGCCGTCATGGCTATAATCGCCGGGACTGCATACTGCTTCAGAAGTTTAGGGATCCTCTCGGTCCCAAGCTCAGTAGGAACTCTTGCATTCATGGTGCAAAATTACATAAATCCATTGCACATTTCCCAGCAAAAGCAATAATTTTGCATTTTTGAATTTCAAATAATCAAACCCTAAACCGATGATAACTTTTATTGTGTGCATCGCAATCCTGATAACAGGTTACTTTACCTACGGGAAATTTATCGAAAAATTCTTCGGAGTATCGTCCGACAGGCCGACCCCGGCAAAGAAACTTGCTGACGGAGTGGACTATCAGGAGATGAAACCATGGCGCATCTTCATCATCCAGTTCCTCAACATAGCCGGTCTCGGACCTATATTCGGAGCCATACTCGGTGCAGCCTACGGTCCTGTTGCATATATCTGGATCGTTCTCGGCTGCATATTTATGGGTGCCGCCCACGATTTCTTTTCAGGCATGCTGTCGGTACGCAATGACGGAATGAGCCTGCCGGACATGGTCAGCAAGTATCTCGGTTCCGGTGTCAGGAAGTTTCTGGTATTTTTCTCAGCCTTCATCCTGATAGCTGTAGGAGTATCGTTCGTTACAGGTCCGGCGGACCTGCTGCATACCCTTACAGGATGGGACAAGCGCATCTGGCTCTACATTGTATTTGCATACTACATCGTAGCCACATTGCTTCCGGTCGACAAAATTATCGGCAAGCTGTATCCTGTTTTCGGTGCCATTCTCCTGTTCATGGCCATCGCCATTGCCGGAGTCATGCTCATCAAAGGTTTCTCCGGCGAGCTGGAACTGACAGAACTGTCAATCGGCAGTATACGCAATTTCCACAGCAACCCGGACACCAATATCCTCATCCCCATGCTGTTCGTTGTAATCTCCTGCGGAGCCATCTCAGGATTCCACTCCACACAGAGCCCCATCATGGCCCGATGCATCGGCAACGAGAAGTACGGACGTCCCATATTCTACGGAGCAATGATCGCTGAAGGTATAGTGGCAATGATATGGGCCACGGCTGCCATAGCATATTTCGGAGGGCCCGAAGGTCTCAACGCAGCAGCCGACGCCGGGAAGACCCCGGCCATCATGGTTGATGAGATATGCCAGTCCTGGCTCGGACGGCTTGGCGCGGTAATTGCCATCCTTGGAGTAGTAGTATGCCCTATAACATCCGGCGACACTGCATTCCGCAGTCTGCGACTTACCATAGGGGATGCCCTTAAATTCAACCAGAAGCCCCTACGCAACCGACTGGCAGTTGCCGTCCCCATCTTTGCCGTGGCATTTATTCTTTGCAAGGTAGATTTCTCCACCATATGGAAATATGTCGGCATCGGAAATCAGGTACTGGCGACGATAGTCACATGGACTGCAGCAGCCTACCTGGTGAGGGCCGGGAAAAACCATCTGCCGATGTCCCTGCCGGCCACATTCCTGACATTTGTCTGCGTATGCTATTTTATGATAGCCCCCTATAATGTAGGAGGGCTGTTCCTGCCGGCAACCATAAGTTACCTGACCGGAACAGCCGCTGCCTTGGGTCTGTTCATATTCTTCCTGACAAGAGCCAGGAAGATACGTAAAGAGAAAATCAGTATTTCCTGACTTCTTCGCGTCCTTCCATTACCGCGAGGGCATTGCCTGCCAACGCACCCATCTCATCCTCACCGGGATATACTTTGACCGGAGCGATAAACGATACCATATCGGATATCTGCTTCATCAGCTCCTTGCCGTATGCGATACCGCCTGTCAGAAGGATGGCATCCACCTTTCCGGAAAGAGCCGCAGCCATACCTCCTATGGCCTTGGCCACGTTGTAGGCAAACGCATCGGAAATCAGTTTTGCCTTGGCATCTCCTTCCGCAACACGGTCTTCCACTTCCTTGAAGGAATTGGTTCCCAGATGCGCCACAATACCTCCCTTGCCTGAAATCATCTTCTTCATCTCGGCAAGCGTATACTTGCCGCTGAAGCATGCATCAGCCACCTGCATGGCCGAAAGGCCACCGGTGCGCTCAGGACTGAAAGGGCCCTCTCCGAACAGTGCATTGTTGACATCCACTACCCTGCCGCCGCTATGCGCGCCTACGGAGACACCGCCGCCCAGATGGGCAACTATCAGATTGAGGTCCGCATAATCGCATCCCGACTCACGTGCATAGAGCTTGGCTATGGCCTTGTGGTTGAGTGCATGGAAAATGGATATCTTAGGGAACAGCGGATGGCCGCTGACACGGGCCACATCGGAAAGCTCGTCCACTACTACCGGATCAGCGATGAAGGCTCGGCATCCGTCTGTCCTGTCTGCAATCTTCTTGGCAAGGATGCCGCCCAGATTGCTGGCGTGCTCACCGTAACATGCCGAGGAAAGGTCTGCAAGCATGGCGTCATTGACCTCATACACGCCTGAGGATATGGGACGGAGCAGACCTCCGCGTCCGACAATCACTTTAATGCCCTTAAGATTGATACCGCTCTCATCCAGTGCCGCCAAAATGGTCTTTTCCCTGAAATCAAGCTGGTCGATAACACTCTCGTACTGGGATATCTCTTCGGACGAATGCCTGAGAGTCTTGGTAAATACTTCTTTTTCCCCCTCGAAAAGAGCAATTTTGGTAGAAGTGGAACCGGGGTTTATTGCCAATATATATGCCATGTCTGTCCGGTTCTATTTCGCTGTGAGTGCTGCCAGAGCTATTGAGTTCAACTTGGTCTCGATACTGTCGGCACGGCTGGAGAGCACGCAAGGAGCCATGGCTCCTGCTACGATGGCAGCCTGTTTTACGCCCTTGCAGAGCTGTGAGTTGACCTTGTAGAATGTGTTGGCCGATTCGATGTTGGGGAAGAGAAGGCAATCCGCATCACCTGCGACAGGGCTGACAAGCTTCTTGATCTCCACGGCTTCCTTGGAAATGGCCACATCAAGTGCAAGAGGACCGTCACCTACACATCCGGGGATCTGTCCGCGGTCTATCATCTTCGAAATGATGGCTGCATCGACGCAGGCCTGCATACCGGGCAGCATCTGCTCCGTAGCGGCAAGAAGAGCTACCTTAGGCTTCTCTATCTGAAGAGCCTTTGCCGTATTGACCAGATATTTTACGATAGCGACTTTCTGATTGAGGTCAGGAAGAGGTATGACGGCCATATCTCCCAATACGATAAGCTTGTGGTAATTGGGGTTGCCCAGTACGCACACGTGGCTGAGCACGGCCTTCGGGGGAAGAAGGCCTTTTTCCTTGTTGAGGATTCCCCTCATGTACTTGTCCGTAGAGCAGAGACCCTTCATCAGGATGTCGCCCTGGCCTTCACGGACCATGAGCACTGCCTGGGCTATGGATGCCAGCTCGTTGTCGTTGTTGATGATGGTAAATGAAGCAGGATCTATTTTCTCTGCCTCGCATACCTTCTTGATCATGTTGATGTCACCGACCAGAGTAGCATCAACGATTCCGAGCTCCACTGCCTTATGTGCAGCTGTGATTGTGTGGTCATCCACGGCCCAAGCCGCGATAAGACGTTTTTTGGATTTAGAGCGGAGAATCTCGTAAATCTGTTCAAAACTTGTAATCATGTTGTTGGTTTTTAATTGTTATACACGTCAGTATTTTGTCTGATACATTATTTGCGCACAAGATCCATGGTGTCGCGGGCGATTACCAGCTCTTCGTTCGTGGCAAGGGTCATGACCTTTACTTTTGACGAAGGCTTTGTCAGCAGCTTGTCCTCACCGCGTACTCCACGGTTGGCCTCAGGGTCAAACTCGACGCCGAGATAGCCGAGAGTACGGCAGATCTCCTCACGTGCCTCCGCATCGTTTTCACCGATACCGCCTGTGAATACTATCACGTCAAGTCCTCCCATCACCGCACTGTATGCTCCTATATATTTACGGACACTATGATAAAACATGTTGAGAGCCAGACCGGCGCGATAATTGCCCTCATTGCGGGCATTCACTATGTCACGGCAGTCGGATGAAACCCCGGAAACACCGAGGAACCCGCTTTTCTTGTTGAGGAAATTGGTAATGCCGTTTACATCAAGATGTTCCTTCTGCTGAAGATATGTCACTACTCCGGCGTCTATATTGCCGCACCTCGTACCCATCACGACACCCTCTACAGGAGTGAAACCCATGGATGTATCCACTGATTTACCGTTCAGTACCGCCGTTACCGATCCGCCGTTGCCGAGGTGGCAGGTAACGATTTTGGAGTTCTCAATATCCATACCGAGAATTGCGCATGCCTTCTGGGCTACAAACTTATGGCTGGTACCATGGAATCCGTAGCGGCGGATCCTGTAGTTTTCGTAGCACTCGTATGGAATTGCGTACATATAAGCATAGTCCGGCATGGTCTGATGGAACGATGTGTCGAATACTGCAACCTGCGGAACATCAGGAAGAAGGGTCTTGACGGCACGGATACCGAGAAGATTGGCAGGATTGTGCAGGGGAGCCAGCTCGCAGAGACTCTCAATACCTTCGATCACCTTGTCATCTACAATGCATGACTTGGGGAACAGCTCGCCACCGTGTGCCACACGGTGACCTACAGCCTGAATCTCGTCAAGAGACTTCAAAACGCCGCACTTGGGATCTGTAAGTAGCTCAAGCACAGACTTTATACCCTCTGTATGGTCGGGTACAGGCTTGTCGATTACAACTTTTTCCTTGCCTGAGGGCCGGTGGGTAATCTCCCCTTTTTCCAGTCCTATTCTCTCTACAAGTCCCTTGGCCAGAAGGGAATAGTTATTGGCGTCCTGCATATTGAGGACCTGATACTTCAGCGAAGAGCTTCCGCAGTTGATCACCAGTACAATCATAGTTTTATTTTTTTGTTAAAAAATATTCAATCAATCATGCAAAGTTAAACATAAAATAGGAATTTCCCTAAAGAATTATTACCTTGCGTCGAAATAGATCTTCAGTGAAGAAGGCATGAGGAGGGAGCTTTATCTTTTTGCAGCAGCGCTGCTCTTCGTATCCGGCAACCTGACAGCCGGATACATCTGCGACCGCACAGCCGGTACGCCCGGTTCCTTGGCGGCAGCAGCCATAGTACTGACATGCATAACTGCATCAGTCGTCATCATGGTTTCAAGCCGTAAGCTTCAGGTTTCCCGTCTCCTGTTTTTTCCGCTGCTTGGAGCGACCGGAGCGGCAACGCACGACTTCTTCCGTCCAGGCCCCGAAACCTCCATCCTTCAGGAAAGCCGCAGCGCAACACTGACCGGCATCATCTCCGAAGGCGGCCGGTCATCATCCGGGAAGCCGTTTCTGGAAGTGGAACTGGGACCGGAAAAAACCATCATCTACAACATCCCTGAGGATATGGAATGGACGCCAGGAGACACATTGGCCGCTACAGGTCTCAGGTGCTCCAGGGTAGAAAACTTCACTCCAGATTTTGACTACCGCCGGTGGATGGAGAAACGGACGGTATTCTTCACCTGCCTTTGCAATTCCAGCACGAAGCTGACAATAAAGACATCTGACCGCACTCCACTACGCTGCCTCCCGGCCAGGCTGAGGAAGGGCTTCTCAGAAGCAGTGGACAGCGCCCTTCAGGGCAAGGATATGGCAGACACAAGAGCTGTAGTCAAGGCCCTGGCTTACGGCTACCAGGACGAAATCCCGGAAGAGATAGAAGACAGTTTCAGGCAAAGCGGAGCAATACATCTGCTGGCACTTTCCGGAATGCACCTGGGACTCCTGTACGGCATACTGTCATGGCTGCTGAGGGCGGCCGGCAATTCAATTGCAGTCCGCAAGATAAAATCGGTCGTCATAATATCGGTCCTGTGGGCTTTCACAATATTTACAGGATGCGGGGTATCCATACTGCGGGCCGCAGTAATGTTCACCGTATACGAAGCCGGAGCACTGGCCGGAAGGGACAGAAGCGGGATCAATTCCATGTCCATCAGCGCCATCATCATCACCGTAGCAGATCCTGACGCACCTTCCGGCATCAGCTTTCAGCTCTCCTATGCGGCCATGACCGCCATATTCCTCATATACCCGCACCTGCACTCCCTCATACCCGTCCGCCGTAAAATTTTCCGCAGCATCACGGACCTGTGTTCCATGACCGTTGCCTGCCAGATAACTACCGCACCTATTATATATCTGCACTTCGGGACTTTCGCCTTTTTCTCCCTTCTGGCCAATCTGCTGTGTTCTCCGTTGATCACTGTCGTCATGGCCTTGATTCCATGCGCGTTCGCGGCACCTTGGTTCGGCGGGGGAACGGTCAGCTCAATCACGTGGGCAATATCGTTCCTTATAAAAACTTTTATAGATATAAACACGGTTATCAGCCACTTATAGAAACGTGTAAAAAATGGACAAAATTTTATTGTAAAATTTCCGAAAAGGTAAAGTATATTTGCGGCCGGAATAATAAAACTACTACTTATGGGAGGAATTTTTGGAGTCATCTCCACAAAGCAATGCAGAAATGATCTTTTCTACGGAGTAGACTATCATTCCCACCTTGGCACCCGCAGAGGCGGCATGGCAGTCTACAACGGTGACGGTATCTTCGCAAGGGATATCCACTCTCTCGAGAACTCCTACTTCAGAGTAAAATTCGAGGATGACCTGTACAAGTATACAGGCAATCTTGGCATCGGAGTCATAAGTGACACGGATGCACAGCCTATTGTAGTCAACTCTCATCTGGGGCGCTTTGCCATCGTCACTGTCGGCAAGATATGCAACCTGGAAGATCTGGAGAAAGAGATGCTCTCCCAGAACAAGAACTTCACTGAGCTGAGTTCCGGCAAGACCAATCCTACCGAACTCATCGCCCAGATCATCACCTGTTCCCCCTCTTTCGAGGAAGGCATCAAGTCAGTGCAGCAGAAAGTAAAGGGTTCATGCTCTTTCCTGATACTGACAGAAAACTGCCTGATCGCATGCCGCGATCTCTATGGCAGGACACCTCTCATCATAGCAAAAAAAGACACCGAGGAAGACAGTGAAAGGGTTCAGGCTCATGCAGTAGCCTCAGAGACATGCAGTTTCCCCAACCTTGGCTACAAGGACGAGTACATACTCGGGCCCGGTGAGGCAGTCAAAATGACGGCCGACTCACTCGAGCAGATTGTAAAGCCAGGCAAGAAGATGCAGATCTGCTCGTTCCTGTGGATCTACTACGGCTATCCGGCCAGTTCCTATGAAGGCATCAATGTAGATGAAGTCCGTTACAAACTGGGCTACAAACTTGCAAAGGAGGATGATTCGGAGATGGATACAGTATGCTCCATCCCGGACTCCGGAACATGCATGGCCATAGGATACTCCGACGGCAAAGGAGTTCCTTTCCGCAACGGATATGTAAAATATACTCCGACATGGCCCCGCAGCTTCACTCCCAGCAGCCAGGAAAGAAGGAACCTGGTTGCAAAGATGAAACTTATCCCCAACGGAGCAATACTTCACAACCACAAGCCCGTATTCTGCGATGACTCGATAGTACGCGGCACACAGCTGCGCAACAACGTCCGCAATCTGTACGCATACGGTGCCAAAGAAGTGCATGTACGCATCAGTTGCCCCCCTCTGGTATACCCTTGTGAATTCATCAACTTCTCCGAGTCCCGCACACCGCTGGAGCTCATATCACGCAGGTTCATCCAGCAGAAGGAAGGCGCACATGACCGGAACCTTGGCAAATACGTACGCAACGATACTGCAGAATATGCCGAAATGGTAGAGTACATCCGCAAGGAAGTCAATGTGGCATCACTCAAGTTCAACACTATCGAGAACCTTGTTTCTGCCATAGGACTCCCCAAGGAAATGATCTGTACACACTGTTTCGACGGAAGCAGCTACGGACACAAATAGGATACAGGAAGGCATTTCAGAAAACAGTTTTGTTTATTTTTCTTTTGAGGTATGAATTAATTTTGTACCTTTGCGGGAAATATAACCAAACTGTACGCATGAATATCTTTGTATCGAACCTGAATTACAGGGTAAGAAAGGAGGATCTTACATCTCTGTTTACGCCCTATGGTGAGGTTTCCTCTGCCAGAATAATTGTCAACAAGGAAACCAGAAGATCAAGAGGTTACGGATTTGTTGAAATGTCGGAAGAAGAAGGCATGAAAGCAATCGAAGCCTTGAACGGAACCGAATATATGGGGCGCACCATTACAGTTGCCGTAGGCAACGAAAAACCTCAGCCCAAAGAGAACACAGTAACAGCAACAGAGTAAAGTCCCATTCATTTTCAGTTGAACGCCGCTGTTATTGCGGCGTTTTTTTATCTTTGCACAGAAACAGACGCAACACAACAAATACGGTTCATGGACAAACTTGCTAAATACATCATAATCGCAGGAGCTACAGTTCTTGTACTCTTCCTCGGCTGGTACTTCAGGACTATACTCCTCTACATTGCCGTTGCAGTAGTAATTTCCCTGGTTGGCAAACCGATAGTAAGGGCAATCACAGGCATCCGCATAAAAAGGTTCCACATACCCAGATGGCTGGCCGCGGCCATCACCCTTGCACTGATAATATGCATTTGCCTGTCCCTGTTTCTGCTGCTGGCACCGATGATAGGCCAGTTCGTACATCTGCTCAACAACATGAACCTGGGAACGCTTGGGAATCAGGTCTACGAACCGCTTGAAAAGCTGAACGAGTTCATAATCAAGTCCATCCCGTCAATGACGCCAGACTTCAGAATAGAAGTGTACCTGTTTGACTATATCAGGGATTTCCTCAATCTCAACACATTCTCCAACCTGATAGTTTCACTGGCATCATTCATAGCAGACTTCGGCATAGCCGTGTTCTCCATAGTCTTCATATCCTTCTTCCTGCTTCTTGAAAACGGTCTTATAACCAATGTGCTCACCACCCTCGTACCGGACAGGCTGGAAGACAACGTACGCAGGGCTACAAAATCCATCAACTCACTCCTTTCCAGATATTTTGCAGGAATATTCCTGGAATCGCTTTTCGTCGCCACCCTCAACAGTCTCGGACTCGTGTTCATCGCAAAGATGGACCCCCAACTGGCGATTGTGGTGGGCTTTGCATCAGGAATCCTGAACATCATCCCCTACCTCGGTCCGTTCATAGGTGACCTCCTGGCCGTAGTGATGGCCCTCATATTCCATATCAACAATGCCGTGGAAATGCCTCTGCTGCTGTTCCTCATTGTAGTACTCGCGATATTCATCTTTACACAGTTCATTGACAACTACGTATTCCAGCCACTCATATACTCCAACAGCGTAAAGGCCCATCCCTTGGAAATATTCCTGATAATCCTTATAGCAGGGCAGATAGGCGGGGTTTTCGGCATACTCATCGCCGTTCCCCTGTATACTGTACTCAGAGTCATTGCCAGTGAATTCCTTTCCCAGTCCAAGTTCGTACAGAAACTGACCCAAAACATCAAGTCCAAATAATCCGCACGATGCAGAACGAAACGGTCCCGGCGGAAAGAATTCCACCGGGACCGTCAGCGATATCCTGTCTGGCAGACAATTACTCTACTATACCGTTCTCGACAAGATAGTTGTTGTACTTCTCATAACCCTGTTTGTATTTGTCCCCTTTGTTGCGGAAACGGAAGAAAATCTGTTTCAGGGCAGAAGCGCATGCGACCTTGATCTCTACATCGTCAGTCATGCCGAAAGCCTGCTCGTAAGGCGCGATAGCCAGCTCAAGATAGTTCTCGAACTCGACCATCAGCTTGTCATAGCCTTCCACGTCACGGATGTCGAGAGCATTTGCCTCTTCCACGATCTTGTCTGAAGCCTGGATGTATGCACTGGCGATAGCGTAGTATCCGTATACATAATCGGGATCGATCTCCACAGACTTTTCATAGCACTTCACGGCATTGTCGAGATCTCCGAGACTGTTGTAGACGTTACCCTCGGCATATGCCAGAGACGCATTGTTCGGCTCATTCTCCTGGGCTGTATGGATCAGGTCAAGGATCTTCTGGGGATCGTCGTTGGTATCCATATAGAGATTGATAAGAGAAACGAGGATGAACTGGCTGCCGGGGAATTTGGCGAAAGCCTCATTGAGACACTCCTTGGCCTTGTCTGCATTGCCCTCATTCTTGTAGATGTCTGAAAGATAGCATGCTACATCGCCGTTCTGGTAATATCCGAGATCTATGCAGCGCTCGTAGTACTGCTTTGCCTTCTCGTTGTTGCCCGCAGCACCGTAAGCCACTCCTGCATAGTAGATGACTGTAGTATCCACACCGTTGATGACTGCATTCTCGCTGCAGGGAAGGGCACTCTCGAAATTGTAGGCAGCCTGCGCCATATCACCGATGGTATAGTAGCTCATCGCATCGTTGACAAGCTTGTTGCGCACATCTGACAGCTTCTCGGTAATCACTTTTGCCTTAGAGCCTTTGGCATCTACATCGATCGCATTGAGATATGCATCGCGCGCCAATACCAGAAGATTGTCTTCGGTAATCGGAGTAGTGATGATCACTGCCTCCAGAACTCCGTTGGCGTTGTAGTAGAGATCGCGGAACTGGAAGTGCTGTACCAGATAAGGCAATCCGTTGAACTCCTTCTGTTCCTCCGAGATCGGTGTACCGCCTCCGAGGAGCGCTGCCTCAGTCTGCGATGAACCGATCCAGAGATCTCCGAAAAGTGAATTGTATGCATTCATGAATGCATCTCCGTACTTGATCCACGTATTGGGATTGGATGCTTTCTTCGGATTCTCTGTGGCCACCTTGGCCTTCTCGATGGAAGAGAGCAATTGATCTTTGTTCTGTGCTCCGGCAGCGATCGCCACTGCCAGCATGGCAACGGTCAATAAAATCTGTTTCATGACTTGTAAAAATGTGTTGTTTATACTTGGTTAATTTATGTTCCTACAATTCTTCATTGGTGTCCTGAATCTTTTCCTCGCTCTTGTTGACCACACATACGGCCGCAATGGTATCGCCTTCGCGCAGGTTGATGAGCTTCACTCCCTGTGTCGCACGTCCGGCAATCCTTATATCGGATACAGGTACCCTGATGGTGATTCCGGACTTGTTGATGATCATCAGGTCGTTCTCGTCCGTCACTACCTTGATGGCGATAAGTTCTCCCGTCTTCTCGGTGATATTGATGGTCTTCACACCTTTTGTACCCCGGCTGGTGATACGGTAGTCCTCCAGCAGGGAGCACTTGCCGTATCCGTTTTCACTTACCACCAGGATGTTGCCTGCTTCGGGAGAATTCTTGGTGCATACCATTCCTATCACCTCGTCATCGTCCTCGATGCTGATGCCCCTTACTCCTGAAGCCGTACGCCCTATCGAGCGGGCCTCGGACTCATGGAAGCGGACGCATTTGCCCTTGCGGGCAGCCAGCAGGATATCGTTGTCACCGTCCGTGAGGACAGCCTCCAGCAGGCCGTCGCCATCCTTGACAGTGATGGCGTTGACACCTTTCTGACGCGGACGCGAATATGCCTCCAGCAGTGTCTTCTTGATAGTGCCGCGCTTGGTGGCAAGCACGATATAGTGGCTGTTTATATAATCTTCATCGGAAAGATTGCCCACATTGAGATAAGCGCAGATGCGGTCATCCGCCTCGATGCTTATTACATTCTGGATAGCCCTGCCCTTGGATGCCTTGGTCCCTTCCGGGATCTCGTAGACCTTCAGCCAGTAGCATTTGCCCTTGTCAGTGAAGAAGAGCATAGTGCTGTGGGTATTTGCGACATAGATATGCTCTATGAAGTCCTCTTCCTTGGTGGTACTGCCCTTCGAGCCTACACCGCCCCTGTTCTGGAGACGGTACTCGCTGAGGGGTGTACGCTTGATATAGCCGGAGTGCGATATGGTGATGACCACATCCTCGTCGGCATAGAAGTCCTCCGGATTGAACTCGTCGGCCGAAGGCACGATCTCCGTCCTCCTCGGGTCACCGTACTTTTCCTTGAGTTCCGTAGTTTCCTGCTTGATGAGTGCATACTGCAGCGACTCGTCGGCCAGAAATGCCGTGAGCTCATCGATAAGGGCCACGACTGCATCATAATCTGCACGCAGCTTCTCGCGGTCCATGCCGGTAAGCTGTCCCAGTCTCATCTCCACGATGGCTCCGGCCTGTATCTCGGTAAATCCGAATTCGGAGCAGAGACCGTCCCTGGCATCCTGACGGTTTTTGGAAGACCGTATCAGATTGATTACCTCATCTATGATATCTATCGCCTTCAGCAGTCCGGCGAGTATGTGCTCTTTCTTGCGTGCCTCGTTGAGATCAAACTGCGCACGGCGCACCACCACATTGTGACGGTGACGCACGAAATACTTGATAAGCTGCTTGAGATTGAGCAGACGCGGACGTCCGTCCACCAGGACTACGTTGTTGACAGAGAAGCTCGACTGCAGGGGAGTCAGCTTGAACAGGGTATTGAGGACCACATTGGCCACGGCTCCCATCTTCAGCTTGATGACGACCCTCATACCCTTGTGGTCGCTCTCGTCGTTGATATAGGCTATACCGTCTATCTTCTTCTCTTCCACCAGCCTGGCGATATACTCGATCATCTCTTTCTTATTGACCATGTAAGGGATCTCCGTCACCACTATCACCTCCCTTCCTGAGGGCTGGACCTCGATCTCGGTCTTGGAGCGGACCACGATCCTGCCGCGTCCGGTCTCAAAGGCATCCCTGATGCCGGATATACCCTGAATGATACCTCCGGTAGGGAAATCGGGACCTTTGATATAATGCATCAGCTCCTCTACGGTAATGTCGTTGTTGTCGATATAGGCGCAGATGGCATCGGCGACCTCACCCAGATTGTGGGGGGCCATATTTGTGGCCATACCCACGGCGATACCTGATGATCCGTTGAGCAGCAGAAGCGGGGCCTTGGACGGCAGCACTACCGGCTCCTTGAGAGTCTCGTCGAAATTGGGTATGAAATCCACAGTATCCTTGTCCAGATCCTCCAGACACTCTTCGGCCAGCCTGCGGAACCTGGCCTCCGTATAACGCTGTGCGGCCGGGGGGTCACCGTCGACGGAGCCGAAGTTACCCTGACCGTCGACAAGCATGTATCTCATGCTCCATTCCTGGGCCATACGGACCATTGCATCGTATATACTCGAATCTCCGTGGGGATGGTATTTACCCATCACCTCTCCTACTATACGGGCCGACTTCTTGTGCTGACCTCCCGAGGTCAGTCCCAACCCGTTCATACCATACAGCACTCTGCGGTGCACCGGCTTCAGGCCGTCTCTGACATCCGGCAGTGCACGTGCCACGATAACGGACATCGAGTAATCGATATATGCCGTTTTCATCTCCGTCTCGATATCGACCTGCACTATTCTGCCTTGAGTTGTTTCTTCGTTTTCTATCATATCGCGTGTTTCCAAAACAAAATGCTAAAATACTCAAAATTTTGTAACTACAAACGTCAAATGCATTCAAAATATGATTATTTTAGGGCCTCCAAATTGCAAGAACTTATGCGAGAACCCGATATAATCAACAGAATATTCGAATACTCCAGGGAAGAAGCCGCCAGGACCGGCTGGAGGTCCATAACCATAGAGCATTTCATGCTCGGGACCATAAGGCACGGGGACAACGAGGCATGCCGGTTCCTGACCGCCAACGGCATCCGTCTGGACGTACTCAAGTCGATGATTCTCGACGAGATAGACCATGGATACGCCGTCCCCTACAGCGATTCGTCAAAGATACTGCCGTCCCCGGAACTGCAGCACATCATCGACGAAGCATCAGGCATACTACGGTCGCCCAGAGCCAGACATATCCCGGACACACTGGTATACCTCAGCATCATACTCAAAGAGGACAATTCCATATTCGCGGACATAACCGTCAGCCTGGGCCTCGACTTCAACCACCGCTTCGCCGAAAGCATCCCTTCCGACAGGGAATACTACGATGTCCCTTACAATGACGACGACGGCATGGACTTCGAAGATGCAAGAAGCATGGAGAGGGAGACTCCGGAAGAGACCCTCGCCAGGTTCGGCACGGATCTGACAAAAGCAGCTGAAGAAGGCAATCTGGACCCTGTTACGGGCAGGGACAACGAGATTTCACGCATCATAGGCACTCTCTGCAGGCGCAGGAAGAACAATCCCATCATCGTCGGGGACCCTGGCGTCGGCAAGACAGCCCTCGCGGACGGAGTAGCCATGCGCATAGCCGACCGCAATGTCCCCGTCAACCTCATAGGCAAGAGAATCGTCTCCCTCGACATGGGGGCCATGGTAGCAGGCACAAAATACAGAGGGGATTTCGAGGAACGTCTCAAGAGGATAATGGAGGCCGTACGCAACGACAGCAGCATCATCCTGTTCATAGACGAGATACACAACATCGTGGGTGCAGGCTCATCCGCCGGGGCAATGGACGCGGCAGCCATACTCAAGCCAGCGCTTTCCAGAGGCGAATTCCAGTGCATCGGCACCACTACCTCCGACGAATACCGCAAGATCATAGAAAAGGACGGGGCGCTTGCCCGCCGTTTCCAGAAAATAACTGTCGACCAACCTTCAGAGGAAGCGGCACTGCAGATACTCAACGAACTGAAGCCTCTCTACGAGACCTTCCACGGCGTGGCATACACCCCTGAAGCCCTCAAGGCATGCATATCCCTGTCGGTAAGGTACATTCCCGACAGGCTCCTTCCGGACAAGGCCATCGACGTGATGGACGAAGCCGGAGCCGCCGCACAGGCTGCAGGCAATATGCCTGACAGCAAGATGCGCAGCATGGTCTCAAAACTCAGGGAGCTGCGCGCCGCCAAGAGGGAGCTTCTGACACACAACGATTTCGAGGAAGGCTCCAGGATGATGAAAAAGGAGCAGAAGATGCAGAACGACCTGGACCGCATCACAATCCAAAAGAAAGAGCAGGCCGCCAGAAAGACCATACAGGTCTGCGAGGAAGACATCATCAGGACAGTATCCGTGATGACCGGCATTCCTTCCGGCAGGATGTCCGCTTCGTCCGGCTCCCGCATAACCGGACTTCGGGAAGCCCTCGGCAGGAAAGTCATCGGCCAGGAAGAAGCTGTGGACCGGATAGTACGGGCCATAACACGCAACGGAGCCGGGCTAAAGGACCCGTCCAGGCCAGTGGGCAGCTTCCTGTTCCTGGGCCCCACCGGCGTAGGCAAGACCCATCTTGCCAAGGTACTGGCAGAACAGATGTTCGGCTCAAGCGAGGCCATAATCCGCCTGGACATGAGCGAATACATGGAAAAATTCTCCGTCAGCAGGCTCATAGGAGCCCCTCCGGGATATGTAGGCTACGACGATGCCGGACAGCTCAGCGAAAGGGTCCGTCAGAAACCCTACTCGCTGGTACTGTTCGACGAGATAGAGAAAGCCCATCCGGACATCTTCAACATACTGCTGCAGGTCCTCGACGAGGGCAGGCTTACGGACAGCAACGGACGCACCGTCGACTTCCGCAACACGATCATCATCCTCACATCCAACATAGGCAGCCGCGACATCAGGGATTTCGGCAGGGGAATCGGCTTCGGAAGCACGGGGGAAGTTTCTCTGGAGCACCAGAAGACACTGATCGACAAGGCACTCGGCAAGGCATTCACCCCCGAGTTCCTCAACCGCCTGGACGAGACAGTCTATTTCCGCAGCCTGACTCCAAAAGACATGGGAGCCATCCTTGAAACGGAGCTTTCAGTCCTGTATGCCAGGGTCAATGAGGCAGGATTCCATCTCATTGTAAGTTCTGCCGCAAAGGAATTCCTGTGCCGCAAGGGCTACGACCCTGCCTACGGTGCAAGACCACTCAAACGCACCATACGCAGATATCTGGAAGACCTGATTGCCGGACACATAATATCCGGACTCAAGGCAGGTTCCACCATCAGGGTAGACGTTGCCAAGGACGGAACAGCCCTCACGGCAGAAAACTCTGGCACCAGACGACGCACCAGGAACACCACGGAAGGGAAAAAGAAGGCACAGACCAGAGAAGAGCCCCATACGGCCATGTAGCCAGCGGATGCCGCCCTATACGGCCCCGAACCTGTACACCAGCCTCCTGCTTCCAGGATTGAAGATGCGGACCATGTTCCCGGCAACAGCCGGGTCTCCGGCCAGCTGACGGAACCTACGGTCAGTCTGCATCTTGTCCTCATGGATCCGGAAACTTCCGTCCGGAGGGCACAGAAAAGCCACCGGGGGCCGCACACCCTCATCGGTAAACCCCATCTGCAGATACGAGCGCCCGTCGTACCACTCCAGGTCACAGTACGACATCACCTCCATTGTCCCGGTCCCGTCCTGGCATCCGCCGGCCCTGCGTCCTGCCACGAATGCCCCGAGAAGCCGCCCCATGCCTCCGCTCACCCGCACTCCGCGGGCTGAGGCGTAACGCACCCACTCATAGGACATCACCCCGTCCCTCATCATCCTGCCGGCAGAAAAAGTGGCCACCGCCACAAGACCGGGCGTCCCGTCCATCGGGACTTCACCCGCTCCTGTCGAGCGCATACGGTACAGCCCCAGGCGGTAAGGAGCCTTTGCCGCCCCATACAGGTGGTTGCGTCCGAGAAACTCCGCCGCCGTCTCCGCACTGACCGTCCGGACTTCGCAGTTGCGGGCAAACACGCGCGGTCCCGCACCGAGCCGCACCTCCAGCATCGAACGGACCAGCGGCCCCAGGCCCTTCCACCTGTCCTCGTACAGCAGAAGCACATCCGGTACCCCGTCCTCCCGGAGTCCATCCTCCAGAGCCGTCAGCTCCTCTACCCTGCCCCCTCCGGCAAAAAACAGCAGAGGCACTGTCACTACCCCGAGAGCACTTGCCCCGCCACGGCAGCACACCATGATCCGGACTGTCTGCAGCATATCCCCCTCAGGCACTGCCACGCGTTCGACCCTGCCGCACAGGCCGGAAAGAAAGCTGAAAATTTCCTCTTCGAAAGTTCCCATATCGCAAAAATATTCAAAAGGCCACAAATATTTTGATTTTTCAATCTTTTTGACTACTTTTGCCGCCCGTTTCGGTAATACCGGACGAAAGATCTGCTAGCTCAGTTGGTAGAGCACAACACTTTTAATGTTGGGGTCTTGGGTTCGAGCCCCAAGCAGATCACGGAGCCTTGAAAGCCGTAAGGTTGTCAAGGCTCTGTTTTTTTATATACTTACCGCCATGAGAAAGATGATTCCTGACTGCCTGCTGTACCTGTTCTTCGCAGCATTGGCATGCTCGTCCTGCACCTGTCGGCCGTCTTCCGGAGACAAGGACGGCAACAGAACAAACACTACCATAGTAGGCATATCCTGTGCCGTCACAGACAACAATTCCAGAATAGGCCGCAAATACAGCGAAGCCGTAATCAAGGCAGGAGGCATCCCCCTTCTCCTCCCTGTAACTGCCGATACTGCAGCCCTTTCAGGAATGCTCGGCAGCATAGACGCCCTCATTCTGACGGGAGGTGAAGACTTAAATCCCGCCATCTATGGAGAAGAACCGCATCCCGCCCTCGGAACCATAGACACGCTCCGTGACACCTACGACCTTTACCTGGTGCGGACAGCCGTATTGCGCGGCATCCCTGTCCTGGGCATCTGCCGGGGCTGCCAGCTGATCAATATTGCTTTCGGCGGCACCCTCTACCAGGACATTCCGTCCCAGAGACCGTCAGAGACAGACCATTACCAATCATTCACCAATACAATCCCCATACATGCAGTCCACCCTGTTGCCGGGACATGGATAGCGGAGATAGCAGGGACGGACCGCTACATGGTCAACTCCACCCACCATCAGGCAGCCAAGGACATTGCCCCGGGATTCAGGGCCGCTGCCTGGTCTCCGGCCGACTCCATAGTAGAAGCAATCGAATGCACTGACGGCCGTCCCGTCTGGGGAGTACAGTTCCATCCGGAAGGACTTACGGCCGGCGGAGACACCACCGCCCTCGGCATATTCCGATTCATTGTGGCTAAAGGACAGCAATACAGACAGTCCCGCTGACACTACTGACGGAATGATGCGGCAACGGGACACATTTTTTGAATAAAATTTTGCATTTTCCAAAATAACTCTTACTTTTGCGCTCCCAAACCAAAACAAAGCAAAGGTTGAGGAAAACATGGTGCCATAGCTCAGTTGGTAGAGCAAAGGACTGAAAATCCTTGTGTCCCTGGTTCGATTCCCGGTGGCACCACTTTGAAGAAAAGCAAAAGACAGTAAAATCCTGATTTCCAAGCGAAATCAGGATTTTTTGTTTTCCACAGGCACGCAAAAAACGGCAGAATATTACCGTTCGAGGTGGAGCAAAAATCTCCACCGAATTAGGCTTTTTCACTGATTGTCAATATTTTGCATAGCAAGAAAACGGGGACGGTTTCCTACTATAGTACGCGAGTCGAGAACAACATCCGCAAAAGCATTGACCCGTCTCTCTGGAGTCAGGCAAAAGAATCTGTCAGAGGCAAAAGCCGCAAATTCTGCGGTTAATTATCCGCATGAATATCTTGACAGTTTTAGCCTCAATCTCCAAATCATAAGAAACGCCCATCAGTCGCCCGTTTCCTCGCCGTCCATGGAAGTTAGTACAGACTCTATTGAAATGGAAAATTTTTGTTACTTTATACTCTCAAAGAATTGTCGCAACTTATCTACGCCATGACGGTGTTTTTCCAGATTTTCCTTTTTCAGTTTTGCTATATTCAAAAGTTTCCATTTTACGGATGGATATCCGCTCAGATCTCCAGCACAACACTTACTCCAGTCAGGTGTACCTTCCTCAAAAGATAGCAAGAATTCCTTGTCTGTATCCGTTAAAGCGTCATTAACTAAAGCTATCAGATTCTTCCGAGCCTCTTCATAATCCGAATAGTTGAAATCCACATCAGACATCCCTTTGAACTGTTTTTCAAGAACTTCACTTTGATCAATCGGGTTTGGTTGTAAAGACTCTATTATAGGTTTATCACTGCCGAGCAAACAAAGAATAAAACCGGCTTTGACATCATCAAAAGAAGATAAATCCATGTATTTACAGTCAAACAAATCTCTGGGATGCTGACGGCTTAATGCAGCCGCAATCTTACCTCCATATAATTGGGAGTAAGATACAGTACGGGCCTTACATGCCATACTGAATTCCTGTTGAGATTTTTCGCAAAGCATTCTCTCCTCTGTACTTCCTACAATCCCCCTTTTAGTACCGTTTACCTCTATTTTTACAGTTGCACCATTCAATGCACACTGCAATTTCCATACGTCATATTTGGGAATAACCTTGATTCCAGGTATGGATTTCTCGATATATCCTTTCAATGTTTCAAGAAGACTCTTTATGGATTTGAGACTTTCCTCCCTCCCTTGCACAGGAATATATGTCAGGTCAATATCAACCGAATAACGAGGCATATTCTTGTGAAAAAGGTTTATGGCCGTACCACCATGTACGGCAAAATCCTTGATACGATACACAGAGGGCATAATGCGTATCAACAGTGCCACCTGTTTTTTATATAGTTCATTCATAATCAAACAATTCTTTAGGCACGGTTATTTTATACTTACTTATATATATACCGTTTTCCACAAGTTGCAATTTGGATGTTCCTATGTCTATTTTACCCATATCCAGCATCTCGAACCAATAGTGACCGGCTTTTTCAGCCATATAAAGGAACATACGTTTTACTCGTAGGTTTTTTACTGTTTCCAGCAGAGTCTGAACCACATCTGCACGAAGTGAAGTCAGTTGTTCCATAATATAATACAAATCCATATAGCCATATCGGTCGGGTGCAAGCAACAGGCATTCCATGAAAGCCTGTTCAGGAGAAGATACCAGCAGGTTTACTCCTTCCACTTTGACAGTCGAAGTCTGAATTGTGGTAAACGTATTCGTTTCAAACGGTTTTATAGTTCTGTCAAAATAATCGGCAATCATCCATTTGGGAATACTCGTTCCTGAATATGCTACCATTAAAATCGGTTTACCCATCGGAACATAATGGTTGAACCCAAACAATTCCAATGCGGAATGGGCAGCCACGCGCAGTTGCCTGTTCAATTGGTTATTATAACATGACACAGCGGCATATGCGGATAACTTATCACCAGTTCGATATACAACACCTTTTGCCAAAGCAGTCAACCATCCTGATTGTCTGTATTTGCTTATTAGCTGATCCGAATATCCGTTTTTTTTCAGCCATTCTGAAAAGTAAAGGCCGTTTTTCGTCCCCATTCGCAGCAGAAGATCTATTTTATTTGCCGATTCTATACTCATGGTTTATTATAAGCATTTATATTCAACCACAAAGATAGCATAATTCCCAATTATCACACAATGAGAGTTGCTTTCATTCGATAATTATACACTTATAATATAGTTATACTAAGAAAAAACAACTCTTAAAGTTCTGCTTACATAAAATACTTACAATTGCACGCCTCTTTGTTCCATATTGTTTATCCTGATACCAACATCAATCCGTATTTCGAGAATTTTTCTCCCTACCAATCGATGATTTTCTCCCCACTTTATTTGCTTTTCTCCCCACCTTTTGCAATAAAACAAATAGAATCTGCACCACCTACCTGTGTGTAAGGCAGAGTACCGTTGTTGCGGTAGTCATGCAAGGTTCTCGGACTGATGCGCGACCTGCGGCAGACCTCGTGGTTGTCCATCCATTCCCCAGTTTCCTTTCCGCCGTGTTCACGGCACAGACTTTCCACCCGCTGCACGAAGTGATTCAGTTTGGCGGCAATCTCCTCGAAAGTCCTTTTTTAATCCCTATGCGAACACAACTTGCTGACATTTCTATTCCAAAGTCTGAAAGGATACAAAGTTTATCACTATATGCCATATAATAGGGACTGTCGTTTAATTTCATCAATATGAGTCAACCGGCAGACTGCCCCTGTATTTCCCGTTTGAACTCATAG
>CALVDF010000015.1 GCA_944326245.1 uncultured Bacteroidales bacterium
GTGCCCCCTTTTTACTAACGATGCAGATTATTTTCGCTTCTGTATCATATAGGCGCGTAGTTGCGGATTTGAGGTATCTCAAATAAACTGTCCAGTAATGCTGTCAGCACATCCACGTATCTCGTCGACTGTCCCGGAAGCCACTATCCGTCCGCCTTCCTCTCCTCCGCCGGGCCCCATGTCTATGATGTAGTCGGCCGAGCGGATCACGTCAATGTCATGCTCGATGACTATCACTGTGGCGCCATGGTCTATCAGGCGCTGGAATACCCGCAGCAATGTCTGCACATCTGCCGGATGGAGACCTATGGTCGGCTCGTCGAACACGAAGACAGTATCGTCCTGGCCGCGGCCCATCTCGCTGGCCAGCTTGAGACGCTGCGCCTCGCCTCCGGACAGTCCGGGAGTCTGTTCCCCGAGGGTCAGATAGCCCAGGCCGAGATCCTGCAGCACCTGCAGACGCTGGCGCACAGTCTTCAGATCCCCGCAGGCCACGATCGCATCGCTGATATCCATGGCCATAAGCTCGGGAAGGGAATGGAAAGTACCTTCGTAATTCTCGCGGCGGATACGGTATGCCGCCTTGGAATAGCGGGATCCGCGGCAGTCCGGGCAGGGGATGTCCACATCCGGCAGGAACTGCACGTCGAGACTTATCACGCCGGTACCGTCACAGACAGGGCAGCGCAGCCGGCCGGTATTGTAGGAAAAGTCCCCGTCCTTCCATCCCCCGGCCTTGGCATCCGGAGTCCGCGCGTAGACCTTGCGCAGTTCGTCGTGGACATTGGCATAAGTAGCGACCGTCGACCTTATGTTGATCCCGATAGGGGTCGCATCTATCAGCTTGGCATGACGGATCCCGTCGGCCCGTATCTCCAGAACATGCTCAGGCAGCTTTCCGCCCGATACCTTGGCCTGAAGGCCAGGCACCAGACTTTCCAGTATCAGAGTGGTCTTGCCTGAACCGGACACACCTGTAACCACTGTCAGACGTCCCTTCGGGATATCTACGGACAGAGGCTTGACAGTATGGACGGCCGATGTGGAAATATGGATCCGCCCGTAGTCGAACAGTTCTGCGGCAGACGCCCTCTTCCGCACGTCCACACCGGAAGTCCCGTCAAGGAAAGGGCCTATCTTCGATGCCGGATTACGCCCTATATCCTCCAGCGTACCTTCGGCTATTACACACCCGCCCTTCGATCCGGCCCCGGGCCCCATCTCTATCATCCAGTCCGACTCCTTGAGTATCTGAGTATCGTGGTCCACGAGCACTATCGAGTTGCCGTCCGATATCAGGTCATTCATCACCCCGGCGAGCCCCCTGATATTGGCCGGATGCAGACCTATCGAAGGCTCGTCCAGCACATACAGGACACCGGTGGTACGGTTGCGTACCGCCCTTGCCAGCTGCATCCTCTGGCGCTCTCCCGTAGACAGTGTCGAGGAAGCACGGTCCAGGCTCAGATAGCCCACACCCAGATCCAGCAGACGCACGGAAGCATCCAGAAAGGATTCGCAGATACGTTCCGCCATCGGACGCATGGGCTCCGGAAGCGATGCCGGGACACCGCGGACCCATTCCACCAGTTCCCGCAGACTCATGCGGCTTGCTTCATCTATGGAGATACCGCGCACTTTAGGGGCACGGGCCGCCGCCGAAAAACGGGAGCCTCCGCAGTCCGGACACGGCCCTATCTTCAGGAACCGCTCCACCCGCTTCATGCCCTTTTCGTCCTTGACCTTTGCAAGGGCATTCTGCACCGTATACACTGCATTGTAGTAGGTAAAATCCAGCTCTCCGGCCTGATTGGTATTCTTCGAATGGTAGAATATATGTTTCTTCTCGGCAGGACCGTGAAACACAATCTCCCGTTCCTCAGGGGTCAACTGATTGAAAGGCACATCCGTACGGACTCCCATCGCCCTGCAGACGTCCGTCATGAGGGACCACATCAGCGTATTCCACGGCAGCACAGCCCCCTGATCGATGCTCAGCGTCTCGTCCGGCACGAGAGTGGACTCATCCACGGTCCGTACTGTACCGGTACCGTCACAGGCAGGACAGGCACCGCTGCTGTTGAAGGACAGTTCCTCTGCCGAAGGAGCGAAGAAATGCGCCCCGCACACAGGGCACACCAGCTCCAGACCTGCCGCCACATTCAGCGACGGTTCCACATAATGGCCGTTGGGACAGCGGTGGGACGCCAGACGGGAATAGATCAGACGCAGCATGTTGAGCAGCTCCGTCCCCGTACCGAAGGTACTGCGGATACCCGGCACTGCCGGCCGCTGGTGCATGGCCAGAGCCGCCGGTACGTACAGCACTTCATCCACGCCCGCACGCGCCGCCTGGGTCATACGCCTCCTGGTATATGTGGACAACGACTCCAGATAGCGCCGCGACCCCTCCGCATACAATACACCCAGCGCGAGGGAACTCTTTCCTGAGCCGGACACTCCGGCTATGCCTACAATCTTCCCGAGAGGCACATCCACATCTATATTCTTCAGATTGTGGACCCTTGCCCCCCGCACCTCTATCCTGTCGGGTTTTTCTTTGTTTTCCATTGCTCTCCTTTTGACATTAACTTGACAAAAATACCAAATTTTACCTTAATTTAGCATCATGAAAAGACAACTCTGCATTCTGGCCATGGCAGCAATGACTGTTACCGGGGCGGCCGCATCGGACGGCGACAGCCTCTCCAGATGGGTCAATCCCATGATAGGAACAAACGGAATGGGACATACGTTCCCTGGAGCATGCTACCCCTTCGGGATAGTGCAGCTCAGCCCTGACACGGACACCGTACCGCACAACATCGACGGAGCCTACCAGCCGGAAGTGTACCGGTACTGCGCCGGATACCAGTACGGGGACAGCTCCATCGTCGGCTTCAGCCACACCCATTTCAGCGGGACCGGACACTCGGACCTCGGGGACGTGCTGCTGATGCCCACCACCGGCGAGCTGAAACTGCGGCCCGGAACGGCGGAAGACCCCGGCTCGGGATACCGCTCAAGGTATTCGCACGAGCGGGAGACGGCCCGGCCCGGATACTACGAGGCCTTCCTGGACGACTACGGCATACGGGCACAGCTGACGGCCACCCCGAGAACCGGCGTACACCGCTACACCTACCCCGAGGGCGCCTCGGAGCAGCGGGTCATCCTGGACCTCATCCACGGCATCTACAACTATGACGGCAAGGTGCTCTGGGCCCAGATACGGGTCGAGAACGACACCCTGCTGACCGGCTACAGGATAACGAACGGATGGGCCAGGACCAACTATACCTATTTCGCGGTATCGTTCTCCAGACCGATAAGGGAATACGGATACAAGGAATTCGGGAAGGTGCTGTACAGCGGCTTCTACCGCAGATTCGACCTGGAGCACAATTTCCCGGAGATAGGCGGCAGGAAGATAGCGGCCTGGTTCGAGTTCGACCCGGCGGAGGGACGGGAGCTGGAGGTCAAGGTCGCCCTGTCAGGAGTCAGCACCGCCGGTGCGGTCAGGAACCTGAAGGCGGAAGCTGCAGGAAAGAGCTTCGACACCATAGCCCAGGAGGCTGAGGCAGCATGGGACAATGCCCTCTCGGTCATCGGGGCAGAGGGCAGCGACGACCAGCTGGCCATGCTCTACACATCCCTCTACCACACCATGATCAACCCTTCAGTCTACTGCGACGTGGACGGGCTCTACCGGGGAGTGGACGGCAACATCCACCATGCGGAAGGCTTCACCAACTACACCATATTCTCCACCTGGGACACATTCCGGGCCCTGCACCCGCTATACAACATCATCCAGAGACAGCGCAGCCATGACATCATCGAGTCAATGATCGCCCACTCAGAGCAGAGTGTCCACGGAGCCCTGCCGGTATGGAGCCACAACGCCAATGAGAACTGGTGCATGATCGGCTACCACAGCGTCTCCGTCCTCGCCGACGCCATAGCCACAGGCATTCCTGTAGACACCGCCCGTGCCCTGAAAGCCATGGTCCGCAGCTCCACCATCCCGTACTACGAAGGCATTGCAGACATGATGCGTCTCGGCTACGTACCGATGGAGGCCTCCGGCAGCTCGGCCTCCGTGACCCTTGAATATGCCTACGACGACTGGACCATATACAGGACTGCCATGGCAGCAGGCCAGGCCGACATCGCGGAACAGTACCTGAAACGCTCCGGCAACTGGCACAACGTATTCGACCCTCTCACCCGCCACGCCCGTCCCCGCCATGAGGACGGCAGCTTCAAGGAGGATTTCGACCTGCTGAGCACCCACGGCCAGGGCTTCATCGAGGGCAATTCCCTCAACTACTCCTTCTACGTGCCCCACGACGTGCCTGGACTGATCGAGGCCATGGGCGGAGCAGAGCAGTTCGAGGCCAACCTCGATACCCTCTTCACCATGCACCTGCCGGACGAGTTCTTCGCCGGCACCGAAGACGTAACCCGCGAGGGTCTGCTCGGCGGCTATGTCCACGGCAACGAGCCCAGCCACCACATTCCCTTCCTGTACGCCTGGACCTCTAATCCCTGGAAGACACAGTACTGGCAGCGGGAAATCATGAACCGCATGTACCGCAACAACATCGACGGCCTCTGCGGCAACGATGACTGCGGCCAGATGTCAGCCTGGTACATCTTCTCCGCCATGGGCTTCTACCCTGTCTGCCCCGGCAGCGGAGAGTACATCCTCGGCGCCCCCTACCTGCCCTACATGAAAATCCGGCTGGAGAACGGCCGGACCCTCGAGATCCGTGCCCCCAAAGTCTCCGACCGCAACCGCTATGTCCGCTCCGTCAGCCTCAACGGCACACGCCTGCAGCCCGGAGAGGACGGAGTCCTGAAGCTCACCATAGACCAGATACTCGCCGGCGGCCTCCTCGAGTTCGACATGAGAGCCCGGCAATGACTGCTGCAGAGCCGGCACCTATAAAGCCATCTTTGCCAGATACATTATGCCGTCGCGGTCCTCCACGGCGGCATATATTGTGTTCTCTGCCTCGGAATAAGCTATTTTGTTTATTTTGTAATCTGTATGTATCAGCTCTACAGGATTGCCCTCCCAGTCGAACACAGCTATTTTTGTATACGTCAGGCGGTTGCCGTCGTTCCAGTAAGGGTTCACTTCTCCGTCAAACGCTGTATAAAGCCTGTCCGCTGTTGCAAAAATATCGTTGAAACCGAGGATTGTACGCTCATTATAATCATATCCTCCGGGAGAAACATCAATATCAGGCTCATAAAAAAATCTCACCGCTTCCTGCCTTATCGAATTCGATTCTACGGCATACGTCTCCAGGATTGCCCCCACAGATGTTCCTATAGCCAATTTTCTCTTATCCGGAGATGGGGAATAACGGTAGCAGCTTACATAAATATGAAAACGCTCTTCTATATCCTCGACCGGCCAAAAATCGTACAGTTCCAAAGTATCTCCGGACGCATCCAGAAGTTCAAATCTGCGTACCTTGTGACGTTCCTTACTGGCAAAACCGACATTATTTACAAACAGCCTGCTATCACCGCACTCTACCATCATCGCCGTCCACAACGGCTCCTCATAACGTTCCTCGGTGTAACTGAACACCCCGCTCAGCAGAGAGTCCACGTCATAACGGAGTATACTGCCCTTCATATCATCATAATAAGTAAGTATTCCGTCCTTGAAATACGTATTGCGGATACCGCCTATGGTTTCCCCGGGACCGCGGCCGCTCATAATGCCGGACCATACCTTTTCACCGCTATTCTTGTCATATATCCACAGATTGTGACCTGTCTGCATGTCCGCGACCGGCACCAGCAGATATGACTTGTACTCCCACATATCGTACGTCAGATTCGCATACATCTCTTCGGACAATATCGTCCACTTACCATCACGCTCCACCGGAAACTCCGGAGCATTATACTCCGCTTCGCTACAGGAACAGATCATCAGTGATATTGCGGCTGCCGTCACTGCCATGAGAACCACGCTCTTCTTCATTGCTCCTTGATTTTAAAATTAACAATTCTATTTATCTGTTTCGCGCAAAACATTCATTCCGTAATACTTTCAACGGAAATTCAGGAGGAGAATAGAGGTCTTCCCTTATCTTCGCATCTTTCTCAATTTGCTGTAGCTACTCGACTATTCCATGTTCCACTCTCGCCACACCGGAATTATTTACATACAAATTCAGATATTCATCCTGCCTGTCATCGTAAGACAGAATGGACCTTATCTCCCCACCCTGAAGATAACTTCCTCCGGCGAAAATGGGTTCGGAGTCTACATATTCATGCGGATCGTAACCGTATACGGAATTGAAAGTGCTTCTGAATTCCGGAGTTTCTTTCTCCCTTACTCCGTACTCTCCGACAAACATATCCACAGTCCCGTCCATTCTGTATGTAGCCGTTTCCCTCACAGTGACTTCGGGGTGATAGTAAGGCATCTCTATCCAGCCTAACAAAAACTCCAAATCTACATCCTCATACATGAACTGCGATTCCAGAAACCTGTTGGCAATTATGGTACCGTAAAATCCATATCTGCCGTCTTCCAGCAACCTGACTTCAAACGAATATTCTTCACCTGTACCGTCTCCCCAAGGTTTGGTTGCCGTTCCCTCAACCTTCCACACATTGTTGTCAGGACCAAGCGGCTTGCCTCCGGTTTCTATTGACAAGGCAAATCCTCTATATTTATAGATATACAGGACACCGGTCGCCGTGTCATACTCGATTTCCGAATTCTCGAAATATTTATACAATACCTCCTGAAGCTGCGCAGAATCCTCAGCCGCCATATATCGGTTGGCCTGAAAAACATAATCAAGATTGTAAACCAGATATTTGTGGCAGACAACCACCCTGTCCGCGAGATCCTCGACTTCGGTCCTTCCTCCGTAAGTCACTTCTTTACAGGAAACCAGCGACAGCATTACTGCCGCAAAAATCAAGAAAACAAGTCTATTCATATTCAAGTAACGTTATTGGTAAGCGACTGCAAGTTACAAAAAATATCCATTCGGCACCAGGGCACAGAGCGCAAACTTGCGTCCGCATACAGGACTACTGAGTGTACAAGCCCGCCGCCTTTTTACAACACGCTAATTTTCATTCAATTACGTTTTTACGATGAGCTTGTGAGCAGTTTAGTGTGCGCGTGAAAATACAGCATTGCCAGCTGACTTCCGGACAATCTTCCGTGCCTTTCGGTAGAGCAAAAATATTTCCGCCGGGGCATTTGAGGGTATAAGTGCTTGATAATCAAATACGCCTTGCCCCAAACGCAGGTTTGAAATCGACGTTTGGGGCATCGCGAAAGTAAATACATTGATTTGCAGCATTATAAGTTTTACAGATGCTCCCGCACATTCAAAAACTGCCCCTCACCCTCAACGAAGCATGCTCCGTCCCTTTCCCAACAGCAGGGCCATAGAAACAATTGCCATCCGGCAATGGCTGCTGCAGAGCCATCTTTGCCAGATACATTATGCCGTCACGATCTGCCACTGCGGCATATATTGTGTTCTCCGCCTCGGAATAAGCCATTTTGTCGATGCTGTAGTCAGTATGAATAAGTTCCAGCGGGTTGCCATCCCAGTCGAACACCGCTATTTTTGTATACGTCAGGCGGTTGCCGTCGTTCCAGTAAGGGTTCACTTCTCCGTCAAACGCTGTATAAAGCCTGTCCGCTGTTGCAAAAATATCGTTGAAACCGAGGATTGTACGCTCATTATAATCATATCCTCCGGGAGAAACATCAATATCAGGCTCATAAAAAAATCTCACCGCTTCCTGCCTTATCGAATTCGATTCTACGGCATACGTCTCCAGGATTGCCCCCACAGATGTTCCTATAGCCAATTTTCTCTTATCCGGAGATGGGGAATAACGGTAGCAGCTTACATAAATATGAAAACGCTCTTCTATATCCTCGACCGGCCAAAAATCGTACAGTTCCAAAGTATCTCCGGACGCATCCAGAAGTTCAAATCTGCTTACCTTGTGCCGTTCCTTACTGGCAAAACCGACATTATTCACAAACAATCTGCTGTCACCGGTCTCCACTATCATTGTTGTCCACAACGGCGCATCATAGACATCCTCAGTATAACTGAATGATCCGCTAAGCAATGAATCTACATTGTAACGGAGTGTACTGCCTTTCATATCATCATAGTACGTAAGTATGCCGTCCTTGAAATAAGTTTTACGGATACCGCCTATGGTTTCCCCGGGACCGCGGCCTTTATTGATGCCCGACCACACGCGCTTGCCGGTATTCTTGTCATATATCCACAGATAGTTACCCGTATGCCGATCCGCGACAGGTACCAGCAGATATGACTTGTACTCCCACATATCGTACGTCAGATTCACGTACAACTCATCGGAGATAATTTTCCACTCCGCCTCCCGCTCCACCGGAAACTCCGGAGCATTATACTCCGTTTCGCTACAGGAACAGATCATCAGGGATATTGCGGCTGCCGTCACTGCCATGAGAACCGCAGTCTTCTTCATTTGTTTCAGGTTTAAAATCAACAATCCGTTTAAGTCTCTTGATAATTAATTGTAAATCAGCATGTCAATTAGGCATTCCCATGACTTTAGGGTAATCAAGACATTAATGTTATGCACAAATACCCGACCGACCTGCAATCTGACTGAGAAACTGCTGCAAGTTAAAAAAAATTTTTCTCCAAAACAAAGGTAAGATAATATTGCGTCGCAGACAGGACTACTGACTGCAAAGTCCCCAATATACGTTGAAGCCGAGAGGAGAGCAAATTTATTTGCTGTTCCGGGGCGCCACAGTATATGCGGCGATGCCGGACATACGATGATTTTTTATAACTTTGAGGCAGAATACACTATTGAGCGCAGGCCATGGACACACAGCAGAGACTTTACCCGGTAGGGAGACAGGACTTCGCCGAGATAAGGACGGCGGGGAATTTCCTTTATGTAGACAAGACGGAGTACGTCTACAGAATGACTAGCTTCGACCGGGAGACCCACAACATCAACAGCTGGGAAATTCAGTAAAAGACAATGCACAACCTGATATACAGACAGCTGGCCGCATGGCCGGAGGCAGCACGGAGATACCGCGACCTGCAGGAGATACAGACCAGGCATACCGTCATCGACGGTATGCCCGTCAGGATACAGTTCAACCCGGCCAGGGCAGTATCCACCTTGGCCCGGACCGATGCGGCAGCCATACAGGCCCGGCCCTGCTTCCTGTGCCGGGAGAACCGTCCGCCGGAGCAGGAGGCCCTGCCCATCGAGGGCTGTGACGGCCGCCGCTACGAGATACTGGTCAACCCCTTTCCCATTTTTCCCGAGCACTACACCGTCCCTGCCGTCGAGCACACGCCACAGCGCATAGCAGGACGCATCCCTGACATGCTCCGCCTTGCCGGGACCTTCCCGGACATGGTGGTCTTCTACAACGGACCTGAGAGCGGAGCCAGCGCCCCGGACCATTTCCATTTCCAGATGGGCTGCAAGGGGTTTCTGCCCGTGGAGAAGCATTTTGACCGTCTGCGGCCGCTCAACGTCATGAAGCAGGGAGCCGCTGCCATTGCAGTGACCTCCGCATATATCCCGGGACTTCCCGTAATCACCGCCCCCGACAGTGACTCGGCGACAGCCGCATTGCTCCGGGTACTTCGATCACTGTCCTCCAGTCCCTCCACAGGCGAACCGAAGCTCAACATCCTGTGCTGGGCGGAAAGGGACACCCGCCTATCCCCAGGGGACAACCGCCATGAGCAGAGCGCGGGCATGGCATTCCGCATCCTCGTAATTCCGCGCAAGGCCCACCGTCCCTCCTGCTACTACGCCCCGGAAGGACAGGCCGTACGTATCAGCCCCGCCTCTGTCGATCTGGGCGGAGTCTTCATCGTACCGGTAGAGGACGATTTCCGCAGAGCCGGTGCGGAAGTCCTCAGGGAAATAATCCGCGAGACAGTGGACACCTCCTGGCAGCCGGTCATCGACGTTGGGCTGCTCACCGCCCCGGAAATAAGGGCCAGGATCAATGAAAAGGAAGAGGTATTCCGCCTCAAGGGAAAACAGGTGGAATGGAATGGGGAACTGCGGGACAGACTGGAATTCCACCCCGACGGAGGATTCACCCTGCACAAGGTCAAAATCGGAATCAATTTCCACTGGGAGAGGGAGGAAGACCAGACTTTCCCGGGAGGACTGACAATACTGCCGGCACAAGAGGGCCTCGTGGCCATAAACAACGTGCTGATAGAGGATTACCTGCTCAGCGTAATATCCTCGGAAATGAACGGGGACGCCCCGGAGGAATTCCTCAAGGCCCATGCCGTCATCTCCCGCTCGTGGCTGCTGGCAAGGCCCACCCTCGGAGGCAGGACGCAGGACAATACAGGTCCGGAAAGCAACGCGGATGGCTGCATCATCCGCTGGTACGACAGGGAGGACCATACCCTCTTCGACGTATGTGCGGACGACCACTGCCAGAGATACCAGGGACTGCACAGGGCCGGCAACCCCAACATCCGCAAGGCGATAGAGGCCACACGGGGGCAGGTCCTGACCGAAGGCCCGGAAGGCAGTATCTGCGACACCCGCTTCTCCAAATGCTGCGGAGGCATATCCGAGCGCTTCTCCGCCTGCTGGGCCGACGAGGACTATTCCTACCTGCAGCCTGTCAGGGACAATATTCCCTGCGGAGACCTTGGCCGAAGCGCGGAGACCATGCCGGACCTCACGGACGAACATAGTGCCCGCGAATGGATACTGTCATCCCCTGAAGCATTCTGCAACACCTCGGACGCGAAGCTGCTCTCCTCCGTCCTCAACTCCTACGACCAGGAGACAGCCGACTTCTACCGGTGGAAGGTAGAATACACGCAGGAGGTGCTGAGCAGCCTGCTCCGCAGACGGTCAGGAATCGACTTCGGTGCAATACTGGAGCTGAAGCCTCTGCGGCGGGGAGCCTCGGGGCGCATCATCGAGCTGCTCATCCGCGGAACCAGGCGCACAGTCACAGTCGGGAAGGAACTGGAAATACGCCGCTGGCTGTCGGAGTCGCACCTGTACAGCTCAGCCTTCATCGTTGAGACAGAAGGCACCCTGACCGTAGTGACACCGGAAACGGCGACATCCGGAGACAGCAGGCCCGTCAATGTTCCCGCCAGGTTCATCCTCCACGGAGCCGGCTGGGGCCACGGGGTAGGCCTCTGCCAGATAGGGGCGGCAGCCATGAGTGCCCGCGGATACACCTACGACAAGATCCTCAGTCACTATTTCGCACACACATCCCTCAACCGCCTGTACAGATAAAAAATACCGGCCTGTATCATCGTACAGACCGGCATATTCCGGTTCAGGTTCCAGGCCGAAATGAAGTACAGCACCTAGAACACCTTGAATCCCATAGCCTTGCGGGCAAGTGCAAGGGTCGCCGAAGCTGATGCCCTGGCCTTGTCGCGGCCTTCTGTCACTACGCGGTGAAGATAGGCATCGTCGTTGTATATGGCATCTATCTTGTCGCGTATAGGCAAGGTCACTTTGCAGATATCCGATGCAAGCTGCTTCTTGAGATCACCGTAGCGTATGGAGCAATCGTTCCATTTCTCGCGGAAGTACTCTACGGTAGACGGCTCGGATACCAGAGCAAGCAGTGTAAACAGGTTTTCAATGCATTCGGGCATGGGACTGTTAGGCTCTGTAGGACCTCCGTCAGTAAGGGCCTTCATGACTTTCTTGGTAATGGTCTTTTCATCGTCATAGAGGTATATGCCGTTGCCCTGGCTCTTGCCCATCTTGCCGCTGCCGTCCAGACCGGGCACTTTAATAAGCTCTCCTCCGAAATTGAATCCTCTCGGTTCCACGAAAACCTCCTCGCCGTACATATTGTTGAAGCGGCGGGCCATCACCCTGGCATACTCCAGATGCTGCTCCTGATCCTTGCCTACCGGGACAAAATCAGCCCTGTGAATAAGGATGTCGGCCGCCATAAGTACAGGATAGGTCAGCAGGCCTGCACTGATATTGATACCTTCATCATTGTGGTCTTCATAGGATATGTCCTCGAGGCGTACATTGCGGACCTTTGCCTTGGCCAGACGCACCTTGTCCTTGAACGTAGTCGTACGCTCAAGTTCTCCTTTGTAGGCCAGCATGTTGAGCAGGACATACAGTTCGCTCACCTCCGGTACGTCACTCTGGACGAATATGGTGGACTTCTCAGGGTCCAGCCCGGATGCCAGGTATTCTGCCAGGATAATCTTGACGTTGGCATGGAAGTCATCCGGATGGGGATGAGTCGTAAGTGAGTGAAGATCAGCAATGAAATAGAAACAATTGTACTCGTCCTGAATCTTCACGAAATTGCGCAGCGCTCCGAAATAGTTGCCGAGATGCAAATGGCCGGTGGAGCGTATACCGCTTAAAACTGTCTGCATAGTATTATTGATTGTTCCGAAAATCCTTTTAATCGTTCATGTTCTTCATAGTCTCGCGGATCTTGCCTTCTATCTCCTCGCAGAGCTCCGGGTTGTCAGCAAGCAGCTTCTTCACTGCCTCACGGCCCTGGGCCAGCCTGGCGTCCCCGTAGCTGAACCACGAGCCGCTCTTCCTGATAATATCGAACTCCACTCCCAGATCCACTATCTCACCCACTTTGGAGATACCTTCCCCGAATACGATATCGAACTCGGCCTTGCGGAACGGAGGGGCCATCTTGTTCTTGACGATCTTGACACGCGTACGGTTGCCGGTGGGATCATCCCCGTCCTTGAGCTGGGTAACCTTGCGCACATCGATACGTACGGAAGCATAGAATTTCAGGGCGTTTCCGCCTGTGGTGGTCTCGGGATTGCCGAACATCACCCCTATCTTCTCGCGCAGCTGGTTGATGAAGATGCAGCATGTGTTGGTCTTGGAGATGTTGGCCGTAAGCTTTCTGAGAGCCTGGCTCATCAGCCTGGCCTGAAGGCCCATCTTCTGGTCTCCCATCTCACCCTCTATCTCGGCCTTCGGAGTCAGGGCGGCTACGGAGTCCACGACTATGATGTCGATGGCTCCGCTGCGGATAAGGTCGTCGGCTATGTCCAGAGCCTGCTCCCCGTTGTCAGGCTGTGATATCAGAAGCGTGTCTACATCCACGCCCAGATTCTTTGCGTATGTGCGGTCAAAAGCATGCTCCGCATCTATGATCGCTGCAAAACCTCCGGCCTTCTGGGCCTCGGCTATGGCATGTATGGCGAGAGTGGTCTTACCGCTGGACTCGGGTCCGTATATCTCTATGACCCTTCCGCGCGGATAGCCTCCTATCCCCAGGGCATGGTCGAGAGCTATGGATCCGGACGGAATGACAGACACGTCTCCTTCCGGGCGGTCTCCCAGCTTCATGATGGCACCCTTGCCGAAATCCTTTTCTATCTTGTCCATTGTTGCCTGCAGTGCCTTGAGCTTCGCGGCGTTTGCTGCTGCAACGTCATTCTGTTCGAGTTCTTTTGCCATACTTTTTCTATTAAATCGGATGCAAATATAAGCGAATTTTCAAACCTTAGCAATGATAAAAACGGCTATAAACGTTTATATCCGTTTATAACCGTTACAGTATTGCCCGGAGTGACTCCCGGGACGCTATTCCTTGGACATCTCGGCGGCAAATCTGGCAATGTCCTGCAACGTGAGACTGTCCGCCTGGAACTGGATGACAGTAAATTCACCTCCGTCGGTATTGGCCTTCATCAGGAATTCCTCGACATGCTCCCCGTCGGGAGAGATGTAGTAAAACCTCAGGTCATCCCCGCTGTCCTTGACGCGCATAAGTTCCTTGTACCGGCCTACGCCGCCCAGATCCTTCTCCATCGCCTCGGCGGTGGGGGCATCCTCGGTACTCAGCAGGTACAGACCTTTCAGCTTGCCGAGTATGGAGAATACCTGTGCCACATCGATATCTTCGATGCCGAAGCTGCCTCCGTCAGTCACGGACACCGTGCCGGACACATTGTCTCCCGCCATATCGCCCAGCATGGATACCAGACGGATCATTTCGGCCGAGATGTATATGCTCGACACCTTGGGATTGTTTTCATACTTCTGATACAGACCCTTTACCGGATCATTGTCCCCTGAGGGAACCTCTGACGGCAGCTGTGCAGACACCGGCACGACTGCCAGCAGCATGATGCATGCCGCCGTTAAAACCGTTTTTTTCATAACTTCAATTTTCGTTTTCCTTTTCATTGTTTCCATATTTTTTCATTACCCTGTCTACCGGTTCCATCACACCGGAGACCCTGGCTTCCGTCTTCGACAGCCCCCTGTTGAGTCCCGAGCCCACCATTTCCAGGGCCCTGACTGCTTCCGCATAGGCCTGGCGGGGATCGTCGAACGTATCGGACGGCTCATAGCGGCCGCCTGCAGGAATCGTAAGGGCTATTGCCGCTATCGCAGCTGCAGCGGCCACGGAAGAGACGGAGGCCACCAGTCTCAGCCTTGAGCGGCGGCGGCCCAGTTCATTGTCCACCGTCCGTTCTATCATCTCTTCCAGGCCTGAAGGCACCTTTATGTCCGCATCCGGAATCCGGATCTGCGAGAGCCCCTTTTCCATTATATCCCCAGGGTCAGATATTCTTGGTTTCGTTTTCATTTTCAAGTGTTTTTAATTAGTTTCCGGATCTGGTCCTTCAGCATTTTACGCCCGCGTGAGAGCGATACTCTTGCATTGACCGGAGACATGCCTGTAAGGGCCTCTATCTCTTCCATTTCCTTCTGTTCCACATCTCTCAGGACCACTACCTCCCGCAGTTTGGGCGGCATCGCGGCCATGGCCTTCCGGACCATTGCTGCCGCTTCCCGGTTCTCCACCTGGACATCCGCCGCACCCGCTGACGGTCCTCCCCTGACTCCGTCCACATCCACAGCCAGCTTCAGTACATTCCGTCCGTTTCTTCTGATAAAGTCCGCACACACATTCTGCATCATCCTCACGCAGTAGCCTTCGGGATTGGAACTCCGGAGGGCCCGGTCACCGTCACGGCAGAGCTTGACATACAGCTCCTGTACCGCGTCCCTGGCATCCTCTCCGTTCCCAAGCATCCTGTATGCCAGCCTGTAAAGCAGAGGACCGAGCGGAAGAAACACTGTTTTGAACTCTTCGGCATTCACTTTCCAGACAGTTTTATTCCATCGATGCGGATATGTACCTTGCAGCTTCCTCCTCGGTTATCCGGCCCTCAATCTGAATGACGGCAGGATCATCCCCTGCAGACACGACCAGCAGCTCGCGGATGACTCCGTCTTCGTCCTTGCGTACCAGTATCTGCACATTGTCATTCCCGTCACGGACGCTGGACATGAGTATATAACCGTCTGTAGAAGAATACTTCACATCCTCTTCAAACTCGGCCAGTACACTTTCGCTGCATCCGCTAAGATCCGCCACCCGTACGGAACTGATGTGGGACAGAGTATTGATGGCCAGCTCCGTATCCTTGTCCGTCTGTCCTCCTTCATCATCAAGCGAGACAATCAGCTTGGCCAGATTGATCCAGAATCTGCCTATCGACACGGACTCTACCCCGGGTTTGCCGGCATAGCGGCTGTACAGGCTTTCCACATTTCTGGCGCTTGCGGCCACGGGCAGCGAAGCCACAAGCACAAGACTTAAAACAACTGTTGCAAAAACTTTTTTCATAACTTTTCTCTTTTTGTGATTTCTGAACTTATGACGTCCGGATCGCTCAAAATGTTACAAGGAATTCATGGTTTTTGACAATTTTTTCTCAGAATCCTCGGGAACATGATCAGAAACAGGACGGTACAGCACACAGCGGCAGTGGCGTCAGATATGGCCTCAGCGGCAAAGACACCCCTGACCCCCATCAGGCGGGGAAGTGTCAGGGCCAGCGGGACGAGCAGGATAATCTTGCGCAGCAGGGCAATGAATATCGACAGGCGGGCCTGGCCGAGGGCGATGAACATGTTCTGGAAGGCCCGCTGCAGGCCGAAGATGGTCATTCCGGCCAGGAAGAGGGGCATGGCCTCAGAGACCGTGGCTATCAGCTCGGGGTCGTCGCTGAATATCGAGGCTACCGTCGAGGGGCAGAGAATCATCAGCAGGACGACCAGGAGGTTGAAGGAGAACATGGTGATGACCACCACCCGGAGGCAGGAGCGGACTCTGGAGGCATCGCCCCGGCCGTAATTGTAGCTGGCTATGGGAATGAAGCCCTGGGCAAAGCCGGAGAGGGGCACGCTGACGAGCATCATGGCGCTCTGCATGATGGCCAGGGCGCTGACGTAGATGTCCCCGTAGTGCTTGAGGGTGCCGTTGAGCACGAAACCGACAATGCTCTCGGTGCTGGCCATCACGAAGGGCGAGACGCCGAGGGCTATGGTGGCACCGATGACCTTCCAGTCCATCCGCATGGCTTTCAGCTCGATATGCAGGGAGGCCCGGCGCCTGGAGCACAGGAATGACAGGACCCACGCCGCGCTGCACGCCTGGGAGATGACCGTGGCTATGGCGGCTCCCTTCACGCCCATATCGAGCAGGAAGATTAATACCGGGTCCAGGACAATGTTCATCACCGCCCCGAGGATGACCGAGGTCATGGCTATTCCGGGCCGGCCCTGGGTATATATGAAGGTGTTCAGTCCGAGGGAGAGCTGCACGAAGACCGTACCGAGCAGATATACAGAGAGATAGTCGCAGGCATAGCCTATCGTCGCGTCCGAGGCGCCTACGGCGTATAGTATCGGCTCCATGAAGATGTAGACCGGCAGGATACAGAGGGCCGCGAATACCAGGAGCAGGACCACGCCGTTGCCGAGATACCGGCCGGCCAGGGCCCTGTCCCCGCGTCCTAAGGCAATGGAAGCCAGCGGAGCGGCACCGCCGTTGACTATAGAGGCGAAGGCCGAGATCAGGATGATGACCGAGCCGGTGACCCCGATACCTGCCAGGGCCTCGGTCCCGATGCCGTAGATGTGCCCGATGTAGATGCGGTCCACGAGATTGTAGAGCAGGTTGACCAGCTGGGCCACCACTGCCGGGACGGCCATCCGGAAGACCAGAGGGGTCATGGGTGCGGTGCCCAGGCGCTCTTCGTATTGCAAATTATTTGTCACGTTCCGGTTATAACTTCTTAAATTCGGCCTTCTCTTGCCCTGATACGACAACAGGCCCGGCATAATTAATCCATAACTGATTCATGGAACGGAGTCAACGGTGTACTTTGGACGAAAGTATCCGGCTCAAGTGCACCGGAGTAACCCCGATAAAGCTGGCTATCTGCTTGCCCAGCGCATTACTGAAAATCTCCGGAGACTCATCGTACAGCTCCTGCAGACGATGCCGGGAATCTTTGGTAATGAAATTAGTGGCTTTCTTCTCAAAACGCACCAGAGCGGACTTGAGCACCCCGATGTACCATACGCATATTTTCACATCACTCATAGCCAGACTCATCAGCTTCCGGTCATCAATAACAGCGACCAGGCCTCCCCTCTGCATACAGCAGCAGTATCCGGAAGCTTCCCCATGCGCAAGTGTCGCCAGCGAGCACAGAACATAAGAACTCGTCTGAAGATACAGGCACTTACTGTCCCCCACATCCGTAAAACAGGCCCCCACACCAAAGCCTGAGAGGATAAAATAGATATTGTAACTCACTTCTCCCGGAGATATCAGGACTGCTCCGTCCTCCACTTCGCGGAATTCGACAATCTCAGAAATCTGTTCCGCACATTCCCGGGGAAATTTCATGATTCTACAGAATTCAGCCATACATTCCGCTGAATTAACATTTGTTAACGGCCCTTTCATCACTGCAGGTTTAATTTTGCTCGCGTTTTTAAATTTTAAATTAAATCAAATTTTCATTACAATGAACCACAAATCACTATTTTTTGCAATCATCTCCGCGGTGCTCCTTACCACCGCATGCGAAAAGAACAAGGGGGGAGAAGAAATTCCCGAACCCGTTCCGGTAATGGATATTGACGTACAGGTCAATGTACTGACGGACTTCACGGCCGGTGTCACCCTTATCCCGGAATCAGCGGACAATGAATATTTTGCCTGCATCCTTCCCAAAGAAGAATACTACACCGATTCGGCAGCTGCCGAAGCCAGAATCCTGGAAATGTCCGCCTCTCCCGAATACTCTGAGTTCCGCTTCACCGGCAATGCCGATGTCATCTTCACCGACCTCGAAGAAGATTCTGACTACATAATATGCACCGCTGTATACGGTGAAAGCACACGTGTTTCGTCAACCGCAGAAATCTCAACTGAGAGAACTATGGAAAGGCTGGAAGTGACAAATACAGCCGACATTGTAGACTGGGGACAGGAATACGGCAGGACAAACGCATCCTTCACCTTACGTGCAGGGGATGCACAACTCAACACCGGGGAATATTGGGACTATTTTTCCAACGGTACGATTGCGGAAATCTACGCTGTCCGCAAACTCGAGAGCCTGGAGAATGTGCCTGATAGCCCAGTCGAGTTCTGCGGCATATACAAAACAGAAGCAGGCGATGACGTTCCCGGTGCAATATACAGCACGAACAGCTGTTCCTCTCTTATCGAGTATACAGAGAATGGTGAGAACACCGAATACGATATAACTTCATGCGCCATGCAGATATCTGCGTCCGGAGAGGACTTCGTCATAACCGCAGCCTTGACTCTGACGGACGGAAGAAGTTTCTCCTGCTATTACAAAGGGCAGCTGAATCTCGTCCAGAGCAGTGCCTACTACGGCATATACAACTATCGGCCGTCCCTGCAGAACGATATGACCGGCCTCGATTATCCGCTGATGAAGTACGCGTATTACTGCGGTGAAGTGGACGGAATGTCAAAATATTCCCTGTCATGCGTAAACGACCCCGACCCGGGAAGTTCTTTCGGAGGCTACAACAAGCACTGCCTCAAGATGGAATTCTACGTTCCCTCACAGCAGGACCCCTACGCGGGGATTCCTGAAGGAGAATACCCTATATCGATTGAACCGGCAGCAAACACAGCTATCGCCGGAGACTATAAATGGTATGACGCCATAAACATCGATTACCTGGGCAGCTACTATTATCTTCTGGACGGCGAGACTTTTGAACAGACCATGGGATTCATGCGCTCCGGAACCATAACGGTGGTGCATGATGGAGAGGAATACAGATTTTCCGTAGATGCCGAGACCTGGGACGGATACAAAATCACCGGCACCAGCACGCAGGAATCCCTGGTTATCACTGATGAACCCGAATGGTAAAATCCCGGCAAGCATTATCCCACATACTATAATTCCTACCAAGGCTGTGCCTGATTCCGGGTGCAGTCTTTATTTTGTTACCGAACCAGCGCACTGTGCTTATAATTTATTATCTTCGCGGCCTAAAATCCTACGATATGTTTCTGAAATACCTGAAAGAATACGCAATCATGACCCTCGGACTGGCCGTCTTCGTCTTCGGCTGGACCGCATTCCTCAACCCCCACGAGATCACCGGTGGCGGCATCGCCGGTCTGGCATCCGTCATCCACTACGGCATCAACAGCATTCCCGTCTCCTACGCCAAGTTCGCGATAGACATCCTGCTGCTGGTAGCAGGCTTCATCATCCTCGGCAAGGGCTTCGGTGTCAAGACCATCTACTGTGTAGCCATGAGCTTTGTCTTCTTCCAGTTCATGCCCATGATACCCGGTCTCACCACGATCTCTGCCGGCATCACCGACAACCTCATCAACGCTCTGATAGGAGGTGCAATGAGCGGTATCGGCATAGCCATCATCATCACCCAGGGAGGCAGCACCGGCGGTACTGACATCATCGCCCTTTCGATCAACAAATATAAGAACATTTCCCCAGGCCGTATCTACCTGGTATGCGACTCGCTCATCGTGATGTCCATCCTGCTGGTCAACGACAAGACCCTGGCCGACGTAGTATACGGATTCGTCGAGATAATAGCCTTCTCCTATGCAGTGGACATGTTCCTGACCGGATCCCAGCAATCCGTTCAGACACTTATCATCTCCGAGCACAACGATGAGATCGCAGCCCGCCTCCAGACCCTGAGCATCGAAGGCAACCGCTCAGTAAAGTCAGTGCAGTGGGCCACGGAGGGAGGCAGAAAGATGCTCATGGTAGTCAGCCGCAAAGGCTATTCAGGAGACATCATGAAGACAGCCAAGCAGATAGACCCTGACGTAATACTCATGACCGTCCCTGTAACAGCAGTGTACGGCATCGACCGCAAGAACCAGTAAGACCTTTATTATTACAGACTTTTACAGACCTTTGACCAGCCGGGCCATCTGCTCGGCTGTTCCTATATTGTACCCCTGCGAGACATACACTATCCTTCCGAAAGAGTCCGCTATCACAAATACCGGATACTCCACGTCTTCCAGCCTCAGCTCCCGGCATATCGCCTCCAGTACCTTCCAGTCCCTGTCAATCCCGAAATGCACCCCGTCCGGAACTTCAGGAAATCCGTCCGAGAGATATTTCCCGTACTCCTGTTCACTTCCGTACATCAGTATCACCGGACATTCCGGGACGTCCGCGAATACCCCGCGTACCGCATGGTTGCTGGGTTCATGTCCTGAACGCATGAAGCCAAGTACGAAAAAGCCCCTTCCGGTAGTCGAAAGAATGGTCGACTCCTTCAACGACCCGTCATCCGCAACCGCCAGATACGGAGCCTCGGCATTCATGCTGCCTATCACCTGAAGTTCCCCGGGATCCTCCCTCATCACCAGCGCCGCTGCCGTATTCTTCCCCGGATCAATGCTGAAAAACGTCATGGTCGCCAACACCTTGCCGCTGGCCATCCTGTTGCCCGAGACCATCAGATACTGCCCGCAGTCCAGAGCCACGGGACCGTCCCCGAAAATACTCTTCCAGGTCATGGACCCTTCCCGGCCTTCCCTGTCGGTAAAATTGAGGGTAACGGGAGAGCCTTTTTCCATCCTGGCTATAGTGAAATGAGTCTCATACTTGGGATCCACTATGTATTCCTGTCCGGCGTATTCCACCGAAAGCGTTCCGGCATCAGCCGCTGCCGCCGCCGAACCTCCGTCCAGGTCCACATCCACCCAACTGCCTCCGTCGTGATACTGCAGCTTGCCGCTGACCTCTTCAAGACGGGCAGGTATGCCGAAAGTACGGCACAGCGCCACGAAAAACACGTCCCTCGAATAGCTGTCGGCAGCCCCGAGGCGGAAGACTCCGACCGGTGTCACGGGAATCTCCAGAGGATTGTACCGGTCGCAGACCCTGATACCGGAGGCATAGTCCACCAGAGCCTCCGCCGTCACAGGCCCGGAGCCGAAAACCCCGTCTCCGGCAGCCTTCAGAAAGACACTGCGGTACGGCGAAAGCAGCTCCAGGCCTATACGGGGATTGAGGACATAATCCCTCAACACCGGATCGCTGCCGCTGTATGTAAAATTGGCAATGTGGTCCATAAGCACCTCTTCCGGGGTATCCCGCAGATCCTTTTCACTGATCAGTTCCAGCATATGCCGGGCATCGCGGCCATAGCGTCCGGAAGCTTCCAGGTATGCCGCTATCTCCTTCCAGTTGCCGCGCGCTCCGGCCAGCAGCGGACAGGATGCATCGAAGGTGGCGATATACGCCCCGCGCAAAGAATCTTCCCGGGCAAGACGTACGGCATTGGCAGCCACCTGTTCCGGAGTCAGTGTCACCGCAGCCTTCCCCTCGGCAGGGGGCACGATGTCCAGCTCTTCATATCCTGTCCACGAGCTGTCCCTGTCAAGCACGACTGTCAGCGAGGTCACACCCTCGGACAGAGGCATCCGTCCGAATCCGAAATGCCCTGCCGGATCAGAAGCCCAGACCAGGATGTCCCCCCGGCCGAATGTGGCGCGGGAGAGGCCTCTGCTGTCAGTCAGGCCTGTTATTGCCGTATAGAACTCTGAGTAGTTGTATATCTTGTATTCAACTTTTGCCCCTTCCACCGGGTTGCCTCCGGCATCCGTCACCTTGACGGTCACTCTCTCCACAGGAGCATAGTTCGAAGTCACATTGATCTCCGTATAGCAGTCCGTCCGGGATATGACATCCTCCGGTCCGTCATAGCGGCCGAACACATTGGTATGCATCAGTACACCGCGAAGGGCAGTGGAACTGAACCATGCCACATCCAGCTCCGGTTCAGGCTCGCATGCTCCGAGATAATGCCACCGGCCGTCGACCCAGGCCTCGACCCAGGCATGGTTGTCATCGGTATGGGCCCAGCGGGGAGTGTATACCTGACGGGCAGGGATTCCCACAGTCCGCAGAGCGGCTACCAGCAGCACCGATTCCTCTCCGCAGCGGCCGTAGCCAGTCCTTATCGAAGCCAGCGGCGACGAAGTCCTGGCATCCGAAGGGGTATAGGTCACCCTCTCGTGGCACCAGTGGTTGACTTCCAGCACGGCATCATGCATGGACATATTCTTCACCCTGCCGCTCAAGTCCTCGTAGCACTCCGTCCGGAACTCGTCCAGAGTCTCGTTGTTGACCCGCAGCGGCAGCACGAAATGCCGGAACAGTTCCTCGGGCACCTCCCGTCCCCACGGCATCTCCTCCCGGGCCCTGAAGACAGTACGGACCCCGTCCAGATACAGCTGCGGACTATAGTCCGCCACATCCCCCACCGGCATATACGCATAGAGAAACTCCATCGCCTCCCGCTCCTGCCGGTCAGCACAGCCCGAGAGCACCTGCTCCATATCCAGCCCGTCCCCTATCGCTGCCGCCTTGGCCGCCAGATCTTTCTTAACAAGAGAACGCTCCCCGCACGCTGTCATCAGCAGCGCCAGCACGGAAGCGAGACATACCACCATATACCTTTTCATATCGTACAGTTTTATGATTCAATATTCGCATAGCGAAATTAGAAAAACCCAAGCACATTTCCGAAAAAATTCTCGATTTCCATATTTTCACGCCCCAAACGGCACCGAGACATACAATACGCGGTCATTGTGGAACGTCATTACAAAAAAGGACCTTGGCGTACTACGGAAAGGCCGCCAAAGTCCCTACTGACAAATTTATAATCTCCTTAAAAAGCCAGCACACAGCGCACAGGGTCATTCATGAACTTAAGGTCCATCCAGACACTGCCGTCACTGAAATCTATGTCAAAGGCATGCTCTATACTGTTTTCGGTACTTGACCAGTAAAACGCTTCTCCTATCTGAATACCGTTGACGGCTTCCAGCCTCTCATTGACCATGTCCCTCACAGAAGTCTCACCGGAAATATCATACACATTCCCTCCCAGTTCTCCTGAGCAGAGCAGTGAAAGTTCCTTCATTGAAGGAAGATACCATCCGCTGGTATTTGCAGGAGCAGGCACTTCTTCCCTGTAAGCACTTACCACGTCCATTACTTCAACTGGCCATTCGCTGTTCTCCGGTGCCGCATTGTACAGTTCCAGTGCTTTCGTATTGTTATATCCACGAATCAAATTCAGGGGATCGGAGATATCGGTGCCGGAAGTCACAGACAACAGTTCAGGAGCATTGTCCGTAATCCATTCTCCCACAGTGCCGGGTGATGAAGTGGACTGAGACTGCCAGTAAGAGGGCACGTCACCGCCGGCTGCGACTACAAGACCATGAGTACACTCAGGAAAATCCGCCTTGAGTGCAGCATCGGACTGCGCTGGATCTCCCAACCAGAAAACAACACCGATGACTGTCTTCTCAGGATCTGCCTCAGAAGACCAGGTACCGTCAGAATAGAAATAATCACCGAGTTCAGGGTCAGGAAGGGATACTTTCACTACCGCTCCGGCGGAAATTTCGCCCACCGATGCCGTAACTATTGTCTCACCCGCGGAACGGGCCTCGACAAGTCCGTCAGCAGATACGGATGCAATGGTTGAATCCTCAGAAGACCATTCTATAAGCACCTCCAGATCTGATGGCTCGAACACTGCATTGAGCTGAGCAGTCTCTCCGACTGTAAGTTCCACTGTTTCAGGTGTGACACTAAGATCCGTAATGGTTTCCGGCTCATTGTCCTTAACGCAGCCGGACAGCATGACTGTCATTGCGGCCATGCCTGATAATATCAGCAACTTTTTCATAAGCTTTATATTTGTTGTTAGTAATATTGGTATTGTTCAGTTCGAAATCCTCAAAAGGCAGAACTCCGTCCGGACTGGGAGCAATAACGGTTCTGGTCACCTGACCGAAATTACCTGATGCATCCACTGCCACTCCGACAGCTGTAGAAGGTTCTCCGAACGGAATTACAAACCACGAATACGGCTCATTATGAATCCCCTGGTACATCAGTTCATCGATAAGGACATCGTCCTGGATGTCCGTTACTGAAGAAAGATCTCCTGCAAATATGTTGTAATAGAACGATGTACCCTCAGGATCAACAGTCACATTCAGTTTCAGGACAGCATAACCGGACGCCCCCTGGAAGATATCAGGATATGCCGCCTCGACATCATCTCCGCTGAAATAACCATCGTAGATGAAATTCACCACAGCGTCAGAAATCTCCGCCTCTTTGGTGGCAAAATACGTGCAGACAAGATCCGTGGTAGGAATACCGGCAACACATCCGAAGGCAAATGTCACATACTCCGTTCCGGGCTCAAGACCGGTCATATCACCTTCGTCATTTCCGGTTCTGGTATTGTTCGACAAATCATACTGAGATACCAGCCTCTCCAACATCTGCCCTTCCGTCAGGCCTTCCCATTCTGAAGCCAGGTCCAGGAGGAACACATACTGATCCTCATTGGTCACGGAGATATTGTAATGCGCCGTACGGGATGTCACCTGACTTATCTCTACCGAGATGACGTTGTCTGAAGGCGTCACCTCTCCGCTGACAAATTCCCGCACCGACGGATCCGAGATGACAAGTCCCCTCATGTCCACAGCGACCGCAAAGGCCACATAAGAAGTATTCTCCTCCAGTTCAAACAGATATGAATCAGGACCGTAAGAAACAATCTGCGCCATGACCTCCTCCGGAGACAATCCGGCCTGGTTGCCGTAAAAAGCTATCATATCGTTGAAATTCTGTTCGCACCTTTTGATTATATCCTCATCCGAAGAAACATCCGTCTTATCAAATACCCCAAAATAATACGCCTGACTGTCATCTGACGGTACCACAGACATATCCACCATAGGGCCTTTTATGTCCAGGCTGATGTCAAATGAAATATCTATTTTCTCTGCTGTCAGAGTCGCAGTACTGTCATAGCATATATCCGTCAAGCGGTTTCCCTGAGGCGTAAGACCGTAAGCATACAGCACATACTCAGTACCGGGAAGCAGATTTTCCACAAATCCCGATTCATAATCACCTTTTTTTAGAATTTTGTTCAGATACTGTTCTATAGACAGGCCCTGCCTGGTCGCCTCATTCCTGAAATACGTCATATCATCCTGATACCACTCCTCATCGGAGTCAAAAGTATCCCAATAGCTTTTTTCCGTAAACATATAGACGTATGTCATCTCCTTGTCTTTCGGGAGTATACTGAATGCCATTGACGTCTCCGTCACATCCAGGATGTCGATTCTGAAATCCGCAATGGTATCCGCTTCCTGTATCACTTTGAAATAATGCTTTTCCTGAGAAGCAATAGTTGTAACCTCGACATTGGTCATTCTGGAACATTCTTCCTCATTAGCATCTACTGTAAAACGAATAATATCTGCCGTTGAGCAATCAAAATCATGTACCCACCCGTACTCTGAGATGATGCCCACCTCACTCTCCGCCGTAATGCCGGGGCACGGGACTTCTATCACACCGCCTTCCGGAGGCACATTCACTACATCCTGAGACGGGACGAAAGGAGACACTTGACTCTTATCCCTGCATCCTGAAAGGAGGGACAAGACAATCGGCAGAAACAAGGTTGCTGTCAGGAAATTCTTCATATCAATCAATTTTTGTTTTGCACAAAATTAATTTATGAAGAATCTATCTTCCAAGAATTTTGTTTCACAGTTTTGTCAATTGACAAGACTGAAATATCATTCTTTTATCTTTTTGTCGATACTGTAAAGCTCCAGTACTTTCTCCCTGTACTTTGCCGGAGTCATTCCAACCTCTTCTCTGAAAATCTTATAGAATGTGGTAAGAGAGCTGAAACCGGCGTCTCCAGCAACTGCTTTCAACGGCACGTCCGACGAGACATCCGAAAGGATACTTACAGCCTCCGCTATCCGGTAACTGTTGACATATTGATTGAAACTTTTCCCGGTTTTCTCGTTCACGACTTGAGACAGATACGTCCTGTTTGTCTTCATCATCTCGACAACCTCATCCCTAGTCAGATACTTTTTCCTGTAAATGTGCTCATTCCTCATCATCGCCTCCAGTCTGAAGAACAGCTCTTCATTACTGCATGCGTCCTTAGTACCGGCGGCATTTCCTCTAAGCTCGTCCAGCTCGGATTGCAGTTCCCGTTCTTTCCTGATAGATTCATTATATTGTCTGACAATCCTAAGATACATCTTATTCTTATGGCGGTAGAGCAATATCAGGAAAAAGAGGATTATCACGGCTATAAGCACCACGAACAATGTAATCTGATACTCCCGGTTCCGTTTCATAAGACTGACTCTGGCCTGCTGAAGCTGTGCCTCCTTCTCAGCTGTCTGATACCTTATAGTCAGTTCCTTCGTCACCCACTCCTGCTGAACGTCAAAAAGAACTCTGGACTCTTCATCATACATTTCATAATACTCCAATGCCCTTTTCCAGTTTTTCTGACTTGAATAAGCCTTTGACAGGCACATATACAACTGGGGATTGAATATCTTATTGGAAAATTTTACCGCGATATCCAGCCCCCTCTCCCCCACCTCGACAGCACCTTTATAATCTCCGCATGACAAAAGATACTCAGCATAAGACATGCACACATATATCAACGACGTACTCTCCTGCCTGTCCTCCAAAAGACCGTCGTAGACATCCTCCAGTATCTTTCCGGCCTTATCCCTCTCTCCCAGTTTTCCTAAAATATTACCGTACAGAGCCTGAAGCACATATTCAGACGTATACTGCTTCAGACGGTTGTAACCGGCAGCCTCTTCCACGAAACGTACAGCTTCATGGTACCTCCCCTGAACAGTCTCCATCATCGCCAGACCGTATGCTCCGTAAAAAAGCATCAGGGTGTCTTTCTCCTCACACCCGGTCTCATACATATCGGAGACATACTCCAGACCGTCCACAGTACCTTTGAAAAAAGACGTAACAATCAGGTTTATAGCAAGGACGGAACCCTCATGATAATTATCCGTATACTCTAGCCCTTTCAAAAAACAAGAGACAGCCTTCTCAAAATTATATTCCGACTGGAGCGCCACTACTCCCTCGGCATTGTAGAGCATATATACCGGCCTGCTGCTTGCAAGTTCAACCCCGCGGCTCTTACACTGGGCCAGCAGGTCCTTGCCTTTTCCTATATAATATCGGGATGAGTCATACTCTGAACAATAATCAAATACATCCACAATATATGCGAACGCCTTGAGACTGTCATCCACAGACGCAGTACGCCCGGCCTCAGCCAGCATCCTGCGGGCCCATACATAAGCGCTGTCATACTGTGTCCTTCTGGCCGCCGCCACACATTCCCGGGCCAGACTGTCGAAGACACACACCTCTCTCTCCCTCAGCATCTCTGTATTCTCCGAAGTGCTGCAGCTGAAAAGAGACAACATGCAGGACAATATCATCAGGCTATATCTCATACTCTATTCAAGTCTTTAATAAGAACATTCTTGATCTGAAGAAGAAGTTTAAGGTGGTGCATCGCTTCCTGCTGCTGCATCTCATCTTCAGACCTGCCGATAGTCTCCATCAGCTGTGCACAAGAGTGCTCCACATATTTGAGTTTGTAGACCAGCACGGCCTTGGGGACGTTCTTGTCTATAGTATTGCGCTCGGGTATCTGGGACTTGAGGTACTCCTTGACGTTGATAACGTACTTGGCCTCGGTGATGTCCACCACGGCTACCGACACCTGCGGGTCCTGGCAGTTGACGAACTGCCTGAGTATCCTGCCCTGCAGCACTTCTGGATCCCTCCCGGCCTCGGAAGAGTCCTCCTCTAGCAGCTGCCCGCGGAAGGAGAAATACATCCGGTATATCCTGCGGTACAGTGGGTTCTGGAGCTCCAGATCATCGTCCTGCAACTGAGCGGAGATGTACTCCGCGACGGTGATACGCAGAAGCGGCGCCTCCGCGCCATAGGTCTTGCTCTCGTCAAACGTCAAGCTGTACTCTCCGAACTTCAGCAGATAGTAAATCAGTTCCCGCTCCACAGGATCCAGCAGCGGTACCGGATTCATGGCTGCCTCCGCCAAAGACGGGCTGCCGGCAGACGCCTGGACATCCTCCGCATCCGCAGCCCTTACCGCATCTTCCGCCACCGCACGCCGGGCCGCAGCCTCTTCCCTCCTCCGCTGCTCGAACTGCCCGGACTCTATCCTCCTGCGCCGCACCCGCGCCACTTCCGCAAACAGCACGTCCTCCTTCATTCCCAGCCTCTGCGCGCACTGTTCTACATAGACGGACCTTGCAATCTGGTCCGGAATGACCGCTATCGTATCTATGATATCCCTGATCAGCTCCGCCTTACGTATCGGATCATGCTCTATGGCGGATGAGAGCAGGTCGTATTTGAACTCTATGAAATCGGTCTCGTGCTCCGACAGGAAGTCCAGAATCTCCTGCCTCGTGTGGGAGCGGGCGAAGGAGTCGGGATCCTCCCCGTCCGGCAGCAGCACCACCTTGATGATCATCCCCTCCTCGAGCAGCATGTTGATACCGCGGAGGGAGGCCTTGATGCCAGCCGCGTCCCCGTCGTAGAGCACGGTGACATTGTTCGTGAAACGCTTGATGAGCCGGATCTGGTCCGTAGTCAGGGATGTGCCGGAGGATGCCGTAACATTCTCTATTCCCGCCTGGTGCATGGAGATGACGTCGGTGTAACCCTCCACCAGGTAGCATTTCTGCTCGCGGGCGATGGCCGACTTGGCGAAGTAGATGCCGTAGAGGGAACGGCTCTTGTGGTAGATGTCGCTCTCGGGCGAATTGAGGTACTTGGCCACCGTCTTGTCCTCCCGCAGGGTCCTGCCGCCGAAGGCTATTACCCTGCCGCTGAGGGAGTGTATCGGGAAAATGACCCTCTCCCGGAATTTGTCCACCAGTTCCCCTCCATGCTCGTAGCAGAGGCCGGTGGAAAGCAGGTATTCCGCCTTATAACCGTTCTGCAGGGCGGTCCGGGGCAATGTCGCGGCGGCCGGTTCTCCGGCGAAGGCCCGTCCGGACGGGGACCACCCCAGCCCGAACTTGCGTATGGTCTCATCGGAGAACCCCCTCTTCTGGCGGAAGTAGGACAATCCTACGGAATGGCCCTCCGCAGTGTTGAAAAGGGCGTCAGCATAGAACTTGGAGGCAAACTCAGAGACAGCTATCATTGACTCGCGCTTGAGACGGTCGGCGGTATCCTCCTCGCTCTCCTCCTGCTCGTGCACTTCTATGCCGTATTTGCGGGCAAGATACTTGAGGGCCTCAGGATAAGTCATCTGCTCGTGCTCCATCACGAAAGTCACGGCACTGCCAGCCTTGCCGCATCCGAAACACTTGAATATGCCCTTGCTCGGGGAAACCGAGAACGAAGGGGTCTTCTCGTTGTGGAAGGGACAGCAGGCTATATAGTTGGCCCCGCGCCTCCTGAGGGTGACGAAGTCGCTGATGACATCGACTATCTCCGTCGCATCCAATATCTTTTCGACTGTTGCTCTGTCAATCATAGACTGCAAAAATACGTTAATTTTTACAATAAAAAACCTCCTTATGTCTCACGACACAAGGAGGAAAAAAATAACATTATGAAAACATAGTAAATCTCGCTCCCCTTCTAGGACTTGAACCTAGGACCCCCTGATTAACAGTCAGGTGCTCTAACCAACTGAGCTAAAGAGGAATTTTCCTTTCGGGACTGCAAAGATAGATAAATTTTTCTACTTGCAAAAAAATAATTTAACTTTGTGCAGAAAATTTTACAAAAATCTTATGGACGTCCTTCTTCTTTCCCGCCTGCTCAAGGAGCTGATTATTGATAATGACCGCATTCCACTCCCTGGCATGGGCTATTTCCAGACAGAGCCGATGCCGGCCCACTTTTCCGAAGACGGCAAGACGATCTACCCTCCTTCCAAGCGAATCTCGTTCAAAAGCGACGAAAGGGTTGCGGGAGACATGGTGGCCCAGTACTGCGCAGCCAGCACCGGAATGGACATCCATACGGCTTCCGTCGAGCTGGAAGCATTCCTCCGGCAGCTCAAAATCACGCTGCAGGAAAGGAAAAATGTAGAGCTTCCCGGACTCGGAAGGCTGCGGAGCACCCTTGACGGGACATTCTATTTCGTGGCAGAACAGGAAGGCGGGGTATTCGACCAGGCCTTCGGGTTCGAGCCTGTCATACTCAAACCTGTCAGACCGGCCCAGGAGACGGCTCCCGCAGAAGACAACACCCATGAAAGCAGCAAGGGCACGGCTGCTGCGGAGGAGAAGCCGGCCGAAGAAAGACAGGCACCTCAACAGGAGCCCCAACAGCCATCGGCGACAGAGCCATCAGATACGGAGAAGCGCACCGGCAAGGTACAGCACATCGTGTTCGTAATCCTTGCAATACTCGCTATCCTCATCATCGCGGCCGTCGTCGTCGTGGAACTTGGACGCAGCGGCCGTCTGGACAGGCTGATCTATTCGGACGAGGAGATCGAGCTCATGCAGCAGCACGGACTGGACAAATAAAACACCCTGCCCGCAACACACGGACAGGGTGCCTGTATTCCTCTGCGGCCCTGGACTAACCTATGGTCGCACCGTTGCGCAGTTTCTCTTCAGGAGCCACGATGCGCATCTTGCCGTCAGGCTGCTTTGCCATCAGGATCATACCCTTGGACTCTATACCGCGTATCTTGCGCGGAGCCAGGTTGGCCAGAATGCATATCTGCTTGCCCACCATCTGCTCGGGAGTGTAGTATTCGGCTATGCCTGACACTATAACCCTCTTGTCGATACCTGTATCTATGGTGAGTTTCAACAGTTTGTCTGTCTTCGGCACCCTTTCGGCCTCCAGTACCGTAGCTGTGCGTATATCCATCTTGCCGAACTCGTCGAACGTACATTCTGCCTTCTGCGCTTCTACCGGAGCGGCAGCGGCAGCTGCTGCGGCATTGGCCTTGCGGATGTTTTCGAGGCGCTCCATCTGGGCATTGATGGCTTCGTCCTCTATCTTCTCGAACAGCAGCTCGGCCTTGCCCAGCTGATGTCCGGCCGGAAGCAGATCCTCACGTCCTATGTTGTCCCACTTCAGGACATCCTTAGGCAGATTGAGTATTCCCAGCAGCTTGTCGGACGAGAACGGGATAAAAGGCGAGAATGCTATGGCCAGATCGGCACAGATCTTCAGCGAGACACTGAGAATGGATGCCGTACGGTCCATATCGGTCTTGGCAACCTTCCATGGTTCCGTGTCGGTGAGATACTTGTTGCCCAGACGGGCCAGGTTCATGGCTTCCTTGAGTGCCTCGCGGAAACGGTAGTGCTCCAGAGCATCGGTGATGGCCGCCTTGATGGCAGGTACCTGCCCGAGAGTCGCGGTATCTATGGCCTCGGGTTTGAGGTCTTCAGGGACCTTGCCTCCGAAGTATTTGTGGGTCAGGACTACGGCACGGTTCACGAAGTTGCCGTAGATGGCCACAAGTTCTGAATTGTTGCGGGTCTGGAAATCCTTCCAGGTAAAATCGTTGTCCTTGGTCTCAGGGGCGTTGGCGCACAGCACATAGCGCAGCACGTCCTGCTTGCCGGGGAAGTCCCGCAGATACTCGTGGAGCCAGATGGCCCAGTTGCGGGAGGTAGACAGCTTGTCACCCTCCAGGTTGAGGAACTCGTTCGCAGGCACATTGTCCGGCAGGATGAAACCGCCATGGGCCTTAAGCATCGAAGGGAACACTATGCAGTGGAAGACAATGTTGTCCTTTCCGATGAAATGGACCATCTTGGTGTCCGGATCTTTCCAGTATTTCTCCCAGTCATCGGGGCGGGCCTCAATGGTATTGGAGATATAGCCGATGGGAGCATCGAACCATACGTAGAGGACTTTGCCCTCGGTGCCCTCAACAGGCACAGGGATACCCCAGTCCAGGTCACGGCTCACCGCCCTGGGCTGCAGGCCGCCGTCCAGCCAGGACTTGCACTGTCCGTACACGTTGGTCTTCCACTCCTTGTGCTCTTCCAGGATCCACTGGCGGAGCCACGGTTCATACTCGTTCAGGGGCAGATACCAGTGTTTGGTACGGCGCTTTACGGGAGGCTTGCCGCTCAGGGCCGAATGAGGGTTGATCAGCTCCTCCGGGCTGAGGGTACAGCCGCACTTCTCGCACTGGTCCCCATAGGCCCTCTCGTTTCCGCACTTGGGACAGGTACCGACTATATACCTGTCTGCCAGAAACTGTTTGGCCTCCTCGTCATAGTATTGCTCGCTCTCCTTCTCAATGAACTTGCCCTCGTCGTAGAGCTTGCGGAAAAAGTCCGAAGCCGTCTTGTAATGGGTCTTGGAGGTAGTCCGCGAATAGACGTCAAAACTGATTCCGAACTCGGCGAACGACTCCTTGATAAGTTTATGGTATTTGTCCACGATATCCTGGGGTGAGCAGCCCTGCTTGCGGGCCTGGATGGTGATAGGCACCCCGTGTTCGTCCGAGCCTCCTACGAAAAATACGTCACGTCCGCACATTCGCAGATACCTGGCATAGATATCGGCAGGCACGTATACTCCCGCCAGGTGACCGATGTGCACTGGTCCGTTCGCATAAGGCAGAGCGGAGGTAACAAGATAACGTTTGTACTCTTTCATTTTCTCTGTGATTTATAGGATTTTGATAATGAATTCAAATGTATACTCCCCGTACGGCAGCATGTACTGCTCCAGAGGCAGGGTGCCCCACGACGTAATGCAGCCCAGTCCCATCTGCCTGAGGTCAAAATTGACATAGGTATCCTTGCGGGGAACCAGTTCCGAGGGATGACGGACATAGCCGGGAGATGCCAGATCCAGATCCTCGACCGAATAATTCAATGCAGTGGCTGTAAAGGCATTGGAGGCTATGATCTCGACACCCCTGCCGGTACGGTCGACCACTCTCCAGTATCTCAGTCCTGTACGTGCTCCGCTTTCCTGGGGACGGACATAGTCGTATTGATAGAGATCGGACACCATGGCGCTGTACTTGCCGATCATGGCTGCACGGTGACGGTCGGCATAATTCTCGAAAGGCCCGTATCCGTAATAGTCCACACGGTCAAACCGTCCGGGCATCACCATGGTCATGCCGAAGCGCAGCAGAGGGCTGACCTCACGGTCCTTGCCCGGTATCATGTGCTCGGTGACCGCTATCTCTCCCGTGCCGCTGAGCAGATAGGACATCTTCAGTACGGCCCCGGTCCCTGTCATGTCATATTCGGCTTCCACCGACACTCCGCTGTCCGTCACGGAAGCCTTGATATCCTTGAGCTTCAGACCAGGATCACGCCACACCCCGCTGCGGTAGTGGAGTCCGGCACCGTCGTCGTTGTCAGTTACGGCCCTGTAGAAATTGGGACGGAGAGGCTCTCTCAGCAGGTCCAGGTCATAGCCGAAAGGAGCCGTCACAGATGACGACGGACGGTAATCCGGCACGAAATTGCCACCCCGGTAGGTTCCCGACGATGCTTTGCGGGATCCGGTAGTCACAAGTCTCTCCAGCCATCCGTCACTCTTGCTGAACTCCGCCCTCCAGTCATCTCCTTCCACGTAGTAGAGATAGGCATCCTCATATAGTTCCGGTATGTTTTCATCCGTAAAGTCCTCTTCCAGACGGGCCTCGTACGCCGCTTCCGTATCGTATTCACGGACTGCCATCTGGTCGTAGGCCACCACTGTCCCGGCATCGAGCAATCCCCGGGAATGCCTGAGAGTGTAGCGCACGTTGAGCATTATCTCCGCAGCATCGGCGCACGCAGCCATTCTGTCTGAAACGGGAAGAGTGACGGTAACTGTAGAGCACGGTTCTCCTCTCAGCCCGTCTTCCACACCTGCAGCCACCGTACGGCCGTCCGCCACCAGTTCCCACGACAGGATGTATTCGGAGAGGTCAGTGAAAAAATTCTCGTTGTATATCTGTATCCTGCCTGAAGCCGGGTCGTCGGAAGAAGTCAGGACCGGACGGTATTCGTGTGCAACCTCATAGGCCGTGGGATGCAGACTCCTGTCGGAGGCCACGAAGCCGTTGTTGTTGAAATTGTCGTCCGAGGCATCGTACTTGTTGTAGCTGCCTCCATAAGTGGCGGTTGCACGTCCGTCAGGTTCAAAACGGATGATGGACTGGTCCACGAAATCCCAGATGAAACCGCCTTGGTACTTGGGATACTTGCGCACGAGGTCCATGTACTCGCCGAAGCCTCCGAGAGAATTGCCCATCGCATGGGCATACTCACACTGTATCAAAGGTTTTGAAGGATCCGACTCCAGATATTCCACACAGTTGTCATAAGTGTAGTACATAGGACAATATATATCCGTATATCTGGTCTTGGCATAGTCCTTCCGGTTCAGGGCCTGTTCGTAATGTACCGGACGGGAAGGGTCGTAAGACTTTATCCATTCATAGCATGCGATGAAATTGTCCCCGAAGCCGGCCTCGTTGCCCATACTCCAGATGATGATGCTGGGGTGATTGAAATCCCTCTGCACCATACGCATGTTCCTCTCCAGATGGGCCTGCGCATATTCCGGATTCCTGGCCAGGGTCTTCTCCCCGTATCCCATGCCGTGCGACTCTACATTGGCTTCGTCTATCACATACAGTCCGTACCTGTCGCACAGATCATACCAACGCGGGTCGTTCGGATAGTGGGATGTACGTACCGCATTGATATTGAGACTTTTCATTATTCTGATGTCGCGTATCATCTCCTCTTCCGTGACCACATATCCGCCCCTGGCGCTCATCTCGTGGCGGTTTGTACCCTTGATGAGGACAGGCTTGCCGTTGACCAGCAGCTGGCCGTCCCTTATCTCGACCTTTCTGAAGCCCACATTGACCGAAGCCGTCTCGGTAATTCCGTCCGCTCCGGATACGGTTGCCACCAGACGGTACAGGGCCGGCTTCTCAGCCGACCATTGCTCAGGGGAACGCAGCCTTGCAGTTGCCTTTAACCTGCCGTCTTCCGATACATTGGCCACAGCTGTCCATACTGTCCGTCCGTCCGGAGCCTCGAGCGTAAGTCCTACATTCCTGACACCTAAGGTGACAGAGCCCTTTACCGCCAACGTTCCGTTCCTGTAGGAACCGTCCAGATCAGGAGTAGCCTCTATTGTCAGCAGTCTCTGCGGATCGCGGGCGTACATATAGCTCTCGCGGGCCACGCCCGAAAGTCTCCAGAAATCCTGGTCCTCCAGGTAAGTGCCGTCACACCAGCGGAAAACCTGAAAAGCTATCAGATTTTCTTCCCCGGGTACTATGTAAGGAGTGATGTCGAATTCCGCCTCCAGCTTGCTGTCCTCACTGTATCCCACATACTTGCCGTTGACATACAGGGTGATGTTCGATGTCACCGAACCGAAATGCACGAAAACATCCATCCCCTTCCAGTCAGCGGGCACGTCTATCCAGCGCCTGTATGTCCCCACATGATTCTGCTGACCGGGGATATAAGGCGGACGGCTTTCGAAGAAGTTGCGCCAGACGTAGCAATTGTTGACATACACCGGATCCCCGTAACCGTTGAGTTCCCATACTCCAGGCACAGGGATTGTTCCCCATCCCCTGTCGTCATAGTCGGTACGGTAATAGTCTTCCGGACGGTCCCAGGCATTTTCCACCCAGTCGAACTTCCAGATACCGTGCAGCGAGACCCTGGAAAGATCCGCTATATCCATTGTTGCGTGCATAGGGGCACGGTTGACCGAGTTGACCCGCGGGTTGCCCCACACCGAATCAGCTTCCAGGACATAGCCGTCACCATATGCTTGGGCAGCAGCCGACAAACTGAAAGATACCAGCACTGCCAGAGAGAGGCATAATCTTGTCATTTATCTAAATTCTGTTGATTTCCAATAACTCGCAAAATTACTACAATTGAGCGATTTTTCAAACCGCATAACAATAAAAAAGGCGACCCGCCAAGGATCGCCCTCCTTTACGGCATTACTGCCTTATTACTCGGCTGCGGACTCTTCTGCAGCCTCGGAGCCGTCACCGACAACCTCGACCTTGAAGTCAGCCTTGATGTCCTTGTAGAACTTGGCACTTGCATCGTAGATACCGGCTTCCTTGATGTTGTCCATACCTGCGATGGTGATGTTGCGGCGGTCAACATCCACTCCGAGAGCGGCGATAGCTTCTGCTATCTGGATGTTGTTGACAGATCCGAAGATCTTGCCCTTTGAGCTCATCTTGGCTACAACCTTGACGGTAAGACCGTTGATCTTGGCTGCAAGAGCGCTTGCCTCCTCACGGAGCTTGGCTTCCTTGTGAGCCCTCTGGCGGATATTCTCAGCGAGTACCTTCTTGGCCGACTCGGTTGCAAGAATGGCCATACCCTGAGGGATGAGGTAGTTGACGGCATATCCGTTTCTTACCTTTACTATATCGTCTTTGTGTCCGAGATTGTGGACGTCCTGTTTCAGAATGATTTCCATACTCTCTCCTCCTTATTTCAATAAGTCTGTTACGTAAGGAAGCAGTGCCAGATGTCTTGCACGCTTGACTGCCTGAGCGACCTTGCGCTGGAACTTCAGGGAAGTACCGGTAAGACGGCGGGGAAGAATCTTTCCCTGCTCATTGAGGAACCTCTTGAGGAACTCAGCGTCCTTGTAGTCGACATACTTGATATGCGCTTTCTTGAAGCGGCAGTATTTTTTCTTCTTAACCTCTACTGTAGGAGGGTTGAGAAATCTGATTTCGTTGTTTACGGCCATGGCTTATTCCTCCTTTGTTGTATTTTCGGCAGCAGGAGCTGCGGCATTTTCCTTCTTGTTGGAGCGTCTGCGCTCTGAGTAGGCAATGGAATCCTTGTCCATCGCGAAAGTCAGGAAGCGGATGATCCTCTCATCACGCCTGTACTGTGTCTCGAGCTTCTCGATGAACTGCGAATCGGCCTTGAACTCAAACAGGTGGTAGAACCCTGTTGTCTTCTTCTGAATCGGATAGGCGAGCTTTCTCAGACCCCAATCCTCATCGTTCACGATCTCACCACCCTCGGAGATGATGAAGCCGCGATACTTTTCTACCGCTTCCTTTATCTGTTCCTCAGATAAAACGGGAGTTGCAATGAAAACGGTTTCGTACTGTTTTAACATCTTGATAATTATTGAATTATTAATAAATAAGCCCTCTCCTGCAAAGGAAAGGGCTGCAAATATAGCAATAAATGCCAAAAAACCAAAATAAAGCTGGCCGCTACTTCACGGGAATGTTCTTGAGTACCGCCTTGATGAAGTTCCAGAATTTCTCCACAGTAGGAATGAGCAGACGCTCGTCGGGGGAGTGGGGCGACATCAGGGTCGGGCCGCAGGAGATCATGTCCCAGTGAGGATAGTTGGTCGACAGGATGCCGCACTCAAGACCGGCGTGGATGGCTTTTACCTCAGGCTCACAGCCGTAGAGTGCCTTGTATGTCTCCTTCATGGTGCGGAGGATATCCGAATCCATGTTGGGCTGCCATCCTGAATATCCGCCTGAGAAACGGACCTTTGCTCCGCCCAGTTCAAGCGCGCTCTGGATAGCGTCGCGCAGTGCATATTTGGCAGAGTCGCTGGAGCCCCTCATCAGGGTCTTTACATTGATCTTCTTGCCCTCGGACTTAACAATCGCCAGGTTGTTGGAAGTCTCCACAAGGCCGGGCATTGCCAGGCTCATACGGTCTACATTGCAAGGGCAGGCAAGCAGGGCCTTGATCACGTTCAGGGCCACATCGGTCGGGATTATCTTCTTGGCTCCCTTGGTCTCCTCGATTATCACTTCCAGACCGGGGTCGATAGGAGCATACTCGTGCTTGATGTCGGCAACAGCAGCATCCACAGCCTTGAGGGCCTTAGCGGCCTTCTTCTCAGGCAGGGCTATCACTGCTTCGGCCTCACGGGGGATGGCATTGCGCATGTTGCCGCCCTCGATCGATATCAGCTCTCCCTTGAAGTCACGCAGCAGAGGGAGGAGAATACGGGCCATCAGCTTGTTGGAATTGGCACGGCCCTCGTTGATCTCCATTCCGGAGTGACCGCCGCGAAGTCCCTTGATTATTATACGGTACTGGTCCATGTCCTTGCTGATGCCCTCAGGCTTGAAGCTGAACTCGGCATCCGTGTCCAGACCGCCGGCACAGCCGACATAGAGTTCTCCTTCGGTTTCCGAATCCAGGTTGATGAGGATGTCACCGTGAAGGACACCGCCTTTAAGAGCTTTTGCCCCTGTCATTCCGGTCTCCTCGTCTATGGTGAAAAGAGCCTCGACGGGTCCGTGCTCCAGATCCTTGGACTCGAGCACAGCCATTGCCACGGCGCATCCCAGGCCGTTGTCGGCCCCGAGGGTCGTACCTTTGGCCTTGACCCACTCACCGTCTATGAATGTCTCTACCGGATCCTTCTCCCAGTCGTGCTGTACGTCATTGTTGTTCTGGGGAACCATGTCCAGGTGGCCCTGAAGGATAACGCCCTTGCGGCCCTCCATTCCCGGAGTCGCCGGTTTGCGGATTATGATGTTGCCGACTTCGTCCCGGATTGTTTCAAGTCCAAGGCTCTTGCCGAAATTTTCCATGAAATCCACCGCCCTCCACTCTTTCTTCGAGGGACGCGGAATCTGCGTCAGCGCGTAGAAATTCTTCCATACGCATTTTGGATCAAGATTGTCGATTGTCATACGGTATTAGTGTTTTATTGATTGTTGGATTGTTATTTTACAATTACGCTCACAGGAAACGAAAGATCCTGTCCTTTCTGGTACACCGGTATGCGGCTCTTGAGGACAAGATCCTGCCCGTCTATGATGCGGACCGAGCATATCGCAGGGACGCGGTAGTAGATATTGCCTCTCGTGGCCGCCTCATACTTTGCCCGCGGCTTCACTGTCCCGGCCTCTTCCACAACCTGCCCAGAATAGAAATCTTCAGCATCCTCGGGGGTAATCTCCATGACTACGGCACGGCCGGAGATATCATCGGAGGGCAGAAGGCCCTGTGTGTCTGAGACACGGAAGGCTATGGTCAATTCCTTCTCCGGACCTGACTTCGGCACTACATCGAAGCTTACAGACTGGACAGAGGTACTTACATAACCGGTAAAAAGGCGCATATACTCGTCCTCAAGACGGCCGATCTCCTCCACTGCCGCCCTCAGGGCATCACCGCTGAATGTAGCATCGGTATTTCCGGTTATTATGTTGATCCTGCTCTCTCTGAGCGACAGTATCATGGCTGCCGCTTCCTGGGCCTTCTTCTCGGGGCTTTTCTCCACCACCTGGCTCTGCCTTACAGCCACGCGGTCATATCCGCCGCTCTCGTTGCGCACGGTATGGTAAAGGGTTGTCTCGGTAGATGTCAGATTGGACGTTGCCTCTGATGCCAAAGCATCCTGGGAAGGAGCTATGGAAGGGAATCTCCAGGAATCACCCACTCCCTTGTTCTCGTCCGAAAGCAGCAGCAGGCCCTGGGAAGAAAACTCGAAGAATGACGCAGGCGAAGCTTTTCCGAGGAAACCGTCCAGATTGATGATATAGCTGCAGCTGCGGTCGGCCTCTATGTAAGGCCGCATTCCTACCTTGCTGAGCGTATATTTTACTGAAGCTTCCTGCGGAACTTCTATGCCGAGATACTTCTTGGCCCACTGGCAGTACGGGCCCGGGGTATATGTCTCGCATACGGCCTCCACATCCAGACGGACCGATGTCAATGGCAACGAATATACCACCACTCCTTCGGGAACGGCTTCCCCCTTTCCGAGACGGTTGATGTTCTGTCCTGCAGCACCCGCGCACATCAGACAGGCACATGCAATTGCTGATAATGTTCTGAGTTTCATACTATTCTTTTTTTCCATCTTTTGTGGCTCCACAGCCATGTTCCTTTATGGTCTTTGATATCTTTCTCAAGCAGTCTTGCAAACTCGGCAGTCACATATCCCCTTTCGCACCCTGAAGCATCTTCCGTTATAAGCTCGAAATGGGCCTCGTTGTCCCCGCGTCCGTGTCTGATGAGACCGCAGTACAATACCGGCATGCCCATCCTGGAGGCTATCATCTCCGGCCCTTCTATCATATAGGTCTTCTGTCCCAGGAAATCCACCACGAACCTGCTCACGTTGATATACGGATTCTGGTCACAGATGAAGAAGAAAGCATCCTTTCCTTCCCTGTGGCGGGCTATGTGGCGGACTATCTGGTGCGATTCTATGACAGAGCAAGAGCCGTGCCTGAGTCTCAGACGGGTTATGATCTTTGCGGCAAGAGAACTTGCCGGCTTCTTGTACACGTATACGAAATTGCGGTTGTCCAGGTCTATGCCGTAATGGCTGCGCAGATCCGGAAGTCCGGTGAATATCTCCCAGTTACCCAGATGCCCGACCATAATGACGGCATTGCGGTTCAGGGACATTGCCCTGTTGAGCGCATCCTGTCCGCTAATACGTACCTGACGGCCGATCTTCTCGGTGGAAGCGCCAGCACACCATACGGACTCGACCACGACGTCCGCCAGGTTGCTGTAGAAATCCCTGACAGTCCTGTCTATTCCGTCGTAGTCCATCTCGGGAAACGAGCGGGAAATATTGGCCACCACCACCTTGCTGCGGTAATGAATGACATCCCGCAGAATCCATGCAATCACCCCCGACAAGACATAATGGACCTTTAGCGGCAGCTTGGACATGGCATACAGAAAAAACAGTACTACTCTATACATTGTGCATTTTCGGGCATATATCCTACAAAGTTACCGAATTTTGCATGAAAAAACAAATGCCCGCATGCGATTTGCTGCTGCGGGCACTGTAAAACCTCGTCCAGGCACTACCGGTCAGGCATTGCGGCGCGACTCGTATGTATCGGATATAGTGCCCAGCTCGGCATTGTACTGCTTCTTGCCGGTCACGGCGTCATTGTATGTACAAGGGCCGGAAATACATCCGTCCGGACACACCATCATCTCAAGGAACTGCGCAGGGGCCTTTTTGGTCTTGGCATAGCTCTTCAGGAGGGCAATGTTCTTCTTGTCCATACCGGCAACACGGAGCGAATTCACGTCTTCTCCGAGGAAGGCCTTCACTGCACCTGCCACTCCGCCACTCTGACCGAAAGCATGAGCCTCCTTGACCGACAGGGTCTCCACTTCATATGGCTCTACCTTGTCGAAGTCTATCTCATAACCGGAGAATATGCTTCCCAGCTCCTCGAAAGTCATCACATAATCCACGTTCGGGTTGCCCTTTGCCTCCTTGCGCTTGGCAATGCACGGGCCAATGAACACCTGCTTGGCCGCAGGATATTTTTCCTTGACGATCTGAGCGCTGTAGTACATAGGCGAGCCGGTAGATGACACAAACGGTGCCATATCGGGTATATGCTTGCGTACCAGCTCGATATATGAAGGGCAGCAGCTTGTTGTCATGAACGGCTGGCCCTCCGCCAGCTTCTCCTTGAGCTCGTGTGCCTCATTGGACACTGTCATCATGGCACCCTCCGCCACTTCGACCACAGCGGAGAACCCGATGGACTTGATGGCGCCGTAGAGCTTCTCTTTAGTGGTATTGAACTGACCCAGAATCGAGGGAGCCACCATTGCAACTACAGGCCGTCCGTCCCAGATATTGTTGAGGACATCGAACACCTGCGATATCTCGAATATGGCTCCGAAAGGACAGGCATTCAGACATTTTCCACAATATATGCATTTGCTTTCGTCGATATGCTCCACTCCGTACTGGTCCTTGGATATGGCCTTTACAGGACATGCCTCCTCACAAGGGACAGGAATATAAACAATAGCGTGGTACGGACAGCTCTGATAGCATTTACCACAATTGATACACAGGTCATGGTCTATCACAGCCTGGCCGTGACGCTTGATGTCATGGCTGATGGCGCCCTTGGGGCAGTTCATGGAACAGCTGCGTGCCACACATCCACGACAGAGATTGGTAATCTCGTAATTGGTCTTGACGCAGGATGAGCATGCCTCGTCTATCACACACATGATATTTTCCTTCTGCTCCCTTTCACCGCTGATGGCCCGGCGTGCATACTCCGAAAGAGGTGTCAGTTCGTCCTTCTCATCGCTCATGTCGTAACCGAGCAGAGGAAACATCTTGTATTTCCAGACAGCCCTCTCCTTATGGACACAGCACCTTCCGAGCACCTCCGATTTTCTGGGGCTCAACTGGATAGGCAACCTGTCAATATCGGCAACAAGCCTGTCTTCTTTCCATTTGTTTACCATCATCGCCAGCAGTTTGTGGCGGACGATCATCACATTGTTAGTAAATGCCATAAAATTACTTACGATTCGTTATGAAAATGCTGCAAATGTAATACAATATTTTTCTATTCCACAACTTTTCCTGACGGATATCGGAAACCGCCAAGGGCCAATCTTATTATTGAGACCCGGGAACGGGGGACGGCAAAGCGATGGGCAGACACCTGCACGTTCCTGCGCATCTTCCTGTAGTCCCTGTGGGCACTCATCACCGACCTGCAGAAAGACAGCTTTCCGGTCAGCAGATATATGCACGCAATGGCCCCGTCCACACACATCCTCCAGAAGATAATCCTCGAACGCGAACGCTGCGGCAGGTTCTTGTACATCATCAGCAGATTGTTGCGGAAGTTGAGATAGAGTTTTCTGGGAGAGTTGTTGGGAAGCGTACCGCCGCCTACATGATATACGGCAGCCCTGGGGTCTACCCATATCTCCCACCCGGCCAGCATAGCTCTCCAGCACAGGTCTATCTCTTCCATGTGGGCAAAGAAATTCTCGTCCAGACCGCCCATCTCCTTCCAGACCCCGGCCCGTATCATGAAAGCAGCCCCTGAGGCCCAGAACACGCGGCAAGGAGTATCGTACTGCCCCTTATCTTCCTCCACGGTCGCAAGAATCCTTCCGCGGCAATACGGGAAATACCATCTGTCCACAAATCCTCCGGAAGCTCCGGCATGCTCAAACCATCCCCTCATGTCATAGCTCAGGATCTTGGGGGCACAGACGGCACAGCGTGGTCTGGCATCCATGAAATCCTCAAGCTCAGAGAGCCATCCGGCCGTCACCTCTATGTCGGAATTGAGCAGCACATAGTAGTCGAACTCCTCCGCCGCTTCCTCTCCTATCTGTTTCAAAGCCCTGTCATATCCTCCTGTAAACCCGTAGTTCCTGTCCATCAGCACCAGTCTCACATCTTCTGGCCACCTCTGCACGAGCAGTTCCACAGACCCGTCATCCGAACCGTTGTCCGCCACATAAAGGACGTCCCCGTCCGGCATGTGCGCCAGGACCGAGGGTATGAATTTTTCCAGAAACGCCTTGCCGTTCCAGTTGAGTATTACTACAGCTGTACGTGACATACGATTATCTCCGCTATGTTACAATATATCTTTCAACAAAGGCAGATGCACGGCATTGGACCCTTTCAGCAGAATGGAGCATCCGCGGAGAGGCTTCCTTTCCAGTATGCCCCGGGCTTCCTCCACATCCCTGCAGAATGTAAAACGGCCGTCCGCAGCAAGTTCGGGACGGGCGTCCGCTGCTTTGAGGAATTCTTCCCCGACAAACAGCACCCGCTCACAGTCCCCTATACCGGCAGCAGTCTCCATCACCCGGCAATGCTCCGGCACAGAATCCTTGCCCAGCTCCAGCATCTGTCCGAGGATCATCACCTTATGGTCAAACTGCGATGCTGCGAAATTGCTCAGGGAGGCCTTCATGCTGGAGGGATTGGCATTGTATGTGTCCAGCACGAGAAGATTGTTTCCGGTGCGTTCCAGCTGCGAACGCAGATTGGACGGTACATAAGACTCCACCGCCCCCGCAGCATCCTCGAGCGGAACTCCGAAATAACGGCCGATGCAGACGGCAGCCATGACATTCGAGGCATTGTATGAGCCAATCAGGTGCGTAGATACGGTCAGGCCTTCCGGCAGCCTGAGACGAAGATACGGTTCGGCGGCCGAGACAGGCAGTATCTCCGCCCCTGAAGCGTACACTCCGTAACGCACGGTCTTCAGTTCGGGGCGCTGCGCCGCCATGGCACAGAGCTCAGGATCGTCCGCATTCAGGAACGCAGTATCCCCGGTACGCTGCAGGTAATCGTAAAGTTCGCCTTTAGCACGTTTGACCCCGTCGAAAGAGCCGAAGCCCTCCAGATGTGCCTTACCCACATTGGTAATCAGCCCATAATCCGGCAGGGCTATGGCCGCCAGCTCCGCGATCTCACCGGGATGGTTGGCACCCATTTCCACTACAGCCATCTCAGTCCTGTCTGTCAGACGAAGCAGGGTCAGTGGCACGCCTATATGATTGTTGAGATTGCCTATCGTGGCCGTGACCCTGTACTTGGCGGAGAGTACGGCACATACCAGTTCCTTGGTCGTAGTCTTTCCGTTTGTACCTGTCAGTCCCAATACGGGTATCCTGAAACCCGAGCGGTGCTTCCTGGCCAGGGCCTGGAGAGCCTCCAGCGTATCGTCTACGGCTATATAGCGCCCTCCGTCAGGAATTCCGCAGTCCTTTGACACCACAGCCCATGCCGCACCTGCTTCCAGGGCAGATGCTGCAAAGCGGTTCCCGTCGAAATTGGCTCCCCTGAGAGCGAAAAACATCACCCCGGGCTCTATCCTGCGGCTGTCGGTCGACACTCCACTTGAGGACTTAAATGCCTCATACAGCCTGTTCTCAATACTTTTATCCATAGTCTGGGAATTTTTGCATCATTTACGTCCCGTGGAGCCGAACCCACCTTCTCCCCTTCCGCTCTCCGACAGTACTTCGGCTTCATCCCATTCCACCTTTTCGTACCTGGCCACTACCATCTGGGCGATCCGTTCCCCCGGATTGAGGACAAACCGTTCCGAAGACAGATTGACCATTATCACCTTGATCTCCCCGCGGTAATCCGCATCTATGGTCCCCGGTGTATTGACCAGGGATATCCCGTGCTTGACGGCCAGACCGCTGCGGGGACGTATCTGGGCCTCGAATCCGTCAGGAAGTTCAATATACAGCCCGGTGGGGACAAGTACACGTCCGAGCGGCTCGAGCACGACAGGTTCCTCTATAAAGGCCCTCAAATCCATTCCGGCAGACTGACCGGTCGCATAGGACGGCAGGGCAAACGGAGACTTATTGACTATCTTTACTTTCATCTGCAACTGTTTTATGTCTTCTGAAATATTTTTCAATCAGGAAAATGCCAGCCACATAGACAGCTATCATCAGTGTCCTTGCCGTCAGGATGCACCAGTAAGGCACCGTATCCGGAATCGCCAGATCCAGGGCGTACAGGACAAGGCCGAAGAGGACCGTGCAGCCTATCTTGCCCCACCTGTAGGGTATGGGATAATACTTCCGCCCGAGCAGCACGCTCAGCACCAGCATGACGAGATAGCTGAAAAAATGCCCCCATGCCGCTGCCCTGTAGGAATACACAGGCAGGAACACGATATTGATCACAGCCGTAACCACAAGGCCTGCGGCCGTGATGTAGATCGCATATGAAGAACGGTCCGACAGCTTGTACCACATGGAGACGTTGAACAGCATCCCCATCATCATATAGGCCAGCAGCATCACAGGGACAATATCCATTCCCTCCCTGAAATCGCTGCCCACAATCAGCTGTATCACATCCAGATAGAATGTCACGCCAAGGAAAATCAGCATGCAGAACATGACGAAATATTCCATCACGGAAGCATATACCTGCCTGAAGTCCTTGCGGCCCGTATTGGAAAAGAAGAACGGCTCGGCCGCAAAGCGGAACATCTGGACGAAAAGGCTCATTATCACCGCGACCTTGACGGCGGCCTGATATACACCCAGGTCAGCTCTCCAGAGACTGTCATCCACATTGAAGAAACGGAACAGTACACGGTCCAGAAAATCGTTGATGACACCGGGAAGACCGGCAATCATCAGCGGAAGCGAATAGCGCAGCAGACTCTTCAGAGTACGGACATCCACTCCGAAGCCAAGACGCAGCAGCTCCGGTATGAACAGCACAAAACACAGCACGCAGCTGACGAGGATGGAAAATATCGGATAGGAAAAATCCGGAACAGCCGGAACCATACCCGACAGCAGATTGTCGGGATGCACGGCAGCATATCGTGGATACCACAGGAACAGAAGCAGATTGGTCCCCGCCTCCGCAAGTATCTTTACCACCTTGAACGCAGCAAAACGCCATGCACGGTTCTCCTGCCTGAGTTTCGCAAAGAGGATGGCCGTAAACGAGTCGGAGAACAGAATGATACCTATATAAATATAAATGTTCCAATATCCGGAATACCCCATACGGTCGGCAAGGCCACGGCCGAACAGAATCATCAGCAGCAGGAAAACGGCCGAGACAGCGGACACTGCCGCCAGGGCTCCCGAGAATACACGGCGAGGCTCAAATCCTTCCCTGTTGGCGAAACGGAAGCACCCTGTCTCCAGTCCCATGGTAAGCAGCACCTGGAATACGGCAATATACGACATGAATTCCGTAAGCACCCCGTAGTCCGAAGTACTCAGGGTATATGTATACAAAGGCAAAAGCAGGTAATTGAGGAAACGGGCCACGATAGTGCTCGTCCCGTAGATAGCTGTCTGACCGGCAAGCTTGCCGAGTATCTGTTTCATTCCCATAGACACTGTCAGTTCTTGAGTCCGTGTTCCCTGAATATCAGGAAACCGATATTGAACGAAGGATAGAATTTGGATTTGTCCGCCTTCTCATAATATGCACACGACAGGGATACGGGGCCGATAGGGGACTGCCACACCAGAGCCGCATTGCCCACAAACCCTCCCTTGGGGAAAGGTGCGGAATACTCATACCTTCCTGAAGCCAGCTGGACCAGCGAACGGTAGGGCTGGAAATATCCACCCGAAAGCTGCAGGAAGAATGTCTTGGTAAATTTGAATACCGGAGTCACCATCAGTCCGGCATATATCGGAGCCCTGTACGCCCCCAGCATGAGGGTCTTGCTGTGGACAGTAGGCTGGAAAGCGGGCATGGCGATCATGGTGGAGGTATAGTCCGAAAGATCCAGTGGAGTCGACACGGTCAGGTCAAAATTGTAGCCGAGCGTAAACCACCGCCCCAGATCATAGTAGTCCTCCATATTGAGTCTTGCCAGCAACGTATGCTTGAGAGGGACGGTTACCTGGGTCCCGTCGGCGAAAATGGTACCTTCCGCGTGGGATTCGTGGCTGAATATGTAACGGAACTCCAGCAGACGTCTCCTGCCCGAAGTAGGATACATGTTGTAGTCCAGAGTAGTCTGGGCCATCTTGATCCTGGCTGTCAGATACGCAAGACGGGTACGGTCCTCGACATCGTACTGCGTGTAGTTGTCGGCAGGGAAATATATGTACTGGTTGACTCCCGCCGTAATGCCGAATTCCGCCAGAATGCTGCTGTTGTACGATATGGGAGTTCCCATGTTCAGAGTGACATACGACTCGTTCTCACGGATATTGGATGCAAGCTTCTTCGAGAACAGAAGCCCTTGGCTACTGCCGAAATAGTCGAAATTATGCATATTCAGCATTATCTCATAAAGGAACAGAGGACGTATGCCGATATGCTGACGGTAGTAAAGCCCCAGACCAGTGAAGAACTGTCCGATATCGAGATTCAATGCGGCATTCCACGGGTGCCTCGAAAAATGGGTGTGCGACACACCCACAAAGCCCTGCATGAGGGAGGAGGAGGAAATATTGCCTCCCACCGATACGGATACCACGTTTTTGGGCGCAGTCTCAAGACGCAGGGTGAACAGCGAATCCCCACCGGAGTATGCCGTAGGATAGAAAGACTGTATAGCATTGGTGGACAAGGCCCTGTAGTATCCCCGCTTGGCCTGGTTGAAGGAAAACACATCCTTCTTGTCCGTTATCGTAGCCGTTATGTATTTTCTTTGAGCCTTCGTAACATTGCCACGGACTTCCACGGAATCGAACCGGAGCTCCCGGCACCTCTGCCTGAAGGCTATGCGCATGGAGTCCGTCTCTTCCCTGGACCTGCGCCGGGTAACTCTGGACAGTATCTCGTCCATATACAGCATGGCGGTATCATAACCTTTCTGCACCAGTTCGTCTATCTTGTCGAACTCCAGCAGGGAATAGTCGTAGATACCGGATATCAGGACACCGTCCTCTTCAGGCAAGTCATAGTCCGTGTCCACAGTCATGATAGTCTCAAGCTGCTTGTACAGGTCTTCCTGATCCGCACCTACCCGGTCTCCCTTCACGCATTTGGCCCCGATTATGAAATCAGGCCGGTACTTGTCCCGCATTATCTCCCACGGGAAGTTATTGTAAAACCCGCCGTCAAACAGCAGGACCGAATCGATCATTACCGGTTTGAAGTATGCGGGGAAAGTCATGGAAGCCCTGACGGCAGTACCCAGATCCCCTTTGTCCGAAACATAAGGCTGCTTGCGGGCCACATCAGCGGAAACACAGAAAAACGGAACCATGAGATTGTCGAAATCATAGCCGGCTGCCGCAGAGGCATTCGCGAATATCTGCACAAACGCTATGTCCATGGGATACGGGGACACCAGACTGGTCGGCAGGGATATCTTGAGCTTGCGACGGCCCTGAGCAAGCTTTTTCTCGTCCCACTTTATATCCAGACTTACCATGGAAGGTGTAGGATAACCGGAATACAGGTACGTAAAAAATTCCCTCTCGCCCTCGCCTGTATACCATGACCGGAATTCCTTCGTCTTCATGAGGGCTATCATGTCGTCAGGGGACAGGCCTATCGCATAGAGGCCGCCGACAATCGAACCTATAGAAGTGCCGCATATATAGTCAATAGGGATACCGTTCTCTTCCAAAGCCTTGATTACGCCTATATGGGACAGTCCTTTCGCCCCGCCTCCACTAAGGACCAGACCTACCGACTGGGCCCCTGCGGGAGCAGAGAAAAGCATGGCGCACAACAAAACTAAAAAGATTGACGGTTTTCGCAGCAGCATTATTATCTTTGTAAAATCACTCAAAGATATTAAAACATCGCCATGAAATCAAAAATTTTTGTCCTGATACTTCTAGTATCGCTCGCAGCTGCCTCTTGCGGCAACCGCAACCGGAAATCAGCCGAAGACAAATCCTCCGCACCTGAAACATCACAGCAGACAACAGAAAAAAAGAAACCCATGGACACCACATTGGCATTTGACCCGGCCAGCCTGCCGGAAGAGCCTATCTTTCAGATCCACACCACAGAAGGGACTATAACCGTACTGCTCTACGCCGACACCCCCCTCCACAGGGACAATTTCATCAAGCTGGCTTCCAGGCGGTTCTACGACAGTGTCCTCTTCCACCGCGTGATATACAACTTCATGATCCAGACAGGCGACCCTCTGACCAAGGACCCCGCCAATGAAGCCAGATTCGGTACCGGCGGCCCCGACTACACGATACCTGCCGAATTCGTGGCCGCGCATACCCACAAGAAAGGAGCCCTGGCGGCGGCACGTATGGGCGATACAGCCAATCCCCGCAAGGAATCCTCAGGTTCACAGTTCTATATCGTACAGAACCCTGAGATATGTTCGCATCTTGACGGGGAGTACACCGTATTCGGCGAGACTCTGGACGGATTCGATGTCATAGACCGCATCGCATCCCTCAAGACAGACTCCAAGGACAGACCGCTCAAAGACGTCCGCATCATTACCATCACTCCAGTAATCTGAAAAACCCATAATCATGGACGTACGTAAAGCACTCCGCCTCAACCGAAGCTACCGCCGTTTCCGGCAGGAAGACGCAATACCGGAAGCAGACCTCAGGATCATAGCCGACGCCGCCAGGCTCTCTCCTTCAGGACGCAATATCCAGCCACTGAAATTCTTCATATCAGGAGACCCTGGACTCAACGCCAGGATATTCCCTACCCTGGCCTGGGCCGCCTACCTCACCGAATGGGCCGGACCGGCAGAAGGAGAGCGCCCGTCTGCCTACATAGTGCAGCTCCTGGACACTTCGATAGCCCAAAACATACTATGCGATGACGGAATCACGGCCCAGAGCATGCTGCTCCAGGCCGTGGAACTCGGATACGGCGGGTGTATCATCGCTGCCGTAAAACGTCAGGAACTCCACTCCATCCTCGGCCTTCCGGAGCACCTGAAGATCCTCAATGTGATTGCCCTCGGGAAACCGGCGGAGACAGTTGTGATCGAAGACATGAAAGACGGCCAATACAAGTACTGGCGTACACCTGACGGCATACACCATGTACCCAAACGTTCCCTTGAAGAGATCACGATATTCGCTAATAAAGGAATATAAAAAATGCGCCTCAAATCATCACGACCTGAGGCGCACCGCTTAACTTAACCTAAAACTTAACCTATGAAAAAACTATCGCTTATTCTTATTACAAATCCCGTGCCAAACCATCTTTCACTCTAATTATTTCTCCCCACAAAATCCACGGACTCGAGACTGAAACTGAAAGGAAGCGAACTTTGGCTCCAGGTAGCTCCGCTGTCTACCGTATAGAATAAGGAACCTGTGGCTCCTGTCTGCGATTTGACTGCAAAGGCTCCGTAGACCGCATTCCTGAGAAAAGCTACCGAGGTGACCGGTCCGCCGGGGAAAGACCCTTCCGCCGGCACCGATTCCACTATACTCTCAAAACCGTCTCCGGTTCCGGACAGATGCCCGTCCGCTCCGGAAGCCCACATTCTGGAGCTGTCTAAAATATCCAACGAGAGCAGTTCCATTCCGGCAAGGGGCTGTATCCACCTGGTACCTCCGTCCATGAGGGCCAGCAATCCGATGGAACCTGTTCCTGCAATGTAGACTACAGACTCCGAGACCGCACAAATATCGGACGGCCTACCCGACAGACCGGTCAGAGCGGTAATGTCAGTAACAGTCCACGTCACTCCCCCGTCGGGCGAGTACTCCATGACGGCATATCCCTCCGCACTCACCCCGCAGCACCATACATTGACTCCGTCGGGAGTCGTAATAGCCGTAAACCCTGCCGCATAGTCGGAAGAACGGCATACAGACCAGGATTTGCCTGCATTTACAGTCTTGAGGACAAGCCCCGTGTCGGACGCTGCCGCCCACGCAGTATCCCCGTCCATCGAGATAATGCCTGCTACAGACACAGGCGGTATGGAGGTTATGGATGTTCCCTGATTGCTCCAGGTCGTACCCCCGTCATCGGTCCGCAGAATCACTGTACTTCCCCTTACGGTATCGGCATCTCCCGCAATCCAGCAGATCCGGTCACTGACTGCACACACATCCGTGAGTCTGGCTGAAGGCACTGTGGCGGGAGACCCCTGCCGCACCCATGACCTGCCGGCATCCGTAGATCCCAGTATGGTCCCGTATCCGCTGTCTTCCGCACCTGCTGCCCATCCGGTCCTGATGATATCCAGCCGTACATCACAGCCCGCCGTACCACCTGCAGGAATGTTGACCAGTTCCATCACCGGATAGTAGCCGCGAAGCTCGAAACGGAAACCTTGTGTACCGTCCGGGACATTGTCGTATCTATAGTAGCCCGACTGGTCGGTCACTACGGATGAATCTCCGTATATTACAGACACTCCGTAGATTCCCGCACCGTCCGCATCAGTGACCCGTCCCTCCATGCTTCCGTATCCGGCAGTCGGCTTATGGCATCCGGCTACTGTCCCCAGAGCAAGCAGAAGAGCGGGTACAACCAGCAAATGATATAGCCTGTGATATGATCTCATAAAATGCGTCTATATGGTTGCATGTATATTTGTTTTCTTCTACCTGTTCTCCTGACGGACATATCTGTAACGGAACATAATCGCAAACAGAACGGCAACTATCAGGGCATAGGCCGCAAACAGCCACCAGGCATGACTCCAGCCCGTCATCACGGCATTCCAGTCTATGACACCGTCAGCCCCGGGCACGCGGTGCGAATTGACAAGCTTGTTGACTACAGCCTGCGCCCCTATCGTCCCTGCCGCTGCCCCGATACCGTTGGTCATAAGCATGAAGAGCCCCTGGGCGCTGGAACGTATGGACTTGTCCGTAGTCTCGTTGACAAAAAGCGAACCTGATATGTTGAAGAAATCGAATGCCACTCCATACACTATCATGGACAGCACTATGAGCCATACACCGCTGCCGGGATTGCCTGCGGCGAAGAAGCCGAAGCGCAGAACCCAGGCCAGCATCGCAATGAGCATCACATTCTTGATACCGTACCGCTTCAGGAAGAACGGTATCAGGAGTATGCACAGCGTCTCCGACACCTGGGACAGGGAGATGAGCATATTGGAATGCTCCACACCGAAAGTCCCTTCATATTCGGCCAGATTCCCGAAATCCGCCAGGAACGGATTGGCAAAACCGTTGGTAATCTGCAGGGCCACCCCAAGCAGCATGGAGAAGATGAAAAACACTGCCATCTTCCTCTCCCTGAACAGTGTAAATGCCCTCAACCCCATAGCGTCCACAAGGGATTTCTTCTCTGCCGACTTGTTCACAGGGCACTCGGGCAAGGTCAGTGTATACAGTGCAAGCAGGATTCCCAGCACACCGGATACGACATACTGCATCGAAGTCTCCTGCATCGCTGCACCGCGGAAATGCACCAGATCCACGAACCACATCGAACAGATGAATCCTACCGTACCCCACACCCTGATAGGCGGAAAGTCCTTGACAGGATCCTTGCCGGCCCTCTCCAGAATCGTATATGCCACCGAATTGGAAATCGCTATCGTAGGCATGAAGAAAGCTATGCTGACAGCGTACAGACTGAAAAGTGTACCGTACTGCACGGCATCACCGGCCGTTACGCCGTAGACACCTGCCCCTATCATGGCTGCACCCGCCACCAGATGGCACAGACCGAGCAGCCTCTGCGCCGGAATCCACTTGTCGGCTATGATACCCATGATTGCCGGCATGAATATCGACACGATACCCTGGATTGCATAGAACATTCCTATCTTCTCTCCGAATCCGGTTCCGGCCAGATATCGTCCCTGACTGGTCAGGTAAGCTCCCCACACTGCAAATTCGAGGAAGCTAAGTACTATAAGTCTCAATTTGTTGCCTTTCATATCACTCTTCTATTTCAAGTCCCCGAAGGACTGCTGTATATCCGTCATTTGAATCCGTCATGACCACCCTTACCTGAGTCACGGCCCCGGAAGGCACGAAACTCAGGGAGCCGTGGTACAGTTCCCCGGCATTGACGGTACGCCCGTCGGAAGTGGTATATTCCACATAGGCATCGGTAATATAGAACAAGCCCGAGTAAGGATCTCCGCTGGAAACTGTAATGCGGCTGCATTCCACCGGCGAAGCCATGGCGTAGGTCAGCACGTCCCCTTCCTGCAGCACACGGCCTGAATATCCTACTCCGTCGCGGCCGGCCAGGGACTCCAGGTTCTTTGCGGACAGGGGGAAATTGCTTTCCACCGTCATTTCAGGATCAATATAGTGGTAAAGCTCGATATTGGATGCTCCTACGGCAATGCTGGAAAGTCCGTCTCCGAAGAATGCGGCAAAACGGAATTTCTCAGGACGGTCGGTCACTATATCCCCGCGGCACACGGGTGAGGAGGCAACCGGGGCACTGCCGTCCATGGTATACCTGATCACTGCCGAAGGATGCGGAGGCCTGACCTGAAGTGCCTGCCCGTCAAACGTCACATCCGGAGGAGCCAAACGGAAGTTGATGCCCATATTGTAAAGCCTTGAAAAATGCTTTTCATACAGACGCTGCTCGAAGTCCCCGTAATCCCTGGCATCCCGGCTGCTCCAGCCGACCTCAGACAAGGCGCAAAGACGCGGGAATAGCTGATATTCCATAAATCTGGGCGGCCATGCCAGCAACTCGCCCCACAGACCGGCCTGGACACCGGCTATCAGTCCGCTGTCAGCCGCACTTTCCGCAAGTATTCCGTCCGGTTCCAGCGAATAAATCTTGGACAGGGGGACCACTCCGGCCCATCTGTGGCCTCTCTCGGCCTCAGACTGCTTCATGTCCAGATAGCAGTACTCCCCTATCTGGACCACTGTCCTGTACCCTTTTTCTACGGACATCCGTCCGCTTTCCACGCTCCTCCAGGCATAGACCATGGTCGCAGGATCGAACTTCACGTCAGGGATTATTATCTCGTCCCAGCCGGCCATCTTCTTGCCCAGCCTGCTGATGATTCCGTCAAGCCTGTACACGAACCAGCTGTGCAGTCCGCCTGGACCCTCCAGGTTATTTTCCTTGACAAGAGCCTGACAATGCGGGCAATTGTTCCATGCAGTATGGTCCACTTCATCTCCTCCGATATGGATGTACTCCGAAGGGAAAAGCGAAGCTATCTCCTTGAAGATATTGCCCAGAATCCTGTAGTTTTCCTCGTTTGCCACACAGAGGACATTGTCCGTCTCCCCGTTGACACTTGTATACTCCACATCCGTATCGCATGCCATCTCTGGGAACACTCCGATCAGGGAGCGGCTATGTCCCGGGAGGTCTATCTCAGGAATGATCTCAATATGGCGCTCTGCCGCATACTTCACTATCCGGCGTATGTCTTTCTGGGTGTAGTAACCGCCATACCTGTCATGTCCCTGACCGTAGGCGGCCGGAGTCACCTCCCCGTCCCCTCTCCATGCACCTTTCTCCGTAAGCTGCGGATACTTGCGTATTTCTATCCTCCAGCCGTTGTCATCGGCCAGATGCCAGTGGAACCGGTTAAGCTTGTGATAAGCCATCCAGTCCAGAAGCCTGAGGACATGCTCCGTGTCGTAGAACGTGCGGGAGACATCCAGCATCGTACCCCTGTACCCGTACCGGGGAGCATCAGTAATCACAGCCGCATCCAGTTCATAGCGGGTCAGCTCCATACATGTCTGCCCGTATACGGCCGGCGGCATCATCTGAAGCAGTGTCTGCACGCCGTAGAAGATGCCAGCAGGGTCCGATGCCTCTATGACTACCTGATTTTCATTTATTTCCAGCCTGTAGGCCTCCCTTTCCATGCCGTCTGCCATACGCATTGTAATGCTGTTGTACACAGGCACGTCGCTCACAGGCACGTCAAACGCAAATACCTTCTCCAGATGCTGCACGAGATATGAACTCTCGGACTTCAGCTCTTCCGGGGCGCACAGGTGCATCCCCTTCTCCATTACGAATGTACCTTCCCCTGGAACCACTTCCAAAGGTTTGGGAACAAGATTGTCATAGGTACGGGCCATCAGTACGTATCCCAGGACGATGGCCGTCAAAAGGGTTATTGCTCTCTTCATATAATGATGCTAAAGGATTTCATAGATATCGGCCTTGCCTTCCACACTCATGCGGACAGTCCGGCCGTCCAGACTCAACTCACAATACGGGGCATCCGTAACGGTCTCTGCAACTACTGCACCGTCTGACGAATACTGTCTCACGAGAACAGTCCCGTAGGGTTCCATAAGCACGATGCGCTTGCCGCTATCGCCGTCTCCGCCAGGTATTTCCACCGACAGGACACCGTCCAGGGCATAAAATGACTTGGGATTGCGGTCAAACGCATACACGGCCTTGACCATATCCGGTGCCTCCACCTTGAAGCCAAGGGACTCCGTCCTGCGTGGATTTACACTGAATGTACGGACTGCACACCAGTTGGTCTTGGAGGATTCCAGCTTGCGCAGACGCACAAAACGGGCATCTATACCCCTACCCTCCCAGTCGATCACATACTGGTGGTCGATGGTATCAATCACAGGGTACCACAGGTTGCCGTCCTTGGAAGCCTCCAGGGTAGCCATGTCGAAATAATCCACGTCTTCTACGGAATTGCGTCCCTGCAGTATATGTATCTCCCTGAGCCCACGTACTATTCCCAGATCCACTCCGATCCAGTCCCCGGTCCTCTGGCCGTATGCCGAAGTGTAGAATGTAGTGGAATCATCGTCAAACATCAGCTTGCCGCTGACAGTACCGGAGTTGGGATAGGAGCCTTTGGCCGTAAACGAGAACGGGGCCCGTCCTGCCACACGGCGGTAGAAACCGTCAAGCATGTCATCCATGGCATTCTCGTAGAAAGGCTGGAGCTTGAGGGTACCAGATTTGTGTGCCTCATAGGCGTCCCTCTCCTCCTGGCTCATGAGATTGTCCACGTATGCACTCCAGAATGCCGCATTGTCGCCTCCGCGGTATATGTAAATAAGTTCCAGGGCCTTTCTACCCCTGGTTCCAAGCTTGCCGAACTCCTCGAGCCATGGATACAGCTCCCGCATAAGAGCATCGTTGCCGCATTTTTCCAGCATCTGTCCGGGTACTTCCTCTATCCTTCCGAACTCCTCCACGAGTGCATCATAATCATCTTCCGACCATTCATCCTCAACACGGAAGGTCTCTGTCTCCCATGACTCGTCCCTCCTGTAGCCAGACTCGGTATCGCACGAATGGATAGCGAAAGTACGGTATGCGCTGTAAGCCTCATCCCCGGCCAGATACTTCAGACCTCTCTCCCAATTGGAAATGAATTCGTAGTCCCCGACATTCCATGTGTAGTCAGCCACACCGTAGAGAGCCAGTTTGGAAGCCTCGGCATGCTCCATCGGATTGCTGAGCAGACCGCATACATCCTCCGATGTCAGTGTACGGTCAAGTCCGTACACAGGTCCCTGCATCACGATATTCCGGCAATAGTCCGTCACGGGGAAGTTCCACCAGTACAGGGCCGGACGCCTGATCCTGTCACTGACCCACTCCAGTGTGGACTTAGTCATGTCACTGCATACTGCATCTCCGGTCCAGAAGACTCTAACCGAAGGATCGAGCTCTCTGCCATAGACGGCCAGACTGCCCTTTTCGGTGGGATTGGCCCACGAACGGTTGTAGTCCGTAGGGCATATTATGAGGGGAGCCACGTCTCCCTTGACGGCAACGAATTCGGCAGTAAGGCGGTTGAGCAGCTCCACCTGCTTCATGGGATTGGTACCCTCACCTGATATGTCATCGAAGAAAATCGCGAAAGCCCTCACACCCAGGTCGTACATCATTTCGAACTTGGCCGTCAGATTGGCGTAGTCCTCCTCGTTCCACTGTATGTCCTGCCCCGGATGGATAGCCCACACGAAGTCAACCCGGTTGCGCCTGCATGCCCTTACCAGTTCCGCAATGTTCCGGGCCTCGTCCTCCGGATAAGGCTTGCGCCAGTCAGGAGAACTGTGATACGGGTCATCCTTGGGACCGTACACATACGTATTCATCTTGAACCGCCCGTAAAAATCTATAAGGGACAGACGGGCCTGGTGTGACCATGGAGTACCGTAGAAGCCCTCCACAACGCCACGGACTGGCAGATCGGGCCAGTCATTGATCCTTACACACGGTACTGAACTCTCCCCGTACTGCACGACCATCTGCCTCAAGGTCTGTATTCCGTAAAACGCTCCGCGTTCGTCATAACCCAGGATATTGACTCCGTCCGGTGATACTGTCAGCCGATATGCCCCAGAGACAGACTTGACCCCGGCCTTGACAGCCTTGCCCGGATTGAAATCCACGGTCAGCCTGACGCCCTTTCTGTCCGCAGATGCCAGAAAATCCACGTCTGTCGCAAAAGCTTCGCTGCGGTCCACAAGGAATACCCCGCCCGAAAGGTCCAGTGTTCCCCCGTCTGCATCCATGCGCACCTCGTGCGGTGTCGGATTTATTACAGGAATCTGTACTCCGTCAGCGTTTCCCCACAGGGGCGCTGCCAGGAGCAGTGCTGCCACAAGAAGCGGCAATCTTCGAAATAGTACCATCTTATAAAAAGTTAAATCATTTTTCCACATTGACATACTTGTACTCCAGCGCAGGACTGACTATGACCGCATCCTCCACTGTAGGGACAGCGGCACCGTCGCGCAACAGCACGAACTTCACCCTGAAAAGCAGGCCGTCACCGGAGACCAGAGGCTTTTCCCCCGAATTCACGAATGTAGGATATACTGCCCTCGATCCGTCGGAATGGAGACGGTCGCGGGTCATGTTCTCCATCTGCTGAAGCCCAGAAACCTCCACTCCCGCATATTCCATCGCAGAAGGATCATACGGTACGGCCAGGCTGAGCGCATTGACCGTCTTCAGAGAATCTCCGTTGAACGAGAGAATCAGGGTATCACCGGCACTCAAAGGACGTTCGGCTGTTTCCATGCGTATACTGCCGGCAAGAGTATCCCCGGCACTGCGGTGAAACTCCCTCATCCAGTATCCCTCATCTATACCTCCGTCAAGTCTTACAGCCACAGCTGATATGTCATAGGCATCAATAAGGCCGTTGCCGTCCAGGTCTCCGGCCGAAACATAGTCAAAATCACTGTCTACCCTGCGAAGTCCTGTATAGTTCATATAGGATGTAAGGTCATTGGCATCCACCTTTCCGTCCTTGTTGATGTCACCTGGAATGACCGTAGCTGTCCCAGGCACCTTGAACACGTATATTTCACGTCCTGACCCGTAATTGTTTACAGCATCGTCTACTGCTATGCGTATATAACGGGCCCTGGGTCCGCCTTCGAATGCAAACACTTTGGTCCGTGCATCCCTTTCCCAATTGAACGTACCGGCCGGAATCCAGTCCTTGCCGTTCACGCTGTAGAATACCTTTCCTGAAAGCAGGACGCCGTTGCCTGCATCCTGGCGGGGGAGATACTCGAACCTGTCGATATTGCTTACTCCCTGCAGATCGAGGGTAAGCTCAAAAGGAAGAGCCTTGGCCTGATACCTGGTATGCCAAGAATCCCCGCTTTCAGCCCAGTCGAAGAGTCTCCAGACTTCGAAGCCCTCCTGAGAAGGGAAGGAGCATGAACCGACAATACCGCGGATTGCCCACTGCAAAGGATCCCCCTCTGTCGTACATGTGTATTCCGTCCTGTCAGAAACGCCCTCGCGGTTCACAGCCCTCAGCCTGAAGCTGTAATCCGTCTCAGGTTCAAGACCGTCAAACGTAAGATACCCGTTCCTTATGCCGGTATGCAGCATGCCGGCATGCTCTATTTCGAAATAATCGGCATTGTCCTGAAGATTCCATGCCAGAGTCACTGAATATGGCCCGGTCACGCAACTGTCCGCGAGCAGAACCGGAGCAGTCAGGCTTCCGCCGTATATGCGGCTGTCATCCGCAGGGGCATACTCATACCCGTCTATGACCAGAACCGTTTCGTTCACAGTAATGTCGCACGAAGGGATGGAAACGGTCAGTACAGGATTTTTCCTTATATCCATCTTCGAAAATTCACTGCCCGGAGTGGCAAAGCAGTTGAGCTGCGGCGCCTCGTCGTAACTCCACTCCACCGGCACCTTCCTCCCCCCGATTCTGGCCGTAACCTTCCTGGGCATGGCGGTAATGTTGATCCTGACCTCCGTCGACTGCTCCTTTACGAATCCGGGGAAATCCCCTTTCGCCGGATGTATTGTCAGGGTATACCTGCCGTCCTCCAGTTCCGCATCCACCGGAACTGTCACACACTCCCCGTAGAGATAGCCCATAGTCCTTCCGTCATCATCGTAGACCTGCGTAGAATAAGTTCCCTCGGCCGGCCAGCACTCGAATATGCGTTCGGAAGGATCTATCTGCGAGGGATTGTTGTTCGGACGCACCATCGGAATGACTGCTCCCTGACGTACGAATACAGGCAGTTTCCACAGCGGTGCAGGGAAATTCTCAAGAATCACCCCTCCATCATGGAGATTTCCGGTAAAATAATCCACCCAACGGCCCTCCGGAAGGTATATGCCGTCACGGATATCATTGCCCAGCGTATCGGAAGCGGTATTCCTGTATACGGGAGCCACCAGAAAATCAGGGCCGAACATATACTGGTAAGCTGTCGCTGAAGAATATGTGTAATCTCCCGGATAATCCAGGAACATGGCCCTCATGAGAGGTTTGCCGTCCACAGCCGCACGGGACCATGTATAGGCATAGGGCAGCAGCCCTGACTTGAGCTTGAGGTACATCCTGTTGACGGATGCCGCAGGCTCGCCTAAGGCATGGGGATACTTTTCGTTGGAGCCCCATCCGTCCATGTTGAGCTGCATGATTGAAAACGTCTTCCACTGGAAATCACGGATATTCACTACAGGATTCTGTCCTCCGAATATTCCGTCCATATCGGAACATATATTCGGTTGTCCCGAAAGTCCGGAACCGATATACGTAGGTATATGGAACCTTATGTATTCCCAGTCACCGCCGGTCTGGTCTCCGGACCACACTCCCGCATATCTCTGCGTACCGGCCCATCCGTCCATGGTGATGATGAAAGGACGGGCATTGTCACCATAGTAAGGCATGATGCCGGCAACATCCGCTATCCCGTTAAGGCCGAAGGAATAGCCCCAGCCGACCCACGCCACATCGGTCTTGAGTACACGCACTCCGGCATCCCTGACCTCCTTGACAATATCCCTCTGAAGCAAAGCCTCCACTCCCTCCTTCGGATGAAGGTCCGACTGGGTCCAAAGCCCTATCTCCACTCCCTTGGAACGGGCATAGTCCCCGAATGACTGAAGATTGAGTATATTGCTGTCCAGGGTACTGGTCTGCCCGTAACCAGCGCCATAGCCGTCGTTGGGCAGGATCCAGCCCAGCGGCATATCGTGAGCTTCGTAGCGGTCCACCACAGCTCTGGCCGAGAACTGGTAATTGTCCTTTTCCCCGTTCAGAGACTCCCTTGTCCCCCCATTGTCCTTCTGGCTTTCACGGTACCTCCTGCCGTCCTCGAATGGCACAGAGCGCGGTCCGTCATCCTCCACCCACCAGTCGCGGTTGTACGCATTGAGATGCCCCTCGTAGAAAGCGAACTTGGGCAGAAGGACAGGATTGCCGGTCAAACGGTAATATGCACCGAGAAGAGAGACAGGATCCGGTGCCGCCATCACGAATATGTCCAGATAATCCGTATCATGCGTAAGCCGCACGACACCCTCGGTTTCTGCCCCGAAGTCATACTCCCCGGGGGCGAAGGTATGCCACATGATCCCGTATCCTGCGGTAGACCAATAGTAAGGCGCAGGAGATGCCACCCCTCCGTCCGTCCAGCTGTTTTCATTCACTATATTTATACGCTCGCCCCTGTGGGAAAATCTTCCGTTCTGCACGCCTCCCCCGTAAAAATACTCGTCCGGACCCTCCTTCAGCATGACCGTTGTACGGTTCTTGCCGCCGCGGGTCCCGAACGTCACCGGTGACAGCTGCTGCAGCACCTTGCTTCCGCTGCGCAGATCCGTAACTGACATAGTGCCGTCAGCCTTTGCAAAAGCTACCTCCAGAACGCCGGTCGTCAGGACCCATGCCGAATCGGACTCTTCCACCGAACATGTTACCGGGACACGCGGATTCCCTACCAGAATATCTGCCGAAGGATTTGCCTCGGGATTACGGACAATGCCGCCGTTGTCATCCCTGAAAAGGCGGAAGATATCAGGTGCATAGAAATCCACCGTCATTCTCTCCCCTCCGGCAAGGACGATCTCCACTGCCGCCGGATTGATCCTTTCAGCTCTGCCTACGGATTCTACATATTCGTGCGATTCCCCGGACTGTCCTGCAGATGCATCCTGTGCGCAGATGCATACTGAAGCCGCAACAGCCACGGTCAGTGCGACCGCCGTTTTTAGACTGATATTCATATCTGTGTCATTTATAAAATTCTTGCAAATATAATAATTTTAACAAGGCAAAAGCGACCTTTACCCCCTGTTTGCGGCACACGTTTTTTTCCGTTGAACAGTTTTAGCGGATTTTAGTTGTAATTATAAAAAAAAATATGCTATTTTGCTTTCACTTTGAAATCAAATCAAAATGGACACATTACTGAAATACAACATCAATCCACTAGTGAACGCAATAGGCAAAATGCCCGACAAGTTTACGAAAGAGGATATAATCAATTACATCGTATCGCACGAGATCCGTGTAGTCAATTTCAGGTATATTGCCGGCGACGGCAGGCTGAAGACCCTCAGTTTCCCCGTCAGCAGCCTTCAGTACCTTGACCTGATCCTTTCATTCGGAGAGAGAGTGGACGGTTCAAGCCTATTCTCATACATCCAGGCCGGTTCAAGCGACCTATACGTAATACCCCGTTTTGCAACAGCCTACATAGATCCGTTCGCAGAGATTCCTACACTAGGCATGCTGTGCTCCTATTTTACCAAGGACGGGCTTCCGCTTGAGAGCTCCCCGGAATACACACTGCGCAAGGCTCACGAAGAATTCAGGAAGATTACCGGCTACACTTTCGAAGCCATGGGCGAACTGGAGTTCTATGTAATCTACGATGACGACAGATGCTTCCCCTCCGAGGATCAGCGCGGGTATCACGAATCCACTCCTTTCTCAAAGACCGAGACGTTCCGTACAGAAGCCATGAAACTCATATCGCAGGTTGGCGGCAACATCAAATATGCCCACTCCGAAGTAGGCAACTTCACCCTGGACGGGAAAGTCTACGAGCAGAACGAGATCGAATTCCTCGTTTCTCCCGTGGAATCTGCGGCAGACCAGCTGGTCATGGCCAAATGGATACTCCGCACCCTGGCATGGCAGTACGGGTTTGACATAACCTTTGCGCCCAAGATCACAGAGGGCAAGGCCGGCAGCGGACTGCACTTCCATACCCGCATCATGAACGGGCAACACTCCGTAATGCTCAAGGACGGACATCTGTCCGACGAGGCAAGGAAGGCTATAGCCGGATACATGACCTGCGCGTCCTCCCTTACCGCCTTCGGCAACTCCAATCCCACTTCATACTTCCGTCTGGTACCGCACCAGGAAGCACCCACCAGCATATGCTGGGGTGACCGCAACCGTTCAGTACTGGTACGTGTACCGCTGGGATGGACAGGCAGAAGCGACATGTCCGCCATCGCCAACGGACTTCCGGAGGACCCTGACATCGCCATGCCCGACAAGCAGACAGTAGAACTGCGTTCAGCAGACGGATCGGCAGACATCCACCTGATGCTCGCAGGTCTGGTAACAGCCGCACGCATAGGCTTCGAACTTCCTGACGCACTCGAAATAGCCAAAAGGACATATGTCGATGTCAACATCCACGATGCACAGAACGCAGCCATACTCAACTCTCTTGCCCAGCTGCCGACATCATGCTCGGAATCGGCGGATGACCTTGAAAAGAACCGCGGACTTTACGAGGCAAAGGGTGTATTCTCGAAAAGCATGATAGACGGCCGCATCGCCATGCTCCGCTCATACAACGACGCCAATATCCGCGAAGAGACCGCCCGCGACAAAGGGCTGATGATGGAACTGGTAAGGAAATACTATCACTGCGGATAGGACCAGTCCAGGGCACAACAAAAGAGAAAGGCCGCGCGATCAGAAGATTGCACGGCCTTTTTCCTTATTAACCTAAACTTAATCTATGAAAAAACTATCGCTTGTTCCTGAAGCAAATAGTATGCCACACATTAAGTTTTATATCTTGGACAATGTCACGTCCATCGTTCTGGGGGTTCCGTTGCCCGATGTCCAGGTCATCCTGGCCTGATAGATCCCGGCGGGAAGGAAGGACACGTCTACGGCAGCAGGTGCATCAGGAGAGCTGGAAAGTCCGTCGATGGATACCTTCGTATTGCCGTATGCATCCCTGATCGTCAAAACTGCTCCTGACACCTCCTCTCCAGTCCTGATATTCAGGACATCCGACATGGGATTGGGATAGAAATCGGCAAGCTTGCCTCCATCGCGCACCACTACATTGTACACTACGGATGCGGAATCCAGTTCGGCATCATAGGCTATCACTTTGATGGACGTCGCACCAGGCCTGTTGCAGTCGATAACCATGGTATTGTGCTGTATGGACGCTGTAAGCACGTCACTTTCCGGATTGACAAGGGTATACACCAGCTTATCTCCATCCTTGTCCATGAAACTGGTGTTGAGATCGACCAGCTTGGTCTTGTCCTTCGGATACTCCAGTATCAGATCCACCGACGGGGCGACTGCCTCAGGCGGGAAATTGGTCATAAGCGTGAAATCTATCTTCACGGCATCCTCTCCACCGAAACCGTCAGAGACCTTCAAATTCACTGTTCCCGCCTCGTCTTTCATCGAAGGACCGTCGAAAGTCACCCTGACCACGTTGTTTCCAAGCATACTGGCCGATACTCCTTCGTATCTGTTGATCTGGGCCGTGATGGTGTGACCGTCCGGATCGACAACCTCGAAGTCAAGATCCACCTTGTCAGTATAGGGAACCACGATGTCAACATCGTCTCCGGGCACCAGCTCCGGAGCCGTATTTCCACCGGTCCGTACTTTTATTGTTTTGGGATACAGCTTGGACCGGTTACGGGCATAGTCCCTTACGGATGCACTCACATAGTATTCCGTATTGAACTCCAGACCTCCTGCAGAACCTGTGGCCACATCTCCTACTTTAAGTCCCTTCAGCGGAATTTCATAGAAAGGCAACTCATTCACAGCCAGACTGTCTTCAGGATCAAAGTCAGATTTGGAATAATGCAGGGTGGCTATTGCGGGAATACCGCCTTCACCGTCCGCATCCGCCGGAACCGTCAGAGAAAAATCAATGAAGTTGGAACGTGCCTCTGCCGAAAATTCTGTAACAGCATCAGGAGTGATGTCACTGTCCATGGCCATCGCCATTTCCACATCGACGAGTCCCTTGCCTATGTACTTGTCGGGATCGTTGTATGCGGATATATCCCTGACGGCAAGTTCCAGCATCTCGCGGAGCTGGGTATTTGTAAACCCTGGACCGCCGAACTGCGACACCATGAGGGCCGCTATTCCGGACACATGGGGGCACGCCATTGACGTTCCCTGGAAACCTCCGTAGGTATTGTTGGGGAGAGTACTGTAAACCAGATGATCCTTATATTCGTCCCCTCCTGGAGCAGCTACGTCGACCCAATCTCCATAGTTGGTATAATATGCGGCCTCATAGTCACCTGCTATCGCGGCCACTGCGATACATGCCTCGTACTCAGCCGGGAAACCAATATCCATTTCGTCATTTCCGGCCGCAAATATCACTACACCACCTGCCATGGGTCCCGTCTGTACCCCGTTCTCGTCAAACCCGGCATACTTGATGAAGTAATCTATAGCCGCCTTGTCCGACTCAGGAGTATCATCCATTCCGGACCACATAAGATTATAGCCCCAACTGTTCTGACTGATTACCGCACCATGGTCTGCACCCCATTTTATGGCCCTGACACCGTCTCCGCTCGACATGCCTTCGAATATCTGGCATGACATAAGCTTTACGCCCGGTATACCGTGAGCCTTGTCACCGCCGGCCACACCACAGACACCTATGCCGTTGTTGTTGACAGCCGCTACTGTTCCGGCCACATGGGTTCCGTGCTCGTCATCCGTAATCTTGTAGTTGTTCCTTATAAAATTGAATCCGTGACGCTCGCCATCTGTCAGATCGGGATCATCGTTTACCCACATGTTGTCCGCCAGGTCCTCGTGGTCATAGTCTATGCCACCGTCGACGACCGACACTATCACATCACTCCTGCCTACAATTCCCCTCTCCCATGCAGGCAGTACGTTGATGTCCGAACCCGCGATAGTTCCGGCAATGCTGCCGTCATTGTAATAATGCCACTGACGGTCCAGCCACGGGTCATCGAACAGATCCGTAGCCGCCTGCCCGGAGGAACGTACCGGAGAGTCAGTTACAGACCCAGGCACAAGCTGACCAGTGATACGGACCACTTTAGGTCTGTACTCTACACTGCGTACTCCCTGGATCCCTGACAGTTCCTCACCGGCCCTGGTAAGCACTACATCCTCGTCAAAATAGACATCATACCAGAGATGAAGTCCTTCCTTTCTGGTACGGGGCTCGAATTTACCGGCATAGGGGAACGTCCTCTCCATCCTTGTTATGCCTATGGATGCCATTACATCATCCACAGACTTGACCCCGCTGCTCTGCAGCACGCCCTCTTTGTCGGTACTGAGTTCAAGTTTTGAAACAAGATCCTCGGAGAGCAGAAGGCGCACACGTCCCTGCTCGAAAGATGAAGCAGGATAATCCCTGCCGTTGATTTCAACAATACTGTTCTGTTCGATTTTCCTTTCGTCCAGACTGCATGAAGTCGCTACCGCACAAAAAGTGAGCAACATTGCGATAACAGCTTTAGGTGCATTTTTCATAAATAATTTTTACATTTTGTTAAGTACGAATGTTAATTTGAAAGCCATAACGGCCTTTCAGATTTCAAATATAAGAATTATTTCAAATTTCCTAATAAATCAGGATTTTTTACGCACTAAAAGATGATCAACAGAGGATCAAAAGACGGTTCCCAGAAGCCGTTCCATTCACATCCTTCATTTACCGCGTTAAGGACAAAAGCAACGACCTGCTTGTCTGGCTGCATTCTTTCCGCATCCGTAACGGGAGGGCTTGCCCCTGGTTGACCACCCGGCACAGACAGTCCGTCCGCGAGCAGACCGTACAGACCGTATACCTCACTCCATCCACGAGAGCCTCTCGCAGCACCCGGCCTGCGTCGCCCCGTCCACACCGCCCACTATTCCGCCTTTTGTGGGCGTTGTGGCAGCGCCCGGGAACGGCGGTCCCGTCCAGAAGTGCCTCCCGCAGTACCCGGCCAGCATCGCTCGGTCCACACCGCCCACTATTCTGGTATTTGTGGGCGTTGTGGCAGC
>CALVDF010000016.1 GCA_944326245.1 uncultured Bacteroidales bacterium
GGAGTTGTAAAGGCAGAATGTAAACCTACGCAGAACGCAGAAATAGAGACCGTTAGTGTTAAATGTGCATCAGGTGTCGGGTAATGATTTGGAAGTGCATCTATTTCTGCAATCTGCCTAAATCCGTTTTCCCGACCTTATGCCAATTTGTTCCATCCAAAGTCAAACTCTCTGACTGTCAGCGAGAATACTCAAATTTGCTTTATTCTGCGTTTTATCCTATTATTTTTAAAGAAAAGAACTGCTCATGAGTGCAGTTGTCAAGGATTCCTTGACAACTGCCGCTGACGGTAAGCACTACCGGGTCAAGTACCTTCTGAAAGGCTACTCTGTAAACCAGCGTCTTAACCGTCTGGAGCAGTTACAGCAGCCGTATCAGCACATACCCGCCTAAAGTAGCCAGTATTCCACAGATTACGCTTCCGATAACGTACAGCAGGAACATCTGGATATTCCCGCCCTGGAGCATTGTCACAGCCTCATTGGAGAAGGTAGAAAATGTCGTGAAGCCACCGCACAGACCTGTCGTGAGCAGCAGGCACAGGGTGGAAGGAGCCTCGGAGTACTTGGAGAACAGGCCGTAGAGCAGACCGATCAGCAGGCAGCCGGCGATATTGACTATGAAGGTGGCCGTCGGGAAGCCGCTCCCGCGGGGCGGAAGAGCCAGCGATACGAGATACCGCAGTATGCCGCCTGCACAGCTGCCTAATCCGACGATAAGAATGGACTTGATCATAGCAGTACGGCTTTCTGGAGACGGTCGAGGAACATTGCGGCGTGCGCTCCGTCCATCTGGGTGTGGTGGAACTGGAATGAGACGGTCAGGGTCTTGCGGAAGAAATGCCGCCTGTACCGGCCCCATATCAGGAAAGGGTTGTTGAAGATACCGCTGTACATGCCGACGGCCCCGTCTATATCGTACCGGGCGAGGGCGGAGGTGCCTATGACCATGCTGTCGGTGATGTCGTGGTTCCTGCATTTCTCCGCTACCTCCGCCGTCAGCCGCAGATAGTCCCGGTTGAACGCCGCCATGTCCTCCGACCAGGGGATGTCGCAGGAACTCACCTCACCCCGGCTGTCCGCAACAATAGTGTTCACGGCGATGGAATCATACTGCATCAGCTTCCGTCCGACCGGCAGCATGTAGAACTCCTTGATGCCGCTGGCCGCCCGTCCGACACACCAGCACATCAGCATATTCAGTTTCAGCCCTTTCCTCCGGCTGAACCGGACAAGCCTCGTAACATCCACTGTCTTTATCAGCGTGACCATCGGCATAGGCGCGTCCATCCACAGCCGGAACGCCTCGGCCCTTGTCGTTTCTTCGGGATTGATTTCTCTCATTGTGATAATGATTTTTAAAGGGCGGCAAAATTACAATAATTTGGATTGCTGCAAACTGTCTGATTTTATAAATTTGCGTTGTATTAAAATTCAGGATACAATGAAAGTACTTTTAATCAACGGAAGCCCGAGAAGCAACGGGAATACATTCACGGCCCTGAAGGAAGTGGCCGGGGCCCTTGAGGCGGAGGGTGTGGAAACTGAGATCGTGCCGATAGGGGCGAATGCCGTCCAGGGCTGCATCGCCTGCCGCAAGTGCGCGGAGCTGGGACGCTGCGTGTTCAATGACGGACTCTACAGCAGTATATGGGAAAAACTCCGGACGGCGGACGGTATCGTCATCGGCTCTCCGGTATATTACGCCGGGCCCAACGGCTCGCTCTGTGCCCTGCTGGACCGGCTCTTCTATTCCGCCTCGCAGCTGCTGGAGTACAAGCCGGCCGCAGCGGTGGCAGTCTGCCGCAGGGGAGGAGCCAGCGCGGCATTGGACCGTCTGAACAAATATTTTTCCATCAACAATATGCCGGTGGTCAGCTCCCAGTACTGGAATATCGCATACGGCTCTCAGCCCGGCGAGGCGGCCCGGGATGCCGAGGGCATGCAGACCATGCGCACTCTCGGCCGCAACATGGCCTGGGTGCTGAAAGGCCTGAAGACGCAGCCCCTGCCCAGGAAAGAGCCCGCCGTCAAGACCAATTTCGTCCGATAGTCAGTAAGCGGCGGAATCCGTAAAATGGGACTGAATGTCCTTACAGGCGGAAAGTCTGTAATGTAGGTAATCTGGCATTCTACTGAATGATAGTAAATTAGGCAGTTTTGACAGAAACAGACTGAAGAGTAGGACTTGAGCATGTGAATCTAAACACCAGTCATAGAGGCACTGTAGCGGGGGTAGAGATTTTTTGACTCTCTTTATCAGGTTAGTCTGTAATTTTTGTACTGGGTGTAAGTGTTGGAAAATTAGTTTTCTATGTAAAATATGAGGGCAACAGACTGTCCGTTTCCACCCTCAGTCTGTTATTTCATATTCGGACTCAATTCGTTTAATTTCAGTACTTTAGCACAAAAAGAGCAAAACAGACTCTTCGAAGCCGAAGCCATCCCGCTGCGGGTCTACGGCTATAGATTCTTGCTGCGACGGAAGGCACTGGGAGTAAGGCCTGATTCCTCCTTGAACCAGCGGCAGAAGAAGGATTCGTTGGGAAAATGCAGGGTGTCACTGACCTGACGGACGGAGAGGTCCGTGGAGTTGAGCAGGGCCTTGGCCTCGATGAGGACGCGCTCGCGGATGATGCGGCCGGGGCTTTTGCCGGAGGCGGCCTTGACCTGGCGGGCGAAGTACTTCGCGCAGACGCAGCGGCGGCCGGCGTAGAACCCGACGCTCCGCTCCTGAGTGCAGAATCTCTGGAGGTCGTCCATGAAATAGAGATACAGCTCATTGGCCCTGCCTCTTGCATTTTCCCCTGAGGGAAATTCTTCCTTGATGCGTCCAGCGAAGGATGAGGTGGATATCTGCAGGAAGCCCCTGACCACATCCCCTCTGAACCGCTGCTCAGTGAACCGGTATATCCCCTTTACGGCCCTGTACAGCCGGATATAGTTGTGCATAGCCTCCTCTTCCAGATGCACCGTTACTGGAAAAGCCCGGTGTTGGATGAGCGAGGACACCTCCGACGTGGAGCGTTGCAGGTATTCTACGTCATGCCCGTCAGTGAAGGCCATTGCTATGATTTTCAGATCGGAAGAGCACATCATGGCCTCTACGACCGAGCCGTTCTGCACTATCAGGGCATCGCCTGTCGAAACCTGGTACTGTCTGCCGTTGACTGAAGACGTCAGCTGTCCGCGCACCACTACGACAGCGGCTGTAAATGAGAGCTTGTAGGGGAATCGATTGATATCCTGCTGTGCCTCCCCGTCCTGGGCATACGAGGCGAGAGTCCGGTCATCATCCAGATTGTCATCCAGGAAGATGTCCCGGTCTATGGCAAGGCTCTTTCCGAATTCGTGGAACAGCTCGAGACGTATCAGCGGCAGTGTCTTTTTCATGAGAATCAGTCATTCTGTTCGTAATAATAAGAGTAGTCTATTCCCTTCATAAACATCTCGCGGTCATCAATCTTAGTGGTCAATGCAGGCTTTACTAAGGCTTTGATGTGAGTGCTGTCCGTCACACTCTCACGCATGGCTGCCAAATATTCGTTCTTATCTATCTGGCTCCAATCCACACACCTTTTGAGTGACCGTTTTAGCATCAAGTCGAGCCAAATACGGGTAGCACGGCCATTTCCTTCCATGAAAGGATGGGCTACATTCATCTCGATATATTTGTCCATAATCTCATCGAAAGTGGTTTCCGGCATACGCTCAATGACTTGGAGTGTTTCGGGGAAATGCAGGCAATTTGCAAACGTAAATCCTCCTTTTGAGATATTCTTTGTGCGTACCTGTCCAGCAAAATCGTATAACCCTCCAAAGATATAGGCATGAATCTGTTGCAGACACTTTAAACTGCCGGGTTCAAGAGTGCGCAACAGGCCGCTTTCATATAACTGATAGGCCTTTTTCCGGCTTTGGCCGTCCAATGTGTTGTCGCTGTAGGTGAACCAATCGAGGAATTCGTTTGCCCTGTTATTGGGATAATGTTTAGCCAGTAGGGCTACATTCTCACTATTAAGCACATCTGCCACACGTGATTTCCCATCCGGAGCTTCAAATTTGAACCTGTGAGTGTCACTCACGAGTTGAATGCCTTCCTGCTTCAGCTTCCGCTTCAGCCATCGCCAATAGTTTCCAGCCTTCGTATAATCCGGCTCATTATTGATAGCCCGGACAATATCGGTCGCCGAGAACCACCAGCAGTTATTCTCATCATCCCATACAGCCCGCACTTCCCGATCATTAAAGAAACGGATGGATTTCTTTGGTTGTCTTTTTATCTCTTCCATAAATGCAAATTTAGCAAAAAGTTCCAAACAGGACAATTTTAGTATCATCAAGACAATGTAATATGTCCTGATTGGCAGATAATTTGCAAAATCCACAAGTGTAACACGTAGCAAAAACACAGCAATGGATAGAATTTTAGAGCAAAGCGACACTCTTTTCAAGCTGTTCGAATACTCCGCAGCCAGATGGCACGGACGCCCGATGGCATCGTATATCGACGGCACTCAGGCCTACACCTACAGCTCGTTCCAGGAGAAGGTCCTGAAGATGTCCGTCCTGCTGGCCCGTCATCATGTCTACGGCGGCAAGGTGGCCATCCTGGCCGAGAACTGCCCCAACTGGACAGTGGCCTTCTTCGCCAGTGCCGCATTGGGCCGGGTGGCCGTACCCATCCTTCCGGCCAGCTCGCAGATGGAGGTGTCGAACATCCTGGATCACTCCGAGTCGGAGGCCCTCTTCGTTTCAGCACGTCAGTTGCGAAAAGTAGAGGAGGGCCTGCGCAAGAAGATGAAACTCATCGTAGACATCGATACGCTCGGTGTCCTCTCCGCCCAGAACGACGGAGAAACGGAACAGAACAGGAAAGTGACGGTACGGAATGCCGCTCCACAGCCCAACGACCTCGCTGTCATTATCTACACTTCGGGTACATCCGGCTCCCCGAAAGGGGTGATGCTCAGCCATGGAAATCTCATACACAGCATCCTGGAGGCCTGGCACGCTCAGAAAGCAGGTTATAGGGACAGGTGACTTTCGATACTGCCGATGGCTCACGCCTACGAGATGGCCCTCGGGATGCTGTATCCTCTAAGCGTCGGTGCCCAAGTGTATTATCTGAAAGGAATGCCCGTACCATCGGTGCTTTTAGGGGCTATGAGACAGGTCCGCCCGACCATCATCCTGACAGTCCCGCTCATCATCGAGAAGGTCTACAAATCGGTATGCCGGACGGTGGATGCCGACAGGCGCCTGAGCCTGATGCGGCGCCGCACCCCCTGGCTGCTGGATATCCTTCTCGGGGCGAAACTTCGGAAAATGACGGGCGGCTGCCTGAAGTTCTTCGGTATCGGCGGGGCGAAGCTCAGTCCCGAGGTGGAGGCCTTCCTGCACCGGATACATTTCCCATACGCCATCGGCTACGGCCTGCCGGAGGCGGCCCCGCTGGTATGCAATGCCTGTGTGGGCAGGACCCGGGTAGGCTCCATCGGGGTACCGGCATACGGGGTGGAGGTCCGTCTGGACAATGTGGATCCTGCGACGGGAGAGGGGGAGATAGTGGCCCGGGGCCGCAATGTGATGCTGGGCTATTACAAGGACCCCTCCCGCACGGCAAAGGCAATCCGGCAGGACGGATGGTTCCATACCGGAGACCTTGCGGCAATGGACGCCAAGGGTCGGTTCTACATCCGCGGAAGGCTCAACAACGTCATCCTGGGTGCTACCGGAGAGAACATTTACCCCGAAGAAATTGAATTTGTAATCAACTCATATCCAGGGGTGGGTGAGTCCTTGGTAGTGGAGCGGGGCAGGGAGTTGGTAGGACTGGTGCATATGGAAGAGGAGGATGCTTTGCACAGTTCATTGGCCGATGCCGCCAAGTCCATTCTCGAATACGTCAACAAACGGGTGAATAAGCAGAGTGCCCTCGCCCGTATCGAGATGCTTGCCGAACCCTTCAAGAAGACCGCGACCCAGAAGATCCGCCGCTTCCTCTACATGAGCCCATCACACGCATAAATCTACTCTCATTCCATAATATTTCCGGATCACCGGAGAGGCACATGGCCAGTATCTGTCGTCGGCCGTGGTGGTTTTAGTGTTCAGCTTCTCCGGTGATTCTTTATATCCTCACCTGTAGGTTTCTGGAAAAGGCGCAGGCCGAACCGGGGCAGAGTGGCGATGATGTGCTCGATGATGTCGGCTGCGATATGCTCGTGGGCGACCCAGTCTTTCTCGCGGGTGAAGAAGTAGAGCTGTATCGGCAGACCTTCAGATGTGGGCTCGAGCTGACGCACGAGGATGCGGAGATCGGTGTTGACCTGGGCGAGGGTACGGAGATAATGCTCGGTGGCGGTACGGAAGAGACCGAGGTTCACCGAGTTGCTGTCCAGTGCCCTGCCATCGGCCCATGCTTCCGAGGAGAAGAGTTCCAGCTCTTCCGGGGTGCAGAACCGGATGGAATTCACGTCGATATTGAGGGAACGGGCTACTCGGCGGCCGTCGCTCTCGCGCATGCCGCGCCAGTTCTGGAACGAATCGCTGACCAGAGCGTATGGCGGAACGGTTACTATCGTATTGTCCCAGTTGCGGACCTTGACCGTGTTCAGGGTCACTTCCTCCACCGTACCGTTGACACCGTATTTCTCCATGACTATCCAGTCTCCCGGACGCAGCATATCGTGGGCCGAGAGCTGGATGCCCGCCACCAGGCCGAGGATTGTATCCTTGAAAATCAGCATCAGCACCGCAGCCGACGCGCCGAGTCCTGCCAGCAGGGTAGTGAAGTCCCTTTCCAGCAGCACGCCCAACGTCAGGATTACAGCCACGCAGACTACGAGGACCTTCAGCATCTGGTAGACCCCTTTCATGGGCTTGTCCCTGAGGAGGTCGGAATCGCTGGAGATGGCGTACAGGGAGGAAATGAACTCGTTGATCAGGCGGGTCCCGATGACGATAAGATAGATATAGAGTGCCTTGGTAACGAAGGAAGTCCAGTTCTGGCCTGGATAGAGCAGCGGCAGGGCGACGAGAAAAGTCACCGGCGGTATCAGATGGAAAATGTTGTGCAGGACCTTTCCTCCGGTCAGATAGTTGTCCCACTTGAACGCAGTCCTGGCCGCAATCTTCCTTATCACCGGGATCAACAGCTTGCAGCACAGAAAGTCCACGAGATACGCCGCGACCACCAGAGCGCAGGAGATGATCACCCGCATCTGCTCACTGAGATTCAATAATGCTTCTTGTTCCATACTCAGTGGGATACTATCTTGAGTCCGATAATGGAGAGGATGAGGGTAGTGATGAAGAACAGACGCAGAAATGTCGCAGGCTCATGTAAAAATATGATGCCGAGAATCACCGTACACACTGCCCCTATGCCGGTCCATATCGGATATGCCGTACCGATGGGAATGGTCTGCACCGCCTTGGCCAGGAGGGTCATACTGGCTATAAGACACAGCAGGAAACCGGCTCCCCACAGCCACCACGCGGTGCCCGAAACCTCTTTCATCTTTCCCAAGCAGAAAGCGAATCCGGACTCGAAAAGTCCTGCAACGAAAAGAATAATCCAGTTCATATATCCGTGAATTTTATTTTGCGGTGCAAAAGTACACTTTATGTCGGAAACTTCTCTTACCATTTGGAAAAATCCTTAACGGTAAGTACGCGAGCGGTGTGTTTTTACAGTCTTGTGATAATCAGATAGTTGCAGACAGGCGGTGAACTTTTCGCGCTGTCACAACCAGCCGAAAAGCACGCACTATAATCATAATATCGTGTAAATCAGTGTATTACAATTTTGGGATGCTGCAGTACTTACAGTTGACAACAGTACTGGATTGCCCGCATCAGATACAGAATACAAACAAGATAGATTTTTGTTGGATGATTTTATGTATGTGATTGATAGTCTGTATTTTTAAATCTTGTTGAGATAGGTTTTTCTATTGCCTTGATAGTGAATACCGGGAGATATTCCGTAATTTTGCAAAAACACATAATTATGAAGATTAAGATTTTTAATGCTCCGGGGGATTTAAAACTGTTTAGAGGCCGGCTTTTTAATTTCAGGTTAATAGGGAACATACGTTTTGGCATGTACAAAGAAATCTCGTACAATGACATTAAGTCGTTCATTCAGGATTTCAGGGCTTTCCGAAAACACAGCACGGAAAGACCGCCGCTGCCTGAAGGTTCGGACTTCGCTATTCTGGAAAGGCTTTGCGAGCAGTACTATGTCTATGAGAGTACGGACAGGCTTAGGGACGGAATTGTTCGGGAGGTAGAGGGGATAATCGACAGGCTGCGGCATGACGGGAAGGCTCTGCAGGCTTTGGAAGACTGGCTGAATGCCTCACAGGACGGGATAGTAGCAAAAGTCAGGGAGAAGCATCCGGAACTTACAGAACAGGACATCCGGCTGTTTTGCTACCTCTCGGCCGGCTTTACCCCGACAATGATATCTGTCCTGCTGGGCAAAGACAAAAGCGTGGTGTACAACCGTACTTCACGCCTTAAAGCCAAGCTGAAGGAATGATTTACTGGAAATCGGAGAAATCCGCCGTGGAGTAGGCGGCCTGTGTACCGGCGGCGAGTTTATCGGAAAGATCTGTCAGTGATTGCCTGCGCCGGTCGTTTTCAGGCAGAGAGGCCGCCATGCTGTCAATTACGCCACGCAACCTTATAAGCAGGTCATAATCAAAACCCTTGGTCTGCAATTCCTTGATCACCGTTTCAGCATCTGCGGAGGCTAGCATATCTATGTCGAGGTCTAGTTCGTCCTTAAGTTCTCCGCATATCTGCTGGATGGCAGAGCCGGTGTCTCCGCCGGACCGTAATCCGAGCAGGGTGCTCAGCATCCGTCCGAGCAAAATGCCGATCTGCTCAATCTGCCGTTTGATATAGTCCCGTTGTTCCATGTTTACAGCAGTTTTTCGTAGGCCATGCGCTCGCCGGCATCGTAGCGGATGCGGCCGCAGAGGAACGGGCGGAAGAAATTATCTATATTATTCTGTTGCATCATTGTTGCTGTCTTCCCAGAGCTGCCTCTTACTTTTTCAGCCGCTTGACTTCCTTTTCAAAACTCTCTATGAAATGGATTTCCACGGGAGAGAGCTCATACTGTATCCGTTTGCTGTATTTGTCGTATTCGGAGTCTGCCTTCTGTTTCGCGATTTCAGCAGAGACTGTCCCGGCATGGGTCAGTAGCTCTTTGCCGGAAAGTGACAGGAATTCGTCAAGTTTCTGAATCCAATCCTTCATATACATCGGTTTGTGAGACTTGGCCTGGAGTTCAGCAAAATCAAGGTAAAGGCTGACGATACGGTTCAGGGTATCGAGTTCGTCGGGTGAAAGGTAGTTTTTGGCGATTCCAGCATCAGTTCGTTTCGGCAATGCTCCAGTCCATGATGTCAGCCCCATAAAGTCCTTGTCGGCATTGGCTCTGCTGTAAATGACTTCCGCCGCAGTATGTCCGTGAGCGGAGAAGTGCATCTTGTTCTGGACTGTCTTGAAGAACTTCTGCGTGGCTTCTGTTCGTGGGTCATAGTCTATGCTGAGAGCGTAGATTTCCAGAATCTTGCGGTAGAAAATCTTTTCCGAGGACCGGATATCCCTGATACGTGCCAGGAGTTCGTCAAAGTAATTGCCTCCGCCGGCGCGCTTCAGAAGATCGTCGTTCATGGCAAAGCCTTTGACAAGGTACTCGCGCAGTACTTGCGTGGCCCAGATGCGGAACTGCACGCCGCGGTGGGAATTGACCCTGTAGCCGACACTGATTATTACATCAAGGTTGTAGTATGCTATGTTTCGTTCTACTTTCCTGTTTCCCTCGTTTTGAACTGTTGCAAAAAATGCAACAGTTGAATCCGGATTCAGTTCCCCAGATTCAAAGACATTGCGGATATGCCTTGAAATGGTGGACTTGTTGCGCTGGAACAGTTCGGCCATCTGATCTGCGGTAAGCCACACTGTATCGCCTGAGAGAGTGACATCTATCCGGCTTTGCCCATCTTCGGTCTGATAAAGTATAATATTTCCCTGTGGTGTTCCGTCGGCCATGGCTTGCATATTCCCGTTCAATAAAATAACAAATGTAGGAAAAATTTGCTATTTATGTTTACAGCTGCTTTTCGTAGGCCATGCGCTCGCCGGCATCGTAGCGGATGCGGCCGCAGTAGGTGAAGCCGAGGCGGGAGAAGACGCGCTGCATGTAGAAGTTGTCGTAGTTGGTGTCGACCTTGAAGCTGCGGATACCGCGGGAGAAGGCCAGGTCGCAGACTGCCTGCATATAGCGGACGGCCATGCCCTGACGTTTCCAGCGGTCGGCCACTGCCAGGCGGTGCAGTACCACATAGGGCTGTTCGCTCAGCCACTGACCGTCCCACAGACCATTGTACGCAGGCTCTCCGTCGAATACCACTGCTCCGTAGGCAATGATGTCAGAATCATCATCAGACGGTACCAGCACGTAACCCCAGCCCCGGCTCACATCGTTCTCTAAAATCGGCACGGTAGGGTAGTTCTCGTCCCACTGGTGCTTGCCCTCGCGGTACATCTGTGCCTTGGCCTGCAGGATGATTTCCCAGATGGCCGGAACCTCTTCCATAGCAGCCGGCCGCAGGATATATCCGTCACTGGCAGTCTGTGTATATACGTCAGCAGCTATTTTCTTGTTCATATCATCACGTTGCTTTTTAGTTATGTCGTAAAATACAGATGTATAAATAGTTACAATATAACTAAAATGTATAGTGGCGCATGGTTGAAAGTGCAAGCCGCTCACAGGCCTCTCTGAGGCAGGTTTTCGAAGAGATGCTTATCATGTTATATTTTAGTTATATTTTAAAATGCTATAGTTCAGGCAATTGCTGTGTAAAGAAAAGGCATAGTGGCATCCGGGGGCTGAACAGGCATTCACGCTATGTCAGTCCGGTGAGGTAAGTATCGGCGCATCAGCAGTCCCCGCCGCTGCCGTCGGCTTCATCGCGGGTTGCCTTTTTAAGGCGTATATGTCGGAGGGCATAGAACCCTGCCATTATGAAGTCGATTACGGCTATGATAAAAGGTGCTGAAGTGAAAACTGCCGATCCACGGTATCCGAGCAGGGCCCATACCAAGAGTCCGCATCCTATCACTGCGTAAATTATTGCGTTGGTTTTATCCGAATATTGCTTTGCCATAATCATTACTTCATGAATACGAAGTACACCGCCAGGATAAGGCAGACGAAGGCGGCGATATGGTTCCAGTGGAAGGTCTGGCCCTTGAAGACCAGAATCGTGAACAGGGAGAAGACGGTCAGGGAGACTACTTCCTGTATTACCTTGAGCTGGACGAGGTTGAAGGGGCCGCCGTTGTCCACGAAGCCTATGCGGTTGGCGGGGACCTGGAAGGAATACTCGAAGAGGGCGATGCCCCACGAGAAGAGGATGACCCCGATCAGAGGCCAGTTGTCGATGAGCTTCATCTCCTGCAGCTTGAGGTGTCCGTACCATGCGAAAGTCATGAATACGTTGGACACCATCAGCAGCAGTACAGTATAGAATCCAGTCATATCGGAAACTGAATCAAAAGGAAGTTAGTCCACGAACTGAATCTTCGAGGCATCGCGGTCCTTTGCAGCAGGACTCTCGGCAGGATAGCCGAATCCGATGCAGTAGAGCAGTTCATAGCCCTCGGAGAAGCCCAGGCGCTTCAGGTACTCAGCGGCCTCGGGCGACTTCATGAACCTTACCGGTCCGCCCAGGCAGCACGAGCCGATACCCATGGACCAGGCCGAGAGGATCATGTTCTCTCCGAGCAGTCCGCAGTCGATGGGCGACATGTCGTAGGAGGGGTCGTGGGCGATGAAGACCACAGTGGGCGCATTGCGGAACATATTCTTGAACGAAGGTTCCTCGGCTGCGCGGGGATTGGCCTTGACAAAGAGCTCGGTCACTCCGTCAATGAACTCGGGGGAGTCCACCACGCGGATCTCCCAGGACTGGCGGTTCTGTCCGTTGGGCGCGTTGATACCGCACTCGAGAATCGTCTTCATGGTGTCGCGTCCCACAGCCACAGGCTGATACTGACGCACACTGCGGCGGGTCATAATGTTCTCAATCACAATGTCGGAGACACTCTTTTCGGAAGCAGTGCTCCCGGTCCCGGAACCATTCCCGCAGGAGGTCAGGGCCACGGCGCATACTAAGGCCGCGGCAGATATTCTAAAAAGTTTCATAACCGGTTTATACTTAAAATTAAACACTAAGCAAACAGTTTCTCTATCTCCCGCACGATCCGGTCCTTGTCCTCCGAGGGAGAGATGACCAGCGAGGGCTTGAGCCAGTGCACCTTGCAGTCCTTCTTGAAGTGCTGCTCGCCACCGCCTGTGATATTGAGCATTATCACGTCGTCGCGGCCCACGGCACCGGCCTTCACGGCCTGTTCCAGACCGGCCAGCGCGGCCCCCGAAGCGGAGTAGATGTCCACTCCCTCCAGCTCCTTGAACATAGCGGCGCAATGGCGTATCTCGGCGTTGGTCACGGCGTACACATCTCCATGAGTATCACACAGACAGTCGTACACTCCTCCGGCAAGCGAATAGGGCGGGCGTCTGTTGGAGAGCACCTTGGCGTCGATCATCGCGGCCTTCTGACGGGCCTCGTCGTCATCGAAGGGCAGCAGGTCCCTCTGACCGGCCTTCCATGCGTCGTACATCGGCAGGAAAGGTACGTTCTGCACCGTATGCAGCTTCATCTGGGCCGTACCGAAGCGGCCGTCCTCCAGCAGACGAAGATTGGCCTCACGGGCCGCAATGGCTCCTGTACCGCTGCCTATGGCCTGGAAGTATGCGTCGGGGATCCGGCCGATCTCCACAGTGGCCGAGAGCACGGTCGTACCCATGCCGTCGCGGCGGGCCACATTCTTGGCGCCTCCCTCATCGATGAACATTCCCGAGCTGCAGGCAGCCTGCGACAGTGCGATGGCGTCGAAATAGTCGCTGCCCTTGGGGGCGCAGACGAGCCTGACGCAGTCCTTGATGGGCTTCTCGAACCAGAGAGCGTCGATATTGTCCTCAGGCACGCAGAGCAGCAGGGGGATGTCATTCTCCGAGCAGACCTTGGCAAAGGCCCTGGCCGTATTGCCGGCCGAAGCCACCGTCAGTATCTGCCTGCAGTCCTTGGGCAGACGGCCGCAGACGGAATAGGCCTCGGTCTCCTTGAACGAGCAGGTCTTCATCAGTGCCCCTCTCTCGGGCCAGTAGCCGGAAAATGCAATATAAAGGTTGCCCAGACCGAGGTGACGGGCCAGTCCCTCGCTCCTGTATGTCACGGTGGTGGCTGAGTCCTGCAGCAGGCGGTGTACCGGCAGCCAGTCGGCGAAGCGGTAGAATCCCCAGTCGCTGCCCTTGACATCTATCTGCTTCTTCTGATAGACCGCGCGCACCAGCGACGGCTTCGGCGATTCAGGATCAGCCAGTATCCAGCCGCTGTCCTGGAATATCCGTCCGGTAGCTACATTCATCAGTGAGTACACTGTAGGAGTAAAATTCTTCATGACTTGTATGTCGTTAGTTTGTTATTGATTCATATTCCGGGCCACCACTTCGGCGAAGTCGCTCACCTTCCTGGGCGAATAGGGAGAGAATGTCTTCAGGCACAGGGGGCAGGCGGTGACAATTCTCTCCGGCGAGGCGTACATCAGGTTGTCCAGGGCCTTCATGGTGATGTCCTTGCGGTCGTCATAGGACAATGTCAGGGAACCCAGCGACCCTCCGCAGCAGATGCTCTCGTCGTGGTGTTTCTCCGCCTCCACCAGTTCTCCAACTGCACCGAGCACCCTCCGGGGCTCCTTGTACACCTTGCAGCCGCGTCCCAGCTCGCAGGGATCATGGTAAACGAGTTTTTCACCTGAATTCCTGAGGGTTATGCGTCCAAGCCGCACAAGCTCGTCGAAATATTCGGTATAATGCACGATGCGGATGCCCTTGAGGTCGTAGTTCTCGCAGAAGACCTTGTAGCAGATCGGGCAGGAGAGCAGCAGGGTAGTGGCTCCGCTCTGCCGTATCAGCTCGGTGTTGCGCCGGATCATTTCCTGCGCCCGTTCATCTCTTCCGGCTAGTATCAGGGGCCGTCCGCAGCATATACCGCCGTCACGGTCCATGAAGCTCCAGTCCACTCCGGCATGGTCCAGTACGGCCGCTACGGCCTTGGAAATGACGGGGGTGAGCTGGGTCATGCAGCCGGCGTAGTAGAGAACTTTCTCCTGGGAGTTCTCCACGCCCTCAGGCAGGCTGTAGGAGGTAAAATAGCTGTAGTCCGCAGGGGCGGGAGCGGCCCTGAGCCCTCTCAGACTCCGCTTGATGTTGCAGGAGTCCACGCCTACGGGGCAGACGGCGACGCACTTGCCGCACATCAGGCATTTGTCCGCGCTCTCCTCGCAGCGGGCCCAGTTGCGGCGTCTGAGCAGACGGTTGAAATATACCGTGGCGAAGCGCAGGTTCTTCTTCTGGCCCATCATTGGACATGCGTCGATGCACATTCCGCAGTTGGAGCAGGAGTATATCTGGGCGATGGAATAGCCTTTGCGGGGATGGGAGACCTTGATGCCGGCATTGCGCAGCACTATCAGGAAAGCCTCCGTGGGGATATGCATGTACCGGGTGAAGGGCAGCAGCACGAAGAAGGTGCCGAGGAGGGTGGAGTAGGCCCACCAGGTCGGCAGGATGTGGTAGGTGTTGGTCAGGAAGTTGCTGAACAGCCAGTACATCGGGCGGGTGAGGAAGCTGCCTCCGGCGATACCGGCGGTGAAGCTCTCGGCGAGGAGCCTGACGGGGAAAATGGCCCACAGGCAGTACATGGCCAGGCGGTCCGGTATCTGGTTCTTAGTGGTCCTGCGCATACCGAACATCATCGAGCGGATGCGCTTGAACATGGCCAGGAAGACTCCGCTGAGCACCACGAGCAGGAAGAAGTCCATCAGGAAGAAGAAGAACGAGCCCTTGAGGGTGTGGTCTGTCTCCATCACGAAGAACCTGAAGAACACGGGGTAGTAGAAGGTCGAGAGACGGTCAGGCACGAACAGCCAGGTCTCGATATGTCCTAAGACTATCAGCATGAACCATCCGAAGGCTATGCTCGAGTGCATGTAGCCCAGAAGGGGCTTGCGCTTCCATATCTTGGTATGCAGGAGGACGTCGCAGATGATGTCCTTGAGATTTATGACCCAGAGTCTGGGATTGATCAGGGAGAGGAAGAACTTCTTTCGGTCCGCGGCCGGCAGCTGCACAATGACCCGGATAATCCCTATGACGAGATAGGTGATGATGAAGATCATGCCTATCACGAAAGGGAGGACGAAATCGTTGTATCCTGATATGAACCTGTCTTTCACTTCTTTTGGTAGATTTTAGTTACACTTAGTATCAGATGCCTGGTGTTGATGCCGCGGGGGCATACTATCAGGCATTTGCCGCAGAGCATGCAGTGGGAGACCATCCTGAGGGCCTCGTCCTCGCGGCCTCGTCCGAGCAGCAGGATCACCTTCCTCAGATTCATGTCGCTGTGTCCGGCGGTAGGGCATGAGGCCGCACATGAGCCGCAGGCCATGCATTTGAGCACGTCCGGCTCCTCGCGGGCAAGCTCCTCGAACCTGGTCCTGTCGAACTTGTCCAGATTGATGGCGGAGCTGGGTGATATGCCGTATCCGAAGTCTATCATTGTTCCTGCAGGTATTCGTGAATACTGGTAGCGGCGGCCCTGGCCTCGGCCATGGTCTCAGGCAGTGTCTTGGGACCGGTGCATGCCCCGGCGTAGAATACCCCCGTGCAGTAGGACGCCTGTGCGGCTGTGAGAGAGTCCTTCGGCTTGAGGAAACCGTCCTCCATGGTGGAGAGCGCGAGGGTGCGCGCGATGGGGTCAACGGCCCTGTTGTGGGACATTCCGGCCATCAGCACCAGCAGGTCGAGAGTGACCCTGAGCGGCTTGCCGGAAAGGGTGTCCTCGGCCTTGACGAAGAGATGCCCGTCCTTGTCCTCGGAAACCTCCGAGACGCGGCCCCGGACGAAGATTACGCCATATTTCTTCTGGGCCTCGAGATACATGTCCTCGTATCCGCGGCCGAACATTCTCAGGTCCATGTAGAAGCAATATACCACCGCATCGGGGAACTTCTCCTTGATCTCGCAGGCCTGCTTTACCGCTGTGGCGCAGCAGACCTTGGAGCAGTAGCGGTTGCCCACCTTCTCGTCACGGGAGCCCACGCAGTGTACGAATCCTATGCGGCGCGGATTGTCTACAGCCGGGACTGGAATTCCTGAGAAATAATCTTCCAGGTCGGCGTTTGTTATCACCTTGTCGTATATGCCGTAGCCGTATTCTTCCTTCTTCGATGCGTTGAACAGGGAAAAGCCGGTGGTCAGCAACAGGGCGTCTGCCAGGACTGAAAGTCCGTTGGAGAGGATGATGTTGTAGCCGCGCTCGAGCTTATTGACCTGAGTTACTTCGGTGGAGGTAAACCACTTGACCCTGCCCATAGAGGCTGTCATCTGTCCCAGGACGTCTTCCGCCGGAGTTCCGTATGGAAAGAGCCGGTCCCAGCGGCCGAGATGTCCGCCCAGACGGTTCTCTCTCTCGATAAGGAAAACCGTATATCCGAGGGCATCCAGGGCTTTGGAAGCCTCTATTCCGGCCGGTCCTCCGCCGATTATCACTACATTTCTCTGTTGATAGGTCAGTTCCATATATTGTCGGTGTATGAGGCTTAGAATATTCTGATGTTGGCAGGGCTGGCCGGGATTCCGAGGTCCTTGCCGCCCACACCCTTGTATTTACGGGATTTATCGTACTGCACTCCCATCTTGTCCAGCAGCGGCTCCACGGCCACCTGATGCATCTGCAGGCCGAGGTCCCAGGGGTCGTAGCCCATGACCAGCGCGGCCACCTCCTCGGAGGACAGCACGGGGATGCCGTAGCCGGGGGTGTCGCCGTAGGTTTTGCCGGTAGTCTCGGCGATGACGTACTGCCAGCGGTCTAAGAAGTAGTTGCAGCCCGGGCAGTTGGTGATGATCAGGTCGGGGTGGAAGGGTTCCATCGACTCGAACTTCTTATAGGTGTTGGTCAGCGAATAGCCTCTGTTGGCCTTGACCAGGTACTGCCGGAAACCGAAGCCGCAGCAGTGTCTCCGCTCGGGATAGTCCACCACACTGCCGCCGAGGGCCTCCACCAGTCCGGCCAGGACGCGGGGATATTCGGCTCCGCCCACGGACTTGGAGGGGAATATCTTGGAATAGTGGCAGCCTATGTGTTCTACGACCTTGAGCGGTTCGCCAGTGCGTACATTGATCAGGGGATATTTTGCCTGCTCGGATATCAGGAACCTGTAGTGGTACATCATGTCACTCGAATGCATCAGGAATTCAGGTTTGGTAAATTCCCTTCTGCATGCCTTCCACAGCAGTTCATGTATTTTCTGCTCTATCTCAGGATGCTCCTCCCATGTCTGGAGAATCTCGCTGTGAAGGCCGAAAGAGGTGACGCAGGATACTACGAAATTCTTGTATCCGGCCTGGTTCATCAGGGAGAACTGACGTGCTATGATGGTCATGGATGTCTCCTCGGGTGTGGTATCGCTGTGGTAGGCTATGCCTCCGCATGTGGTGTGGAGCGGATCTTCGTAGAAATCCTTTCCGAAACGGTTGCGTACGATATCCAGAAAGGCCTGCTCCGCTCCGGGGTTGAAGTTCTGGCGTATGCAGCTGCGGGCATAGAAATACCTGTCGTCAGGTATTTCCTTCTGGAATTCGGACCATATTTTCTTTTTTCCTTCGTAATTCATGTTTTACCTGTTAAGATGTTCTCCGTGTGTCTCGTTGAACACTTCATTGAAATACTCCTCTTCGTTCAGACCCATTTCCTCTGCCTTTTTGCGCGACAGATCCTTGATCTTCTGCACTCGGGCAGCACCTCCGGTGACCTCGAAGATTTTCTGGAGGTCTTCCAGCGATTCCGGTGCTATTTTGCGCAGAGGACCGGGACCGCTGCGGCCGTAGTTGGCTCCGACACGGTCGTATACGTCCTGCAGGTGGTCTTCGATCCATTTACCTACCGTTCCGTATTCGGGGTGGGAGGCATATTTGAACGTCTCCGGATGGACGCAGTATCCGTAATTGAGGATATTGCCGCAGAGCACCTTGGCGAGGGCATACTGCTGGCGTCCCTTTTCGGACTCCACGAAATAGCCCATTTCTACGGAAATGGTACGCAGGGCTATGATTACCTGGCCGGGGGCATTGGTCCTCGGGCAGCGGGTCACGCATGACATGCATTCCCCGCAGTACCAGATGGTATCGCTCTTGAGGAGTTTTATTATCTCTTCGTCGTTCTGGGTCTGTACGATGTTGACTATGTTCTTGGGGTTGTAGCGGTAGAATTCGGCAGCCGGACACACAGCGGTACAGGTACCGCAGTTGATGCAGGCCTTAAGTCCTTCCTGCAGCCGGACGTCGCTCATCAGCCGTTCGTATATTTTACCCATAAATTCTCTATTTGTATTCGTCCCAGGACTTGATCTGTATCCTGTCGAGAGGCATGTTGCAGAATGCCGTGATGAAGGCCGATGCAAGCCTGGTGTTGGTTATGATGGGAATGTTGAAGTCCACGGCGGCGCGGCGGATGCGGTAGCCGTTGTCCAGTTCTTCCTTGGTGAGATTCTTTGGGATATTGACCACCAGGTCTATCTTGCGCTCGTGAAGCATTTCAAGGGCCTGAGGCTCTCCGGCTTCCGACGGCCAGTACACCAAAGTGGCAGGGACCCCGTTGTCCACCAGGAATTTATAGCTGCCTCCGGTAGCATAGATCGTGTAGTTGTGCTTGGCCAGCAGCCTGCAGGCGCTCAGGAGCTCGACTTTCTGCTTGGCATCGCCTGAGGATACCAGGATATTCTTGCCGGGGACGGTGTAGCCGACAGAGAGCATGGCCTTGAGCACAGCCTCGTTGGTGTCGTCTCCGATGCAGCCCACCTCTCCGGTGGAGGCCATGTCCACTCCGAGGACGGGGTCGGCCTTCTGCAGACGGGAGAATGAGAACTGGGAGGCCTTCACGCCTACGTAGTCGATATCGAAGGCGCTCTTCTCGGGAGGAGTGACCTTCTCGCCGGTCATGACCTTGGTGGCCAGTTCGATGAGATTGATCTTAAGCACCTTGGACACGAAGGGGAAACTTCTCGAGGCCCTGAGGTTGCACTCGATGACCTTGATGTCGTTCTCCTTGGCTAAGAACTGGATGTTGAAGGGGCCCGAAATCTTCAGGGCCTCGGCTATCTTGCGGGCTATCTTCTTGATCCTGCGGGCGGTCTCCACATACATCTTCTGGGGCGGGAACTGAATCGTAGCGTCGCCCGAGTGTACGCCGGCGAACTCGATGTGCTCCGAGATGGCGTAGGCTATGACGGTGCCGTGGTCGGCCACTGCGTCGAACTCTATTTCCTTGGCATGCTGTATGAATTCCGATACTACAACAGGGTGTTTTTTGGAAACTTCCGCCGCCAGTTTCAGGAACTGCTCGAGCTCGGTATCGTTGGAGCATACGTTCATCGCTGCGCCCGAAAGAACGTAGGAGGGACGCACCAGGACGGGGAAGCCCACGTCGCGGATGAAGCTGTGGATGTCGTTCATCGAGGTCAGTTCCCTCCAGCGGGGCTGGTCTATGCCGAGACGGTCGAGCATGGCCGAGAAGCGGTTACGGTCCTCGGCGTTGTCAATGCTGTCAGCGGTGGTGCCGAGGATGGGGACCTTGGCGGCATCCAGGCGGGTAGCCAGGTTGTTGGGAATCTGGCCTCCCATGGAGATGATCACTCCGTGCGGTTCCTCCAGGTCGCAGATATCGAGCACCCTCTCGTAGGTCAGCTCGTCGAAGTAGAGGCGGTCGCACATATCGTAGTCAGTGGATACGGTCTCCGGGTTGTAGTTGATCATGATTCCGCGCCAGCCGCTCTTGCGGATGGTCTGCAGGGCATTGACGCTGCACCAGTCGAACTCCACGGAGCTGCCGATGCGGTAGGCACCCGAACCGAGCACGACTATGGACTTGCCGTCATGCTCGTATGCTATGTCAGATGCAGTACCGTTGTAGGTCAGGTAGAGGTAGTTGGTCTGGGCGGGGAACTCGGCCGCGAGGGTGTCGATCTGCTTGACGACGGGCAGCACCCCGAGCTTCTTGCGGTACTCGCGCACCTTGATCACCATCTCCTCGGAGTCAATACGGTCCTTGAGGATGTGGCGTCCGATCTGGAAGTCGGAGAAGCCCTGGCGCTTGGCCTGACGCAGCAGGGGCTCGCCCAGTTCCTCGAGGGAGTTAAGGGAGGAGAGCTCCGCGGCAGTATTGATGATGTTCATCAGTTTGTCGATGAACCAGCGGTCTATCTTGGTGAGTTCGTGTATCTTCTCAGGGGTGTAGTCGTGAGTCAGGGCCTTGGATATGACGAAGATGCGGTTGTCGGTGGGCTCGCGGAGAGCCTTGTCGATGTTCTCGATGGGAATCTCCTTGTTGCCGGTGAAGCCGTGGGCTCCCTGTCCGATCATTCTCAGTCCCTTCTGCAGGGCCTCCTCGAAGGTGCGGCCGATGGCCATTACCTCACCTACGCTCTTCATGCTGCTGCCGATCTCGCGGGATACGCCGTGGAACTTGGAGAGGTCCCAGCGGGGAATCTTGCAGACCACATAGTCGAGGGCAGGCTCGAAGAAAGCGGGGGTGGTCTTGGTTATCGAGTTCTTGAGCTCGAACAGGCCGTAACCGAGACCGAGTTTGGCGGCCACGAAGGCGAGGGGATAACCCGTAGCTTTGGAAGCCAGGGCTGAAGAACGGCTGAGTCTGGCGTTGACTTCGATCACGCGGTAGTCTTCGGAGTTGGGGTCGAACGCAAACTGTACATTGCACTCCCCGACTATGCCTACATGGCGTACGATGCGTATGGAGAGCTCCCTGAGGAGATTGTACTCGTGGTTGGTTAGAGTCTGCGAAGGAGCCACGACTATACTTTCCCCGGTATGAATGCCGAGAGGGTCGAAGTTCTCCATGTTGCAGACGGTGATGCAGTTGTCGAAACGGTCGCGGACCACTTCGTACTCTATCTCCTTCCAGCCCTTGAGCGACTTCTCGACCAGTACTTGAGGTGAATACGAGAACGCCTTCTCTCCCAGCTTGACAAGCTCGTCAGGGTTGTCGCAGAATCCGCTGCCGAGACCGCCGAGTGCGTATGCTGCGCGGAGGATTACTGGGTATCCCAGTTCTTCTGCTGCTGCCAGGGCATCTTCGATATTGTTGACTGCATGGCTCTTGATGGACTTGACATGGATCTCGTCGAGCTTTTTGACGAAGAGTTCCCTGTCCTCCGTGTCCATGATGGCCTGGACAGGGGTGCCGAGTACTTTCAGGCCGTATTTTTCCAGAATGCCTTCCTTGTACAGGGCCACTCCGCAGTTAAGGGCTGTCTGTCCTCCGAATGCCAGGAGAATACCCTGCGGCTGTTCCTTCCTGATGACAGCCTCCACGAAGAAAGGTGTAACCGGCAGGAAATAGATCTTGTCGGCGATTCCTTCTGATGTCTGTACGGTTGCGATGTTGGGATTGATAAGCACTGTCTCTATCCCTTCCTCGCGCATGGCTTTGAGGGCCTGTGAACCGGAATAGTCAAACTCTCCGGCTTCACCTATCTTGAGGGCTCCCGAACCCAGGAGCAGAACTTTCTTTATACTGGTGTCGATCATGGTGTCTACAGCATTTTGATGAATTTGTCAAAGAGGAATTCGGTATCGGTGGGGCCGCTTGATGCTTCCGGGTGGAACTGTACGGAGAAGAAGCGTCCGCTCTTGTGTCTGAGGCCTTCGTTGGTGCCGTCGTTCATGTTGATGAAGAGAGGCTCCCAGTCAGCTCCTATGGTGTCGCTGTCCACGGCGTATCCGTGGTTCTGGGACGTGACGTAGCAGCGGTCGGTGCCTACCAGGCGTACTGGCTGGTTGTGGCTGCGGTGACCGTACTTGAGCTTGAATGTGGATGCTCCGCCAGCCTTGGCCAGCAGCTGGTTGCCCATGCAGATGCCGAAGATGGGCTTTTCTGCGTCCATCGCGGTCCTGATGTGCCTTACGGCTTCATCGCAGTACTCCGGGTTGCCCGGACCGTTGGATATGAACAGCCCGTCGTAGTCCATGGTGTTGAAATCGTAGTCCCACGGTACGCGGATGACTTCTATGTCGCCTGAGCGGAGCAGGCAGCGGAGGATATTGTTCTTGACTCCGCAGTCGAGCAGTACTACCTTTTTGCCGGAAGGATTGCCGTAGCGGATTACATCCTTGCAGCTTACTATGGCCACCTGGTTTTCGCTGCCCGGGTCATAGAGGGTCTGCGGGACACTGAACCCTTCAGGTACTATACAGCCCGGCATGGAGCCCTGTTCCCGGAGAATCTTGGTTATCTCCCTGGTATCCACCCCGAAGATGCCTGGTATGCGGTATTCCTTGAGCCATTCGTCCAGGCTCTTGACTGCGCTCCAGTGACTGTACTTGAAGGAGTAGTCGGAGATGATGAGACCGCGGACCTGGATCCTGTCGGATTCGAAGTTGACGGAGATGCCGTCGGCCACTTTCTCTTCAGGAACACCGTAATTTCCTACGAGAGGGTAGGTTACACATAATATCTGACCCGAGTAGGAAGGGTCTGTGAGGGATTCGGGATAGCCGACCATAGCGGTGTTGAATACCACTTCTCCGTCAGCTACACCTTCGTATCCGAAGGAAAATCCTTTGACCGCAAAGTCTTTTCCGAGATGTAATGCTGCTTCTTTCATATCAAGAATGCAAAATTAGAAAAATTTGCCATTTGTGCCTTATCTTTGTAGTACAAAATCCATGGAGATGAAAAAATTACTTGTCACATTATCGGCAGTTGTAGCATTTAACTGCTATTTCTCAGCCGTTTCGGCATTTTCGCGGCCACAGGACGGAAAAGATACCGTGTACGTAATAGAAATCAGACAGAATATAGACAATTCTTCGGTACGCAAGCTGAGCCTTGGACTTGAGGATGCGGGAAAAGCCGGTGCCGATTATGTCATACTGCATCTGGATACCTACGGCGGGGCCGTGGATGCCGCAGACAGCATGCGTAAGGCCATTCTCTATGCACCGGTGCCTGTAGTGGCATACATCGACCTGCAGGCGGCTTCGGCAGGTGCCCTGATATCCATTGCGTGCGATTCGATATACATGCGTCCTGGCGCATCGATAGGAGCGGCAACTGTAGTCAACCAGAACGGGGAAGTGATGCCGGACAAATACCAGTCATTCATGAGGGGAATGATGAGGGCAACTGCGGAGGCCCACGGACGCAGGCCGGACGGTACATGGTTCAGGGATCCGGCAATAGCTGAAAAAATGGTGGATACGGCAGGGGTATTGAGCTTTACTCCGGATGAGGCCATTGCTGCGGGATACTGCGAAGGCAAAGCTGAATCGATAGATGAAGTGGTAGAACATATAGGATTGAAAGACAGTACGGTAATAAAACAGGAACTTTCCGCTCTGGAGAGGTTCGTGCTGCTGATGATGTCCCCTGTCCTGCAGGGAATATTCCTGATGATGATAGTTGGAGGGATATATTTCGAGGTGCAGTCCCCGGGGCTCGGACTGCCGTCTGTCATAGCGGTTCTCGGTGCCGTACTTTATTTTTCGCCGCTCTATATCCACGGTCTGGCCATGAACTGGGAGATCGTGATGTTTATCGTAGGGCTGATTCTGCTGGGGGTGGAGATATTCGTCACGCCAGGGTTCGGGGTTGCCGGCATAACGGGAGCCGTACTTGCACTGGCCGCCCTGGTGTTTGCCATGGTCGACAATGATGTCCTTTATTTCGAGGGCCATCTCAACCTGGAAGCGATTCTGACTCCTTGTGCGGTCGTCCTGGTCTCTACCGTGCTCGCACTGATCCTGTCCATATGGGGGGCTTCAAGGCTATATCCCAGCCGAAGGTTTTCATATATAGCCCAGAAGACGGAGCTCAGGGGGGATGAAGGATGGGTAGGAGTGGAGACTTCCTCCATATCCCGGTGTGTAGGCAAAGAGGTAACGGCAGCTACGGCAATGTGCCCTTCAGGCAAGGTGGAACTGGACGGTATCCAATATGAAGCAACGATGGAATTCGGATCGGCTGATGCCGGTGACCGTCTGAAGGTTATCCGCGCCGAGGGCGGCCGTCTGTACTGCGTCCGTCCTTTGCGATAATGTCGAGAAGCACGTCTATGGCCTTGTCCTGCGGGACGGATCTGACGACAGCTTCACGTCCCCTGTAGATGGAGACTTTTCCTCGTCCTTCGCCGATGTATCCGTAGTCGGCATCCGCCATTTCGCCTGGACCGTTTACTATGCAGCCCATGACGGCTATAGTGAGGCCCCTGAGGTGTGATGTGCGCCTTTTTACCTCATTGAATGCGGATTCTATGTCGTACAGTGTCCTTCCGCAGCTGGGGCATGCGATATATTCACATTGGGTGATGCGGCGGCGTGTGGCCTGCATGATATCGGACTTGAACTGTTCAATCTCCTCTTTGCCGGCTTCCCTGTCCGGGTAGGAGCACTGTATGCTGAAATCGTCAATCTCCTTGTTTACCAGCATGGGGCCCAGGATGCAGGAGGCCTTCACTATGAATTCTTCGTGGTCGCTGCACTGAAGCCGGAATGACGGTGTCCCGTTGCTGTCTCCGGTGAGGAAGTTTTGCGGGGTCATGCCCGAATCGAAGAAGCCGGCAATGATCTTTGCCGGGCGTATCTCGTTGACAGGTGGCTCGGTGAGGGAGACCCTGACCGTATCTCCGATGCCCTTTGACAGTAGCGTAGCGAGTCCTGCAGCGGACTTGATGCGTCCCATGTCTCCGTTCCCTGCCTCTGTGACTCCGAGATGCAGTGGAAATACCACTCCGCGTTCCTCCATCCATTGCTGCAGGAGGATATATGCCCTGGTCATGACCGGGACGTTGCTGGCCTTCAGGGAGAGGACCACATTGTAGAAATCCTCCTCCATGCACATGTCCACCCATTCGGCCATAGCCTGCTGCATTCCTTCAGGTGTATTGCCGTAAAGTTCTGTGATACGGGCTCCTAAGGAACCATGATTGATGCCTATCCTGACGGCTGTACCGTGTTTGCGGCATTCATTGAGGAAGACACGGAACTGGCTGCGGGCCACCTCGTGGTCCTTTGCGAAATTGCCCGGGTTGATCCTGACCTTGTCAGCCACGGATGCTGCGGCTATGGCCACTTCTGACGAGAAGTGAACGTCGGCCACAAGCGGTATGCCGACATCCGTCGCCCTGAGTCTGGCCTTGATCCTGCCTAGGGATTCCACTTCCCTGAGTCCCTGGGTAGTGAGCCTTACAAGCTGGCAGCCGCTGCCGTATAGCTCCAGGCATTGCCTGACAGCTGCATCTATGTCGTTGGTATCGCAGTTGCACATGCTCTGCACGACCGTGCGCCCTGTGCCGTGCCCGATGAGCAGATCTTTTCCTATATGGGCCGTTATGTATTTCATGATATGGGTTATTTGCCTAGTTTGACGTGGAATCCCAGACCTATGCTGGCCTGCCACGGGTAGCTGTACAGCCATGACACACTGCTCATTTTTTCAGGATGGTAGAGCATGGACAGCGAGTAGTGGAATGTACCTTCCAGATGGAGTTCGAAGCGCTTGCCGATGATGTAGGCCAGACCGGCTCCTCCCTGGATACCGTAGTCTATCCGGTTGTCGAAGCAGTCGAAGCCGTTGTCCTTGGTAGTTGCAAACCTGTATCCTATGAATGGTCCTATACTGAGCAGTATCCTGAAGTGCTCTCCGATATCGACGTGGAATGCCGATATCAGGGGAAGTTCGATCACTGATACGGTCTGTTCGAAGTGCCGGAATTCGTACTGGTCGTTGACCAGGCCGTAGGTGGTGTAACGAAGTCCGGTCTGTATGCCGAACAGGTCTATCACGCTCCACAGCGGATGATAGTATGTATAGAGGACGGCAATGTTCAGCGGGGAGTTGACTGATTTGATTCCCATGTCCGGGGTCATGGCCACTCCCGTGAATGAAAAGTCGTACTTCACGCCGATCAGATGTTCGGGAGCCTGAACAGGTTTGACGATGACAGCCGTATCCCATTGTATGCCCGGCTTGATCTTAGCTGTATCGGCCTGTCCGTATAAGGTAAATGCGCTGAAAGACAGCAGGATGATTGCTATTATCTCACGTAGTGGTCTCATTTGAACATCTCTCCGATATCTATGGTCTGTATCAGTTCGGTACGCTCAGGAATCTCTGTGATGTAGGCATTGTTGCCAAGCTGGTTGTTGAACCTGAACATCATTACTTTTTCGGGCTGTCTGCGTTCCAGCAGATTGCCGGTATCAATCTGGCCGTTGCCGTTCTTGTCCTCCGTTATGCGGACAGAATACTTGCCTGCCTTGAGGTAAGGGAACAGCAGTACGGAAGCTGTGTCGATGTGGTAAGTCCTGTAGACTTTGGTGCGTTTTTCGTCCACGAGCTCGATCATGTATCTTTCTTTGACATTGTTGGCCTCGATGGTCAGGGAACTCAGGCTCTCGTCCTGCGGCAGGCTGAAGGTCTTGACCAGGCTGTCGCAGTATATCCCGTCTATATCCATGAACAGACTGTCAGGAATCCTCAGAGTGTATTCATAGCCGGTAGTCAGCTTCTCGTTGAGACGGAGGATGAAACGTCGTATGTTGGCCGTATCCCTTTCTACTGAGAACTGCACCGGAGCGGTCTGTTCGCGGGTATTCTTGGATATTACCGTGATGGAGTCAAACGGGGTGGTAACCATAGGGGATTCGAAAAGAATCACTATTCCCTCCTGGTCTATCTTCTCGGGAGAAGCATCGACCTGATAAACGGCCACTGTATCCGCCTCTTCCACCATCTCCCCCCAGCGGTTTTCCACCATTTTGCCTTTGGGACGTATCATTCTGATGGTGTCCGTCACCGGTACCAGGATATTGAGAGAGTCATCGGTACGGTGGTAGGTCAGCCTCATCTGCAGCGTGTCCGGAATAGGACCCTGGTCATTGATCCAGATTGTGAGACTGTCATGGTAGTAATTGTGTTCAGTGATGAGTTTGTCCGGGGATATTCCGTCCAGCAGCAATGAGTCTATCTGAGGGTAAGGTGCTGAAAACTTCAGGTACATCTGGCGCCTGGATACCCTTTCCTTGGCTCTTAGCAGCTGTTTGCTGGACATTTCCTTGAACATCGAAAGGGTTATCTGGGCCGGTCTGGCAAGGCAGGCGGCCGTATCTGTCATCATGACAGTCGCCAGCTCGGGGATACTGTCCCTGATGACTCTGGTAGGAACCACCAGAGTGTCCAGGAATGCGACCCGTTCCATATCAGGGTCGTACATGTTGTTGTTGTTAAGGTCTTCTATTGCAAATACCCTGTAAACGGTATCTGCCGGCAGGTTCCGGACAGTAAAGTATCCCCAGAGGTCACTTTTGGCCGCAGCCCTGGGCCGGACCTTGAAAATGGCGGAATCCGAAGGGTCGGTATGGAACAGGACGGTGATGTTGGACATGGGAAGCATTGTGGATGCCTCCACTATATTGCCGGATACGAACAGCGAGTCCACATGGTCACCGGTAGAAAAACTGAAGGTGAAGGGAGGAAAAGGATTCCCTTCGTTGTTGTCCTTGATTGCCTCTCCGAGTGAGAGTGAGTAGCTTCGGCTGGAGTCAAGAGGCTCCTGGAACGAGACAACCACCTTTTTCCCCTTGATTTTTGCTGTAGGGGGCTTGGATTGGGGAGGGGAAAGGAAGATGTAGGAGTTGGGGTTGTTCAACACCACATATTCGTCAAATTCGAATGAAACCTGACTGTGCTTTACATCCCTCGGATGCATGGTAGAGTTCATGAACGGAGTAACGGCTACCAATACGGGCGGTATGGTGTCTTTAGGTCCTCCAGTCGGGGGGGATGAAGTATTGGCGCATGAAGGGGGAAATATCAGAATGGACATGATCCCCAGTACTATTGCGGCGTTGAGCAGGTTCTTTCCTTTCATTTTCTATTTGTCCTCTTTGATGTCTATGCGGTTGACATTTTCCACGCCCTTTATCTTCTTGATGTGGTCCATCAGTGTCTCCAGATCCTCTGTACTGCGGACGTAGCAGTCTATATAGCCTTCGAAAATACTGTCGTGTGTCGCGATGTAGACCTTACGGATATTGATGTTGAGTACCAGTGTGGTAACCTTGGTGAGTTCGTTGAGTATGCCCATGCGGTCAGTGCCGAACACTTTGATCCTCGCCAGGAAAGATGCTACGGTATTCTTGCTCCATTTTGCGTTGACTATGCGGTCACCGTGGATGGATGCCAGGTTGACAGCCTCCGGGCATGTCTTCTTGTGAACTACCACCTCCCCGTTGTCTGTAATGAATCCTACGATCGAGTCTCCTGGGATAGGGTAGCAGCAGTCGGCAATCCGGTAGGTGATGGGGCTGTCCGGGTCCTTGCCCTGGGCTTCCTTGTCGGACAGGATCAGGTCCCGGTTCTTGTCCAGCTTGTTCCTGATGATGCGGTCACGGATTTCGGCATTGGTCATCTCGTCTCCTGTCTCGTCACCGTCAGAGTCATCGGTCTGGCCGTCGTTTTTCTTGCCGCTGCGGAACAGGCGCAGTGTCCAGTATATGACGTTCTTGTTTTCCGTATTCTTGCGCAGTACCTTCTCAAGGTCCTTGAGGGATATGATGCCGGTGGATATCTTGTTGTAGAGCTCTTCCTTGGTACTGACATCGTATTCGCGCAGCAGCTTCTTGAGGACATTGCCCTGCAGCTTTACGCCATAGTTTGCAAGTTCCTTTTCCAGAAGTTCGCGCCCGCTCTTTATACTGTCGTCGATATCGTCCTTGAGGGCCTCGTAAACGTAGTTCCGTGCCTTGCCTGTACGCAGGAAATCCAGCCATTCCGGCTGCGGCTTCTGGGATTCTGCCGTTATTATCTCCACCTGGTCTCCGTTGCGGAGTACTTTGGACAGAGGGGATAGCTTGTAGTTGATCTTTGCGGCTATTGCCTTGTTTCCGATCTTGGAGTGGATGCTGTATGCAAAGTCAAGTGCCGTGGAGCCGTTGGGAAGGGCCTTTGATTCTCCCTTTGGAGTGAATACGTAGATTTCCTGGTCGAGAAGGGAGTCGTGGAACTTGTCGAGGAATTCCAGGGCATTGACATCCGGATTCTCCAGAACGTCCCTGACCATGTCCAGCCAGCGGTCCATTTCCTTTTCTGAGCTGGTTTCTTCACCTTTCTGCTTGTAGCTCCAGTGTGCCGCGATGCCTTTCTCGGCTATCTCGTTCATCCTCTCGCTGCGTATCTGGACTTCGACCCATCCCCCGCCGTTGCTCATGACGGTGCAGTGCAGGGCCTCGTAACCGTTGCTCTTGGGACGGGTTACCCAGTCACGTATACGGTCTGTCTTCGAGGCATAAATGCCTGAAACGAGTGAATAGATGTACCAGCATTGCGTGCGTTCATCTTCGTCCGGCTTGGGGGTGAATATGATCCGCACACCGTAGATGTCGTATATATCCTCGAACTCGACATGCTTCTGCTGCATTTTGTGCCAGACGGAATAGGGGGTCTTGGTCCGTTTGGTGATTTCAAACTGGTATCCGGCATTTTCAAGGGCATCGGCTACAGGCTTGATGAACTTGTCCATCGCTTCGCCCTTTTCCTTTATCACACCCTCGATGCGCGCTACTATGTCGTTGTACATCTTGGGATCACGTGTGCGCAGCCAGATATTTTCCATTTCGGACTTGATGCTGTACAGTCCCAGGCGGTGGGCCAGGGGGACAAACAGGTACATGGTCTCACTCAGTATCTTGTCCTTCTTGTAGTCCGGCATGGAATCGATGGTGCGGATATTGTGGAGCCTGTCGGCCAGCTTGATGAGCACTACGCGTACATCATCGTTGAGAGTAAGGATGATCCGCTTGAAGTTCTCGGCCTGGAGATTGCCTCTCCCGTCAGTGTCCATGGCCGCCTTGATCTTGGTCAGTCCGTCCACCAGGGAGGCAATCTTCTCGCCGAAAAGCCGTTTGATGTCGTCTACGGTATATTCCGTGTCTTCCACGACATCGTGCAGAAGGGCGGCTACGATCGACTTGTAGCCCAGGCCGATCTCGTTCACAACGATTTTGGCCACAGCTATGGGGTGGATGATGTACGGTTCCCCGGAACGTCTTCTGACGCCCTTGTGGGCTTCGTTCGCAAACTCAAATGCCTTGAGGACACCGTCATATTCCTCCTGCGAGGCACAGCGCTTCAGTGCAGCTAGGCGCAGTTCCTCGAATTCCTTGTTGATCAGGTCGTAGTCGCTTTTTGTAAAATCCATTCTGCAAAATTAATCAAAAAACTCTAATACAGGATGTCACGGGTGCCGTCATTGCGTATTTTCCCCAGACGTTCCATCAGGGATTTCTTCTCGTCGCCTTCAGGCATCTTGGCCAGTTCCCTGTCTATGAGCTTGTATCCTTCTTCCTTGGTAAGGTCGGAAGAGTAGTCCTCCAGATACTCGGCCAGTGTCAGCAATGCGTTGCGGGTGCAGAAGCGCTTGATGAAGCCGGGGATGGCAAACTCCATGAAGTGTTCTCCTGTGCGGCCTACACGGTAGCAGGCGGTGCAGAAACTTGGGATGTAGTCCCTTGTCAGCAGCCAGCGTATGACCTCGTCAAGGCTGCGGGTGTCTCCGACCTGGAACTGCTCCTCTTCGATGGACTGTTCCACTCCTTCGCGTTCCTTGTTGTAGCCTCCGATCTCCAGTTTTGTACCTGCGTCGATCTGGGAGACTCCGAATTCCATTACCTCGTCGCGGATGGCCTTGGACTCGCGGGCAGTCATGATAAGTCCTGTATAAGGTACTGCCAGCCTGAGTATTGCGACCAGTTTCTTGAAGTCTTTGTCCGATACGGCATAGGGCAGGTTGAGATCCAGGCCGTTGGCAGGCTGTATCCTGGGGAAGCTGATGGTGTGGGGGCCCACTCCGTATGTCTTCTGGAGGTGGATGGCGTGTGAAACGAGTCCGAGTACTTCAAATCTCCAGTCGTAGAGTCCGAACAGGGCGCCTATGCCCATGTCGTCGATGCCTCCTTCAAAGGCCCGGTCCATGGCGTTCAGCCTCCACAGGTAGTTGCTCTTCTGGGTGTTGTGCGGATGGTACTTTGCGTAGGTCTCCTTGTGGTATGTCTCCTGGAATACCTGGAAGGTACCTATGCCGGCCGCCTTTACGGTCTTGTATCCCTCAATGTCCAGAGGGGCTGCATTGATGTTGACCCTTCTGATCTCTCCGTTTCCGGACTTGGTGCCGTATGTCAGCTTTACTGTATGGGCGATGAACTCCGGCGTATATTTGGCATGCTCTCCGTATACGAGAATAAGCCTCTTGTGTCCTTCGTCCTCAAGGGATTTTACCTCCTTCACGAGCTCTTCGTCGGAGAGAGTATGGCGGACAGTGGTGCGCAGCGAGCGGCGGAATCCGCAGTACTGGCAGTCGTTGGTGCAGTAGTTGCCTATGTACAGCGGTGCAAACAGTACTATACGGTTGCCGTATACTGAGCGTTTAAGCTCACGGGCGGTCTCGAATATCTCGTTGAGCCCTTCGGGAGACTCGACAGCCAGCAGGGCTGCAGTCTCTTCTACAGTGAGCGGTTGTTTGGAAAGGGATTTCTTCAGGATCTCCCGATAGACTGCAGGATCTTCCTTGGTATCGTGTATCAGGGACTGCAGCCTGTTGTCGTCGATAAAGTCGACAAAGCCTTTAGTCAATTCTGTATTCATTGTGTTTAAAATCTTAAACTTGAAAGTTGTCAGTTCATGTCTTCCAACGGGTAGCGGTCTACATTCTGGAAGACGTATGATAGTTCCGAGCCCAGCAGGACAAGGAACCATCCTATATTCAGCCATACCATGAAAAGGGGAATGGCTGCAAAAACCCCGTAGACGGCATTCATCCTGGACACGAACATCTGTGTCTCAAGATAAAGGTACTGTACTACGGTAAACGCAAAGGAGGAGACTGCTGCGGCAGAAAGGGCAGGCAGAAACCGGACCTTGGCGTTGGGTATCAGGATATACATCGCAGTCAGGACAATGATCATGAATGCATAGAATACAAGCCAGACAAGAAATGTACTGAATGAACTCAGAAAGGGTATTTCCAGCCCCAGCTTGTCAATCCCGTCCGAGATGGTAAGGGATACGGAGAGGAACACCATGATGATGAAAGGGGAGGATGCCATCGTGATGAGGTAGGCAGTAATCCTCTTCCACAGAATCCTGTTCCTGTCCACTTTCCATATTCGGTTGAATGACCATTCTACCCTTGACAGCAGCCATACCACCATCCACAGGAATACCAGGGACGATATGATCCCGTAGATGTCCTGCTGCGATGCGGCAATGATGTTGTCTGCAAACGCAAGTACCTGGTCTACGATCGAGTCACGTCCGAAATTACGGTAAATCAACTCTCTGAGGTAATTGCCGAATCCGGCGTAGTTGGATATCGCGAAAGCTACTGCCAGAAAAGGGACGAAGGCCATGGTCGTAAAGAAACTGAGTGCCACTGCCTGCTGTCCGACATTCTGGCGGCTGAAATTCTTGGCTGTGAGTATAATAATCCTTATATGCCTCACGACCTTGGCCTTTGCCCGGCCAAGGTCGGAGGTATTGATATTCCAGATGCCGTCGCGGAAGAATTCCTTGATTCTTCTTATGTTATCCGCGCATCGCATCCACTAGCTTCTTGGCGAAGGCGGCTGTCTTCTCCAGATCCGAGGCGAATGGACGTCCGAGGAACTCGACAGGATCGCCAGTTACCGGCATTTTGGCCTCTTCGGCAAATTTTCTGAGGGCCTTTGCTCCTGCTCCGTTCCAGCTTGATCCGCCGAATATGCCCAGAATCTTGTTCTGCGGTGCCGATACGCTGATTTCGTGTGTGAGGAGTGCCATCATCGGGTGCATGCCTGTATTGTAGGCGCAGCTGCCGAGTACAAGTCCCCTGTATTTCCAGATGGATGTCAGGAGGTAGGATACGTGTGTCTTGGATACGTCGTAAACGCGTATGTCCCGTACGCCCAGGGCTGAGATCTGACGTGCTATCTCATCGGCAAATTTCTCGGTGTTGCCGTACATGGAGGCATAGGCTATCACGAAGCCGTCCTCGGCCTCGTAGCGGCTCCACTTGTCGTAAAGTGCCAGAACCTTGCCGGGATCCTTGCGCCAGATAAGGCCGTGCGAGGGACAGATGATCTTTACCGGAACCCCCTCAAGCTTCTTGAAAGCCTTCTGTACCATGCCGCTCCATTTTCCCACTATGTTGGAATAGTAGCGGAGCATGTCCTCTTCATAGAAAGCAAAGTTGGCGGTATCGTCGAAAATGCCTCCGTCGAGGGTTCCGAAAGATCCGAAAGCGTCACAGGAGAAGAGTATCTGGTCTACGGTGTCGTAGGTCACCATGGTTTCGGGCCAGTGCACCCAGGGAACCATTACAAAAGTCAGTTTGTGGTACCCCAGATCGAGTATGTCTCCCTCCTTGATTTCCAGCACATTCTCTGCAGGCAGAGGGTAGTATGACTCCATTATCTTGAAAGTCTTGCAGTTGGCTACGACCTTGACCTTTGGATAGCGGCGCAGGATTTCACCTATCATGCTGGAGTGGTCAGGCTCCATATGATTGACGATAAGGTATTCGAGGTCGCGTCCTTCTATTGCTGTATTTATGTTGGACAGATAGTCCGGGTCTGAGCCGTACTCCAGGGTGTCCACCAGTGCCGTATGCTCGTCCGCTATGATGTACGAGTTGTAGGCTACTCCGTTCGGCAGGGGCCAGTTGTTCTCGAACAGGTATTTCTTTCTGTCGTTGGTTCCGATGTAGAAAACTTTGTTGCTGATCTGAATCATATTGATGGTTGTGTAGGTTTATGAGTTTATAATACTGTAAAATTGTTCTTCGTCTATAATTTTCACTCCAAGCTTTTCTGCCTTGGCCAGTTTCTCCGGGCCGGCCTTTTCCCCGGCCAGCAGGTATGTGGTCTTGCCGCTCACCGATCCGGTATTCTTGCCTCCGTGGGCTGCAATCAGGGCTTTCATCTGCTCCCTGGGTCGGGAGAAATTGCCGGATATCACAACCGTACATCCCTCAAGCCTGTCGGACAGTCTGGAGGCAGCGGTGTTGTCTGCAAATTGCAGGCCGAAACCGCGGAGTTCGTCTATGATTTTCCTGTGGCTGTCCTTGCTGAAGTATTCGGTCAGTGAATCCGCAATCACGTCCCCGATATCCTCGACTTCCAGAAATTCTTCCCTGGAAGCTTTTTCCATTGCATCTATGTCCCTGAAGCGTGAGGCCAAAGTCTTGGCTGTGGTTTCTCCTATATGCCTGATGCCAAGAGCGAACAGCACTCTTCCAAAGGGCACGGCCTTGGATGCGGCTATGCTGTCCAGGAAATTGGCGGCGGATTTCTCCTTCCATCCGTCCAGAGTAAGCAGCTTGTCCATGTCCAGACGGTAGAGGTCCGGAAGTTCCCTTATGTAGCCCTTTTCGTACAGCTGGTCTATGGTAGCTTCTCCTGCATTGATATTCATGGCCTTGCGTGAAATGAAGTGCAGGAATGAGCCCTTGACCCTGGTCGGGCATGCTTCATTGAGGCAGTAGTGCCTGGCCTCGCTTTCGTCCTTGACCAGCAGTGACCCGCAGTCAGGGCAATGGGTCGGGAAATGGGGCAGGGGAGCGCCTTCAGGCCGTTTGGATAGTTCCACTCCCGTGATTTTCGGGATGATTTCCCCGCCCTTTTCGACGTATACCCAGTCTCCTATATGGATGTCAAGCATTTCCATCTGCTCAGCGTTGTGCAGCGTTGCCCGCTTGACGGTTGTTCCGGAGAGGGAGACGGGTTCGAGGTTGGCTACCGGAGTGACGGCACCGGTGCGGCCTACCTGGTAGTCTATTGACAGTACGGGGGTGAGGGCCTGTTCCGGCTTGAATTTGTATGCCGTGGCCCATCTGGGTGATTTGGCGGTGAATCCAAGTCTTGCCTGAAGGGCCAGATCGTCCACTTTGACTACGATTCCGTCAGTGGCGAAGGGCAGGGATTTGCGCCTGGTATCCCATTCCGTTATATATTCGCGTACCTGGTCCATATCCAGGCACAGGCGGGAATACTCCGATACCGGGAAATGGTGTGCCCCGGCCCAGCGCAGGGCTTCGGAATGGTATTTGAAAGGAAGATTGTCTCCTATAATATGGTACAGTACGCATTCCAGGCCGCGCCGGCGCACTTCCTCCGGATCCAGGGTCTTCAGCGAGCCGGCTGCCGCATTGCGGGGATTGGCGAAAGGGGTATCTCCTATGTCAGCCCTCTCTTCATTCAGGGCATTGAAAGATGCGAACGGCATGTATATCTCTCCGCGTATCTCGAAGTCCCAGGGTACGTCCCCTATGTCGGAAGGTATTGACGGTATGGTCCTGACATTTTCGGTGACATCGTCCCCGACGGTGCCGTCGCCTCTGGTGAGGGCCCTTACCAGCTGGCCGCGGGAATAGCTCAGGCAGATGGCCGTGCCATCGAACTTCAGTTCGCAGTTGTAGGCAAACTTTTCTCCTGCTGCCTCCCTGATCCTGCGGTCGAAGTCCTGGAGCTCTTCAATATTATAGGTATTGCTGAGGGAGAGCATCGGCCACCTGTGCCGGTATTGACGGAACTCCCTCGTACCTGACGGTTTCCCTTCTATGTCGCTGCCGACCTTTACGGTAGGGGAGTCCGGGGAGGCCAGCTCCGGGTACATTTTTTCAAGGGAGGCGAGCTCCATCATCATCACGTCATACTCGAAATCCGTTATCTCAGGATCATTGAGAACATAGTACCTGTAATTGTGCCGGTTAAGCTCCCGGCGGAGGAAATTTATTCTCTCCTGAGCCTGTTTTTTGGATATTTCTTTATTCCCCATAGCACGGATTCGATTATTAGGGACAAATATACGAAAGATTAAATAATGTTGGCCGGATTCAATAATAAATTGTAATTTTGCGCGGTTATGAATTAAAATCAAATCATACGAATTATGACACCGTCAATTGTAATTTTAGCAGGAGGTGGTCCTGCTCCCGGAATCAACACTGTAATAGGAACTATCGCCAAGACTTTTCTGGCAAAAGGTTACAGGGTGATAGGTCTTCATGAGGGTTACAAGGGACTGTTCTCCGAAAATCCCTCTCACATCGACATCGATTTCTTCCTGGCCGATGACATCTACAACCGTGGAGGTTCCCATCTGATGATGAGCCGTTTCAAACCCTCTGAGGAGGATCTGGAAAAGCACTTCAACCTCAAGTTCTTTACTGACAACAACATCAAGCTGCTGGTGACTATCGGAGGCGACGATACCGCATCCACAGCCAACAGACTGACAAAATATCTGCTTTCACACAATATCCATCTGCAGAACATACATGTGCCCAAGACTATCGACAATGACCTCCCGTTGCCCCACAACAGGCCTACTTTCGGATACCAGTCGGCGAAGTCTGAAGGAACCCGTGTCGCCACTATAGTCTATGAGGACGCACGTACGAGCGGTACCTGGTTCCTTGTATCGGCAATGGGACGCAGTGCCGGTCATCTGACTTTGGGAATAGGTGCATCCTGCCACTATCCCATGGTGGTCATCCCCGAGATGTTCAACAAGACCAACGCAACCATCGACAAGATCGTACGTCTGGCCGTGTCGTCCATCATCAAGCGCAGGATAATGGGCATTTCCTATGGCGGAATCATAGTCTCCGAAGGAATATTCTATGAGCTCAGCGACGAGGACCTCAAGTCTACCGGAGTCACATTCTCATACGACGAGCACGGCCATCCCGAGCTCGGCAAGGTCTCCAAGGCGCAGATATTCTGCACGGTATTGGAAGCCAAGCTCAAGGAACTGGGACTCAAGGCCAAGATCCGTCCCATCGAGATAGGTTACGACGTACGTTGCCATACTCCGGTATCGTTCGACATTACCTACTGCTCGCAGATGGCCTACGGAGTATGGAAACTGTTCAAGGCCGGCGAGACCGGGTGCATGGTCTACATTGACCCTGTAGGCATCGCAACTCCTCTGTACCTCAAGGATCTCCAGGATCCGGCTACAGGCAAGATCCCTCCCCGCTGTGTGGACATATCCCGCGAACAGGTCCAGAACATCATCAAGTACATGCTCCACTATGTCCGTCCCGAGGACTACGAGGCAGCCAGGAAATATGTGGCCAATCCCGAGGAGTATGACTTCTACAAGATTCTGAACTGGGAATATCCCGAGGAATAAGGATCAGGATGAAAGGCAAATTCGTGATATACCAGATGCTGCCGCGGGTATTCGGCAATACCCGCAGCACATCTGTTCCGGGAGGTTCCCTTGCCGGTAACGGTACCGGCAAATTCAAGGACATCACGCTTTCCGTCCTTGGGGAGATCCGTAAGCTCAACGTCACCTACGTGTGGTATACCGGAGTCATCCGGCATGCCACAGCCGGTGATCCTGGAGTCAAAGGCGGAGCCGGCTCCCCTTTTGCCATTACGGACTACTACGATGTCAACCCGTACCTCGCTACACGGGAAGGCAACCGCATGAAAGAGTTCGAAGCACTGGTGAAACGTACCAGCGATGCGGGTATGGAAACCATCATGGACTTTGTGCCCAATCATGTTTCCCCTGCCTATCACAGTGCCGTGAATACTTTCAGCGACAACAACTTCTATCCTGGCCGCATCCATGACTGGGACTGGACCGATACTGTCAAGCTCAACTACTCCGACAGGGATACCTGGGAAAAGATGAGGGACATCCTCATGTTCTGGGCGTCCAAGGGGGTAGGGGGATTCCGTTGCGACATGGTGGAGCTGGTGCCGGTGGACTTCTGGAAATGGTGCATTGCATCTGTCAAGAAGGCATATCCGAAGCTTATCTTCATAGGTGAGGCCTACCAGCCCGACAATTACCCGGCACTGTTTGACCAGGGCGGGTTCGACTATCTCTACGACAAGTCCGGTTTCTACGATACTTTGAAAAGAATCGTAAGGGGAGAGGCCCCCGCCAGCAGCATTACGGCCCAGTGGCAGAAACTTGGCAAGTATCAGGAGAAGATGCTGAACTTCCTCGAGAACCACGATGAAGACAGGATATCTTCCCCGTATTTTGCAGGCAGCCCCTTCGGAGGCCTGGCCGCCCTCTTTGTCTCCCTGTTTTTCAATACGGCTCCGTTTATGCTCTATTTCGGGCAGGAGTTCGGGGAAGGTCCCGAAAAGACGTCCATTTTTGACTTCTGCTCTCTGCCAAAAGTGAGAGCGTGGCTCAAAGGACTGAGGGCCGGCGATCCCATGAAGTATCTGGGATATGAGGAGCAGGCTCTGTACGTGGTGTACAGGGAGTTCATGAAGAAGGCCTCGGAACCTGCCATACGCAGAGGCGAGACCTTTGATCTGGAGTATGCCAATCCGGCATCGGATCACTTCAATCCTGACCGTCATTTCGTGTTCATGAGGAAGTTCAACAGCAGCGTGTACCTTTGTGCTGCCAACTTCTCGGGCGAGAGGGTTACGATCAAGGTGAATATCCCGAAGCATGCTTTCGAATATTTCGGAATGCAGGAGACGGAAACACTCAACAGCAGCGAGCCTGTGGAAGTGAGGATAGCCTCGGATGCAGGTACACTGCTGAAACTGCAATAACAATACTTAACTCTAACTTAAATACACACATGGGAACAGGTACACAGCTATTGGAAATAGCACGCAGCTTCCAGTTGGAAGGCACGCCCTTGCGGGTAGACAATCTTGGGGACGGGTTCATCAACGATACCTATATCATAAAGATGGCCGACAGTCCGGTAAAGTACATTCTTCAGCGGAAGAATACCAATATATTCAAGGATGTTCCTGGGATGATGAACAACATCCAGGCCATAACCCGGCATCTGAAAAAGAAGATATCCGCAGCCGGCGGAGATCCGATGCGGGAGGCTCTGACAGTGGTTCCTGCAAAGGACGGAAAACTCTATCATGTGCATGACGGGGAATACTGGTGTGTTACGGTATTTATCTCTGACTCGGTAAGTTACGATAAGGCTGACACTCCGCTGCTGGCCGAGCGCGGGGGCCGTGGCATAGGCAGGTTCCAGGCCATGCTTTCGGATTTTGACCAGCCGCTGGTGGATACGCTGCCGGGATTCCACAATATCAGTTTCCGCTACGGGCAGTGGGACGAGACGCTGGACAGGAATCCTGTGCACAGGGCCGGGTCTGTCCGGGATCTCATCGCTGAAATAGAGGCCAGAAGGTCTGAAATGCTAGAGTTCTACAAGCTTGTCGAGACCGGGCAGATACCTTTGAGGGTTACCCACAACGATACCAAGATAGCCAACATGCTGTTTGACCATGACGGCAACGTACTCTGCGTGCTGGATCTGGATACTGTGCTCAAGGCTCCGTGCCTTTATGATTTCGGGGACTCGATCAGGTCGTATACCAATACCGGTGCCGAGGACGACCCGAACCTGGACAATGTATCGATGAGCCGGGAGATGTACGACGCGTTCCTGCGCGGATATCTCTCCGAAGCCGACAGTTTCCTGACAGACACCGAACGCCGGTGGCTGCCGTTCTCTGCAAGATACATTACCTATGAACAGGTCCTGCGTTTCCTCATGGACTATATCGACGGGGATAAATATTACAAGGTAAAATATCCCGAGCACAACCTCGTCAGGACGCGTGCACAGCTGAAACTGCTCCGTTCCATAGAATCACAGCTGTTCTAACACAATTTATATTATGTTAAATACAACGGTGCCACTTCCCGAGCGCATGCGTCCCGATTCCCTCGACGGCTTCGTCGGTCAGGAGCATCTTGTGGGTCCTGGCGCTGTGCTGCGCAAGATGATCGAGTCCGGCAACCTGTCCTCCTTTATCCTTTGGGGACCTCCGGGTGTCGGCAAGACCACTCTTGCCCATATTGTCTCCAAGGAGCTGCACCGGGATTTCTACACGCTCTCTGCCATAAGTTCCGGAGTCAAGGATCTGCGCGACGTCTTTGCCCGTGCCAAGGACAATTCCATATTTGCAAAAGGATCTCCGGTCCTGTTCATCGATGAGATACACAGGTTCTCCAAGTCCCAGCAGGACGCTCTGCTCGGAGCTGTGGAGACCGGAACGGTCACCCTTATAGGTGCAACGACAGAAAACCCGTCTTTCGAGGTCATCACGCCTCTGCTCTCACGATGCCAGGTGTTCGTGATGAAGCCTCTGGAAGTAAAGGATCTGGACATACTTCTGGACCGTGCGCTCGCGCAGGACCAGTACCTCAGGAGCCGCAATATCACAGTCAAGGAACGCAAGGCCCTCTTCAGATTTTCCGGCGGTGACGCACGCAAGCTGCTCAATATCTTCGAGATAGTGGTCAATTCATTTCCTCCGGACTCTCCGGTGGTGATCGACGATGCCGTGGTGGCGGACAGGCTCCAGGAGAACATCTCGATATACGACAAGAACGGGGAGATGCACTACGACATCATCTCCGCATTCATCAAGAGTCTGCGCGGCTCTGATCCCAACGGGGCCGTGTACTGGATGGCCAGAATGCTCTCGGGCGGCGAGGACCCCCTGTTCATCGCCCGCAGGATGGTGATACTGGCAGCGGAAGATATAGGTCTGGCCAATCCCAACGCACTGCTGCTTGCCCAGTCGACTTTCGATGCCGTACACAAAATCGGTATGCCGGAGGCCCGCATCATCCTCTCCGAATGCGCGATATATCTGGCCACATGTGCCAAGAGCAATTCGGCATATATGGCCATAGACGCAGCTCTCGCGGAGGTGGGCAAAGGCGACAACTCCCCTGTCCCCCTCCATCTGCGCAACGCCCCTACCAAGCTTATGAAGGATCTGGGGTATCACGAGGGATACCGTTATGCCCACGACTATGAGGGCAATTTCACGGATCAGGAATTCCTGCCCGACGGACTCGGCGGCACCGTATTCTATGAACCCGGGAACAATGCCAGGGAAAACGAGATCCGTACCCGTATGGAACGCATGTGGCCCAAATACAGCAAAAAGTAGCAATATGAGAGAAATAACATTCGGAGCACCAGGATTCACGCTTATAGCAGGTCCCTGCGTCATCGAGGGACGGGAGATTACACGGGCCATTGCCTCCGAGCTCTGCTCCCTGGCGGACAAATACAGTCTACCCCTGATCTTCAAGGCCTCCTACCGCAAGGCCAACCGTTCGCGCTACGACTCGTTCACGGGCATCGGAGACGAGCGGGGACTCGAGATACTGGCCGGTATCAGGGAGGATTTCCGGGTGCCGGTAGTGACGGACATCCACAGTGCTGCGGAAGCGGCTACTGCGGCGTCATACGGCATCGACATGCTCCAGATCCCGGCATTCCTGTGCCGCCAGACCGACTTGCTGGAAGCTGCCGCAAGGACAGGCAAGTGGGTCAACATAAAGAAGGGGCAGTTCCTGTCCCCCGCTGCAATGAAATTCGCTGCTGAAAAGGTGACGCATCTTGGCAATCATAAAGTAGCTCTAACAGAGCGAGGAACACAATTCGGTTACTCTGATTTGGTGGTAGATTTCAGGAGTATCCCCACCATGCAGAATCTGGGTTTTCCGGCCATCCTCGACGTAACACATTCGTTACAGGCCCCGAATCAGGCCTCCGGAGTGACTGGAGGGCATCCTGAGATGATATCTGTCCTGGCACGTGCCGGTGTGGCTGCCGGAGCGGACGGACTCTTCATGGAAACCCACCCCGATCCGGCCTCAGCCCTGTCAGACGGAGCGAACATGCTGCGGCTTTCGCTGATGGAACCTCTGCTGAGGCAGCTCATTCCGATCCGTAAGGCTCTGCGGGAGCAATAGCCCCTACCCCTGCATTATCAGAAAGGATATCCGATTCCGAACTGGAAGGCATAGCCTCCTCTATGGAACCATTTTCTTATGTTCGGCCATTGCTGGGTGGCAGGATCATAGACCTTGGCGGCTATGTCGAAGCGCACTACCACGAAATTGAGATCGAGCCTGAGGCCCACACCGGCGCTGAATGCGGATGTGCGGAACATATTCCGGAACGAGAAGTATGACAGGGCCTCTGCATTCTGCTCTTCCTCTGTGGAGCCTTCCATGGACTGGTGCTCCCCTGTCCGCGAGAGGTTCCAGACATTGCCCCAGTCCGCGAATACTGCCCCGCGGAATATGGAGAAAAGCGGGAACCGGTATTCCAGATTGGCTTCCAGGCGCATATCTCCTGTCTGGTTAGGAATCGAGAAGGTCTCGTCCATCTGTGAGGAGCCCGGACCGACGCTGCGGGCGGTCCAGCCCCTGAGACTGTTGGACCCTCCGGCCCAGAACAGTCGCTCGAACGGCATCTTGACCGAGTTGCCGTAGGCATATCCCAGACCTCCCAGACCACGTACGGCCAGGGCCTGCTTGTTGTTCCTGCCGAATTTCCACGTGTACGTCAGCGACAGCTCACCCCTTACGAACTGTGAGTACGGCGAATTCCATATGGTCCTGAACCCCGAGCTGTCGGTAGGCATGAAGCGGTTGAAGGCCGAGAGCAGATTGCCTGCCATATCGAACTGGAAATCTGCCTTGAAGTACGAACCTGCCGGATTGAGGCTGGGATCGCTTGTGTACTGTACGTCTAATCCCAGACCGAATTCGAAATGGTTCTTGTAGGCTTCGCGCACGAACGGGTTGGTAAGTGATTCGAGAAAGGCATCGCTGTAGACAGGCAGGTTGACTATGTTGATCTGGAGGGGTACTACCTTGAAATAGTATTTGTTGGACTGGCTGCTCCAGCTCCAGCCGAAGTTGGCACCTATCATGTTGCGGGTGTACTCGGGACGGCGCTGGTAGTTGTATGAAAATTCCACGTCCGTGCGCGGGATTATGTTCTTGAACATCCAGTCCGGGAGCAGAACGAATGTAGGGAAGCTCAGTCCGGCGTTGGCTCCGAATTCGGTGGCACGGGTATCGTCTGTGACCGAGAACTGGAAATTGCCGGATACAGACAGCGAGAGCCATTCGCCTCCATGGAAGATGTTGCGGTTGTAGTAGGACAGGGTCGGCGAGATACCGATGAGTCCGGTGGAGTTGGTGGATGCCTCCAGATTGACCTTGTATCCGTGGGCCTTGGAAGGTATAAGGCGTATGTTGCAGTCTACCACGTTGGTGTCGGTCTTGGTCAGCTCTACGCTTACACTGCTGTAGATACGTAGATTGGACATCCTCTGGTATGTATTGTTGACTATGCTTTCGCTGTAGAGCTGTCCCGGCTCGATACGGTTCATCTTGTACAGGATGGAGGGACGTATCTTGCGCTTTTTGTCATAGAGGATAGTGAGGTTCCGGTATTGGACAGTGTCAAGAATCTGTGGAATCTTGCGGTTCACGGAAGCCCTGTACCTGAGATTGTCTGATACAGGATATACCGTTACCTTGCCGAAGTAGAAACGCCGGTGCCGGACTGCATCCTCCGGATTGCCTCCTCTGGGATAGTCGTGGACCGATATTCTCAGCAGTGCCGAATCCGGGACTGATACCGTGTCTGCGGCGAAGAAGTAGTAATTCTTGGAGAACTCGTAGTATCCCTGGTCCCTGAGATATGCCGCCGACCTCTCGGATTCGCGCTCCATCAGGTCTTCCGACAGCGGGAGTCCCCTCCTGATAAGGGAGTTGACCGTGTCCTTGAATATCTCTACGGCCAGTCCCGGGTCGTCTATTTCATAGTAGATGGCCTTTATGGGATACTGCTTGCCCAGTGTCACACGGTAATCCACCACTGTCTGCTGCTTTTTGATCTCCGCGAGAGCCTGCACCGACGAGCCGTAGTACCCGAGGTATTTAAGGTGTGTCGTTATGTTTTCCTTGCTGTCGACCATCAGGGCCGGGTCGAATATCACCGGTGCCTGTCCCAGCTTGGTGACGAAGCGGTCCCAGCCTTTGCCTTTCCCGTTGGTCCAGTTGGAGATGTAGAGGAAGGGGTTCCATCCTCCCCTTTTGGTCTTTATGAAATAGGTGTTGGATTTCTGACGTACGTAGTTGTCAAGTGTCGGGTCCTGGAATTCAGGGTGTTCCTTCTTGTTTACGACGGTGACGACATTGCTCTTGAGCCTCGTCTGGTCCTCGGACAGGATCTTCGTGGTGCTGCATGATGCCATAATGCACATGGCAAGCACGGAAAAACAGACAATGGGAATATTTAGAACTCTGTCCTGATGCATCAAAATTAATTTATGCAAATTTATAATTTTTATATGTAAATCAAAATACTTGGATATATTTGCACGTGCAAAAAATCCGGGTAAGCCGGATGCATTCACGGAGTGACAATGTAACTTAATTGGATTACAGATTATGAAGAACAAGTACATCGATTTGGTTGAGCAGTCCTTCGAGTTTCCGCAGGACGAGTTCAGGGTAGAGGACGGGTCCCTCTATTTCCACGACATACCCATGATGGATATCATCGCGCAGTACGGCACGCCTCTCAAGATATCCTACCTGCCCAAGATTTCGTCCCAGATACAGCGGGCCAAGAGGATGTTCAACGTGGCTATGGCCAAGGTTGACTATCAGGGCGACTACCATTACTGTTACTGCACCAAGAGCTCGCACTTCTCTTTCGTTCTCGAGGAGGCGCTCAAGAACGACATCCATCTGGAGACCTCTTCGGCCTTCGATTTCAACCTTATCGAGGCTCTGTACGACAGCAAGGTAGTGGACAAGGACCTTTACATAATCTGCAACGGTTACAAGAAGGAATCCTATATAGCCAACATCGCACAGTTCATCAACGACGGATGGAGCAACACAATACCTGTCCTGGACAATATGCCGGAGCTCGACCAGCTCGACGTGGCCATCCAGAAACCGTGCATGATCGGCATGAGGATAGCCTCCGAGGAGGAACCCAAGTTTGACTTCTATACCTCCAGGCTCGGCATCCGCTACAAGGACATAGTGCCGTTCTATCAGGAAAAACTCAGCAAGAACAGCAAGTTCAAGCTCAAGATGCTACACTTCTTCATCAATACCGGCATCAAGGACAATGCCTACTACTGGAACGAGCTGGGCAAGTGCGTCAATGTCTACTGCAACCTCAAGGCTCTCTGCCCGGATCTCGACTCCCTCAACATCGGAGGCGGCCTGCCCATCAAGAACTCCCTGGGCATGGACTACGACTACGAGTACATGATAGAGGAGATAGTGGCCCAGATCAAGAGCATCTGCAACTCCCGCGGAGTGCAGGAGCCCAACATATTCACTGAGTTCGGTTCGTATACCGTGGGCGAAAGCGGGGCGACCATATTCTCGATCCTGGGTGTCAAGCAGCAGAACGACCGCGAGAAATGGTACATGGTCGACAGTTCGTTCATGACTACCCTGCCCGATACCTGGGGCATCAAACAGAAATTCATCCTCCTGCCTATCAACAAATGGGACCAGCCCTACGAGAGAGTGTTCCTCGGAGGCCTTACCTGCGACAGCCAGGACTACTACAATGCAGAGGAACATGCCAATGCGATCTTCCTGCCCAAGATAGCCCCGAACGACCCGGAACCTCTTTATATAGGATTTTTCCATACAGGAGCATACCAGGAGTCGATAGCCGGCTACGGCGGCATACAGCACTGCCTGCAGCCTGCCCCGAAGCATATCATCATAGACAAGACACCCGACGGGGACTATACGACCAAGCTCTTCAGCAAGGAGCAGACCTACAAATCGATGCTCAAGATATTGGGCTATTAGGCAACCGGGAGATCCATGTTCACGCCGCGCATACCGTCCAAGGCCGACATAAAGCTGATCCGCTCCCTCGGACAGAAAAAGTTCAGGGAGCAGACCGGGCTTTTCGTCGTGGAGGGTGAAAAAATGGTGGAAGAAGCCCTGGCCCAGAAGCGTTTCCCGGTGGAAGCAGTGTACCGTACCGCAGATACCGGGGAAGAGACCATGGGGCGGATGAGCCTCCTCTCCTCCCCCTCCCCCGCCCTGGCCGTACTCCGCATGGCCTCTGCTTCCGGTACCGCGGCATCATCCGGCGCCGCCCGTCCGTCAGCAGGCAGCACTCCCCTTCCCGAAGGACTTTGCCTGGCCCTGGATTCGGTCCGTGATCCCGGAAACGTGGGGACTATATTGCGTCTGGCCGACTGGTTCGGGATAGATACCGTGTACCTTTCCCCCGACTGCGTGGACATTTACAATCCCAAGACCGTCCAGGCCACCATGGGCTCCATATTCAGGCAGAAGGCCGTCATCTGCGGCCTGACTGAGCTTGCCCGCCGTTGCCGTGAAGCATCCGTGCCGGTCTATGCCACTGCCCTCGAAGGAGGTCAGGACATCCGCAAGGCTCCGCTGGAGACCGGACGGGCCCTCATTGTCATGGGCAGCGAGCGGGACGGGGTCTCCCCGGAACTGCTGGCGCTTTCCGATGCCAGGCTCTACATCCCTTCCTTCGCCGCCGATGCCGCCGACAGGGCCGAGTCCCTGAACGTCGCGATAGCCACTGCCGTCACCTGCTACGAATTCCGCCGCAGGTAAATGCCAATCTGAAGTATATTCTTCCTATCTTTGTCCCCCGTATGAGCAGAAAGAAAAAAGAAAAGGAAATAGTCCGCGGCGTGACTGTAGAATCGGTCGGAGCCGAAGGCAAGGCCATTGCCCGCATTGACGGGAAAGTAGTATTCGTATCCAACGCAGTGCCGGGGGACATCATCGACGTGCGCATCGACAAGCGAAGGGAGAAATATATGGAAGGCACCCTCGTGGGCATCCAGACACCTTCGCCCGACCGCGTGAAGCCGTTCTGCGAACATTACGGCGACTGCGGCGGCTGCGCCTGGCAGGAACTCCCCTACCGCCTGCAGCTCAAATACAAGCAGCAGCAGGTCGTGGACCAGTTTGCCCGTATCGGACATTTGCCCATGGATGAGGTGGAAGTGCTGCCGATCCTCCCGTCGGAGCGCACAGTAGAGTACCGCAACAAGCTGGAATTCACATTCTCGGACCGCCGCTGGCTGCACGAAGGCGAGGATCCTGCGACGGTGTTCGATCCCCCTACCCCTCTCGATCCTTCCGAATTCGAGGGTGGGGTCTTCCCCAGGCACCTGCGCGGAGGGTATTCGTCCGTCAATACCAACCCCGCCGGATTTGCCCTCGGCTTCCACATTTCCAAGGCATTTGACAAGATACTGGACATCAGGCACTGCTGGCTGCAGCCCGAGCCTTCCAACGAGATCCGCAACTTCATACGCCAGTACGCGATAGTGCACGGACTGCCTTTCTTCAACATCAGGGAGCAGACCGGACTGCTGCGCAACATCATCATACGGACCAATCTCCGCGGAGAGGTGATGCTCACCGTCATGTTCGGGGCACATCCTCCGAAACTGGGCAAACTCCGCTGCGGATTCCGTCCCGAAGACTGCGATGCCGAGGCGGAGAAGATGTTCGACGTGCTCATGGAGCGTTTCCCGCAGATAAAGTCGCTCAACTATCTCTGGAACGGACGGCTCAACGATGCCATAAACGACCAGCAGATATTCAATGCCAGAGGCGAGGACGCCATATACGAGGAGATGGAGGGGCTGCGGTTCAAGATCGGGCCCAAGTCATTCTACCAGACCAACCCTTTGCAGGCCTACAGGCTGTACAGCACCGTGCGTGAATTTGCCGGCTTCAAGGGCGGGGAGCATGTCTACGACCTGTATACGGGTACCGGGACGATAGCCCTGTTCGTGGCCCGCAGCGTGGCTTCAGTCATAGGCATAGAGTATGTGCCTGAAGCGATAGAGGACGCCAAGGTCAATGCCTCCATCAACGGCATATCCAACTGTAAATTCCATGCCGGGGACATGAAGGACATCCTGACCCCGGAATTCGTGGAGGCTCAGGGAGCCAGGCCGGATGTGGTAATACTCGACCCGCCCAGGGCCGGAGTCCATCCGGACGTCATCAAAGTGCTTCTGGGTACTGGGGCCCGCAGGATAGTGTATGTCAGCTGCAATCCGGCAACCCAGGCCCGTGACCTGGCCCTGCTGACAGCCGGCGGCTACCGCCTGGTCAAAATCCGTCCCGTGGACATGTTCCCCCACACTACACATGTGGAGAACGTAGCCCTGCTGGAAAAGATTCAGTAAGCTATTTCCTTTTGGGAGGCTTGTCGTAGAACGTGAAATAGAAGCATTCTGCATACGTCTTGGCTATCACGTCCCTGGGAATCACGTGTCTGTGGTTCCTGGACTTGAATACATAGCCTTCGGCAGTAGGTTTCATGGTGGCCTTTTCGAGCAGGGTCACGCATCCGGCAGAGTTGAACGGTTTCAGAAAACATCCCTGGTGCAGAAGGACGAACAGGTCTCCCTTCCTGTACCACAGGGTCGCATCCACATCCTCCGCCCCGTCTTCATTTTTGGAGTACACTATGGCCCAGCATATTTTATCTATAGGGAATCCGTACCGCCAGGAGAAGAAATTGAGATTCATCACGCAGTCGGGAATCTCTTCCGGCCGTGCTGGCCATGTTACCTGCACTTCGGGCATGTCAATGCCGTCCAGCACATACTGGCCTTGCCAGAACCTGTGTACAGCATCCACCGGGACAGTGACCCTGCAATCTCCGGTCTTCATGACGAAGCCCTGCTCAGTCTTGTAGGTAGAGGCAGGGACAAGGCGGGCAACGGGCTCCAGCTCAGGCTCAGTCTCGTCCGAAGTCCTGTGCCTTTTGTAGACCCTGGTCTTGATGCCATAGATCATATCTACATCGGAGTCTAGTGTCGTACCCTCCAGCGGACAGACCGAATCACGCAGAAACGCTATATAGAACAAGGACCTCCTCACCCCAATGACCGGATACAGCCGGTCACCGTACCTGAGGATGGCCCAATACAGCCTGTCCCGCTGCAGTCTGTATCTGGATGCAAAGAAATCCAGCCTCATCACATAATTGTAAAGCTCCAGTTTTTCCGCAAATGAAATCATGATAAATGCCCCTTTTCCACAAAGATAGCAATTTATTTCAAAGTTTGCCGGAATACGGAACTGCATCCATATACATATCCTTTAAGTTGATTATCACTTTAGAAAACTTTTCCAATGCGTCAAGGCCGAGGATACCGTCTTCCGTGCTATCCGAGAATGCGGTGGATTTCATTTCTCCCGTATGCAGATCAATACCTGTATTGATATTGACCGAGTCAACCGTTGCCGTTCCGTTTCCTATGCGGAATTCCATTTCCGGAAGCCGGTAGGTACGGGTAATCGATACTCCCCCTATTCCGGCCATGCGGAGTGAATCAGGAACCCCGGCTGCATCCACTTCGTTCTGGTAACGCGCATACCAGGACGGTTGCATGAAGGTAAAGTAAGTGCCGGTATCAAAATGAAAATATAGAGTACGCCCATTACCGTCTGTTGTCTTCAATTGCAACCCTTCTGTTTCAGTACGGAGCAAGTTGTTTGCATAAAGTGGGCTAGGTGTCGGTGTTGCTGGAACAAAGATCTCGCTGTTGGTAAAATCCAACTGGATTTCCTGCATACTGAACATTACCGGAAGTCCGATAACCGGAGGAAGTTGAATATCCTCTGCAATCCTGTCGGCTTCTTCATGTCCTGTCATGATGTCAACTACGGCAAAAGGCACATTGATCCATGTCATTCCGCCGATACGCAAAGTGTCGGCTACTGCATAACCTCCCTGCTTCATTCCTCCGAAGCCTCCGACAGTTATGTCTGTGTCCAGGAAACGCAAACCGTATTTTTCCGCCAGATCGGGAGTAATCATATTGCCACCGGCACCTGTATCGAACAGCAGACGTCCTTCTTTACCGTTGATACTTCCCTCCATTTCAATGGAATGCTGGCCATTGTTGTTTTCAATTATCATCGGGATATGGTATTCGCCTGCTTTATGAAGCGGCTGGCAGACAGGAGTGCATGTCGATAGGGCACGGTACTGCTGAACTTGCATGCGGAATGGGGCCAGTTGCGTACTGTCCATCCCTAAGGCAGCAAGCTGCTCGCAAAGATTCTGAATGAGTCCGGCAGCATCGTTATAGTTGCCGGTTCTCGCCAGTTCCGTACTTAGAAGAACGATTATATTCATTGTCTGATTTCCCAATTCCTGCGGATATCTGTTCAACAAGTCTGAAAAAGCAGCACAGGCGGAATCCGGACGGTTGAAATAATGATGCGTCATAGCTGTGGCCAACTGCCATACAAACGGTGAGACAGAGTCAGAAGGAATGTCTTTTAATTCCTGTTCCAGTTCAAACCAACTGTTTTCATTGATGAGTCGGCCGATTAGATCGTCAGCATTCTGGGCTTGCAGGTTAATGGAAACAAACAAGCATGAAACGATGATTATTTTCTTCAACATAATTGGTTCGGTTATCTTGCTTGCGCAAAAATAAGCGCAAGTCAGCGACCTGGCAAGACAGCAGATGCTCCAGGAAGTTTTTTTCGTTATCAAAGACTTGATTTTCAGATGATATAGGTGGCCAAATGGAAGTAAAAAGGGAGTCCGTTCATTTTTTAAGCAGTCCCATTTTTTTCATTTGACGGACTGTCAGTTCCGGATCGTAGATGACTTCGCATCCTGCAGTCGCTTCAGATTAGATAGTCAATTGCAGCCTGCAGCTGTTCATCCTCTCCACGCATCATTCCTTCGGCTGAAGGTTCTACTACTATATCAATCTTGACTCCATTGCGCTGTGCATTCGTTCCGTCAGGATAGCATATCCCCGCACCGGTAATGTAGAATGCGGCATAAGGAAGTTGGATTCTTGTCACGTCACCGTCAGCACCTGCCGTCTGGCTTCCGATAGTCACGGAACCCGGCATAGTCTGCATGAACATTGTAAAGTATTCAGACATAGATTGAGAATGCGCATTCACCAATAAGACAACTTTGCCTTTATATAGCTTGTCCGGATCTGATGCCTTACTTGTCCGTACCGTAGTGCGAATGAAAGATCCCGGACGGTTAGCCAGCGGCAACAACACTTCGGCAGCTTCTCTGGCCTGGGAAAAGAAGAAGTTCGGCAATAGTTTGTAAAGCACATCGTATTCTGCCGGATATGTACGTAAATCGATGATAAGTTTGTCATACGATGCCAGAAATTTCTCCAAATCCTGTTCATCTTTGCAAGTAAGACTGCCGATGTTTATGTAGCCTACATCGCCTGCAACTTCTTTGAATCCAGGTTTGGTTGAATCATTTTGTGAGGGAAACCTCCTGTTTACAAACGAGTTTCCGTCAACAGACGGGATTGTGGCAGTGTAAGTTTTACCATCGCGTACATACTTGACACAGACTTCATCTTTCGCAGTCAGCAAAGTGGCATAGGAACCGTCCCTCAGAAGTGAACTCCGGTTGGAATGAGGTATGTATGGAGCCAGTTCATTCAGACGCTTGATTGGACTGACCGAGTCAATGAGGATGATTTCATCGCCGATTTCAAGATTATTGGGTACAAGAGAACACGTATCTGTTACAAACAGCCGGTCTTCTGCGAATCTGCACATTAGCGGAACGAAGCGTCCACCGAAAATCGGGACGTACCACGAATTGACGTGTGTATCACACAATTCAGAAACCATTCTGGAATACAAAGCGGAGAAACTGACGGAACGGTCAAACGCCAATGCAATATATTCGGGCAGCACCTTGTCCCATGGCCGGTCTGTAAGATTGCGGTTAGGTGAATAGCTGTCAACAGCATTCCAGAATTTGGCAACACCGAGAAGACGGTATGCCACATCGTCTTGTGGAATGTCTGAATATTGTGTCTCGATATAGGAAACATTGACCGGTGTCTGTTTTACATATCTGTTTCCTTTTGGATCTGCATCCCGGAGCTTCATTAGACTCTCACTCAGGGATTTGCCCAATAGCAAAGAGTCTGAAATCCAGTTGAAGTCATTGAAAGTTTCTATTTTTCCATCGTCTTTTTTATCTTGTAATTCAAATGGTCCCAATCCGGATATCCATTTTGAACAAACGTCATTTCTCATGGAATCCGGAGCCTGAAGGATATCCTTTAATAAACGGAAATATTCTGCATCCGCATTGATGGAGCTGGAAGCAAAAGCCGGGTGGTGATACTTGGCAAAACCCCAGATACGTGAAGCCTGGACAATTGAATGGATTTGCAGACTGTCAGGTCCTTCCGGCAGTTTGAGTTCAGCATATGCCTGCTCTGTTGAAAGTGATTCTGTTGCTGCTTCTGCACTGCAACTGTAAAAAGTCAATCCTGCAACAATGAGAATGACTTGAAATAAAATGTGATTACGTTTCATCTGGATATTACAATTATGTACAGCAGTCTTCATAATTATTTTCCTACAATGCCATAAAGATAGGAATTATCCGTAAAACATCCGCGAAATATTGCTACATTTGGACGATTTACATTTCAGGAAAAATGAGCATTCAGGACAATACCACCATCTGCGCAAGGGCAACGGCGCCCGGACGCGGAGCCATTGCAATAATCAGAATATCAGGACCGCAGTCCGGGGAAATACTGGCCAGGACGGTCTTTCCCGCAGCGAAGGCCGATGCAGCCGGGGATGACAGGGCCAAGGCAGAATGGCCGTATCCGGCCGGAAAGATGGTCTTCGGGACGGTCCGGGATGCGCAGGGGACCGTCATTGACGAAGTCATGGCCGTATGCTTCCGCGCCCCCCACTCCTATACAGGGGAAGACAGCGCCGAGATTTATTGCCATGGTTCACAGTACATTGTTTCCGAGATTCTGCGGGTCCTCCTGTCGGCAGGGGCCGTCTTGGCAGGGCCGGGAGAATTTACCCAGCGGGCCTTCCTCAACGGGAAAATGGACCTTGCGCAGGCCGAAGCCGTTGCCGACCTCATTGCCTCCGAGACCCGGGCCGCCCATGACATTGCCCTGAAGCAGCTCCGCGGGGGCTATTCCGACGAACTGCGGTCCATGCGTGTGGAGATGCTCGACATTGTGTCCCTCATGGAGCTGGAGCTCGACTTCAGCGAAGAGGACGTGGAATTTGCCGACCGTACCCGTGTGCTGGGCCTCATCGACCGCGTATCGGAGCACATTGCCCGCCTGGTGGATTCATTTGCCCTCGGCAACGCCATCCGCAACGGCATACCCGTAGCCATAGTCGGGGCCGTCAACACCGGGAAAAGCACTCTGCTCAACGCCATCCTCGGCGAAGAACGCGCCATAGTCTCCGACATCGAAGGCACCACCCGCGACACCATCGAAGACACCGTCAATATCGGCGGCACCACATTCCGCTTCATCGACACAGCCGGTATCCGCAATGCCACAGAGACCATCGAGATAATAGGTATACAGCGCACCTGGGCGGCCCTCGGAAAGGCCTCCGTCATACTCATGATGCTCGATGCCACCCGTCCGGAATATTTTGCCGAGACCCTGACCAACCTCGCTTCCCGCGTCAGCCCCGGCCAGAAGCTCTGCATCCTGCTCAACAAGACCGACCTGCTGACCGCCCCTTCGTCCCGGGAGCCGCAGCCCTCCGCCCTACCCCATCCGGAGACTGGTTCCGAGCATCCCGGCATGGCAGATGCAGAGCCGCGTCCAGAGCACGCCTCCATGTCTGATTCTGAGCATAAACCGGATTTTGGGACAATCTTGACCCATCCTGCTGTCAGTGTAATGATTGGCCGTATCGCGGAACTGGCCGCCCAGGCAGGCCTAAGCCCCGCGGACATCATCCCCATCTGCGCACGCAGGCGCATAGGCATCGCGCAGATCACCGATGCCCTCGCCTCCACCGCCGCCGACTACAGCGCCGACCAGTCCGCCACCCTCGTCACCAGCATGAGGCATTACCAGGCCCTCAAAGAAGCCCTCGAAGCCCTCAGGCGCACCCGCCAAGGCCTCACCGACGGCATCTCCACCGAATTCGTCACCCAGGACATGCGTGAAGCCCTCTACCACATCGGCACCATCACCGGCCAAGTCACCTCCGATGAAATACTGGGGAACATATTCGGGAAATTTTGCATCGGTAAATAAATAATTGATTATCAAATAGTTAAATTGATTACAATCGATTAATATGGCGCTCTTTACGGGCGCCTTTTTTGTTGCTCAAGTATCGTTGATAATCGTTGCTAAGCCTTTTTACGCCATTTTTTGTACCTCCTGTGTACCTCACCACGAAAATCCGAGGATTATCGTTGGCAAGGTCGTGGAAAAATGAGACGCTGTGAGACACAGTGATACGCAGAGATACAGTTTTGGCGAAATAAAAAGATAAATGAAATGGCTAGTAACATCAACATTCAGAAAAAATGTGAGTGGTGTGGCAAATTATTTATTGCCCACAAGATCTCGACACGATGCTGTTCGCGTCGTTGTGCTAACCTTGCCTACAAAGAAAAAACAAGGCAAAAGCGTGTTAGCGAATTCCAAACAATGGTCAATCAGCAAACCGAAAAAGAAGATTGCATTGACAAGGATTTCTTCACCCCAAGCGAAGCTGCAAAGTATATCGGTATCAGCAGGGCTACCTTTTATAGGTATCTAGAAACTAACCTGATAAAATCGGTTCAGTTAAAGAGAAAGACTATTATCAGGAAACGAGACATCGAGGCTCTGTTTGATAATGCTTCTCCTTACAAAAAACATCTACCAAGAGCCAAGCAGTGCATCACCGACTTTTACACCACAGCTGAAGTCAAGGAGAAGTATGGCGTAAAGGATTCCTGGATATTTCATATCGCTAAGGAACATAATATTCCACGAACCTTTCAACGTGGGAAAACCTATTGGAGCAAAAAGCATATTGATGACTACTTTGCAAAGAAAGCTCCCGATCCTGAGATCAAGGAATGGTACAGCACGCAAGACATGCAGGAGAAGTTCGGCATGACACTAACGGCCATCTATTCTTTTGTATCAAAGAATGCCATTCCCAAAAAGAAAGTCGGAATCATGGTGTACTACTCCAAGAAGCATGTGGACATTGCCAAAGGTCTCATAGCTCCCGAAGAACCAAAATACTACACTATTGCCGAAGCGATGGAGCGATTCAATCTGACACGGGACCAGCTCTACCATTATGTGAAATACCATAATATCCCACGTATCAAGGTCGGTAAATATACCAAGATCCTGCGGGCAGAGCTGGACAAGTTCTTTGAGCCGCCAAAGATAGAATGAAGCAAAAGTTATTTTCCGGTGATAAATACCACCATTAGAACACCTATTTTATTTGCAACAAAAACAAGTATTAATCAAAAAACAATATAGCTATGACACTTACATGCACCAACGTAACTTTGAGACAAAAGCCATTGCGTAACGACCGCATATCTCTTTATCTGGATTATTATCCGGCCATCCGCAATCCTTACACGATGAAGATGAGTCGCCGGGAATTTCTCGGCATCTACATCTATGCCAAGCCAAAGAACGAGCAGCAAAGAATGTTCAATCAGGATATGCTGAACAAGGCAGAGGCAATCCGCTGTATCCGTGTCCAGTCGCTTATCAATGAAGAATTCGGGTTCCTGGATAAGAACAAACAAAAGGTAGATTTCCTCGCCTATTTCCGGACTAAAGCACGAGAAAAGTACGAGAAATGGGATTGCGTTTACAACCACTTCGAGAAATTTGTCGGTGGCAAATGCACCTTTGGTGATATCACCGTGGAACTGTGTGAGAAGTTCAGGGATTACCTGCTCAAATGCAAACAGATTAATCACCCCAATGCTTATATCTCACGAAATTCGGCAGCCGGCTATTATTCAACTTTCCGAGCCTTGTTGAAAATAGCCTATAAAGAGAAGATGCTGCGTGAGAACTTGAACGACTTTCTGGAAAAGATTGAATGGAAAGAGGTCAAGAAAGAGTATCTGACACTTGATGAAGTCAAAAAACTGGCGGCTACGCCATGCAAGATTCCAGTCTTAAAACAAGCCTCCCTGTTTGCCTGCATGACCGGCCTCCGTATCAGTGATATTCTAAAGCTGGACTGGCGTGATTTTGAAGTCGGCCCGGATCAAGGTTACTATATCCGTATCTGCACCGAAAAGACAGAAACCGAGGCCACCCTCCCTATCAGTCAGGAAGCACTGGAGTTGTGTGGCGAATGGGGCACCGGAAAAGTCTTCAAAGGCTTAACCCGATCCATGACTCATCATCCTTTGAAACAGTGGATTGCCCAAGCCGGAATCAGAAAACACATAACCTTCCACTGCTTTAGGCACTCGTATGCGGTCATCCAAATCTCTTTAGGCACAGACATTTACACAGTATCTAAGATGCTGACGCATAAGAATGTCACCACCACTCAAATCTATGCTGATTTGGTCAATTCCAAGAAGCGAGAGACGGCGAATAAGATTTCGTTGAAATAGCATTGGTTCTGTAACATAAGAAGGGTCCGACGTGGGGTTAAAACCTAGTCGGACTCTTCTTTTTTATTCTAATGTGGCATAGATGGCATAGAAATAAGTACCATATCGAGGACAAATGCTGCCACTTTCTTGGATTTATAACATGGTATCTATGAAATGACATATATTTGCGCACAAACAATTAGCAAATATCACTATGAATCAGAAAAGTATAGAACATATAGCACTCTATTCCCTTGTATTGGTAGGTACTCTTGTCGTTGGCGTTTTAGCTCGGCAGTTTGTTTTATCCAAAGGCGTTGACGATTTCAGTAGTAGTGTTGCATTTTTTGCAACAGTAATTGTCTTGATGGCGATCTATGCCAGTTTACAGACAACTTTCAATCAGTTTCTACTGCCACGCATAGAAACTTTTCTATTGCGTTTCTCTGCTTTTCAAACGATGAAAAATTACAATGACACCGTTTCTGCTCAGGAAGCTCTTACAATCGAAGATTCAAATCAGGCTACCCCCAATGTCATTGACCCTGCTCCTACCGCTGAAGAAACAATCTCTGAACTTTCAGAATATGAAGTTATGCGAACCAATTCTATCGCAAAAAAGAATCGCGCTATTCAAACCAAATTGGAAAAGGTTCTCAACTATACGAAGCAAACAATGGTTGCCTATATGAGTGAAGAAGACCTCAACCGTCTATGTGCATATGTCGCAGAATATAGCTCAGGCGATACCTTACAAAAAATATCGCCTGTAAAGGTTGACTCACAGCTTAAAAGCATTGACATTATGCACTTTGGTTGGAATATAGGCAAGGCTTTTGGTAGAAAGCGTATTCATACTGCCACATTCATTAAGAATGTCTTTGCTCAAGTCCTCTGTGACTTGGAAATTTCAACGATTGAACGTAAAATGTCACATACAGAATCTGCGTGCTACATTAAGTTAGATAAGGGAATATCGTAAACTGTTAAATATATAGTAATACATTTACACAAGGAGTACTATAATTATAGGGATCGATTTACATTTTTAATTGTTGACAAATAAGCATTTATTCCTTGCAATTTATTTTTTATAGACTTCTCTATTGGATATTTTGATAATATTGCGATTTTCTTTTTGTAGCCTAAAGGAGCGAGAAGTCTGTTGTTTTGACATATAACGCCTGTTATAATTGGATTTTTAGTTTGATAATGAGTCTTTTTATGACTAATTCTGAACCCGCTCTTTTTAATGATAGAAAGAAAATCTGGGATTAAATTTTTGAAGTCTGATTTAGATGACAATGTAATATCATCAACAAACATTGAAAATTTAATATGATGCGCCTTTGCTAACTGATCAATTTCCAAACCTGTAGGTTTAAAAACCATATTAGCAATAAATGTTGATGTTGGAATACCCTGCGGTACTTGATATTTAAGTGTTGTTAGTTTGGTTAATATTCTTGCTATAGTAGGCGTACACCCCTCTCGGAGAAACATTTGAAAAACTTGCTTATGAGAAATTGATGGAAAAAATGATTTTAAGTCAGTTGTAAAGATATATTTATTCCCTTGATGAAAACGAGCATTACGCACATTATTTTTCCCTTGAACACCACCATAAACATATTGAGGCATTTCAACTTGTTTTGACATAAAATCATATAGACGAGCTTGAACCTCTTTTAGTTTTCCTTTAGATGAATTAATTTGTCTAGTTGCAATTTCTCCATTACTATTCTTCTTTGGTTTACCTGTAAACTTATTGAGTTTTACTCTTTCAAAAGAATAATAGTAATCTTCTATATGTGCCAACAAGTAATCTAACTGCTCTTTGTTAACACCTAAAATATATAATAAATGCTTTTCGCTTGTTATCATCAGAAAAAAAGAAATTAGAGAGCTGATTATAACAATTCAAAAAAAGATTTGCACCATTCTATCAAAGGTCTCATTGTAATTGATAATTGAATTAGTGCTTTTAAAAGTATGACAATAGCTTTAATCCATTTTGTCCACTTTTTAATCTTCTTCTCCTGTGTTACAATCATTGGAGAACAATGGAGGGAAACTTTGTTAGCCTTCTTCCCTCTCTTTGAAGGCTTTTTCTTTTTCTTAGCCATAAGCATAATTTTTTAGTTCGGGCAATATTGCCACGTGCTAAAATCAATATGGCCTAACTAAAATATGCTTAGACATTGTTTCCATTGTACTCTCTATTTTCACGTGCTAAAAAATTTAACACTCAATTTAATGAAGCAGACATGACATGTTCAATCAGACAATATAAAACAGCAGACAAACAAACTATATGAGATGTTCTTGTCTTCCATTCCGCCGTGTTCCAAAACTGTATCCGCCACATTTTACCAATGACTTGGTGCGATAATTCGCTTTAGGTTTTAGCATAATTTTAGTTTCCAAAGCCTTCGTCAGTCTGTCAAAGATCTAATACAATCGCAAAGGTATGAAAAATCTCACAATATATTCTATAATCACCACCAAAAGTTATCTCACAGTTATATTCCGGTGATGTTTTCCACCATCAAAACACCAATTTCCTTTGCCAGCGAACAATTAAAAACGAGTACGTATGGCAAACGAACAAATCACTTTTGATAAGCTGCCGCAGGCGGTAGGTTATCTCACAGAACAGATGGAACAAATCCGTCAAATGGTGGCGGCACTGCAACCGCAGGCTTCTTCCGACAAGCATCGTCTTATTGAAATTGACGAAGCCTGTAAAATCACACGAAAGGCAAAGCCTACCATTTACACGCTTGCGCGTAAAGGACTGATTCCGGCTTACAAACGAGGGAAAAAACTCTACTTCTATGAAGATGAGCTGCTGCAATGGATTGAGTCCGGCCGCAAGCAAATGCGGGCCATGTCACTTCAGAAACAGGCAGCGGAGATAGTACATGGGGCGAAACGCAAACCAAAGGGAGGTTATAACTTTTGATCTGTGCGGCTATGGAAACCTCCAAATTAACAGCAGAAGGTATTATCGGCGAGGCTGTGCGTATCGGAGCCAAGATGTCCGGTGGTGAGTTCCCGATAGAGGTCTTTCCTATCAGGATTCAGCGTATCATCAGCAGTTTGCACGATTGTCAGGGCTATCCAGTGGATTATGTTGCTGCGGCTATCCTTGCGGCTATTGGCGTGGGTATTGGCAACTCTCATCTGGTGCAGGTGAAGCGCAACTGGCTGGAAAGTCCTATTCTGTACATGGCACTGATTGGTCGCCCTGGAGCCAATAAGAGTCATCCGCTGAGTTTCGCTTTCCAGCCGTTTATTGAGCACGACTATTGTCAGAATCAGGAGTATCAGAAGTCGTATGCCGAGTATGAACGCACTATGTCCATGAGTAAGAAGGAACGCATGGAAGCCGGTTTGGATGAGTTTCCGCAGGCTCCCGTGCGCAGACGCTTTCTTGTTTCGGATATCACTCCCGAAGGATTGAGCCTGATACATGCCCAGAATCCCAGAGGACTCTGCCTTTGGTCGGACGAGCTGTCGGCCTGGTTCAAGAATTTCAACCGTTACAATAACGGTTCGGAAGAACAGTTCTGGCTTTCGGTGTTCAATGCCAAGCCCACGATTTCCGACCGCAAGAGTATGCAAAGTTCCATTTTTATCAGACGTCCTTATATCTCTGTTATCGGTACCATTCAAAAGAAGATTCTGGGCGAACTGGTCAAGGGCGAGCGTTCGAGTAACGGTTTTATAGACCGTATTCTTTTCGTGATGCCTGAATCTGTCTTGAAAAGCAGATGGAACGACCGGGAAACTCCTGAAGAACTGGAAATCCAGTGGCAACAGATTATCAACAAGCTGATTGCACAGGATTGTCCGCGTGACGAGAATAATGAGTTGCAGCCTCAATGCCTGCCATTCGATGAAGATGCCAAGCAACGGCTTTACGGTTGGCAGCATGAAAATGCCCGCCAATGTGATATGGAAACCAATGATGCTTTGGTCGGTATTTACTGCAAACTGGAAATCTACATTATCCGGTTTTGTCTGATTATCCAGCTTGCCCGATGGACTTGTGGAGAGTGCGACAAGCATACGATTGACCTTGAAAGCGTAAACCGTGCCATCCTGCTGACTGAGTATTTCCGGACTACAGCTGTAAAAGTGCAGACTGCCGTCAGTCAGGAACAGTTGAGCGAATTGCACCGCAACATCTACCTGAACCTGCCTCAGAGGTTTACAACGGCAGAAGGTATCGGCATTGCTGAAAGTTACGGGATGAAGGAGCATGCTTTCAAGATGTTTCTAAAACGCCACATCGGAACATTATTCAGAAAAGAGAATCATGGAGAATACAGTAAATAAACCTGTTACTATGCACATTTTCGCAACCGAGGGGTTTGTGAAGTTGCGAAAATGTGCATAGTAACATCCAAACAGAAAGAAAAATGAACTACAGATTCACATTAGAACCATACAAAGGTGTCAGCACCCGGCATACATGCCCGAACTGCCACCGCAAAAGTTGTTTCGCCAAATACATCGATACGGAAAAGCAAATAAGCTTTCCCGATTATGTAGGGCGATGCAACCATGAACAGAAGTGCGGCTACAACTATACGCCCAAAATGTACTTTGACGAAAACCCGATTGCCAAAGAACGATTGAACGAAGAGTTTGTGCCGGTGTCAAAGCCACGCATCAGTCTGCCTCCTGAGCCTTCATTCATTGAGCCAGAAATCATGAGGCAGTCCCTAAAGCTGTATCACACGAACAAACTGTTTCAGTTCCTGAGTTTCCATTTCGGACAGGAGGCTACCGAAGAACTGATGTTACGCTACCATGTAGGAACCTCGAAGCATTGGCCGGGAGCTACAGTCTTCTGGCAGGTAGATATTTCCGGACGGGTACGAACCGGAAAAGTGATGCTCTACAATTCTGAAAACGGAAGACGGATTAAAGAGCCGCACAACTACATTACGTGGGTACATTCCCTTCTGAAGAAAGAGAATTTTAACCTCCGGCAATGCCTGTTTGGTGAGCATCTTTTATCCTCCGACCTGCAGCGTCCGGTTGCCCTTGTGGAGAGTGAGAAAAGTGCTTTGATTTCCAGCTTCTATCTGCCGCAATACCTCTGGATTGCTTCGGGCGGAAAGAATGGAGCATTTAATCGGGATGCCATGAGCGTATTAAGAAACCGACGTGTTCTGCTCTTCCCCGATCTGGGTGCAACCGACTATTGGAACAGTAAAATGGAGATGATCCGAAACCTGGGAATAGAGGTTTCTCTCTTCGATTTTATGGAAAGAAACGCAACAAAAGAAGAACGGGATGCAGGTTATGACATCGCCGATTTTCTGCTGAGAGAAGAAACTAAGGAGGCTATTTTCAATCGTCTTATCGTGTTGAATCCGGCCTTAAAAACGCTGGTCGAAACTTTCGATTTGCAGCTTGTCAATGTGGAGAAAGCACCTCTTTCAGCAACGGTTCAACATACCCGGAAAGGACTTTTCAAACGATGACTTTCAGATGTCTGATTCACTTCTTTTTCACTGGAGCAAGTTTATGCCGGTGTATTACATTTCCCGGCCACTTGCTCACCTCAAAAGAAGGTGAGACGGCTCCCGATGGTCACAATTATTAATCTCAAAAGCAAATATTATGGACAAGAAAAATACAATTACAATCCGTCTTACAGACGAACAGTTCGGCTGGCTCAGAGCACTCAGCCGACGCAGTAAACGCAGTCAAAGCGAAGTAGTGCGTTCACTCATCGAACACGGTACGGTGCGCGAACGAATTACGAGAGAAAATCTTGACATCATCCGAAAACTGATTGGCGAAAGCACGAACCTGAACCAGCTTGCCAGACGAGCCAATGCTTACGGTTTTTATCGTGTGGCCGATGAGTGCAGTACCGCCGTTCAACAGATTTCACAACTCATAAAACAGCTCAAAGATGATCGGTAAAATTGTCAAGGGCACATCGTTTTCCGGATGTGTAAACTATGTGCTGAAAGAAGATAAATCGCGACTGCTGAAAGCTGTTGGTGTCTACGGTTCACCTGAAGAAATAGCGGAACAATTCGAGTTGCAGACTTTACTGAACGACAAGGTCAAGAACACGGTCGGTCATATATCATTGAGCTTCTCCGCAGAAGACGGAGACCGCATCCGTGACGATGATGGACTGATGTTGAGGATCGCCCACGACTATATGAAGCTGATGGGAATTGCGAACACGCAGTTCATCATCGCCCGGCATACTGACCGTGATCATCCGCATTGTCACATCGTTTACAATCGGGTGGATAATGACGGCCGCACTATCAGCGACAAGAACGACCGTTACCGGAACGAAAAGGTCTGCAAGATGCTGACAGCCCGTTATCGTTTGCATTTTGCCGAAGGAAAAGAGCATGTCAATTTCATGCGGTTACGTCATCATGACAAGGTAAAGTATTTTATCTA
>CALVDF010000017.1 GCA_944326245.1 uncultured Bacteroidales bacterium
TTAAAGAATTAATGGCATCTTCCAATTCTATTCTGTATGACTGAGGTTTAGGGTTCTGTTTCTCATTCTGTTGGCAAGTGTTTTCTTGTAGTGATGTGCAACTGAGGACAGAAACAGAAAACAGTACCGCTGTAATTGCTGTTGTTTTTTTCATGAGGTAAATGAAATCAATATTAATAAATGTTGAAAACTCCCTCGTATTCCCCTGAGGGGCCTTCAAGGGTCAAGGTAAAGGTACCCTCACCGATACCGGACCGGAGAGGTCATAGGAGTACTCCATGCCGTCGGCAGGCAAGCTCGAGATGTAGACTGGAGAGCCCATGCTGTCGGACACCGTAAGGCTGTAAATGCCTGAGGAGGAAAAGCTGACCCTCAGGACTTCATGGCTGATGGACGCTTCGGGGACTTCTACGATGCTGCGGGTCCTTACGTCGATTGATTTGAGGTCAATTTCCCGGACGATATCGTCATCACCGAGCAGAGTGATCGGCAAAACAGACATCAGGGTTAAAGTTGTAATCAATAATTTTTTCATATTGTCATTGGTTTTTGCCTCTTAAAAATATAAAACTGCTCTGCAACAACCAAAAATAAAAATTCACACACCGGATCGCATTACATGCTGATTATCAGCACATAACATGAGACCGCTGCGGGAAGTGTGAGTCACACCCCCGATAAAGACGCCTTGGAAAGCCGTCTGACGGGGGTTTGTGAAAAAATTTATTGCAGCTTTTCGTTGAGATACTTTGCCAGGCTCTTGCCGATTCCCATTTTACGGGCCAGCCGGGTCTTCCTGGTGCTCAGATTTGTCTCGCTGATATCAAGAATAGCGCATACCGCCCCACTGGGGTAACCCAGGCAAGTCAGCATGATCAGATACCTGTCTTCTTCCCTAAGATCCGGGAACTCTTCGAACAGGTTGTCCAGAAAACCGGGATAGATGGAATTGAGTACGGTCTCGGCATTTGAGTACGAGTTGCTGTCTGTTATGAACTCCTTTGCTATGTCAGCAAATCTTTCCATAAGGTTGCTGTCGTTGCTTTTGTGAATGTCATAGGCGTCCATGATCTTCCGCATCGCACTGTAGGTAAGGCTGAAATACCTTTTCAAACCGTCATTGGAGACTGCCTGGGCCGAAAGCTGCCTGCTTAGATTGTCGGCCAGGGCCCTTTGAGAGGCTATCTCGGCTTTTTGCCTTCTCAGCATTCTGTGTATACGGTAAAAAACCGTGATGACTGCTGCCGCTCCAAGGAAGACTACCAGAATCAGAAACACTATGCTCCTTTGGCGCTTAAACAAGTCTGACTCCAGTCTGTAATTCTCCGCTTTCAGCTCTGACTCCAAAAGATGCTTGTCGTAGTTATCCTTGAGTATGCCGAGTGCCGTTCTTTCTATCATGGCCCGGTTTTCCCAAAACTTTGCCATGTCGCCTTCAAGCCTGGCTATGTCCGCGTACCTTGAGAACATCATTATGCTGTCCGTACGATCTGTGACGGAGACAAGTCCGCTGACATACCTTGCGGAATCGGCATCTCCCGTACTGACATACCCTTCGACAAGTTTGTGCAGCAGACTTTTATAGAGACCCTCCTCGGCAGGACCGCAGGGAGCGTCTCCATATTCCGAGAGGACTTTTCTGACCGTGTTTATAATGCCGTCTGCATCGTTTTCCATCTTATAATAATGGCATAGCAAGTCAGACGCGGAAAGGCCGCAGAGACGGTCTTCGTATTGTTCTGACATGGAAAGTGCCTTTTCCAGATGCGGCAGCGCCTTTTCGGAGGAATCCACCATCAGCATTCTTGCGAGGGTGACATGGGCATACATGACACGCTCCGGCAATCCGGCTTCTTCAAAGCAGCACAGAGCTTTCCGGTATCTGGCTACGGCAGCGGAATCATTGACCAGGTTTGTCTGGTACAGCATGCCTATTTCTGTATTGATCAGCCCGAGTTGCTCAAGGTCACCGCCACGCTCGAATATCGGTTCGGCCTCCTTGTAGGCTGCCATCGCCCCTTCGCTGTCCCCGCGCTCTGAGAGTACTGCCCCCTGCATCATCAGTGCACGTGCGAGCCTGCTGTCCGGACCATTCCGGCGGTAGTAGCCCGCTGCCTTGGTTATGGCGGTATCCTCCGCTACGGGCAGCCAGCATTTGTACCGAGCTTCGGTCATCAGGAGGGTGTAGTCGGCACGCTCGCGTCCGCGCAACGAGGAGGCTACGGTGCTGTCCAGCGTCAGAAGGGTTTCAAGGGCGGCCTCAGGCCGGAACATCATCAGAGAGTCGGCCGCTGTCAGGACGGGCTGCACCCGGCTGCCGCGGTACGTGCAGGAAGCCGGCAGCAGCAGAAGCACTGCCGCCAGAAGAATGTACCGTTTATATTTGTCCTGACCTCTGCCCACTGCGTGGATTTTACTTGAAATAACCGGCAGCCTTATCCTTGTCGCATTCTATCTGCATGCGGAGTTCCTCCATCGAGGAGAAACGCCTTTCCTCCCTCAGGCGGTCGATAAACCGGATACGGATGTCTAGGCCGTAGATATTGTCATTGAATCCCAAAATATGGGTCTCGATAGTACGTGCATTTCCGGCGCCTACCGTGGGGCGCGTTCCTATATTGCACACACCTCCATAATTCCGGCCAAGAACTTCCACCTCCACGGCATATACCCCATCGGCAGGTACTGTTTTCAGAGGTTCATAGAGTGCCATGTTGGCCGTTGGGAAACCCATAGTACGGCCAAGCATATTGCCGGATACTACCACCCCGTGCAGGGTATAGCGGTATCCCAGCATCTCGGCGGCTGTCCTGACGTCTCCGGCTGCAAGAGCATTGCGTATCTGAGTCGAGCTGACCTTACGGTCTCCGCAGTGTACTTCCTCGACTATCCTGGTCCTGAGTCCGACAGAAGCCGCCAATGCAGCGAGTTCCTCCCTCGAGGCAGTGGAAGAACGGCCCAGACGGTGATCATAGCCAATGACAAGAGTATCTACGTGGAAATGGTCCACGAGATACTCTTTCATGAATTCAACAGTACTCAGTTGGCTGAAATCCCGCGTAAAGGGAATCACGTAGAAACGGTCGATGCCGAAAGCATGAATAAGCTCCTTCTTTTCTTCAAGGGTATTGAGCAGGCGGAAAGAGGAGGCGTCCTGCTGGAGTACGTTGCGCGGATGCGGCCAGAATGTGACTACTGCACTCTCCTCGCCTTCTGCCCGGGCCGTATCCTTCAGAACCTGAAGTACGGCCCGGTGTCCGGCATGTACCCCGTCAAAAAAACCCGTGGCGGCTACAACCATCTTACAAGTTCCAGATCCTGACGGTGAGGCAACAGGTCATTCTTTGCAAATACCCTTACTGTGAGATAGTATACCCCTGTTGCGTTGGGCACCAGATGACATACGTAGCGGGCAGAGCCTTCCGAGCCTGAGTCATAGTCAAAAGTGAAACATTTGCGTACGTGGAATATGCCTTTGCGGTCCTGTTCTGCCCAGACAAGTTCCACTCCGATGTCGTGGGGATTGATATCCCCAAGGAAGAGATCTACCTCGAAGGTACGTTCCTTTCCGAGCATAGGCTGGTCATTCGAATCTGTAGGACGCACATAGTCCTTGACCTCGATATGCTGCCAGCTGTGACGGATGTTCTTCTTCCAGAATGCGATCTCGCGTGCTACGGCACAGTCGTCGGCATTGAGTTTGAGTGTCCTCCTGTACAACGGCATGTAGTACTTGTCCAGATAGTCGTTGAGCATCCTGTTAGTGGTAAAGTTGGATGCCACCTGGGCTATCGTGTTCTTGATGTACTTGATCCATTGTGCGGGGATACCTGTATTCCTGTCCCTCTCATCGTAGAATCCCGGAGCGATCTCGTTTTCCAGGATATTGTAGATGGTTGCAGCATCCAGCTCGTCCTGGAAGTTCTGGTCCTCGTAGGTCCGTTCCATGGGGAGAGCCCATCCGGCATCCTTCCTGTACCCCTCGATCCACCAGCCGTCAAGTACCGAGAAGTGCATTACTCCGTTCATGGCGGCCTTCTCGCCGGATGTTCCGGAAGCCTCCAGAGGACGCGTAGGAGTATTCATCCATACATCCACACCCTGTACCAGAGCCTTTGCCAGGTTCATGTCATAGTTGGGCACGAATACTATCTTGCCTATGAACTGGGGCATCTTGGATATATCCACAATCCTCTTGATAAGATCCTGACCGGCCTTGTCGGCTGGATGGGCCTTGCCGGCAAAGATAAACTGTACAGGACGGTCCGGGTTATTGATTATCTCGTTGAGACGGTCCAGATCCCTGAAGAGCAGATGAGCCCTCTTGTATGTGGCGAAACGGCGGGCGAAACCTATGGTCAGCACGTCACTGCGCAGCGTGTCCATGATAGTCACTATCTGGTGAGGGGAATAGTGACTGGATATGCCGGTATTGGATATACGCTTCTTGACCACTTCTATCATCCTGGCACGAAGCTCGTTGCGTACGTTCCAGATTACCTTGTCGTCCACGGAGTATATGCCTTCGAAGCATTTCTTGTCGTACTTGTGGGCAGCGAAATCGGCACCGAAGACCTTGGAATGGATGGCTTTCCACTGAGGAGCGGTCCATGTGGGATAGTGTACACCGTTGGTCACATATCCGATATGCAGCTCTTCAGGCAGGTAGCCCGGCCACAGACCGCCCAGTATCTGCTGGCTCACCTTGCCGTGCATCCAGCTTACGCCGTTGACTTCCTGTGAAAGGTTGCAGGCCAGATTGCTCATGGAGAACTTTTCGTTGTGGTCAGTAGGATTGATCTTTCCGAGGGCCATCATGGTCTCCCAGTCTATCTTCATCCTCTGGGGGTAGTGGTTCATGTATGTCCTGAGCAGATCCTCGCTGAAGGCATCATGGCCGGCAGGTACAGGCGTATGGGTCGTGAACAGTGAAGAGCATCTTACCAGTTCGATGGCTTCGCTGTACGAGAATCCGGCAGCCACATACTCGCGCAGGCGCTCCAGACCTATGAAGGCAGCATGTCCCTCGTTGCAATGATAGATGTCGCACTCTATGCCCAGGGCACGCAAAGCCCTGATACCGCCTATACCGAGCAACAGCTCCTGCTTGAGGCGGTTCTCCCAGTCACCTCCGTAGAGATGGTGGGTAATCTGACGGTCCTCCGGCAGGTTGTCCTCAAAATCGGTATCAAGCAGGTACAGTTCTGTACGTCCTACATCCACTCTCCATATCTTAGCATGGACGGTACGTCCGGGGAAGACTATGGATATCATCTTCCAGTTGCCGTTTTCGTCCCTGACAGGCATAGCCGGGATCTTGAAGAAATCCTGAGGCTCATAGTCGGCCACCTGATCGCCCTGTGTAGTAAGTCTCTGTGTAAAATATCCGTAACGGTACAGCAGTCCCACTCCTGTCATTTTGACTCTCATGTCGCTGGATTCCTTGAGATAGTCTCCGGCAAGGATGCCAAGGCCTCCGGAATAGATCTTGAGCGATGTGTCGAGACCGTACTCCATGCTGAAATATGCAATCGAAGGTGAAGGACGGTCCTTCTTGCCCTCCATGTATGTCTTGAATATATCGGTAACCTCGTCCAGACGGGCCAGGAACTCAGTATCGGCCTCCAGTCTCTTGTAGTCGTCCAGGGTCAGACGGTCCAGAAGGGCGATAGGATTCTTCTCGCACTTTTTCCACAGGTCAGGATTGATGCTCATGAAAAGATCCATCGCTTCCTGATTCCAGCACCACCAGAGGTTCTTGGAGATGATGTCAAGGTAGCGGAGCCTTTCAGGCATAACGCGTGTCACGATAATCCGGCTCCAGGAGGGCTTGTTGATCTCTATGCGGTGGTAGTTCTGGACCTGGTCCTCCCTGTATTCGGGGAAGGCTCCCATTGCATGCACTATACGGTCCAGGGCAAGGGAGTAGGCCTGCTTGTAATAGTATATGTTGTGTTTCCACAGTGCTATTTCAGAAACCTCCACCGCATTGGTACGGTATTTCTTCATCTCTTCAGGTGAGAGTCCGGACATTTCGGTCACCTGCTTGAGAATGGTATCCACCACCTGGTCATAATTCGAATCGTTGCGGGGCACGATGGTGATGGAAGGATGGGCGGCATTGTAGTGACTGCGCACCCATAGACCGAAACCTGCCAGTGTGGTAGTCACTGTAGGAACGCCGAATGCCAGGGACTCCAGAGGTGTGTACCCCCACGGCTCGTAATACGAAGGGAACACAGTCATGTCCATCGACATGAGCAGATCGTAGTACTTCCTGTCAAGCACGCCGTCATCGCCGTTGAGGTATGAAGGGACATAGATGACCTTGACCTTGCTGCCTTCCTTGTTGACCAGTCCCAGAGCTTTCATCCTGTTGAGAATGATGTCATTTCCGGGTTCATTGAGGACATGGGTGGTAAGGCACCTGTAGTCCGTTCCGTCGCCTGCCAGCTTGGCCGTAAGGCTCTTGTCGGGTCCGTTGTGCCCTGCCGGAACCATTATGAACGCAACAATCCTGCGTCCGCTGTAGCTGGAGCTATTGAGACGGCCCAAAACATCCAGGAAGGCATCGATACCCTTGTTCTTGTATTCGTACCTGCCGCTTATGCCCATTATGAATGCATCGGAACAATCCTCCCCGCACATGGCTGATGCGAGGGTCAGCAGGGCCTTGCGTCCCTCCGCCATGATCTTTTCCTTCTTGTCCTTGGGTGGCAGGATACTGTTGTCAAAACCGTTGGGGGTGACAAGATCAACCTTCTTGCCTAGCAGACGCTCGCACTCAGTGGCTGTAATGTCGCTTACAGTAGTGAATACGTCTGCATTGACTGCAGCGCATTTCTCGAGCGAATGCTTTGCCATCACGTTGTAATACCTCGCCTTTTCATCGGCATTGCAATTGTTGAGAGTCTCGTACAACGGCACGTTGTTGCATGCCAGACAACGGCCCACTACCGTAGCATGGGTGGTGAAGATAGTGCCTATGTGCGCATTCACACTCTTGAGGTACAGAACGCCCGCACCTGTCATCCATTCGTGGAACTGGGCCACTACGCGGTGGTGGGGCTGCAGGTTGAATTTGACGAAACTTTCAATGACCTTTCCGGCAGCATAGCCGAACAGGGCCGCTTCTATAAAATCCCACTGGCCGGAAAGGGAGTCCAGTTTGAATTTTTCCCACAGGGAGGTGAATATTTCGTTCTTCTTTGAAATGAACTGGGAGAAATCCACCAGAATGGCTATAGGCTTTCCGGGAATGTTCCAGCGCCCTACTCTCAGACGCAGACCCTCCTCGGCCGCAGCTATTCTCCAGGTCCGGAAAAGGATGGGGTCCTCTGTGAATTCGGGATTCTGGGCAGTATCCACCCAGACATCAGGTCCTATGTGAATGTGGTTGCTTCCTAATTCTTCTGAAAGATTCAATGACTTGGTAGCCAATACGGTATGGATGCCTCCTACCTTATTGCATACTTCCCAGCTTGCCTCGAAAAGATAATCGGGCATCACAACTTTTTCAGTACTCATAAACTAATTGATGTTGGTAACTATTATTCTTGTTTCAGACGCTTGTCAATCCTCAGCATGAAATCGCTCAACACGTTCATGTAGTTGATAAACGCCTCGTAAGGTGTATCGTAGGGATTGAAGTAATTGTGCACGGCCCCGTCTGAGAAGAACTTGGTGCACATATAGTAGAAGTGGTCGCTTTCCTGCAGTTTAAGGAAATCCTTTGCAAGTTTCGGGTCTTCGGCAGCTATAACCTTGTCAGTAAGAGCATATAGCTTGGACGAAGCCTCATTCTGCAACTCATTGCCCAACCATGCGGTGGTGTCACGCTCCTCGTCTGCCCACGAAATGGGGAACGGTACATTCAGCGGAGCCACAGGCTGATGCTTCCTGATCACCTGGGACGGTGTACAGAATTCAAAATCCGTCTGCGAAAGGACAGTCTCGGGAAGAGCCCTGAAGAATTCAAAGATTCCGGTAGATGCATTCTGATGCTCTCCAAATGTCTCGTAATCCATAAACAGGTTGATGACCTCTCCGTCCTTTATCGAATCGGTAAGCCATGAGACATACTTGCCCGCATCTACAGGCCACCTGTCCCACGACCTGTCGGAGAAACGGAAAGCTATGTCATCGCTAAGGCTGAAATTGCGCAGAAGAAGCTTGAGCTTGGGATTGATTGCATTTGTATACACATAATTGGGGGACTTCCATCCCAAAATGTGCTTTGCACCTTCCGTCAGCATGCATGTAAATCCCATCTTGCTTACAGCCGCACCGATCTCATCGGAATATATCAGCTCGGTATTTCTGAAAGTTTTCGGTTTTTTGCCGAAATGCTTGGCGATCAATGCCGAGTGAAGCTTTACCTGTTTCTCGAATTCACTGGTGGAGAAGAGTGAGGCAAGGGTATGGGAATATGTCTCGGCTATGAATTCCACACATCCGGTGGCGGCAAGTGCCTTGAAACTCTCGAGCACCTCAGGGGCGTATGCCTCGAACTGTTCGATTACCGAACCCGAGATCGAGAAGGCAACCTTGAATTTCTTGCCGCAGGCTGCTATAATATCCAGCAGAAGCTTGTTCATGGGCAGATAGCACCTGTCTGCCACGCGACGGAGAATGGTCCTGTTGGCAAAATCATCGTAATAGTGGTGGTCGTTTCCTATATCGAAGAAACGGTACTGTCTGAGACGGTCAGGCTGATGAACCTGAAAATATATACAGATTGAAGGCTTGGTTTCCATAATATGCGTTTTTTAATTCAACAATGACAAATATATTTGTTTGATTTTCTGTGCTGCGTTGTTCCACTTGAGGGCGTTGACCTCTTCCAGACCGCAGCGTGAGGCCATATCTCCCAGTGCAGGATATCTGAGCAGCCCGTATATGGCATCAGCCATGGCGTCTATGTCCCAGAAATCCACTTTGAGCGAATGTTTCAGGACTTCTGCGACTCCCGACTGCTTGGAAATTATGGTGGGGACCCCCGATCTCATCGCCTCCAGGGGTGATATACCGAATGGTTCTGATACTGACGGCATCACATAGACATCGGATATGGCGAACATCTTCTGCACATCTGCCCCGCGCAGGAAACCTGTGAAGTGGAACCTGTCCGATATGCCCAGTTTGGCTACACGACGGATGGAACGGTTGAGCAGATCTCCGCTGCCTGCCATCACGAAACGTACATTCTTGTAATATTTGAGAACCTTGTTGGCAGCCTCTATGAAATACTCGGGCCCCTTCTGGAAAGTGATACGTCCGAGGAATGTAACCACTTTCTCCGGGACTCCGCGGTGCACGTCCACATCATCGCGTCCGCTGAAATCCACGGCGTTATGGACAGTCACGACCTTGTCCGGAGATATTCCGTACCTGGTAATGACCGTATTGCGTGTCAGGTTGCTTACTGTTATCACCTTGTCTGCAGCCTCCATGCCCATTTTCTCCAGAGCATAGACCTGGGTGTTTATATTTTCCCCTGAACGGTCGAACTCAGTCGCATGGACATGCACTACCAATGGTTTGCCCGTCAACCTCTTGGCCGCTACACCGGCAGCGTATGTAAGCCAGTCGTGGGCGTGGATGATGTCAAAATCATTCTGCAGGGCTATCGTACCGCCGACCAGAGCATAGCGCGCGACTTCTTCCATCAGATTCGTACCGTACTTCCCTGAGAATTTATACTTCTGCTTGAAATTGATTTTGAACTCCTTGGCCTGATTGTGCCTGTCTTCCTCGACCATCTCGGTGAAGTCTTCGGGGTCAACATAAGGCACCATGTTGGAGCCTATCCTAAGGAAATTGATCCTTTCCAGGAAATCGACGGGACTGCACTTGATGTCCGTAGCCTCTACATCGCTTGCATTGATGATGTGCGCTACCCGGCTGTCCTCATCTCCAGATGCCGAGGGCATTACGAAAAGTACATCCACATCGTTGTTGGCCAAGCCCCTTACCATACCGTAGCAGGCAGTGCCGAGTCCCCCTGAGATATGCGGCGGGAACTCCCATCCGAACATTAATACTTTCATTTCTCCTCCGTTTTATATTTGTTGACAAGGTATTCGGAACGAAGCAGTGAGGCAGTGGCAACTGCACTCGAAATGGCACCGTGAGGGTTGTGTGGAGGATCGCCGTCGTAAAGCTCACATATCGCTCCGACTCCGTGACGCTCGATGTCCTCCTCGAATGCGTCAATAAGCTCTGTTGCCCTGCGTGAGAACATCTCTCCGTAGAGCTTGAACATGGCCTCGATATAGAATGTCAGCAGCCAGACCCTGGTAGAGCCCTGGTGATATGCATGATCCCGCTGGTCCTGGTTGCCGTCGTAGACTCCTTTGTACAGAGGGTTCTTAGGGGCGAGAGTCCTTATGCCGCGGGCAGTAAGCAACTCTTTCTTCACTGACTCCATAATCTTGCCCTTGACTTCCTCCGTCAGCGGCGAATAATCCAGACAGCATGCAAACATCTGGTTGGGACGGGTGAAGACGTTCTGGCCGTTTTCATCTACATAGTCCGCCAGATGCTGACGCTCTTCACACCAGAACACATTGTAATAACTTGCATCCAGCTTATCCTTCAATGTCTGCAGACTGTATATATACCTGGTATCCGAGCCGTACTTTGTTTCCATATCTATGGTATAGCTTATGGCATTGTACCAGAAAGCATTGGTTTCCACCTGGAAACCTCCGCGTTCAGTTACGGGGGCGCCGTCCTTGTCATAGGCATTCATCCATGTCATGGCCACACCGTTCATACGTGCCCAGAGCAGACCGTTGTCTTCAAGGGTCACACCCATGCGGCCCCCGTCTATAAAGCTCTTCAGAATCGGTTTAAGCCGCTTGCGGTACTTGAGCCACGTACCCTGCTCGTCTCCTGTGAAACGGGCATACTGCTGTATTACCCAGAAAAGCCACAGGGCCGCTTCAGCCTGTTTGGAACCATGAAGAAGCTGATGGCCGTATATCTTGAAAGTACTTTCGAGGATCTCGTCAAACTGAGCCGTGTCTCCGTCAGTAAACAATGTCAGCCCCGGCAAGGCTATGAGAGTTTCACGCAGTCCTTTGCCGAGCCATGTATATCCCGCATATATTTCCTTGATGCCCTTGCCGCTGCTTACTATGAACTGCTTGGCAGCACGGTGCAGACAGTCGTCGTAGCTCTGGAGGGATATTCTCTTGGCCGCCTCCCGGGTGAAGACTCCGGAGAGTCCCTTGGTCGCAACCGGTGCGGTAGACACCGATACTATCACTGACTCCCCTTTCTTGATGGGAAGATCGAAATATCCGGGCGTATAGAGGTCTTCCTGATAGAGGAATCCGCGACGTTTTTCTTCCAGATACTCGATATTGTAATACCAGTCAGGATTGTGGAAATAGTCATTCTGCTTGTTCAGCTGGAGGTTGACTGTAGGGAAACCGTCATAAAGCCTGTACGCGGCTCCGTTCTCTACTACAGAATATCCGCGGTCTGCATCTTCGTTGGCATGGGTCAGTGCATGGATCTCCCTGAATGAAAGGAACGGTCTAAGACGCAATGTGGTCGCCGAATGCGCATCCAGCAGGGTATACTTTATAAGCAACTGTTCCTTGTTGTGGAGAAAAAGCATGGACTTGCTGAAGAGAATACCTCCTACCCTATAAGTCGTCGTGGGGTACTTGTCGAACTCGAAATCCACGATATATTTGTGTCCGCGCGGCTCGTAGTTGTTCTTGCCGTAACAGTGAATGCCGAGATTGAATTCCCGGCCATGCTGGATAAGCGTCTCATCCAGCGAAGACAGAAGGACATACCTTCTGTTGTCGAAATTCTTGACGGGGAGCACAAAAAGACCGTGGTATTTGCGGGTATTGCAACCTACTAGAGTAGTGTTCAGATATCCGCCGGTCTTATTGGTGGCGAGCACTTCCCTCACCAGAGAGTACTCCAGATTCACCAGTTCTTCTTTGTCAAATTTAAGATACGACATATACCTTTATTTATATGTTACTTTCTTTTCAGGACTATGGCAGACCTGCTCGGCAGGTAAACGGAAAGTGTGTCACAGCCTTCACTGTCTCTCACCGTAATGTGAGCTACAGCTTCATCATTTCTCCCATACCCTCCAAATGCAGGCGCATCTGTATCAAGAACTTGCCTGTATTCTCCGGCCGGTGCGCGGAATGTGAAGCCTGCCACCGACTCAGAAGGGTGGAAATTCAGCGCAAAGATAAAACATCCTCTTGCAAATATCAAAACTTTTCGGCCCTCATCCACATAAAGCTGCACCGGTCTCTCGGCCAATATCGCGTTCTCGGAAAAGAGGTGTATCATGGCCCGGTCAAACTGCCACAATTCCCCGTACCGGAGATCAGGATTGTCGCACAGGGACCACTGGCGGCGTGCATAGAAATAGGACCAGCCGTTTCCTTCGCGCGGAAAGTCTATCCATTCCGGATGCCCGAACTCGTTGCCCATGAAATTGAGGTAACCGTCACCGGCCGTAGCAATGGTTACCAGACGAATCATCTTGTGCAGGGCCATACCGCGCTCTACCGTGAGATTCTGTGAGGATTTGTTCATGGCTGTATACATCTCCTTGTCCATAAGGCGGAAGATGATGGTCTTGTCCCCCACAAGAGCCTGGTCGTGGCATTCCGCATAGGAAACAGTACGTTCGTCTGCCCTCTTGTTGGTAAGCTCGTAATAGATCTCGCCCATGCTCCAGTCCTCGTCCCTTCTCTCCTTTATCCATTTTATCCAGTGATCGGCGATGCCCATGCTCAGACGGAAGTCGAAGCCTATGCCTCCTACCCCGACAGGGGCTGCAAGTCCCGGCATGCCGCTGACATCCTCAGCTATCGTAATCGCCCTCGGATTGATTTCCTTCACCATCATGTTGGCAAGCCCGAGATACAGCAGGGCGTCTTCATCCTCGTTTCCGTCGAAATAGCATGAGTAGTCGGTAAAATCCTTCCCCAGTCCGTGGTCCAGATATATCATACTCGTAACGCCGTCGAAACGGAACCCGTCCATGTGATACTCCTCCATCCAGAACTTGATGTTGGACAGAAGGAAAAACACTGTCGACGGCTTGCCGTAGTTGAAACATCTTGACCCCCATGCAGGATGCCGGCCCCTCGCTCCGGCGTGACAGTATATGTACTCTGTCCCGTCCAGCATGCCTATGCCCTCTACCTCGTTGTCCACAGCATGGGAATGCACGAGATCCATTACAACCGCAATGCCCATGCCGTGGGCTTCGTCGACCAGCGCCTTGAACTCCTCAGGAGTCCCGAAGCGTGAGCTAAGCGCAAAGAAGTTGGATACCTGGTAGCCGAAGGAGCCGTAGTACGGATGTTCCTGCAGGGCCATGATCTGCAAGGTATTGTACCCCAGAGCGGATACTCTCGGAAGCACATTGGTGCGGAATTCATCGAAGGTTGCGACCTTTTCCTCCTCGGAGCTCATTCCTATGTGGGCCTCATAGATCAGAGGATAACGGTTATGAGGTACAAATCTGGAATGCTTCCATCTGTACTTTCTGGCCGGAAGCCATACCTGAGCCGAGAAAATCTTGGTCACCGGATCCTGGACGCAACGGGTCGCATAGGCAGGCAACCGTTCTCCGGCTCCCCCGTTCCACTCTACGTACCATTTGAACAGAGAGCCGTGCGGAACTTCCGATGCAGGCAGGCGAAGTTCCCAATTGCCGCTGCCGGTACTCTTCAAGCGGTAGCGTTCATCCTTCTTCCACCCGTTCAAATCCCCTATCAGATAGACGGCAGTGGCATTCGGAGCCCATTCCCTGAAGACTACTTCCTTTTTGTCGGCATGCACGCCGTAATACAGATGGTTGTTTGCGGCATCCGCTATCCTGCGTCCATACCCTGCAAGCTCCTGTTTTCTGATTATCAGCTGTCTGTAACGGTTTTCTATCTGGCTCCTGTACGGTGCCAGATACAGATCTGTGTCGTAAATCATAAGCTGTTATTTTTTAGTATAGTTCGTTAAACTGTCACTGTTCCTCCAGAATCCGGCCGATGCTCTCCTCGCTTTCCTTGAGCATCCGGCGGCAATATTTCAACAGTTCCGCAGCCTCCTTCACTTTTGCCGGTATATCCCCTATCGCCGTCTGGGGATTCTCTATCTCGGCCACTGTCTTCTCAAGACGCCCGAGCGCCTCCTCGTAATTCATGTCCTTAAGTTCCATTTCAGTCATGTTTCGATTACCGATGCAATTTACTAAAAAAACGGTTACACACAACAACTGCAACTACAATGAGCATAAAACAAGGAAGGCTGATGTCACCATCAGCCTTCCTTGTGCCCGGAACAGGACTCGAACCTGCACAGCCTTTCGGCCACTAGTCCCTGAAACTAGCGTGTCTACCAATTTCACCATCCGGGCAGACACTTTCCCTCAAACGGGAGTGCAAAGATAGTATTTTTTCCCGAACTTGTACACTTTAAGTACAAAATTCTACTGCCGTGCGACCTCTATGACATTGTCAATCTCAGCGATGATAGGATAGAAAGCCCTGTCGTCCAGGGGGGAATACCTTCCGACCAGAGCCCTTATCTGGACCATGACGATGTCTCCGGATATATCCCACTGGTGCGGATCCACGGCAATTCCACGGCCGGCGAGGTAGGACTTGAATCCGTTTTCAAGATCCATGCTGTCCAGCAGGTCCGAAAGTTCTTCCAGTGTTTCCGCTTTCCGCAGCTGCGGGCGGTACCTGTCGGCGGCTTCCGCGGCATACTTGACGGCCAGCGCCTGACGGTTTATCCTGACCAGCAGGTCCGTGACACCTACTGTGTCGACCGGCACGAACACATCGGGAATGATTCCACCGCCACCGTAGACAACCTTGCCGCCTGGAGTGACGTAGCTGAGCGAATCATTGCGCTGTATGCTGTCCGCATTGGTCATCTCCCCATGCTCGTATCTTTCGTAGATATCGTATACATACCCCATTTCGTCACCTGGAGTGTAGGGCTTCTGAATGCAACGCCCGGTAGCCGTGTAGAAACGGGCCACTGTGAGACGTATGCCTGAATTGTCGGAGAAGAATATGGGTTCCTGCACCATTCCCTTGCCGTACGTCCTGCGGCCGTATATCGTTCCCCGGTCGTTGTCCTGCATTGCCCCTGCGAAAATCTCGCTCGATGATGCACTCCCCTCGTTGACCAGCACGCTCAACTGTATGTCCTGGCACTTGCCGCTTCCGTCCGCATAGAAATTCTGCCGCGGGCGGTGTGCCCCTTCCATATAGACGATAAGACTGCCTTCGGGGAGAAATTCGTTAGACAGCAGCAGGGCCTGGTCCAGATATCCTCCGGTATTGTCCCTGAGGTCAAAGATAAGTCTGGTCATGCCGGAATCGAGCAGTGCGGGCAAGGCTGCGGAGAACTCAGCATAGCTTGTACGTGTAAACTTGGACAGTTTCATGTACCCGGTAGTGTCATCCATCATATAGGCCACGTCTATACTCTTGACCGGTATCTTGTCCCTTACTACGTCAAACTCCACCATCTCCCTGTCCCTCATTATGTCCAGATGCACAGTTGTGCCGGATACCCCTTTGAGCATGCCGACCAGCGAATCCTGGTCTATCTTTACACCGGCGACTGTCCTGCCGTCCACTGCCATTATCCTGTCCCCGGACATAAGGCCTGCCCGTTCAGACGGTCCGCCGGCTATCACACTGATGATTATTGCAGTATCCTCAGGTACATTGAATGTCACGCCTATTCCGTCAAAATTTCCTTCCAGCTCGGCGTTGGCTTCTTCCAGGTTCTTCGGAGGCAGATATACGGAGTGCGGATCCAGTTCCTTGAGCAGAAGGGGAAGGATGTCCTCCGTTATCTTGCCGTAGTCTATGGAATCAACGTAATTTTCCTCTATCTGGTCCAGGACCAGCCTGATTTTGTCCCAGCCGTGTCCGGCCGCAAGCATCCTTTCCCTCTCCTGCCTGTTGTACATCACTTTTGTGACGATACTGCCGAGGAGTATCATGATCAGCGACCAGAGGACCGCCCTAAGAATATTGTACCGGTTCATAGATTATCGTATTTGCACACCTCGATTCCGGCCCGTCGAAGCAGTTCTATACCGTCCCTGACACTGTATTCCATCACATACACTACCCTGCGGATACCGGCCTGTATGATCAGCTTTGCGCATTCCATGCACGGGGCATCGGTCACATACAGGGTCGCACCCTCGCTGTTGTTGCCTGATTTTGCCACCTTTGTGATGGCATTGGCCTCGGCATGCAGCACGTACGGTTTGGTCTTGCCTGTTGCGGGATCCTCGCAGATATTCTCGAAACCGGCGGGGGTCCCGTTGAAACCGTCCGAGATGATCATCCTGTCCTTGACCAGCAGGGCTCCTACCTTCCTGCGGGTACAGTAGGAATTCTTGGCCCATACCCTGGCCATTTCCAGATAACTGCGGTCAAACTGCTCTTGCTTTGTCATATATGGATTTTTGATATACTGTGGTTACTTGCTGCGCTGATAGAGATATCTTTTGATGCTCTTCTTCGGGGTCTTCTCGAACTCCTCGGGGAAAAGTTCCACCGCCCCTACCTTGCAGTAGTTGGGCTGGTGCGTGTTCATTTCCTTGACAGACTGCTGTATCTTCGCAAAAAGCTCTTCCTTGGTCAGACCGTCCGCAGCGGCCAGTTCCGAATCCGGATATACCAGCGCCCTGAGTCCTCCGTTGTCCTCTATTACCAGCGACTCGATGACATACGGCATGTTGTTGATCTCCCCCTCTATCTCCTCGGGATAGATATTCTGCCCCGAAGGTCCCAGAATCATGCTCTTGCAGCGTCCCTTTATAAACAGGAAGCCGTCCTTGTCTATTACTCCCATATCGCCTGTACGGAACCATCCGTCTTCCGTAAATGCCTCTGCCGTAGCCTTTTCATTCTTGTAGTATCCCAGAAATACATTGTCGCCCTTTACCAGGATCTCTCCCGGGATATTCTCCGGATCCGCCGAATCTATCATCACCTGCATCCTTGGAGCTGCCTTGCCGCAGGAATACAGCTTGGTCTCGTTCCACCTTGCATAGGTAATTATAGGGCCGCATTCGGTCATGCCGTATCCTACTGTAAAGCGGAAACCTATCCTCCTGAAGAATGCCTCGGCCTCACGGTTAAAGGCGGCACCGCCGATTATCACCTCGTCGAACTTGCCGCCGAAGGCCTCGTCCAGCTGGTGGTTGATCTTCCTGAGTATTTTTTCATCTATCACAGGCAGCCTCAGCAGCAGACGGATATCCCGGCGGTTGATGATGGGCTCCAGCTTCTTCTTGTATATCTTTTCAATGACAAGGGGAACTGTCACAATAAGATCAGGGCGGACCTTGCCCATGGCATCGAGAATGATCTTGGGGGTCGGCAGACGTGTCAGGAAATGCACATGGCTACCGGAACAGAACTCTACCAGGAATTCGAACATCATACCGTACATGTGGGCTGTAGGCAGCATGGAAACGCAGTTGGAGGCATTGTCCAGATGTCCGTGCACCTCGAATCCGAACAGGACGTTGGACAGGAGGGAGCGGTATGGCAGCATCACACCCTTGGAAAATCCGGAAGTACCGGAAGTATAATTGATCATGGCCAGCTCCTCCGGAGAATCTTCATAATAATTGACGCAGTCCGGATGGAAACTACGCGGGTACTTCTTGCCGAAAAGCTCGTTGAGATGTTCCCTCGTATGGGTTATTTTGTCATTGGAGGCATAGAGCAGGGAAAAATCGTTCATCAGGATAATGGCATCGAGACCGGGCATCTCCGACTGGGAGAGACCTTCCCAAACCATATCCCCCACAAAAAACACACGGGACTCGGAATGGTTGACCAGATGGTAGATATTTCCGCTCTTGAACTCATGCAGAAGCGGCACCGGCACAGCTCCGTAAGTAAGGGCAGCCAGGAACGATACCGCCCAGTTGGCCTGGTTTCTGGAGCAGATAGCTATCTTGTCCCCGCGCTTCAGTCCGCACATCTCCAGCATGATGTGTATTTTTTCTATCCTGCGTGCCACGTCCCTGTAGTAGAGAGTGACTCCGTTGTAGTCGGAGAGTGCAGGACAGTCCCAGTTTTTCTTGATACTGGCTTCGATTATTTTGTTCAGTGATTTGGGTTGTTCCATTGTAAAGGTTTTAGTTTGTTGTCTGTCATAATTTTAGTTGAAGGTCTGCATGTCACAAAGATGTGAATACAGACCGCCGGAGGCCAGAAGTTCAGTATGGGTGCCTCTTTCCACTACACGGCCTTCCTTCATGACCAGGATTTCATCGGCATGCTGGATGGTGGAAAGGCGGTGGGCTATCACGATAGATGTACGGTTCTCCATGAGCCTTGTCAGTGCATCCTGCACCAGTCGCTCGCTTTCGGTATCCAAAGCAGAAGTCGCTTCGTCCAGAATCAGAATCGGAGGGTTCTTGAGCACTGCTCTGGCTATCGCTATCCTTTGCCTCTGCCCTCCCGAGAGCTTGCCTCCGCGGTCACCTATGTTGGTATCGTAGCCATGCTCCATCTGCGATATGAACTCATCCGCATTGGCTATGCGCGCTGCACGTACGACATCCTCGTCCGGGACATTTTCCATTCCGAAAGTGATGTTGTTGCGGATCGTGTCATTGAACAGTATAGCTTCCTGAGTCACAATACCCATCAGGGATATGAGTTCCTTGGGATAGTACTGCCTTATGTCTATGCCGTCTATGAAAATGCCTCCCTCGGTAACATCGTAGAACCTCGGCAGCAGGTCCGCCAATGTGGACTTGCCTGCACCGGACGGTCCCACTATGGCTACCATTTTGCCTTTGGGGATGGTGATGTTGACATCCTTGAGCACATACTCTGTCGAATACTTGAATGAAACATGCCGGTACTCTATAGCCTCCCGGAAATCACTCACGTGGACAGGATGCTCCGCCTTGCGTATGGACGGCTCGGCATCCAGAATGGCAAAAATACGGTTTCCGGATACAAGTCCTTTCTGCACATTGGAATAGGCTGCTGCAATTGCCTTGGAAGGCTCCAGCACCCTCCAGTAGAAGGCAATATACACGATGAATCCGGACAGGCTCATGCCCAGCTCTCCCCTCATCTGCAGGATGCCGCCGTAGAAAAGGACCGCGGCCGCGACGGATATGCCGAGGAACTCGGACAGAGGTGAAGCAAGTTCCTGTCGTGTATACATGGCACGGCTGACCGCCTTATGCTCCTCATTGGTACGGTTGAAGTGATCCCGTACATACTGCTGCGCATTGAAAGCCTTGATGATCCTGGCTCCGGATATGGCCTCCTCGAAATGGCTCAGAATCTGTCCCATAAGCGCCTGGGCCCTGGTAGCTCCACTCCTCAGCCTTCTCGTGACCGCACCGATGACGAACGCCGATATAGGCAAGGTTATGAGAGTCAGGATAGTAAGCTTCGGAGACATATAGAAGAGCCCGATCAGGAAACCTATTATCAGCAATGGCTCGCGGAAAAGGATATGGAAACTGCTGGCAACGCTGTTCTGGACCTCGTTCACATCGTTGGATATGCTCGAAAGTATGTCTCCGGTCCGTTTCTGCTTGAAATAATCCACATTGAGACGGGTTATCTTGTTGAACAGGTCGGTACGGATGTTCTTCATCACGTAGGTCTTCATGTTGACAAGTATCTTCTGGGACAGGAAGCGTGTCAGATTGGAAAGGAAAGAGGTAACGATAAGCACTATACAGACGAACATAAGTCCCTTGAGGACACCGCTCGCCTCCAGTACGCGCGTGAGGTAATACTGGAACACTCCGTAGAAATACTCGACGGTCAGGGAAAACTCAGGAAGTTCATTGAATTTTTCCACAGCGTCCGGGTCAAACAGGACCTCAAGCAGGGGCTTGATCAACGCATAGTTGACCACTCCGAAAATTACCGACAGTATTGAAAAGGCCAGATACCCCGGCCAAAAACGGCTGTAGGGCTTGGCATAAGAAAGGATTCGTTTAAATGAGCTCATTTGCAGTATTGTCTGGTAGTCTATTTCTTGTCCTCCACTTCCTCATAGTCCACATACTCCCCTATATGGTCCCCGAATATCTTTTCACCGGACGAAGAGTCCTGACCGGAGACTGTCACTTCACCTTCACGGCTGTCCCTACGGGACCTGAATCCGGAAAAAGGACGTCTGCCAGACTCCGAGGGATCGGCAGGATTGCGGAACCGGCCGCGCAGGGCCCTGAGAAAGAAGAGCGGCAGGGCCAATATCAGCACCAGCGCACCTACTATAAATGAAATAAGTATACTGAACATATGTATGTTACCGTTTTCTGAAAGAGCCGTCGTCAAGGTCCAGGACAACATTCCGGCCTTCAATTGTAGTCACCTTCACCTCATGTGAAGAAACCGGTTCGACAGCTGTATCCTTTTTAAGTTTGTTCTTTCTCGAGAAATCCGCACATATCGTGCCATGACTGTCATACAGCAAGGTCTGGTAGGATGTCCTTACTATCCAGTACATCCGGCCTCCAACCTCGAGGGGCTCAGGAAGCGAGATGATCCTCTCCTCCAGGCTGACAGTGTTCCACCCGGGGACGGGCTTGCCGTCTATATCATACTGAACCAGTGTATTGTCCTTATGGAGGACCATCATCGTATAGGTTTTGTCACCGTTGAAATCATACACGTCAGGGCCCAGAAGAATCTGTTTTCCAAGTGATACCGGGAACTTACCTACCTTCCGGCCCAGACGGTCCAGAAGATAGACCTTGTCACCGGAACCGAACAGCATCTGCAGCTTGTTGTTCTTGAGATAATCTATCTGCCTCACCGTTCCGCACAGCGGAGTCTGGAACTTGACTGTCCAGATAGGGTTGTGCGATGCACCCAGAAGCCTTATATCATAGTTGTCCAGCTGCTCCAGCCAGTTGGTAGAGCCGTCTATAAAGTTCTTTACAGGAAACGGACCGGCCGGAACGTCCACCGGCACATCCTCTACAACAGCCGCAGCGGACCCGTCTTCCACACCGTCGGGCTGCGGAAGGCTCTGCAGATCCTCCCGGTACTCGGAAATTCTTATACCCAACTCATCGCCGGCTTTGTACATGTTCAGTGACAGGAGCTCGAAATTATGCTTCCCGAAGGCCCTGCGGACATACTCCGAATAAGGTTCCTTGAAAAACCCGGCCATAGCATCGGCATAACGTCCGGCATTGACTATCAGGGATAGACAAGACACTTTGCGGAGTTCATCAGCTGCAGGAGTCTGCGCCAGATATTCTTCAAGCGAGAAACAGGTGCCGGAAGACCATGAACGGCAAAGGGAATTGAGGTCTTCGTTTCCGCCTATCAGTATCCAGTCCCCAAGAAGGCTCCATCCTTCCTCGGAAGAGGGGGCAAAGGCATCCCCGAAGAGAGCACTGACATAACCTTTGAATCTGAATTTGTTGACAGCCGATCCATTCTGTCCCATCACGTCCGGATTTCCGCTCTTTACGGCCAGAATCCTGCGTCCGCCGTCAGCATCCATGGAGAAAACGGCTATTTCACTTATTTTCAAGGATTCCGCAAAATCATGCGTGGACATGCCTCCTGTCGAATCGCCGACAACTGAGGCGTTCGCATAATCATATCCGTTCTTCCTTCCGTCAGAAGCCACATATGCAGTGTAGGCACTCAGATAGTCCTGACATGATGTCAACGGGAGGGTCAGCGCATATGAGGCGTTGTACGGGACTATGCTCCAGGCCTCCGGCTTGCGGCCACGCTGCGAAAGAAGTACATCCGAGAAACATTCTCCGCTGTGTCCGCCGGGAACCCTTCCATCGAAAACCATAGGATCGCTCCCGTCCTTGAGCCCCAGGGCTCCCCAGTCTGCAAAATTCTGGAATGCGGAAGCATATTTTACATAACCTGAAGCCGCCGCTCCGGAAAAGAGTTTGCCGAGATTGGCAAAATTGATGTGAATGACCCCCCTGTCAGACGCAACACCGTCAATCCTGGAATACAGAGGCTCATCCTTGACGGATGTCCCGTTTTCCAGATGCCTCAGGGATGCCTCGACTATCACAAGCGAAGGACTGGCTATCAGGAAACGGCCGCACACGGCGAACGAAGCATCAGGCACAGCGGACTTGTGGACAATCAGTGCCCCGTACCGCTTGTCAACGACTCCGCCGCACTCATCCAGTATGCCGGACATGAAACTCTCCGGGTCTTCCTTTTCAGGAATCGACAGTACCAGAAGAGGGGATACCGCATTCTTGCTGGAATAGTGCATTGAGAGTGCCGCCTCCCAGCCAGACGCATCGGAGGGAATGCACTTGAGCATTCTGCCAAGTGCACTCCCTTCGTCCGTCATGGATACGATTTCAGATAATGAACCGGCTTCCAAGAGGAATATCGCATCGGAGGGCACAGCCTCCACTCCGTCAGTTAGCCGGTCTGTCCTGACAGACTCCCCTCCGTCCATGAAAAACAGGGCGTAGAAGAGCCACCCTATACCGCCCAGCAGAAGCAGGGCAAAAACGGTACAGATTATTATACTCCTCCTGTTCATTACTTTTGTCTTAAGTTTTATTTCTTCTTCTTGTCCTTAGGCTCTTCCGTAGCCTTGTATACCTTGATCAGTTCAACATCGAACACAAGTGTGCTGTTGCCTGGGATAGGGCCTGTTCCGCGTGTCCCGTAAGCCAGCTCTGCAGGGATGTAAAGCTGTATCTTTCCGCCTTCCTTGGCATAGGTCATACCCTCTGTCCATCCCTTGATGACTCCGTTCAGAGGGAACTTGATGCTCTCTCCCCTCTCGTACGAAGAATCGAAAACGGTTCCGTCAAGAAGACGTCCTTCGTAGTTCACCTCTACCGTATCGGCCGTTGTAGGAGATATACCTGACCCTTCTTCGAGGATCTTGTACTGAAGCCCTGACTCGGTCTCCACTACTCCTTCCTTCTCTTTGTTGGCTGCCAGGAATTCTTCACCCTTGATCTTATTCTGCTCTACAGTGTAGGAATTCATGGTCATAAGGTGGTTCTGGATGATACGCATGACCTTGTCCTCGGGAACCATGGTATTCTCCTCGGCATTGAGGCCGTCATAGAATCCTTTCCTGAGCTGAGCCAGATTGAGTTCTCCGAAAGGGGAAGATGCGACCTGCTTGCTGTAGAACAAGCCAAGGGCATAGCTGACTGTGTCTATCTGGGCAGATGTGATCTCAGGAGCTCTGTTTCCCTTCTGATAGGTTTTGGGGGCGCATGAAGAGAGCGCCAGGACGGCCGCCGAAGCGGCGATGATTGCAATTACGGTTCTTTTCATTTTTTTAAATATTTTTTGTTTTGTCTGTAGTCAAATAAAGTGCCGCGATGCCGAGACACGCAGCCAGGAACGACGTCACCAGGATGGTCAGCTTGCCGGCATTGACCAGATGGGGCTCGGAAAAGGCCAGGTTGTCTATGAATATGGACATCGTGAATCCGATTCCGCCCAGGATGCCCAGGGAAAATATCTGGCGCCACCTTGTCCCTTCCGGAAGACCGGCCAGCCGCAACTTTACGGCCAACCAGCTGAACACGAAGATTCCCAAAGGTTTGCCCAGCAGCAGTCCGAAAAACACTCCGGGCATTACGGCCGGCATCGTATCGCCGCCCATTACTGAACGGTCGATGACTACTCCGGCATTTGCGAGCGCAAATATAGGCATAATAAGGAAATTCACCCAAGGATGCAGGGCCGTTTCAAGCCTTCCCAGAGGAGAATCCGGTCCTATAAATGCCCTTATGTCCCCTGTCGCCGTCTTCGCAGGTATCGTCATGGCCAGGATCACTCCGGATATGGTGGCATGTATCCCGGACAGAAACACGAACACGAAGAGTACGGCACCAAGTACAAGATATATCAATATGGAGCGTATACCGGAACGGTTGAGTATCAAAAGTACCAGCACTGTAACGGCTGCATATACCAGATAGACGAAATGAATGTCATGCGAAGGGTAGAACACGGCCAGGACAATGATAGCCCCTATGTCGTCCACTACCGCCAATGCAACCAGAAACACCTTCAGGCCCAAAGGGCAGCGGTTCCCCAGCAATGAAAGGACCCCTATGGCAAAGGCAATGTCTGTCGCCATGGGTATGCCCCAGCCGGAAGCTGACGGAGTCCCGGAATTGAAAAAGGCATAGATCAAAGCAGGGAAGACCATTCCGCCGACAGCTGCAAACATCGGAAGCATAGCCTTCTTCATGGTAGACAGCTCTCCTACCAGCAACTCCCTCTTGATCTCAAGTCCCACTGAAAAGAAGAACACGGCCATCAGTACATCATCCACCCATTGCCGCACCGGCATACTGAATGAGAAGTCCTGGAAAGTAAAACCGAAACTGCTGTCCCAGAACCGGTGAAGCCAGCCCATGGCGGGAATGTTGGCCGCCAGCACGGCAACCACAGCGCAGATCAGCAGCAGGACACCTCCTGTCATGCTGTTGTGTAGAATCTTTTCAAGCAGAACCCGCCTGCGAATGATGTACATGTTCCGGTAAAATTTCATAATAGGTTTGTTTCAGATTATCAAGTCTACAAATATAGCAATTTTTCCTATCGGGGGAGTGACGAATACAGAAGCAGCCTGAAAAGCATTCTCGCGCCTGTATTTGCATCCCACTCGCTGTCCTTCCCGGGAGCCACCTCGCACAGGTCGAAACCGACTATGCGCCGCCCTGAGCCGACAAGCCGCCACAGGAGCCAGTCAGCCTGGGAAAAAGTCAGGCCGCCCGGCACAGGCGTCCCAGTACCGGGGCAGTATTCCGGAGACAGTCCGTCAATGTCAAAGCTGACATACACGTCTTCCGGCAAGGACGAAATCATATCATCGCAGACACTGTCCCATGAGGAACCCGTAAACAGACGTTCCTTGAGCTTGAAATCCGTAAACGGCACAAACAGGGGCGACGATGTGACAAGTGCATGTTCCGAGGAGCAGAAATCCCTGATACCCACCTGCACGATACGGCTTACGCCGGGACATGTACGCATTACATTGTACATGATGGACGCATGCGAGAAAGTAAAACCTTCATACGCCGCCCTGGTATCCGAATGCGCATCCACATGCAGTATCCCCACTCCTGGATAGCGCTCGGAGACAGCCTTTATCAGCCCGAGCGGGACACTGTGCTCGCCACCTATCACAGCTACCGTCCGTCCTTCGTCCAGATACCGTCCGGCAGTAGCCTCGACATAGGCGTTCATCCTCTCGGAAGCTTCGTTCACTCTGGCACACAGATGTTCTACCGATGCCGGATCCTGTCCTGCCTCCAGTGCGGAAATGACTTTCTCCGCCACTTCCCTTGCACCGGCATTGAGGGATGCCAGCTCTTCATTTTCCGGCAGTGTCCAAACCTTCATGTCAGCTGCTCCCGGGATCCTTTCATCGAAAAGGTCCACCTGCAGCGATGCTTCCATCATGGCGGCGGGACCTTCCGCCGTGCCCTTCCCGTAGGACACCGTTGCATCCCACGGAACCTGTACCAGTACCGTCCTTGCCTCCTGCTCCCCGCACGGGAGACCGAAAAAATTACCGTTTGCAATACCTATGCTGTCGGGATCGAATTGTGTTGCCATTATTGTATGCCCTCCCTCATTATATCGTGTATATGTATAAGTCCTGCGTATTCGCCTCCGTCCAAAGCTACCACAGAGGTAATCTTGTTGTCCTCCATCATTCTCAGTGCATCCACTGCAAGAGCCCCCATGTCTATGGTCTTAGGAGAGGAGGACATGATGTCTCTGGCACGCAAGGTATTGATATCCTTTCCTTTCTCCACCATACGGCGTACGTCCCCGTCGGTAATGATGCCTTTGAGATCCCCGGCCGGCCCAAGTACCACGGTCGCACCCAGGCGATGGGAGGATATGGTGATAATAACGTTTTTGATGGCTTCGTCTTCAGTTACCCAAGGCTTGTTGGTACGGTCCAGCACATCTTCCACGCGCATGTACAGCCGCTTGCCCAGTGTCCCTCCAGGATGTATACGCCCGAAATCTTCAGGTGCGAATTCCCTCAGGCGCGACAATGCCATGGCTATGGCATCACACACGACCATATGGAGTGTCGTACTGGTCGTAGGGGCCAGGTTGGCTGGTCCTGCTTCATGCTCGACCGGTACCGGTATCACATAGTCCGAACGGGTAGCCAGAAAAGAGTTGCGGCCTGACACTATTGAGACTACGGTATTCCCCATCTTTTTGACAAAGGGGAACAGACGCCTGATCTCTTCCGTGTTTCCGCTCTTTGATATGAAAAGCACCACATCGTCCGGAGCAATCATCCCCATGTCCCCGTGCACCGCATCGGCCGAATGCAGAAATACAGCCCCTGTCCCTGTAGAGATGAGAGTAGCCACCATTTTTCTGGCAATTATGGCACTCTTTCCCACCCCGGAGACAACTATCCTGCCCTTGGCCTCCGCCAGTACAGACACGGCTTCAGCGAATCTGTCGTCCACTATTCCAGGCAGTGCACTGACAGCTTTCGCCTCCGCTACAATAGTCTCAGAAGCATATTTTTTTAACTTTTCTATTATATTTTTCATTTTAATTTGCAAGAAACTAAACTTTTCGATAATTTTAGACGCGCAAAGGTAAGAAATATGAAGATTAGTTCTGAAGAATTACATTCAAATTTGAAGAAGTTTTTCGGTTTCGACACGTTCAAGGGAGACCAGGAAAAAATCATGATGCATCTGATTGAAGGAGGGAATGCTTTCGTACTCATGCCCACTGGCGGAGGCAAATCCCTTTGCTACCAGCTACCGGCGCTGGTAATGCCTGGAACAGCCATCGTGGTATCCCCACTCATCGCCCTGATGAAAAACCAGGTAGATGCCATCAGGGGATTCATAGCAGGCTCGGAAGGCGTTGCCCATTTCCTCAACTCTTCCCTGAACAAAAGCCAGGTCCAGGAAGTCAAGGACGACCTGCTCAGCGGAGTTACGAAACTGCTGTACGTGGCTCCCGAATCCCTCAACAAAGAAGACACCAAGGCGCTCCTGCGCCAGATCAGGATATCCTTCTACGCCATAGACGAGGCCCACTGCATATCGGAATGGGGACATGACTTCAGGCCGGAATACCGGAACATCCGCACCATCGTCGACGAACTGGGCACTGCTCCCATCATAGCCCTCACGGCGACTGCCACCCCGAAAGTACAGGCAGACATCCAGAAGAACCTCAACATGATGGACGCAAAGGTATTCAAAAGCTCCTTCAACCGGCCCAACCTCTACTACGAAGTCAGGGACAAGGTCAACGTTCGCAAGGAACTGATCCGTTTCATCAAGGACAATCCAGGAAAGTCCGGCATCATATACTGCCTTAGCCGCAAAAAGACGGAAGAGATTGCTGAATTCCTCAATGTGAACGGAATCAAGGCTCTTCCCTACCACGCAGGCATGGATGCATCCACAAGGGCCAAAAACCAGGACAAGTTCCTGATGGAGGAGGTGGATGTCATCGTCGCCACCATAGCATTCGGCATGGGCATCGACAAACCGGACGTGCGCTTCGTCATTCATTACGACATACCAAAAAGCCTGGAAGGATACTACCAGGAGACCGGCAGGGCCGGCAGGGACGGACAGGAAGGCAAATGCATAACTTTCTACAGCTACAAGGATATTCTGAAACTGGAAAAATTCATGCAGGGCAAGCCCCTTTCGGAGCAGGAAATCGGCAAACAGCTGCTCCTGGAGACTGTCGCCTACGCAGAGTCCAACCGGTGCCGCCGCAAGATCCTGCTGAACTATTTCGGGGAAGACTACACGCAGGAGAACTGCGGATGCTGTGACAACTGCCTCCATCCCAAGAAGACATTCGACGGACAGGAAGATATGGCACTGGTACTTGAACTGGTAGCGTCCATGAAGGAAAATTTCAAGACAGACCACCTGGCCAACATCCTGGCAGGAGAGGTAAACTCCATCATCAAGTCCTACAACCACCACAAGAGCGAGTTCTTCGGCATGGGCAAGGACAAGGGCACCAGATTCTGGATTGCCGTCATCCGTCAAGGTGTCATCCTGCATTTCCTGCACAAGGACATAGAACAATACGGTCTTATATCCATAACCGAAGAAGGGCGGAAATTCATGGAGCACCCGCATCAGCTCATGCTCACCGAAGACCGCGAATTTGCCGACGGCGATGAAGAGGATGACGAGGATGCCGTTGCTGCAGCTGCAGTCCGCCACGGCGGCGGAGTCGGGGACCCCACTCTATACGCCATGCTCAAGGATCTGCGCAAGGACATGTCCCGCAAGCTCAAACTGCCGGCATTCGTAATATTCACGGATCCGTCCCTGGAGGACATGTCCATCCACTACCCCATCACTCTGGACGAACTCAAGAACTGCCAGGGCGTCGGCGAAGGCAAAGCCCGCAAATACGGCCGGGAATTCGTGAAGCTGATAGCCAAATACGTAGAAGAAAACGAGATACAACGTCCGGAAGACATAGTCGTCAAGTCTCTGGTCAACAAATCGGCCAACAAGGTATACATCATACAGAACATTGACCGAAAAGTACCTCTTGAAGACATAGCTGAGGCCAAGAACATGGAATTCCAGGAAGTTCTGGACGAGATAGAAGCCATCGTCGCCTCAGGGACACGGATAGACATAGACTACTACATCGAACAGAACATCGATGACGACAAGGTCGAGGATATCTACGACTATTTCAAGGAAGAGGCGGAGACAGACTCCATCGAAGAGGCCAAAAAGGCTCTGGGACCTGACTATCAGGAAGAAGAAATACGTCTCGTACGCATAAAATTCCTCTCGGAAGTAGCCAATTAATCTGCCCTGGACTGCAAATGAAAGACCGGCGGCAAGTCGCTTGACTTTGCTGCCGGTCTTTCATTTACCTTGCATTGATGCAATTATTTCCAGAGGTGCTCAGGATATACCCCGGCATCTATCAGTTTCTTTATGCGCTCCACCACATAAGGTTTGTCCTGCTTGTAGGTAACACCGAACCATTGGGCATCGCTGTTGAGGACCTTCAGAGACACTTTTCCGTCATTGATCAGCTGGTTTACGCAGAGAGGAATGAAGAATTCAGACTTGGGATTGGCCATATTTGCAGGATCAGACAGGAACTTCCTGAACAAAGTCTCAGACTCCGCGAAGAAATCGGTAGTGAACCCGAAAAGGTTCATCGACACCACAGTATTTTCACCCAGAGGATGGAGACCGTCGGCGTCCTTGTACATGATCTGCCCGTCAGGCATGCGTTCAATGGCCGTACGCTCGACAATAGATACCAGATTGCCGTCAGCATCCACATGGCACTCGCCACGGGATACAGTTCCGAAATCCGACAATGTATTGTGCAGGTTATAGCCTACCATTGAATACTTGCCCTTCTGCCCGTCGACAGAGCGCAGGTAGTCTGCAAGGACCGCATAACCCTCACGGCCGTAGAAATCATCGGAGTTGATCACTGCAAAAGGAGTGTCGACCACGGGAGCCGCCATCATGACCGCATGGCATGTACCCCACGGTTTTTCACGCCCTTCAGGCACCTTGAACCCTTCCGGAAGATACTCCAGCTCCTGGAATACAAACTCAATCTCCACTTTGCCTCCGAAATGCTCAGGAGTAAAGATCTCACGGAAAGCCTTCTCGAATGAATGCCTGATAATAAAAACCACCTTGCCGAATCCGGCACGGACGGCATCATAGATTGAATAGTCTATAATGGCCTCACCGTTGGGGCCTACCCCGTCCATCTGTTTCAAGGAACCATAGCGGGAACCCATGCCCGCTGCCAGTACTACTAATGTCGGTTTCATATCTTATTGTTGATGCTTATAATTGAAAATCAGAAGAGGCCGCACAAAACCAATGTTCGTCACGGCCTCTATTTTATTAAGGTATGTCATGGAATTTGCATCCATGACATACTGAACTATCTTTCCAGTTTATGGATTGCGAGACCGCTGCGAAGCTTGGGCTCGAACCAGGTAGTCTTGGGGGGCATGATGTTGCCGGTGTCGGCTATCCTTATGAGCTGCTTCATCGACACGGGGTAGAGGGCAAATGCAGCTGCCATCTCACCTGAATCGACTCTCTTCTTGAGCTCTCCGAGTCCCCTGATACCGCCCACGAAGTCGATACGCTTCGATGTACGGAGATCCTTGATGTCCAAGAGCTTGTCGAAGATAAGGTTGGAGCAGATCGTCACGTCCAGACCTCCGATAGGATCATTGTCATCGTATGTGCCCTTCTTGGCTGTAAGTGAGTACCACTTGCCGTCGAGATACATCGAGAAGTTGTGCAGGTTCTTCGGCTTGTAGATCTCTGTTCCCATGTCCTTGATCTCGAAATCCTCACTGAGCTTCTCAAGGAACTGTGCCGGAGTCATGCCGTTGAGATCCTTTACGACACGGTTGTAGTCGATGATCTTGAGATGGCTTTCAGGGAATACCACTGCCATGAAGTAGTTGTATTCCTCTGTACCGTTGTGGTTGGGATTCTGACGGCGCTTCTCCTCGCCGACCAGTGCTGCGGCAGCGGTCCTGTGATGGCCGTCAGCCACGTAGAAAGCGGGGATGGTAGCGAAGATGTCGGTAATCTTCTTTATATCCTCATCCTTGTCGATCACCCAGAAGTGATGTCCGAAACCGTCTTCTGCAGTGAAATCATACTCAGGGGCCTTCGCGGTATACTTGGCTACGATTGCATTGATTTCGGTGTTGTCAGGATAGGCAAAGAACACAGGCTCTATATTGGCATTCTGGATGCGGACGTGGATCATGCGGTCCTCTTCCTTGTCCTTGCGGGTAAGCTCATGCTTCTTGATCTTGCCTGTGAGGTAATCATCCACATTTGCGCAGAGTACGATTCCGTACTGGGTACGGCCGTTCATGGTCTGTGCATAGATATAGTAGTACTCCTTCTTGTCCTGCACCAGCCAGCCCTTTTCCTGCCATTTCCTGAAATTCTCAACGGCCTTGTCGTATGCCTGCTGCGAATGCTCGTCAATGATGGGATCGAAATCGATCTCGGGTTTGGTGATGTGGAGGAGCGACTTTTCACCGGCCTCGGCTTTTGCCTCCTGGGAATTGAGCACGTCATAAGGACGGGCTGCAACTTCCTTCACTATGGCCTTGGGAGGACGGATTGCTGCGAAAGGTTTTACTTTTACCATAATCTTCTCTCCTATATCCTATTTGTTTACCTGGAATTTACGGTTGCCTGTAGCAAAGAAGTCGCAGATCTGGTTGGCTGCCGCCACACCTGCATTGACGTTTGCCTCCGCGGTCTCGGCTCCCATCTTCTTGGGCGTAGCGAATACTCTCTTGCCGAATTTTTCGTTGAGCTCGGCCTGATTGCCTGCTGCAATATCGGTAATATACTTCAGGTCTGACCTTTCCTCCAGCACCTTTACGAGCTCAGGCTCGTTGATGACTTCCTTGCGGGCTGTATTGACGAGGCAGCCGCCTTTCGGCATCTTCGACAGAAGCGCGTAGCCGATGGAGTTCTTTGTCTCGTTGGTCGCAGGGATGTGGAGGGAAACGAAGTCACTCTTGGCATAGAGATCCTCGAGGGATGCTGCCACTTCCACACCGTCAGCCTTGATCTTATCGTCAGGCACGAAGGGGTCGAAAGCCATGATCTTCATTCCGAAACTCTTGGCATGTGCAGCCACCAGGCGGCCTACGTTGCCGTATGCCTGGATACCGAGGGTCTTGCCCTTAAGTTCTGTGCCGGTACCGGGGGTAAACTGGTTGCGTGAGATGTAGATCATCATTCCGATGGCGAGCTCTGCCACTGCGTTGGAGTTCTGGCCGGGGGTATTCATTGCCACGATGCCTCTCTCGGTGCATGCTGCCAGGTCGAGGTTGTCGTATCCGGCGCCTGCGCGTACTACTATTTTCAGCTTGGGAGCGGCTGCAATGACCTCTTTTGTCACTTTGTCTGAGCGTACGATGAGCGCATCGACATCTGCAACGGCTGCATAAAGCTGCTGTACATCAGTATATTTTTCGAGGGTAGCCAGTTCGTGGCCGCCTTTTTCCACGATTTCGCGGATCTGGTCCACAGCCACCTTTGAGAAAGGCTTCTCGGTTGCTACTAATACTTTCATTTTATATGTGCTTTAGTGATTGTTATTTGTGCATCTTCTCGAATTCCTGCATGCAGGCGATCAGAGCCTCTACAGCCTCGATAGGACATGCATTGTAGATGGAGGCACGGAAGCCGCCTACTGAACGGTGACCCTTGATGCCGACCATGCCTTTCTCCTTGGCGAAGGCAAGGAACTCATCCTGCAGGTCCTCGTGGCCGGGAGCCATTACGAAGCAAACGTTCATCAGTGAACGGTCCTCTTTGGCTGCAGTACCTACGAACATGCTGTTGCGGTCGATCTCGTCATAGAGCATGCCTGCTTTCTTCTTGTTGAGCTTGTACATGGCCTCGACACCACCCTGGGCCTTTACCCACTTCAAGGTCTCGGTCATGACATAGATTGCGAATACAGGAGGGGTATTGAACATGGAAGCACCCTCGATATGGGTCCTGTAGTCGAGCATGGTGGGCAGATAACGGGAAACCTTGCCGAGGATCTCATCCTTCACGATAACGAAAACCACACCTGCAGGGCCAACATTCTTCTGGGCACCGCCATAGATCAGGGCATACTTGGACACATCCACGGGACGGCTCATGATGTCGGATGACATGTCGGCAACGAGGGGCACAGGGCAGTCCATATCCTCATGGATCTCAGTACCCTTGATGGTATTGTTGGTAGTGATGTGGAAATAGTCGAGGTCGGTAGGGATCTCGTATCCTTTAGGAATATAGGTGTAGTTCTTGTCGGCAGAAGAAGCTACTGCATATGCATTGCCTATGCCTTTGGCCTCTTTGAGAGCCTTCTTTGCCCAGACACCTGTCTCCAGATAACCTGCCTTGTTCTCGAGGAGGTTCATTGCAACATAGAGGAACTGGAGTGAAGCACCGCCGCCGAGGAAGAGTACGCTGTATCCTTCGGGAATATGAAGGAGCTCTTTCCAGAGGGCACGGCACTCGTCCATGACTGCCTCCCACTCTTTGCTTCTGTGAGACACTTCTATTACAGACATTCCGGTGCCCTTGAAATCCTTGAGGGCCTCGATTGTCGCTTCAATGGCCGGTTTGGGCAGAACGCAGGGACCGGCGTTGAAATTGTAGGCTTTTTTCATATTGTATAAAATTTTTAAAGGTTTGTATTAATTTGAAATTAAATTAGAGCCAAAGTTACGAAATATTTCTCAAATGTCTGTTATTTTCTCACAATACGAACACAAAAGTCGTATTTCCGTCCCATGCACTATGGTCTTGAACTTTGTCGGGATGTCTTCGTGGTTCGTAACACACATGGGATTGATGCATTTGACGATGCCGGAAATGGTCTCCGGAATTGTAAGGAGCTTCTTCTCCACCACCTCGAAATCCTTAATTATATTCACGCTGGCGTGAGGGGCCACCAATGCTATCTTGTTGAGTTCGTCATCCTTGAAAAACCTTTCGGATATCTTGATGATTCCCTTGTTCCCCATGGACTTGCTGTCAAGATTGACACCGAATGTCACAGGATGCGGCGAGTCGTTGAGGCCCAATATGTCTATCACCTTGAACACCTGGCCGGAAGGTATGTGGTCGAGTACTGTTCCGTTTTTGATTGCACTGACTTTCAACTGTTTTTCTTTGTTGTTTTCCATTGCCTGATCCTCCTATCTTTTTCCGAGTAAATATGAAATGATGGCCATACGCACGTACATGCCGTTCTCAGCCTGCTTGAAATACCATGCGTAAGGAGTATCGTCCACATCCTGGGCAATCTCCTGCAGACGGGGAAGCGGATGCAGGATCTTCATGTTCGGCCGCACTCCCGACAGCATTGATGCGTTGAGACTGTACACGTTCTTTACTTTTTCATACTCCACAGGATCGGTAAAGCGCTCCTGCTGTATTCTGGTCATATACAATATATCCGTACTGTCCAGATACTTGCGGAGATCCGAGGTCTCCTTGTAAGGAATCCCCTTGAGTTCCATGAAATCCCTGTACTCCTGCGGAAGCTTCAGCTCGTCCGGGGCAGTGAATTCGAATTCGGGAGAAAAATGGCTCATGGCCTGGAGCAGCGAATGGACGGTCCTGCCGTACTTCAGGTCACCGACCATATTGATGTTAATATGGTCCAGACGCCCCTGGGTCTGTTTGATGGTATAAAGATCCAGCAATGTCTGCGTGGGATGCTGGTTGGCTCCGTCCCCCGCATTGATTACCGGAACTGAAGCCACCTCCGAAGCATACCTGGCACTTCCCTCGAGAGGATGCCTCATGACGATCAGGTCCACATAGTTGGACACCATCCTGATGGTATCCTTGAGACTCTCGCCCTTGCGGACACTGGTATTGGCCGCGTCCGAAAAGCCGATAACCCTTGCTCCCAGCCTGTTGGCCGCCGTTTCAAAACTGAGCCGCGTCCTGGTGGAAGGCTCGAAGAAAATACAGGCCACTACCTTGTCGCTGAGGAATGTCTGAGACTTGTTGTGCTCGAATTCCTCGGCCACGTCGAGTATGTGCAGGATCTCCTCCTTCGTGAAATCCTGAATTGAAATTAAACTCTTTTTTGCCATATCTTGTTAAAATAGATTCTCTACCTTGGCCTCCGCATCCTCCATCCTCTGCCTGAACCGTTCCACATCATTGAGCCTTACTCTGAATTCCATCCTGCACACATCCTCGGCAGTATACTTCGAGGGAGAGATGCCCATATCCTTGACAATGCGCATCACGCGGTCCATCGCCGCATAGTCAAACGTAACACCGAATCCCTCCGTCGCCACTTTTTCCACGATTTCCGAATGATCCAGGGCATCCGCGGCAGCACTTTTGTAGGCCCTTATAAGCCCCGGGACACCAAGCTTTATGCCTCCGAAATACCGCACCACCGCCACCAGTACGTCACTCAGTTCCCTGGAGAGGATCTGCCCGTAGATGGGCCGACCCGCCGTGGAGGACGGTTCCCCGTCGTCGTTGTACCTCCACACGTCCCCGCGCAGTCCTAGCCTGTAGGCATAGCAGTGATGCCGCGCATCGTAATATTCCTTCCTGATTTTCTCCAGCCTGGCCCGGACTTCCTCTTCCGAGACAACAGGATATGCAAAAGCGAGAAACTTACTTCCCTTTTCCTTATAGATCCCCTCCGCGGGGCCGGAAATGCTTCTGAAGGTATCGTTTCTCTCCTGTGAATCCATGTCTGGCCATTTGAGCCCCTAAGTTAGCAATTTTTTTTAACTTTGGGCCCCAATTTCGGAAAAATGGAAAGGCAGGAATTTATAACTATGTTTTCCTATCTCGGGGAGCGGATAAGGAAATGGATCGAAGGTACCGTGCAATGGCCTGAAATGGAAAGGGCCGTGGTACTCTCCGCCGGGGAAAATGCCTTTTTCACACCTTGGATGCAGAGGAAAGCACTCGAGGCTCTGGCGGAAGGAATGCTGGTACGGGAAACACTCTGCAGATGGCTCGAAAAATATCCGGAGCCGCACAAGGGCACACACCGCAAGGTATGCGGGATCGTGGCGGCCGGCAACATCCCCGCCGTAGCGTTCCACGACATCCTCACGGCCCTGGCAGCAGGGTTCAGGCCGCTGGTCAAGCTGTCCTCCAAAGACAGGCACCTGCTGCCGGTCCTGTTTCCGCCCGACACGGGGGTTGAATTCCGGACCTCCACCGACGGATGGCAGATCGACGCCCTCCTCACCATGGGCGGCGATGATGCCGCAGACTTCTTCAGGGAAAGATTCAAAGGCATACCGCAAATTATCCGTTCCGGCAGGTTCAGCATGGCAATACTGTCTGGAGGTGAGGGTGATGCAGAACTGAAGGCCCTCTCGGAAGACATGCTGCTGTACTTCGCGCTGGGCTGCCGCAGCGCAACCTGCATCCTGGTACCGCAGGGATATGACTTCCACAGACTGACGGAAGCCGCCGGGGATTTTGCCGCACGGCACTGGGGACAGCCGGGGCGCAACTGCCACCGCCGCAACAGGGCGGAGCTCACGCTGGCCGGTGAAAGGTTTATGGACAGCGGCACAGTGATTTTCAGAGACATAACTGCCGGTGGCCAGGACATGGGGCAGTGCAGGGTATGGGGCCGGAACCTGCGTATAGGAGAGGTATGGTATGCAGAATACAGATCTCAGGAAGACATTCAAAAATTTATCCTGGCAAATGTGGACAGAATTCAAAAAATTATACGTAACTTTGGTTCAGCTCAAAGGCCCTTGCCGGATGATTGGCCAGACGGGGTGGACGCCTTGGGCATGCTGATGCAAATACAATTTCAAAGTCATGATACTCAGATATAAAGCAACTATTCCAGGCAACAAGACATTTATGCGGGAATACGATGTGGACTCGCGCATGAGCCTGTACAAGCTTCGCGAATACATGGACAGGGAACTCGGGTTCTCCCCTGACCAGATGACTGTTTTCGAGACATTCTCCGCCAACGGGAAACCATCCAGAAGGATAGGGCTCTTCGATTTCGGGGACGGGTCCATGGACAGGATCACGATAGACAATACGGTCTCGCACGAGGAGACAGTCCTCCGCTACGTCTTCAACCTCAACCTCAACCTGTGCATAGAGCTCCGCCTTGAAGGCGAGCAGGAGTTCAACCGGCGCCTTTCCTACCCCGTTCTCGTTGCCGAGAAAGGCCGCAACCCTGACCAGTTTTCCGCAGTATACGAAGACTACGAAGAGTTTTCCGACCGTCATGTCTCACAGTCAGCCGCACCCGAAGAAGAGGATTCCTTCGAGGAAGACGAGCTGCCCGAGGGCGAGGAGAGCCTGTAGCTGCCCGGCATGAGCGGGAAAAAGCTGATACAGGTACTGGGGCCTACGGCTGTGGGCAAGACGGACTATGCCATACGGTTGGCCCTGAAATATTCATCCCCGGTAATATCCTGCGATTCCAGACAGATATTCAAGGAGATGCGCATCGGCACCGCCCCTCCCTCCGAGGCTCAGCTGCGGCAGGTACGGCACTACTTCATATTCAGCCACTCAGTGGCGGACTACTATTCCGCCGGGCTATACGAAGTGGAGGCCATGGAGCTGCTGGGCAGGCTGTTTCAGGAGCATGACGTACTGATAATGGTCGGTGGCTCCGGACTCTATGCCGACGCCCTCTGCTACGGACTGGACGATTTTCCCCCCGCCGATCAGGAACTCCGCCGCAAGCTTACGGACAGGGCGCTCAAAGAAGGAGTTGCCCCCCTCGCCGAAGAACTCCGCCACGTTGACCCCGAGAGCTGGGCAACTATAGACCTTTCAAACAGACAGCGTGTCGTACGCGCCCTGGAAGTCACCCTTTCCACGGGACGCAAGTTTTCGTCATACAAGTCCAATCCTCATAAGGCCAGGCCATTCGAAATACGCAGAATATGCCTCACCCTTCCCCGCGAGGAACTTTACCGTCGCATAGACCTCCGGGCCGAAGCCATGTTCGAAGCAGGTCTGGTGGATGAAGTCCGCGGGCTGGCACAGTACAGGGACATGCCGGCCCTGCGGACAGTAGGATACCGTGAAGTATTCGACTATCTGGACGGACACATATCTCTTGACGAAGCCCTTGCCCTGGTCCAGCGAAATACCCGCCGCTACGCAAAGCGGCAGATCACATGGTTTGCATCCATCCCGGAGAAAATTGCGATGTAAATTCCTTTTCTTGCCTCAATGGTGCGCAATATGTTGAAAGATTTCGTAATTTTGCAGGATAACATCCGTTTTTAACCGTCAACACCCCTGCTTATGACCCTTACATTGCTCCTGCTCGTGGCCGCCATCGTCATTGTCCTGTGCGTAGTGCTCAACAACGTCTCGAACAAGATAGGCATCCCCATGCTGCTGGCATTCATCCTGCTGGGCATGGCCTTCGGATCCGACGGCATAGTGAAGATACAGTTCGACAACTTCGATTTTACCGAGAGCATCTGTACCGTGGCCCTGATATTCATCATGTTCTACGGCGGTTTCGGCACCCGGTGGAAAGAGGCTAAGCCGGTGGTGGTCAAAGCCGGCATACTCTCCACCCTCGGCGTGGCCCTTACAGCTGGACTGACCGGGCTTTTCTGCTACTACGTGCTCAAGCTCCCGGCAGCCCTGGGTTTCCTGGTCGGCGCGGTGCTCAGCTCCACCGACGCGGCCTCCGTGTTCTCGATCCTGCGCTCCCGCAAGCTCGGCCTCAAATACAACACCGCCTCCCTCCTCGAGATCGAGAGCGGTAGCAACGACCCCTGCTCCTACATGCTGACCGTCATCATGATGGCCGTCATCGAGGGGACGGTGTCAGGGGGGCGCATAGTATATATGGTATTCGCGCAGATAGTCTACGGTGCGGCCATAGGTGCCGTGATAGCTGTGTCCGCCGCGTGGCTGATGAAGCACTTCCGCTCCACTACATCCGGCTTCGACACCCTCTTCGTGCTGGCAGTGGCCATCTTCTCGTATGCGATTCCCAACCTCATCGGTGGCAACGGCTACCTGAGCGCCTACATCGTCGGCATCGTCCTGGGTAACGCCAACATCCGCGGCAAGAAGACCCTGGTGCCCTTCTTCGACGGACTGACCAGCCTGATGCAGATTATCATATTTTTCCTGTTGGGACTGCTGGCCTTCCCCTCACAGCTGCCGGCCATCGCCATACCGGCCATTCTGATTGCCCTGTTCATGACTTTCGTTGCCCGTCCCCTGTCCGTGTTCGCCATCATGGCCCCGTTCCGAAGCAAGTGGAGACAGCAGCTGCTCGTCTCCTTCGTGGGACTAAGAGGTGCGGCGTCGGTAGTGTTCGCCATCATGGCCCTGCCGGCTTCCAGGCAGCTCACCGGCAACGAGTACGACCTGTTCAACATCGTGCTGATGATAGTCCTGCTGTCCATTTCCCTGCAGGGCTCGTTCATCCCTCTGGTGGCCCGCAAGCTCCGGATGACCTCGAGCGAGGAGGACATCCTCAAGACCTTTACCGACTACTCGGACAACATGGACGTGAGCTTCGTACAGATGAATATCGGGGAGAAGGACTCCTGGTGCGGGAAAGTCATAAAGGACCTGCCGATACCTCAGGAAACACTTATTGCGGTAATACTCAGGAATGACAAGGCTATCGTCCCCAACGGGAAAACAAAAATACTGGCCGGAGACAAGGTCATCATGAGCGCCCGCGACTTCGATGACGAGGACCTCATGCAGCTTTCCGAAAGGCGCATCGAGAGAGGCAGCGAATGGATCGGCAAGAAGGTATTCCAGTACTCTCCTGACAGCAATGAGCTGATAGTGCTCATCAAACGCGGTGAAAGGGCAATCATCCCGCGCGGCAACACCGTGATACACAAGAACGACATCATGGTCGTAAACAAAATACGCAGGGAATCCCTCCAAACGGAGCCGGCCCGCACCGGAAAATAAGACAACATACAGCTACACAACATTATGGATAAAGCAAAAGTTTACTTCACAGACCTGCACACTTCCACCAGGCTTCCGTTGGTGGAAAAGATGAAGGCAGTGGCCAAGGCGGCCGGCATCGAAAGCATAAACTTCAAGGACAAATTCGTAGCGATAAAAATGCACTTCGGGGAGCCTGGCAACCTGGCATTCCTCAGACCCAACTACGCTGCCGGCATGGCCGAGCTTATACGCTCCCTGGGAGGCAAGCCATACCTGACTGACTGCAACACCCTCTACTCAGGAGGACGCTCCAACGCTGTGGACCATCTGGACAGCGCAACCAGAAACGGATTCAACCGCCTCAGCGCCGGCTGCGACGTAATAATAGCCGACGGAGTCAAGGGAACCGACTGCCGCGAGCTCCCGATAGAAGGCGGCACATACTGCCGGACAGCCAAGATAGGAGCAGCCGTTGCCGACTCCGACGTACTCATAGCCCTGTCGCACTTCAAAGGACACGAGCAGACCGGATTCGGAGGAGCTCTCAAGAACATGGGCATGGGCTGCGCCAGTGTTGCCGGAAAGCTCGAGCTGCACTCTTCCTCAAAACCTGTAATCAAGGTTGAGAACTGCCGCTGCTGCGGTATCTGCGTGAAACACTGCGCACACGATGCGATCCATCTCGAGAAGACGGATACCCCCAACCACGCAGGCAAAAACATCGCTGCAGTGATCGACTACAGCAAGTGCGTAGGCTGCGGCCAGTGCGTGGCCCTCTGCCAGTACGAGTCAGCCGTACTCAAGGACTGGGATACATCCGAGACCCTCAACGGCAAGATAGCGGAATACACCAAAGCCATAGTCGCCGACCGCCCCTGCTTCTACATCAACTTCATAGTCAACGTATCTCCAGAATGCGACTGCTGGAATCACAACGACGCCGCCATAGTTCCCGACCTCGGAATCGCGGCTTCCTTCGACCCGGTAGCCCTCGACCAGGCATGCGCAGACATGGTAATGGCAGCTCCGGCACTGCCGGGCAGCAAACTCGAAAAGACACATCCGCACGAACACCTGTGCGGTGAGGACAAATTCCACATACTGCACCCCGACACCAACTGGCAGTTCGGACTGGAACATGCCGAAAAAATAGGCATCGGCACCAGACAGTACGAGCTCATAACCATCTGATGGGCAATATCAAAACCAACTCGCTCCAGGCATGGGTGCTGGCAGCCAGACCGAAAACGCTTCCGGGGGCTGCCGCACCCGTAATCATCGGCGGGGCCTATGCCTGGATGCGGATTGCCGGAACAGGACAGGGCACATTTGACTGGACAGTATTCGGACTCTGCATGCTCTTCGCATGGATCATGCAGATAGACGCAAATTTCGTAAACGACTATTTCGACTTCAGAAAAGGAGGAGACACAGCTCAGCGTCTCGGTCCTCGAAGAGCATGTGCCCAAGGGTGGATCACCCCGAAAGCCATGAAAGCGGGGATCAATGCCGCAACCGTCCTTGCCTGCGCCGCAGGACTTCCCCTGATATGGACAGGAGGCCCTTGGATGCTCGCCGTAGGCATTCTGTGCGTGATCTTCTGCTTTCTGTACACCACCATGTTTTCCCGGGCAGGACTCGGGGACCTGCTCGTCCTGATATTTTTCGGCATTGTCCCTGTAGGTTTTACATTCTTCCTGCAGACCGGCACATGGAATATCGGGACCACCCTTGCCGGCCTTGGATGCGGAATGGCCGTAGACTGCCTGCTGATGGTCAACAACTACAGGGACCGGGACGAAGACAGGGCCAACGGAAAGAAGACCATTGTCGTACGCCTTGGGAGCACCTACGCCATCATCCTGTACTACCTGCTCGGCCTCTGCGCCACCATGCTGTGCACTGCCGCCATCGTCCTGTACAGACCGGCATGGCATGCTGCGCCGCTTCTGCTCTACGCTGCCCTGCATCTGGGAACCTCACGCCGCCTGTCCGTCACAGACGGTGCCGCCCTCAACCCTTTCCTCGGGAAAACCTCCCGCAATTTTTTCCTGCTGTCTGTCCTGTTCTGCCTAAGCTGCATATAATTGCATGATTTTTGCATATTAACCGCAATTCGGTCTATATTTGCACCGCCATAACGCAACATTATGCAGATTAACATTCCTACAGAGAAATTTACCAGGACAGGCCGCAGAATGGCCGTCAGGATCAGAAAAATAGGCAGACTTCCCAAATGGATCTGGTACGTAATCCTCGGATTGATCGTGGCAGGAATCACAGTATGGGTGATATTGTCGTGGCCGGACCCTCCCAAACCGGAATACCCGGTAGTGGAAATACAGCCGGTCGTAATCGATGACGTGGAGATCTACGGGGAATATGCCGGTAAAATCAGCGCCCAGCAGTTTGTGGAAATCCGGGCCAGAGTCGAGGGCTATCTCGAAGAGATGCTGTTCGAGGAAGGTACCTATATTAAAAAGAACCAGGTGCTCTTCATCATCGACCCCAAGCCGTACAGAGCCAGCGTGGAAAAGGCTAAAGCCCAGCTCAACAAGAACAAGGCCCTGGAGCTCAAGGCCGAAAGGGACCTGGAGCGTATCCGTCCCCTGTTCGAGCAGAATGCAGCCAGCCGGCTGGACCTCGACAATGCCATAGCCTCATACGAGAGTGCCAAGGCTGAAGTGGCCATGAGCGAAGCCGACCTCACACAGGCGGAGATAGCTCTGGGATACACTACTGTCCGCTCACCCATCTCCGGATTCATCAGCGAAAGGAACGTTGACCTCGGAACCCTCGTCGGTCCCGGCGGAAAGTCACTGCTCGCAACCATAATCAAGAGCGACACGGTACAGGTAGACTTCAGCATGACCTCCCTCGACTACCTCAAGAGCCGCGAGAGGAACGTCAATCTGGGACAGCAGGACACTGCCCGCAAATGGAATCCGTACGTCACCATTACTCTGGCCGACAATTCCGAATACCCCATGAAAGGGTTTGTGGATTTCGCAGACCCTCAGGTGGATCCGAACACAGGTACTTTCTCCGTAAGGGCTGAAATGGCCAACCCCGACAGGACCCTGCTCCCAGGACAGATCACCAAGGTACGCCTGCTGCTGGATGTCAGGGAAGATGCCATAGTAGTACCCACCAAAGCGCTGGTTATAGAGAAAGGCGGAGCATACGTATACGCCTGCCGTCCGGACAGCATAGTCGAGAAGCGGTTTATCGAGCTCGGACCTGAAATAGGAAACAATGTGGTGGTGGAGCGCGGACTCGGCCCTGACGAAATGATCATCGTGGAAGGCTTCCATAAACTCAGCCACGGAGTAAAGGTATCCCCCATCATAGTGGAACCCAAGAAACCGGCCGCCGAATCAGGCAACGAAGGCAGATTTTCATTCGGCACCGACACCACAGCCTCGGTCCGCGACAGTATAACCGGCACAAAGCCAACGAAGACAGAGACAGAGAATGAAAAGTGATTTCTTCATAGACCGGCCGATATTCTCTACGGTCATCTCCATAGTCATCGTGCTGGTGGGTCTCATCGGCCTGTTCCTGTTGCCTATAGACCAGTATCCACAGATAGTGCCCCCGGTAGTACAGGTCTCGGCCTCCTACCCCGGAGCCGATGCCGAGACCGTATCGCAGGCGGTTGCAACCCCTATCGAGCAGGAGCTGAACGGTACTCCGGGCATGATATACATGGAGTCAAAGAGCACCAACACCGGTTCGTTTACCGTAACCATAACATTTGACATCGATACCGACCCCGACCTGGCCGCCGTCGAGATACAGAACAGGGTCAAGCAGGCCGAATCCCGTCTCCCGGCAGAAGTGATACAGAACGGAATCTCCGTAGACAAACAGGCTTCAAACAAGCTGATGACCATCACCCTCCTGTCCAATGACCCCAAATTCGACGAAGTATACCTCAGCAACTACGCTACCCTCAATGTGGTGGACATGCTCCGCCGTATCCCCGGCGTAGGCCGCGTGTCCAACGTGGGCAGCCGCTACTACGGCATGCAGATATGGGTCCAGCCGGAGCGCCTCGCCAGCCTGGGACTGACAGTCCAGGACATACAGAGCGCACTCAAGGAACAGAACCGCGAATCAGCAGCCGGCGTACTCGGCCAGCAGCCCATCAGCGGAGTGGACGTAACCGTACCTATCGTCGCACAGGGCCGTCTCTCGACAGTCAGCGAATTTGAAGACATAGTACTGAGGGCCAATCCCGACGGCTCCATCATAAGACTCCGCGATGTAGCCCGCGTATCGCTCGAGGCCCAGTCCTACAACACCGAAAGCGGTATCAACGGAGGCAATGCCGCAGTCATGGACATCTACATGCTGCCCGGCATGAATGCAATGGAAGTATCCAAATCCGTCAAGAAGGCAATGGACGACATCAGCCGCAACTTCCCCGAGGGAATCTCATACCTGATTCCATTCGACATGACGGAGTACATCTCGCAGTCCATCCACGAAGTGTACAAGACACTCTTCGAAGCCCTCTTCCTCGTCATCCTGGTGGTGTTCCTCTCCCTTCAGAGCTGGAGAGCCACCCTCATCCCGGCAATAGCGGTTCCCATATCATTGATCGGAACATTCGGAGTGATGCTGATATTCGGTTTCTCCCTCAACACCCTGACCCTGCTCGGTCTGGTACTGGCCATCGGAACCGTAGTCGACGATGCCATAGTGGTGGTCGAAAACGTGGACCGCATCATGAACGAGGAGAAACTCTCGGCATACGAAGCTACCAAGAAAGCCATGAACGGCCTGGGCAGTGCCCTCATCGCCATGTCCCTGGTATTGTGTGCCGTATTCATACCCGTGAGCTTCCTGTCCGGCATCACCGGAGCCCTGTACCGCCAGTTCACCATCACGATTGCGGTATCCGTGATCATTTCCACCATCGTGGCGTTGACCATGAGCCCGGTCATGTGCTCCAAATTCCTCAAGCCCAAGCAGGAAGGAGAAGAAGAGCATAAAAACTTCATCTTCCGCGCCATAAACCGGGTACTCGGCAAAGGCCAGACAGTATATGCCCGCATAATCCGCAACTTCCTGACACACTCCAAGCGGTCATTCGCCGCATTCGGCATCGGAATCGTAAGTATATGGGCCATGGCCCAGCTGGTGCCCCAGAGCTTCCTGCCTCAGGAAGACCAGGGATATTTCACCGTGGAGCTGGAACTGCCCGAAGGAGCGACCCTCGAACGCACCAGGGAAGTCACCGAACGCGCCATGGCATGGCTGCTGCAGCAGCCGGATGTCAACTACGTGCTCAACGTGACCGGATCCAGCCCCAGAGTCGGCACCAACCAGGCCCGCAGCCAGCTGACCGTCATCATGAAGCCATGGGAGGAACGTCAGAATCCCGACCTTCCCGATTTCATGAGTGCCGTCATGGATGAGTTCTCGAAATATCCTGAAAGCAAGGTATACCTGAGTACCCCGCCTGTGATTCCGGGACTAGGAACATCCGGAGGTTTCGAAATGGCCCTGGAAGCCAGGGGTGACCTGACTTACGAAGAGCTTCAGAGAGCTTCCGACACACTGGTCCACTATGCCTCCCTGCGCAAGGAACTCACGAGGGTGAGCAGTTCCATACAGGGAGACATCCCCAAACTCTACTACGATGTGGACCGCGACAGGGCAAAACTCCTGGGAGTGTCAGTCTCTGATCTCTTCACGACCATGAAAGCCTTCACAGGCTCGGTATATGTCAACGACTTCAACCTTTTCAACCGCGTCTACCGCGTCTACATACAGGCCGAAGAGCCCTACCGCCAATGGAGGGACGACATGAACATGTACTTCGTCCGCGGCAACGGAGGCGCAATGATTCCGGTGACATCCATCGGAACGACAGAATACACGACCGGTCCCGGAACCATCAAACGTTTCAACATGTACTATGCGGCCACCATTACCGGTGAAGCCGCCCACGGATACAGTTCCGGCCAGGCAATGGACATAATGGAAGAGATAGTAAGGGAAAAACTGCCCGAGAACGTCGGCATCGAATGGAGCGGACTGTCATACCAGGAAAAACAGCAGAGCGGCCAGACAGGGCTTGTCCTCGCCTTGGCGTTCCTGTTCGTTTTCCTGTTCCTCGCAGCCCAGTACGAAAGCTGGTCAGTCCCTATTGCCGTCATATTGTCCCTGCCGGTAGCATGTATAGGAGCATTCCTGTCCATTCTGGTACTGGGTATGGAGAACAATGTGTACTTCCAGATAGGACTGGTGATGCTGATCGGAGTCGCGGCCAAAAACGCAATCCTGATAGTCGAATTCGCCAAGGAAGAAGTGGAAAAAGGCAAGGATATAGTGGAGGCAGCCATCCAGGCCTCTGAGCTCAGGTTCAGGCCGATAGTCATGACATCCCTCACGTTTATCCTCGGCATGCTGCCACTCGTACTGGCATCCGGTCCGGGCTCGGCGAGCCGTCAGGGCATCGGCGTCGGAGTATTCTTCGGAATGATCGCGGCCATCACATTCGGTATCGTATACGTCCCGTTCTTCTTCGTATGGATTTACAGACTCAAGGAAAGATTTGCCAACAGACCAAAGAAGAGAAAGAAAGCATGAGTTCAATACACAAGATTTCAGTCGCAGCCATCGTCTGCACAGCAATGGTAATCCTGCAGGGATGCGGAGCCGCTGTCAGGAAGTGTGAAGCTCCGGATCTGGACATTCCGGAAACAGTCATCCCGGGCGGCTATGCCGACTCCCTATGCCTTGCAGATCTGGAATGGTCCGAAATATTCTCTGATCCCCTGCTCAAGGATCTCATAAGGAAGACTCTGGACAACAACAGGGATATGCTAACCGCTGCCGCCCGCGTAAGGGAGCTCGAACGTCTCCACCGGATTACACGTGCAGACCTTCTGCCGTCAGTGCAGGCAAGGGGCTACGTGGAGCAGGAAAATTATCAGTACACTGATGCTGCTCCCGTAAAGGACAACGAATTCGGACTGAAGGCATCCTTCTCGTGGGAAATAGACCTCTTCGGCCGCCTCCGCTGGGCGAACAAGGGTACCATGGCCAAGTACATGAGTTCCATAGAGTCCCAGAGAGCCATGCAGATGACACTTGTAGCCGCCGTGGCCACCGCTTATTTCGAGCTGGTAGCCCTGGACAACGAACTGGACATAGTACTCCGTACCCGCGACACATGGAAGGAGAATGTCAAACAGGCCAGACTCAGGTTTGAAGGCGGACTTACCACAGAGATTCCATATCAGCAGGCACAGGTGGAATTTGCGTCTACGGCCGCCCTTGTCCCTGACCTGCAGAGAGACATTGCAATCAAAGAGCATGAGATATCCATACTCGCCGGGGAGTTTCCCTCTTCCGTCGAGCGTTCGAAACTCAACACCCACGACAGATTCCCGGACCTGCTGCATGTAGGACTGCCTTCCGCACTGCTGCAGCGACGCCCGGACCTGCTGGCCGCAGCCCAGGACCTCAAGGCCTCAATGGCCGATGTAGGAGTTGCTTGGGCAGACCGGTTCCCCAGACTGAACATCTCCCTTGCTGCCGGCGTGGAGAACAATACATTCACCCAATTCTTTACCGGTCCATACTGGTATCCCATCCTCAACCTGACATCCCCCCTGTTCTCGTTCGGCAAGAACAAGGCCCGCTACCAGGCAGCCATTGAAGCCTACAACCAGGAACGCTACCAGTACGAGCAGAAAGTCCTCGAAGTGTTCAAGGAGGTCAACGATGCAGTTGCATCCTACACATCCGCCCGTGAAAAGGTATCCCTGCAGGGGAACCTCCTCAATGCCTCCCGGAAATACGTGGAACTGGCCCTCTTCCAGTACCAGAACGGATATATCAGCTACATCGACGTACTCGACGCCCAGCGCAGCTACTTCAGCGCTGAAATAGACTATTCCAACTCCGTAAGGGACGAATTCCTGACCATCATCGACCTTTACAAGGCTCTTGGCGGAGGATGGTCGCTGCCACAGGAGGACGGGGAAAACGATTGAACATGTAGACAAACGGACGGAAATGACTGAAGGCACAGAAAAGACACAGACTCAGGAGGCCACATCCGTGGCTGGAAAGATAAAGGAGAAAATTGCCAGAAGAAAACGTCTGGTCATGCGGGAGCTTGAGCTCAAAAGGCTGAAACGGATCAGGAAAAAGACCAGACCGGCCTACACCTACTGCAAAAACTGCGGAACGGAGCTGAAAGGCATGTACTGCCACAAATGCGGACAGTACGCCCTCGACGTAGAACAGCCTTTCTGGAAATACATCAAGCAATACTTCGAAAATGTCTATCAGTTCGACAGCAAGGTCTGGTCGACACTCTGGCTGCTCTTCAGAAGACCCGGATTCCTTACTAACGAATTCAATGCAGGAAAGATAGCATCCTATGTCCATCCGCTGCGCCTGCTCATGTTCATAACCGTACTGTTCTTCCTGTTCGTATTCCTGAAAATAGGAAATGCAGTAGACTCCATAGAGGACAAGGACATCGAAACCTTCGCCGAGAAACTGTCAGGCTCCACATCCGAGGAATTCGCTACGCTGAATGAATACGTTGACTGGTACGCCTATGCCGATTCCGCAGACGGCAAAGGAGAGGCTGCCAGAATCGCCGTTGTAGCCGATTCGTCCGACTTTGCCCAATATCCTAAACTGTTTGAAATACTTGAATGTACCCCGGCAGCCGATCCTGAAAACGCAGGACAGGACACCCTCGTTGTAAGAATAAATATCCCCGAGGACTTACTCGCCGAGAACGGATATGCCACAGACAAGGTCTGGAACGGTCTGCCGCTGTATGAACCTGCCAGGGATTCCTCGTCCGGCTGGGAAATGGGCTACCTTATAGACGAGTTCCTCGGATACGCCAGCAAATGGATTCCCATCATGGTTCTGCTGCTGTCACCTGTGATGGCATTTGTCTCCAGGGTATTGTACCGCAAAAGCCGGCTCAGCTACATGGGCAACTTCGTCTACGTGCTTCACCTGTTCAGTTTCTTTTTCATCGTGACGGCCGTATACATACTCCTTGCGACATATCTTCCGTTACAGATGAAAATATGGACGTGGGCCCTTGCCATCTACACCCTGTTCTACACCACGGTATCCGCCCACAGGGTATATGCCGGCACCGGGTGGATCAAGGACACCGTCAAATCACTGCTGATGTGGATTTCATTCATCATCATCATAGCCGTCGCCCTGATCATCCTGACAATCCTGATCGCTGCCAGGCTGGAATCCTGAGAGGCAGCTACCTGGTCCGGAGGAAGCGCAGGGCCCTGGTCATGTAGCGCGGCAGCTGCTTGTGCGGGTCGCGGTGCTCCAGATGGAGATATATGCCCAGCTTCTTGAGTACAGGCACCTTGAATGTCTCTACAAACTCTATGAGCGTACCGTCCGGATCCTCCACGTACGTAAAGTGGCCGTCGGCCTCCCCCATCTTGAAATCCCTGCCTCCGTCACAGACGAAACCGTGTCCCAGAGACCCGGCACACTCCCGGATGGCCTCCATGTTGCGGATGTCGAAGCACAGATGTATGAAGCCAGGGTCTCCCCAGTAACGGCCTTCATATATCTTTCTGGGAGCAGGTACATCGAAACCTTCCGGAACGCGCTGCACCAGCTCGATATGGGAAGTGCCCATAACCTCGCTGAGCGGTCCCTCTATGGGCTTGCTCCTCGCAAGCAGGACACGCCGCAGAGGATACTGGCTTCCCGGTACTCCCGTCAGATCCGCCTGCACCCCGGTCACGTCGTACACTATCCTGTCGTAGTCCATCAGGGTCGAATAGAACTTGACGGACCTGTCCATATCCGTTACTCCCAGTACCGCTCCGTTGCCGCCTCCGGTATTCTTGTCCTCGTCTATGAACACATAACTGTCGGACTCGACCTCGAAGAGATTGTTCCACGGATCATACAGGAAGAAATGCTCCCTTCCGTCGGGTGCGGCGGTAACCGGAGTGACGATTCTCGCTCCGGACGACTTGAGCTGACAGTATGCGGCCTGCACATCGCGGGACTTTATCTTGCACGCATATATCCCCAGATCGCCGAGAGCAGGCTCGAACGATACATAATTGAGCTCGCGGCCGCGGGGCTCCCAGACTTCGAAGCCGGCCCCTCCGCGCAGATTGTACACCAGTATCGCATACCTGGGCTGAGGCTTTCCCCCGGTGTAGGGAAGCATCCTTTCCGCCACGCCTTCCGCTCCGAAGATCTTGGTATCGAAGCCGAAATTGTCCTTGTACCATTTCCACGACTCGGCCACGTTCCTTACGCCGATGCCGACCTGCTGTATTCCACAGATGATTTTTTCCATATCCTTTATTTTATATTTCCATGATCAATGAGCGGACACCTTCCTGGCCAGTATGTAGAAAAGCCATGGGGTATATTTGTAGAAATATGCCATCAGCAGCTCCTTGCCGCCGATCAGCTTCTTGTGCTTTTCCTTCGATATGGCCTTCAGGGCCACTTTCGCGCACTTCGTGACGTCCATGCCGTTGGCCTGCCCCGGATCCATTTTCGCAAACTTCTCCCCGGAGGCCAGCAGCGCGCTTCTGGATATCTCTGTCCTGATGCGGCCGGGTATCAGAAACGTCACTTTGATATTGGGGTATTCCAGCTCGAGCGACTCGTAGAACCCGAAGAGGGCATGCTTGGACGCACAGTAGGCCGAGCGGAGCGGGAAACCGAACAGTCCCGAGATGGATGTCGTCACGGCTATGTGGATATCCTTGGCGGACTTCAGATGATCTTTATATTTCTTGATCAGGTAGACCCCTCCGAAATAGTTGATCTCCATCAGCTTGCGGTCCATCGAGATATCGCAGTCAAGAGTCAGGGCCCTCTGGGAGATGCCGGCGTTGAGCACAAAGAAGTCAGGCTTCAGTCCCAGACTGTCCACATATTCCACCAGAGCGTCTATGGATTCGCGGCTTTCCAGATTGAGCTCCTTGTGCCATGCCTTTACGCCATACCGGCGGCAGCGCTCCTCCACCTTTTTCAACTGCTCCTCCCCCAGCCCCGAAAGTATCACATTGGTTCCTCTCTGTGCAAACTGATAGGCAATCGCTTCTCCGATGCCTGTACCCCCGCCGGTAATCAGCAGGGTCTTGTCCTTGAACTGTACCATATTTCTGTCGTTTGGTGCGCAAAGTTACGCAAAATAATTGGTGATTGGGAAAATGTGAGTATATTTGCGGGCCTTTTCTCGAGAAGATAAGGAGGTTTTAATTAATAATCATCAAATAACCTGTAAGTAAAATGGCAGTTAAAATCCGTTTGGCACGCCACGGCAAGAAGAATCACGCATTCTTCCACATCGTAGTTACCGACATCCGCTCGCCCCGTGACGGACGTTACATCGAGCAGATCGGCATGTACAACCCCAACACCAACCCCGCAACCATCAAGATCGACTCCGAGAGAGCACTCTACTGGCTCGGCACCGGCGCTCAGCCCTCTGACACCTGCCGCCGTATCCTCTCTTACGAGGGAATCCTTCTGAGGAAGCATCTCAACGGCGGTGTTGCCAAGGGTGCCTTCAGCCAGGAAGTCGCAGACCAGAAGTGGAATGCATGGAAGGCAGAGAGAGACGCAAAGGTCGAGTCCAAGAAGCAGAATCTCAAGAAGACTGACAACGAGACCCGCCGCGAGCTCCTCAACGCCGAGGCAAAGGTAAACCAGGAAAGAGCTGAAGCCATCAGCAAGCGCAAAGCTGAAGAGGCTGCCGCAAAGGCAGAGGCTGAGGCCAAGGCAAAAGCAGAGGCTGAAGCAGCAGAAGCAGCAGCAAACGCAGAGGCCGCTCCTGTAGCAGAGTAAGCCATGACGCTTCCTCCGGAAGACACATTGCTGCCCGTCGGCAGGATAATAAAGTCCTACGGCACAGAGGGCCAGGTAATGGTTGCCTTTCAGGAAGGCATTGCAGACTTGCTCAAGAGAGATGAACCGGTATGGCTGTTCTATGACAGCCTGCCGGTTCCTTTTTTCATACAATCGCTCCAGGCCAAAGGTCCGCGCAAGGCGGTAGTACACCTGGAAGACATGGATACCCTCGCCGATGCGGAGGAAGCCGCCGGCAAAGACATCCATATTGATCCTTCCCGCTATCCGGAGCTCTCCGAAGAAGGATCCCATCCCATATCCGAAGACGGCATGACACTCGAAGACCTTATCGGATTTACCCTCCTCGACCAGGACAGCCGCACAGCCGGCACCATAGCCGACGTCCTGGACTTCTCCGGCAACATATGCCTGGAGCTCTCCGGCTCCGGTGCTCTCGTCCCTTTCCATGACGACCTGCTCTTAGACATCAACCCGGACAACCGGACTCTCACCCTCCGCATAGACGAGAGCCTGCTGTAAGCTTGGCCCATGACTGACTTCTGAAAAATTCCGGAAGCAGTCCCTCTTACCGGTCTATGCATCCAAGCCGCATTTTCCACATACTCTCATGAGTTGAAGCCATTAATCCAAGAAACGGTCTGGTTAATAAAACTAATACACTTTATTTTTATTTTTATTATATTTGTTCCACCAACTATTTAATTTTATGAAAAACATTATCAAACAATCCTTTTACATTTCTGAAAACGGAGAGGTTACAGCAGCCCTCTGCACTGGCGACTGGACTCAGCACCTTGAGCCTATCGATGAAGTTCTGCCTCCCGAATTTACCACTACTGAGAATTAGCACAGAATGAAGTTGAATAATTCCTATACTCGAATTGCCACTACAATCATATTGTCGGTTATCTCAACCGGCAATATGATTGCATTCGCACAGCTGTCAGTTCAAGGGAAAAATGAGAACGGACAGAGCTATCAGTATTTTTATTGGAACTACCCTTCATACAGCATCATCGACAGTGTTCAGCTGTGCGTTGACTATATAAGTGACTTCGCCGTAGACACTACTGAAGGTATCAGGGTCAGGGAAACATCCCTGCTGGAAATAGGAAAATCCACCTCAAAGTTCCTGCACCGCCAGAAATTCATAGCTGACTCCCTGCACAGGATAGGTTACGGTCTCGCACGCCAGACCGACCATTTGTTTGAGGACGTAGCCTATCCTCGGACTTTTTTCGAAGCTGTCTTTCAGAACTACCCTGAGGGCAGACTGACATGCGCGGGGAAAATAATAACCCAGGATCTCATATATGAGGAAGATATGCCCACATTCGACTGGTCTATATCCGACAGTACCAGGACTATCCTCGGACTGACATGTTTTAAGGCCACGTGCCGGTTCAGGGGACGCGACTGGACCGTATGGTTTGCTCCGGATATTCCGGCCATGACCGGACCCTGGAAATTCTCCGGTCTGCCGGGGCTGATACTGGATGCCTACGACAGCCGGCGGGAGTACACATTCACCGCAGAACGGATGTACAGAACGAAGGAGCCCATAATCCTGCCGACACTCGAGTACCTTAAAACTACTCGGGATAAATACTATCAGGCACAAAAGCTAATGCTTACCAACTACAGACAAGCCGCATCCATCTACATGGCAAACACCAGGTGGCAGCTCGTTGACGACGGGAAACCGTCCCCGACAACGGCAATGAAATACGATTTCATAGAAAAAGAATGATTTTTAAATACGATGAAAAGACTGATATCCACCATTATTATATCATTGATCTGCCTATGCTCGGCATACGCCTGCAGCAGCGATACTACCGTAAAGCACCGCTTTCCGGAAAGCGCACTGGCTTCAGCCCCGCTGCTGGAAGGAGATACTGTATTCCGTTTCCAGGGACAGGACTCCCGGATGAGCGCCTATTACCGTAACGGACGTATCATTACCATTACCTCTAAAGGAGACAAACTGATACACGTCCTGGACTTGAATACGGGGGACACTGTCTTCACAACACTGGACTACGGAGCCGAAGGTGACAAATTCATAACTGTTTTTCCTCGTGTCTACCATGACACTCTGGTACTGGCAGACCACCTCAAACAGCAGATTGTATTCCTCAACCTGGACTCTCTGGCAGAAAGCGGCAAATATAATCCCAAAATCCTGAAGCTTACCATGGACAAGGTCGCGCCGTTTCCGACAGTAATCCGTTACTCCGGAGGCCGCCTGCTTGGTCTCAATCCATACTGTTTCAAGACTGACGACGGACGTTTCAACAACGGGGATGACCGCCGCTTCATTCTGTCCGACAGCAACATGGTATTCCCTGAATTCGGCAAGTACAAGTACTACACTCTAAACGTAGCACAAGGGAATGTACTCGCCAATCCAGACAAGAACAGAGTTATTTTCCTACACAATAACATGGACCTCATGGAGGTATATGAATACACCTCACTCAAAAAACTATACGAAATAAACGGTCCCACAGAGGTTGTAAACGATTTCGGGGATTTCGGCAACGGTATGATTGTCATATACGGACAGAAGAACAGGGGCCACATGTGCGCCGCAGGACACGATGAGTGGCTGATAACCGCATTCAGTTCGAAACTCACGACTTACCTGCTTCAGACAGACTGGAACGGCAGGCTGATCAAGACATACTGCATCGGAAAGAACATTCCCTACGACCTGTCCCTCTCCGAGGACGGGAAATACCTGTACTCAAAGCAGTACACAACAGGAGACCGTCAGGTTCTTGTCAGATATGAATTATAAGATACCTATGAGACTCACTGTCGCCTTATGCAGTATATCTGTGCTGTGCATTGCCCTACTTACCCTTGTTCAGCCGGATCTTTCGACAGCAGACACTGGGGTTTCATACCTGAAACCTTTCTGATAAGTTACAGATAACCATAAATACCAGCCAGATGAAGCCCACTTTTACATACCTGCTTGCAACAATTACCCTGATAGTCTCATGTTTCATGGGCAACGCCCAGGAGATAAAGGGGACTGTGGTCTCGGAGAAGGACGGCAGTCCGCTGGAAGGGGCCGTGGTAACTCTGCGGCTGGATGGAGGCGGTATCCTGGCATTCAGGCAGACAGGCGGGGACGGACAGTTCGAGATATCCCTTAGCCAGACCATAAAAGACACCTTGAGACTGGATATACGCCTGCTGGGCTACAAGGCAGTAAGCATCCTGCAGCCGTTTGACAGAGACATGACTGTCCGGATGGAGGAGGAGCAGTTCGAAATCCCTGAGGTAACAGTAACGGCCGAAAAGATGAAAGTGACCGGCGATACCATCAGCTACTATGTGCCCACAATGCTGGAGCAGGGAGACCGCGTGCTGGGAGACATACTGTCCAAGATATCCGGAGTCACTGTAAGCCGGGACGGATATGTCCAGTACATGGGCCGAGGCATCAGCCGCATGTACATAGACAGTACCGACCTGCTGGAGAGCAATTACAATCTGGCCACGAACAACATCGACCCGAGTGACATCAAGCGCATAGAGATATACGAGCACCACCAGCACGTCAAGGCTCTCAGAGGCGTAGTGACACCGGAGAGGGCCGCAATCAACATCATCCTCAAAGACGAGGCAAGGGGCAAGTGGATTGCAGTCCTCACAGCTGAGGCGGGAGGCTCCACCCAAAGCCCGTGGGTACCGTACAATGCGGAGGCATTTGCCATGAAAATAGGAGGAAAGGCCCATAGTTTCAATCTGGTCGGGACTGATGCCTCCGGCAGGAACATAGCCGGATCCCTCAATCCGTCCCTGATGTCAATGCTCCAGGACAGAATGAGTTTCCAGAACGAGTACGACCCGGCATCCTACCTCCATGTCAACCATTACAGAGCTCCGCTGGATGACGCCAGGACAAGGTTCAACACCACATACGCGGCCTCATCACACAACAAGTTCAAGGTCAACAGCTCCATTTTGGGGATTTCCGGCAAGTTCGAGCACGAGACCCTGAGTTCCGAGAACACTGTCCGGAACATCTACGACAATGGAAACGGAACGGTAACGGACTTCACTGAGATAAACTCCGTGGGTTCGGCGAAATATTACGGTTCCGCAGACCTGTCCGCTGAAATCAACTCAAGCAAAGTTTACCTTAACGATAAGATGCGCATAGAAGTAACCGGGTCCGATGCTTCCAGTTCCCTGAGCGGCACAGCACAAAGAGCTCAGAATGCATACCTCCAGGACCTCAACCTGATGAATCATATCGACTTTATGAAAGCGGGCAAGAACGGAGCTTATCTTTTCTTCAACATGCTGACCCAGTACCGCTACAGAGATGAAAGAGCGTCAGTGACGTCACCGTCATCAGGCAACAGCACCGCCGTACAGGACATAGCCGGCAGATATTTTTTCAATTCCATATCCGTCAACTATGCCTTCCTGCTCTGGAAAAAGTTCACACTGAACACCACTACCGATGTGGATTACCTGTTCCGGAGTTTCAGGACATCCCTGGACGGTCTGATATTTGAGGACGGAACACAGCCTCCGGTTATGGACAACGACATACTGCTGCAGTATATCAAACCCAAAGAAGATATCTCACTGACCTTCTCCCACGGCAAATTCAACGCAGACATGGCAGTGGAAATATGGTACCAGTATACCCACTGCATGATGCGCGACCTCCTGGAAAACCACAGCGCCGCCGTCAACCCGTACCTCCGCCTCGGATACAAATTCGGGCCCAGATTCAAAATAGAAGCGACAGCCAGATACAATCTGAGCGGAGTCAACGAGCAGCAGCTGTACGACGGACTCATCATGACCAACTACAAGTACCTGAGTCAGGGGCGGACGGAGCTTACACAGACCCCGCAGTGGTCCGCAGACCTGTCCTTCAGATTCAATGAGCCGCTAAGCGGATGGGCCGTGACAGCCGAAGCCAGCTACAGCGCGAGCAAGTCATTCCAAAACACCAGGTATTTCATAGATGAATACATAGTAAACGTCATGTCCAACGATGTCACGGACTATGCGTCTGTATTCGCCAACACGTCCGTTTCGAAGACGTTCCTCAACTCCAGCTCCAAAATTACAGCTGACCTCAGTTTCTCCAACACCACCTCCACCATAAACCAGAACGGTACGGACTACCTCTACTGCGGACGAGCCTACGGTGCAGGTCTTGACATCATGACCTCTATATCCACGTGGATGGGAATACGCTACGATGGAGCCTACAGTTTCAGCAGGTACAGCACGGACGGGCAGTGGACAAGCGACGGGAACCATTCATCCACCCACACCCTGTCACTGAATTTCTATCCTCACAAGAGTCTGGAGCTTTCCTTAGGCGCGGAATACTATATCGACAAGGCCGACGGACGTGACCTCATGCAGACTTTCTTTCTGGATGCGTCCGTGAATTACTCCATCACCGACAATCTGAGGATGTTCATCAAGGCCAACAACCTGCTTGACAACAGAAAATACGCCTATTCTGTACTGATGCCGCTCCAGTCGGTTTACTACGAGTACAGCATCAGACCGCTCAACGCATTGCTGGGGCTGGAAGTCAGATTCTGACAGGCTGACGCCACGACCTGTTACCCAAACCTTCCGATAATCTCACGGGCCTGTGCAATCTTTCCGTCCGGCAGCGGCGTAGAGGGAGCCGGAACCGTAACCCTGCGCATAGACAAAGGCCTTCTGTGATATGCACCGCTCAACATTTATAAGCCTGCTCCGTTTGTGAGTTTAGCTCTTCTCAGTATCGACGCGATATCATCGCCCCCGAGGCCGGGACAGTCACTCTCCATATTAAATTAGGGACTGTCGTAAAAAGAATAAAACTTTATAAAGAATTGATTGCCAATGTAATATAAAATTTGTATCTTAGCAAAAGATAAAAAGAATACCTCCAACTGCCCTCGAAAAGCTGAATTTGGAGGTATCGCAAAAATAAATTCGCATGGCTAAGGTACAAAATTTTGCTGGAATATCACCCAATCTTCCGTTTACGGAGTATAATTTTTATGATTTGTATAGGCGGACGTTCGAGACTAGCGAGCTGGGAAAAATCAGGAAGAGGCTGCCGCTTGGTGAGATGGCAGAGAA
>CALVDF010000018.1 GCA_944326245.1 uncultured Bacteroidales bacterium
TCATGAAACGTCATCAGCGTATCGCTCCATTATTCGAAAATGATTTCTGGGTGACACGTTGACGAAGTCAGGAAAAAACGGACAAAAAAAGCGGGGCACCCCCACACGGGTGTCCCGCCCTTTTTACTGACGGACGATATCAGACTATGCCTGAATCATCAGAAAGAATAGCCCAGACCTACCGAGAACGTATTTCCGATAGGGGAATTTTCCGACAGCCCGATCAGATATGCGGCATTGACGGATATACCCAGAAGCTTGATTCCGGCACCGACCGATGCGTAGGAACCTGCAACAAGCTTGTCCTGATCTCCATAATGGTAACCTACTCCCACTCTGAACAGGTCGTTGAAGACGTACTGTGCGCCCAGCTCTGCAAAGAATGCCGACTGTTCGAACGTCATTCCTCCCTGGAGATTTACAGCGATACCGTGCTTCTTGCCGTCCCCGAAGTTCTGGACAGTACCGACACCCAGTTTCACATTTGCAGGCAGGTTATATGATGAGGCTCCCCCATAATTGAGTTTGGAACCTATGTTGGCCGCCGTAAGTCCTACGCGCAGGAACTTCAGATCCAGCATCGCTCCGAAGTCTCCTGCCACGGCACCGCCTTTCTTCGGACCGCCGATGTCACTGTGGACATAATTCACATTGACACCGAGGGAAAGTATAGGCAGAACCTTGAATCCGAGTCCTATGCCGGCCTGAAGTTCCATAGGGGCAAATGTTCCGGTAACCACACCGGTAGTTCCGTCCGTAATGTCCATGGACGGATATGAGAAGTATTTAACTCCGGCAGATATGGTCATGAATTTCGTCACACGTCCGTATCCGGCCACTGCCGCAACATTGTTGGACGAGAAAGAGGGCTGCCACAGGGAATAGGAGGCACCTATCTGGAACTTCTGTTCTCCCAGAGCCGTGGATGCGATATTGTTCCACATGGCATAGGGAGTTGCGTCCAATACTGTCCCGGCTCCAGCCATACTCATGGCTACTGGATCAGGATTGACATCGAGGAATCCGGCCGTCTGGGCCTGGGAAGCTGCCACAGGAAGCATTACTGCTACAGCAGCACTGAGGATAGTTGTAATTTTCTTTTTCATATTGTTGGTACTACAGTTTTGCTATGTCGGATGTTATTGTTCTGCTGTTTCCTCCAGCAGTCGTATATGTCACTGTCACTTTGTATATGCCTCCGGCAAGGGACGACACGTCAATCTGGGCCGGAGAGAACGGAGACATGCTCAATCCGTCCTGTTCCAGGACCACAGCCCCGTTCGCAGCCATGATCCGGACGCTGGCCGAGGAAGTGGCCTCGCCGGACCGTACGTTCAGGATGTCTGATACCGGATTGGGATACAGGTCTGCAGCCTTGCTTCCGTCACGCACCAGCACCGTGAATACACTGGATACCGATGCCGAGGACAGATCAGTGGCGGTCAAAGTAACTGTATCCATGCCGAATGCAGAGGGGGTTATCCTGAGTTCGGAGCCGTTGATATTGGCACGCACTACGGACCCGGAGACAGCCACGCTGTAATTCAGGGGCTCTCCGTCAGGGTCGCTGAATACCGATGAAATATCCACGTTCACCGGAGTAGTTGCCGAATTGAGCACCTGGTCCGCGACAGGGGATACGACCACCGGATCATTGTTCGGGATAACCGTATAGCTCAGCTTTGCCGAAGCTTCGTCGAAACCGTCGGACACGGTGATGGTAGCGATATAGGTAGCCGGAGACTGTGTGACAGGCGCATTGAGCCCGTTGATGACCACAGTAAGTATGCCGTCCCTGTATGTGGCGGTAGCCGCGTCTGAACCGGGATCCAGCTCATATGTTATATTGTCATTGTCCTTGTCGGAAACGGCAAACTCAACCCTTACAGTCTCGTATGCCTTGAGCGTCACCTCAGTGCCGGTAATGGGGGTAATGACGGGAGGCGTGTTCCCTACCGTTGAGAAAACCACCTCATTGGAAAGACCGGAAACACTGCCCATATTGTCCTCCGACTGAACGCGGAAATGATACTCGGTTACGGGAGTCAACCCCGATACGGTTGTCTCCAGGACATCTCCAGGCAGCAGGGCTCCCGTAGCCACCTCCGAAACCATTACGTTCTCGCCAGGATTTGACGGATCGAGGCTTTCCAGAGTGGATGTGGACGCAAAAACATTGAATTTGACAGGTTTGTAGCTATCAATATCCTCGGGTACGGTCCATCTGAGGACTATACTTGAACCCTGGGCAGAGACTGCTTCCAGATCGGTAACAGGGTCAGGAGGTTCCGGGCCGAACGACTTCAGGCACATCTCGGCATCAATAAGGCCTGTACCGAGAAGGCCCTTGAAACCGGGATTGTATTCATCGATATTCCTCACGCCGGTAGACAGTATGGTCCAGAGATCCTTGTTGGTAAAACCTTCCTTTCCGAAGGCGGATACCACTAGCGCCGCCACCCCGGAGACATGAGGGCACGCCATCGATGTTCCCTGCATAGCACCGTAAGCATTGTTCGGAAGGGTACTCATAACATTGTAACCTTTGTTTGCGTCCCCGCCCGGAGCAGAAACTTCCACCCAGTCTCCATAATTGGTATAGTATGCAGCCTTGTAGTCAGCGCCTACGGATGCCACCGCAAATACTTCATCCGCATCCGCCGGATACGATTCGTTGGTAGACTCGTTGGCCGCTGCGAAAATTATAATGCCTCCGGCCATGGGCCCCACCTGATTCCCGTTCTCGTCCATACCGGCATATTTGATGAAATAATCCATTGCCGGGGCCAGTACAGAAGAATAGTCCCTGCCTACGGACCAGCTGTTCTGTGAAATCACGGCTCCGTTGTCAGCAGCGTAGATGAAGGCATCGGCAATAAACGCCGCACCGGGACTGGTCTGGCATGACATTATGCTCGCGCCATGTATTCCTTTGGCATAGTCGCCGCCGGCAACGCCTGCAACCCCGATTCCGTTGTTGTTCACGGCCGCCACGGTACCTGCCACATGCGTCCCGTGGTCTTCAGGAGCGATTGAGCCGTCAGAGTCAGAAAGGAAATTATAGCCGTAGATATCGTCAATATATCCGTTTCCGTCATCATCGACTCCCGGCTGGCCGTTAAGCTCCGCCTCATTGTGCCACATATTATAGGCAAGGTCCTCGTGATTGTAGTCCACGCCGCCGTCTGTTACCGCGACTATCACATCCGGACGTCCAGTAGTGATCTCCCACGCAGGGAACAGGTTGATATCCGAACCGGCAACCTCCCCCGGCTTATCCCCGAAATTCATATAGTGCCACTGGTCCGGCAATTTGGGATCATCGAAAGGATAAGTCGCGTCAGCATACTTGACCGGATAGACATAAGACACCACCTCCATATCACCCGACGCATCAATATCTGACGCCGCACGGGTAACGGGGACAGCATCGTCAAACTCGACGGCGTACCAGAGATGGAGCCCCATCTCCCTCTTGCGGGCCTCGAATTTCTCAGGTCCCACATACAACCGCCTTACTGACTTTATTTCAAGATCAGGAAAAGAAGACGCCAGAGACATGGGATCCTCAGGCTCGCTTTTCATTTTTACGATAAGACATCCGGGCTCTACCTGCCCGGGACCGCGCATATCCTGGGGATCCGGTTGTACTCTGCGCGTAAAGTCCTCATCCATCGTACATCCGGCGGCTATAACAAGCACCGGCAACAAGACTAATGGCTTTAGAAATTTCTTCATTATTATATTATTAAGGTACGTTTTTAAAATGTTCTTGTCTTCAAAAGAAACAAAGATATTGATTTTTTTCATAAATCTACAAAAGATTAAGTTTCTTGTCACACTAATATAGGCAGTCCCCGCCATATGCCACAACATCACATTAAGTCAGGCAAGTACAGGATGCCGTTTTCTCAGAGAGTATTTTTGAGTGTTTGTATTGTTTTTTAAAAAAAGTTTTCGCACATTTGCAATTTGAAATTTGGAATAAAATTTTATTTAACCTTTAATAAAAAGTACTGCCGACCTGAGAACGGAACCGCTAACCTTAAAAGTTTTTAAGATTGAACACTATCCGCAACATTATCCAGACTAAGCTGACTAAATATATTCCCCTGAATGTAGGTGGTCTGTCCGCCATGCGCAACGGACTGCCGGTGCTGTATTCATTTAGAACTCATTAACAACATTAAAAACAAATTAACTTTTTATTAACTTTAAAAAATTATCTACATGAAAAAGATCAGACTTTTTTTAACAGGTCTGTTGCTTGTGGTGACTGCCGCAGCCTATGCGCAGGAAATCACAGTTACAGGTACTGTTACTGATGCTTCGACAGGAGAGACCATCGTCGGCGCTTCAGTAGTGTTGAAAGGCAGCACTACCACGTGGGCGATGACCGACGACCTGGGCCAGTACTCTCTGACCGTTCCGTCAAACGGAGTCCTGGAAGTAACCTTTATGGGATACGCAACACAGGAAGTGCCTGTCAACGGCAGAACCAGCATTGACATCGCTCTCGAGCTTGACGCCCAGATGCTGGAAGACGTAATCGTGGTCGGTTACGGTTCCGCAAGGAAGATTTCATCCGTGGTGGGATCAGCTTCCACCGTAAAGAGCCAGGTGGTGATGAACCGTCCTTCGGCCAACGTGGGTGATGCTCTTCAGGGACAGGTATCCGGTCTGCAGATTTTCTCCTCATCAGGTGAGCCTATGGAGGGTGTTTCCATGCGTCTGCGTGGTGTGAACTCCATCAATGCATCAAGTACCCCTCTCTTCGTCCTCGATGGTACCCCAGTGTCGTCTGACGTGTTCAACTCTCTGAACAGCAACGATATCGAGAGCCTCGTAGTCATGAAGGACGCCTCATCGACAGCCATCTACGGATCACGTGCTGCAAACGGAGTCGTCTACATCACCACCAAGAGAGGTGACCGCGGTGAAAAGCCTGTTGTTAAGCTGAGCGGACAGTACGGTATATCTACCATCGTGAACCACAAGATGCAGCTTATGAACAGCGACCAGTGGTTCCAGTTCAACCAGCTCGTCAATCCTGACTTCCAGCTGACCGACGACATGAAGCTTGCACAGCAGCTCGGTATCAACACCAACTGGCTTGACTACCTGTTCAATGAGACAGCCCCCGTATGGAGCGTAGACCTTTCCATCTCAGGAGCCTCCGAAAAGACTGACTACTACATCTCCCTGGGTACTTTCAACCAGACAGGTACAGCTCCTGACTCATTCCTGAGCAGATACAATATCCGTTCCAACATCAATACACAGGCTACCAACTGGCTGAAGTTCGGTGTCAACCTGGGACTCACATACCAGGACTACCGTTCAGGTCCATACACCACGGACAGCTTCCGTAACAGCTGGCAGAACCCTATCAACCTGGCCAACTGGGGACTTCCCTGGACAACTCCCTACGAGATCAACACCGACGATCCCAACAACCCGTATGTAGACTACAACAGCGAACCTGTATATATGGAGTCCCTCGGACTGTGGAACCCTTACTTCATGAACAACCTGCAGCCCAGCACGACCACATATGCTAGGCTCTACGGCAACACCTACGTACAGCTGAACCCCTTCAAAGGATTCACCCTCAAGGCTCAGCAGGGTCTCGAGGCATATGACTACAGATCACAGTCTAAGGTACGTCCCATGCCTGCAGGCGAAGGTCCTTGGCAGTCCGGTAACGCCAGCGAGTCATTCTCCCGCTACTACCAGTTCACCTTCACAAACACTGCCGAGTATGCTTTCAGCATAGCACAGAAGAACCACTTCACCATCCTCGCCGGACAGGAGTCCATCTTCGACAAATACGAAGGATTCGGTGCCAGCGTATCAGGACTTACAGACTGGAGGAACAACCTCATCTCGCAGGCTCCCCAGTCAGGATGGACATCTCCTTCCTACAGCTTCAGCGAAACAGCCTACAACTCATACTTCGCACGTCTGTCCTATGACTTCAACGAAAAGTACTACATTGATGCATCATGGCGTCTTGACGGTTCATCACTCTTCGGATCAGAGAAGCAGTATGCAAACTTCTATTCGATCGGTTTGATGTGGGACATGAAGAAAGAAAAATGGCTCCAGCACGCATCCTGGATCCAGGACCTGCGCGTTAAAGCCAGCTACGGTACCACCGGTAACTCAGGTATCAAAAACTACCTCGCTCTCGGTACCATCGGCAACTACAGCGGAGACTACAACGGAGGTACCGGTTGGGGCATTTCCAACCCTGGCAACTCCGGCCTGACCTGGGAGACTGTCGAGACCCTCAACATCGGTGTTACCACCCGCCTGTGGAACTTCCTCGGTGTGAACGTCGAGTTCTACAACAAGATGACCCGCGACCTCCTCATGGAGATCCCCTACTCATTCACTACCGGACACTCCGGCGGCTGGGGTAACGCAGGTGACATGATGAACCGGGGCGTTGACGTCGACCTGAGCTTCGACATCGTCAACACCAACGACCTGTACTTCGGTATCAGCACCAACTTCAACTACAACCGCAACGAAATCACAGCACTCTTCGGAGGCCGCGAGGAATACACCATCGCCAACACCGGTATCTCATACCAGACAGGCTATCCTTACGGTGAGTTCTACTACGTGCGTTCAGCAGGTGTTGACCCTGCCGACGGTATGCAGATGTGGTACGATCTGGACGGCAACAAGACCAAAGTCTTCTCAGATGCATACGCAGTGATGACCGGCAAACAGAGATTTGCACCGTGGTCAGGCGGTATCCAGCTCAACTTCCAGTACAAGGGACTGTACATCGGTGCCGACTTCTCATGGGTAGCAGGCAAGTGGACCATCAACAACGACCGCTACTTCCTCACCAACCCGACCTTCTCCACAACCAACATGAACGGTCTGGCAGACCTTCTGGATATCTGGACAGAGCCCGGACAGATTACCGACGTGCCCAGCATCAACTCCCAAAGACAGTTTGATGACAGCCTGCTCGAGAATGCTTCTTTCTTCCGTCTGAAGAACCTGCAGGTTGGCTATACCTTCCCCAAGAAGTGGATGGAGCGCACAGGTTTCATCGAGGGCTTCAGAATCTATTTCGTAGGACGTAACCTCCTTACTTTCACCGAATATACCGGTTATGACCCCGAGGTCGACTCCAACCTCCAGCTGGGTGTATACCCCAACTCGAGACAGTTTACCTTCGGAGCTGAATTCACATTCTAAACTTTGTTAAGAGAAAAGAAATGAAAAGAATAGCTATTATATCGACTATCGCAGCCGCCCTGACTATCGGTGTTACAAGCTGCGACCTGGACCTCCGTCCGGTCGGCACCATAGACCCGTCGAACGCACTGCAGAGCCTCAGCGATGCACAGCACCTTCGCGATGGAAACTACATCGCCTTCAGAGGCCGTGTGTCCAGCAATGTGACCTACACAGGTGACTTGGCCGGCAACCTCTTCCACGCCTCCACAGGCTTCGGTCAGAGGGGACTTACATTCTACAACTGGCTCATGACCTCAGCAGACGGAGACGCCCAGAGCATCTGGTCAGCCATGTACTCTGGCATAGCCAACATCAACTTCTTCATCACCAACGCAAACTCCTGCGACAAGTCCAACTGGTCAGCTGATGATATCGCTACCCTCCAGGTATACAAGGGAGAGGCCTTCTTCCTCAGAGCCTTCTATCACTGGATGCTGGTCGAGAAATACTGCCAGGACTATGTCGGCAATGAAAGCACATACGGTATTCCCTATGTAACAACGTACGATCCTACCTCAGACCAGACCAAATATCCCGATCGCGGTACTCTCTCAGAGACATTGGGACACATCTACGAGGATCTCGACAGTGCTACAGCATACCTGACAACTCCCGGTGCAGTAGGCAGCATCTACCTTACCTCCGATGCCGTAAAGGCCCTCAGAGCAAGGATTGCACTTAACACCGGTGACTATCAGAGTGCCATTGACAATGCAGGCGAGCTCGTAAACAGCAACAGATACCCTCTTGTTTCCGACCAGACAGCATTCAACGCCATCTGGGGCGAGGACTCCGGCAACGAGGCCATCATACAGCTTGACGCTTCATATCCCAACTCCCTCCCCGGAGGCTACGGATACAACTACGTGGGATACGATGCCAACAACAACCTCTACATGCCTGACTACATCCCCGAGCAGTGGGTTATCGACCTCTTCGAGGACGGTGATATCCGTTTCAAGGCATACTTCCAGTTTGTTACCGTAACCCTGCCTCCCGGAAACGCCGAGTCAGACGTATACATCTTCACCAAATTTATCGGCAACCCTGCCCTCAAGGATCCCAACTCTCAGGGATACAGCGGAGTCAATAAGGTTAAGCCTTTCCGCATCTCAGAGCAGTACCTCATCCTCGCCGAGGCTTATGCACGCAACGGCAACAACGGTGAAGCACAGAACGTCCTGAATACTCTCAGAAGCGCAAGAGGAGCATCCCCTGTCAGTGGCGGTGACATCCTTGAAGAGATCTTCAACGAAAGAGTAAGGGAGCTGATGGGAGAAGGAATGTACTGGAACGATATCAAACGCTACCACAAGGATATCCAGAGAGGTGCAGCACAGGTAGACGCAAGCATCTACATGCCTTCAACCTACACTACATTCCACCGCGGCTGGGGCGACCACAGGTACGTATGGCCTATCCCTCAGGAGGAGATTGACTCCAACCCCAACATTGCCAACCAGCAGAATCCAGGCTACTCAGGAAACTAAAACAGTTAACACTTAATGAAAATGAAACAGATAAGATTAATCATAGCTGCAACCGCCCTGCTGGGTCTTCTCGCCTCCTGCGAGAAGGATTTCACGGTGGAGACGGGAACCACTCCCGTAGAGTTCGTATACAGCTCGATTGACACTACACTCAATAACTCTTACATCTACATTCCTGTAAGGATGACTGAAAACGCGTCAGTGTCATCACTCGCAAAGTTTGAATACATTGGCGGTACACTCGTCAAAAAGGAAGACAACTCTCAGGCAGAACTTGTAGACGGAACCGACATCATCTTCACCTCCAAGGAACTCTACGTAGGTGCTTACGATGAAGCTACCGACAGCGTTGCCGGTTATCCTTCCAACAACATTGAGGCTCGAGTTCCCAACTACCTCAACTACCAGAGCATCACCTTCAAACTCCAGCTCACAGGAGAGTATCTGGGACAGGTAACAGAAATGACCTACACCGCAACTGCTCCTACCGAACTGGATATGACAGGTAAATGGACCATCGGCTCCGCCGAATTCGAGATTTCAGAAGATGCCAACGGCAATTTCCTGGTTAAAGATCCTTTCTTCGGTGACACATGGGCCGCTACCCGCGCTGGCAACACCTTGACATTCACCTCTACATCAGGAAACACCTTTAATGTAGGTGATCCTCACGGTGAGGTAACGGCAACATTCTGCGCTTACCACATAGACGAGAGTGACGGTAAGGTATACCTGTGGCCTAATGAACCATGCATCTGGGATTTCGCCAACAATTCAGTTACTGTTACCAACGGTGTCTTCATCGGCTTCGAAAGCCCTGCTGACGGAGGCTGGTACAACTTCACCGGCTCCGTGATCGACGCCGGCACAGTAGGCTCGAAGAGCTAACAATACCGGCTGAGATGTAATTCTCTATAGAGGCTGATCAGCAATGGTCAGCCTCTTTTTGATTAAACGCAAAAAAGATAGTACAGATATGAAAAAAACAGTAATCCTCCTGACAGCCCTTCTCACAGCGACAGCTCTGAATGCACAGACCACAGAGGGGACCGTAACAGTACGCGCGCGCCAGGACCTTGTGAAAATTCTGCCCGAAAACATCGTGTATCTCCTGCCCGAATTCAGCGAAGGGACAGTGGACTTCACTGACGGCACATCCAATCCTGGCACCGTGAACATATGCAATCTCGACAACTCCGTGCGCTTCATACACAGTTCCGGAGATACGCTTTTGCTTGCCAACAACAACAAGGTCAGCAGAGTTATAGTCAACGGCACCGTATACACAAAAACTGAGGGAATCTTCCTCAAACAGGCTGCGGTGTACGGCTCTCTGTCCATCTGTGAACGCCGACAGCTCTCCATAGACGAAACACAGCCGGACGCCGGCTATTCCGGAATCCCGGCCACATCCATGGCCAAGAGCTCAAAGATGTCACAGGTAGACTACGACAGAATGGAAACCGGCCAGAGAGACCTGAAATACAGACTTAAAACAGACGTGGTTCTCACTGACGGAAAGGAGATCTATCAGTCCAGAATGAGTACTTTCAACAAGCTGTTCCCCGAAGCAAAAAAGCAGATAAAAACCTTCGTAAAGGAAAACAAAACGGATTTCCAGAACCTTGAATCAGCAACTGCACTCTTCATGTACTGCGCCGGACTTTAGTCAGCGGCAATACACCGGATAAAGAAACAGGCGGACCCGGCAATGAGCGGTTCCGCCTGTTTTTATACGTACGTGTCACTGTTAAAGCACGCTGAAAGCTACATTGAGACCTGCCGTAACGATTGACACCATGCTCATAAGCTTGATGAGTATGTTGAGCGAAGGTCCAGAAGTATCTTTGAACGGATCTCCGACTGTATCTCCTACGACAGTAGCCTTATGCGCCTCCGAGCCTTTGCCTCCCAGATTGCCCTCCTCCACATATTTCTTTGCGTTGTCCCAGGCTCCGCCGGAATTGGCCATAAAGATAGCCAGGACGAAACCGGAGCCGAGTGAGCCGACAAGCAGGCCGACTGTACCGGCCACTCCGAAAAAGAGTCCGACCAACAGAGGAACGATTATAGCCAGCAGAGAAGGGAAGAGCATCTCCTGCTGTGCTCCTCTGGTGGAGATGGCAACGCAGCGGGCATAGTCGGGAGTCGCTTCCCCAGTAAGGATACCCTTGATCTCGCGGAACTGACGGCGTACCTCCTCCACCATCTTCTGTGCTGCACGTCCCACGGCATTCATGGTCAGACCACAGAATAGGAAGGACATCATGGCACCTATGAAGATTCCGGCCAGCACGGTCGGATTCATGAGGTTTATATGATAATACTCCATAAAGTCAGGTATAGTTGCATGTGCGACCTCCACTGTCCGTCCTCCGTCCAGCTCCAGCACGGTATCCCCTATCCTCTGAAGACCTATCTTGATCTCTTCCAGATACGAAGCAAGGAGCGCAAGAGCAGTGAGTGCAGCAGAACCTATTGCGAAACCTTTACCTGTGGCTGCGGTAGTGTTGCCGAGTGCATCCAGGATATCAGTCCGCTGACGAACTTCGGGCTCTAGCTCGCTCATCTGTGCATTTCCGCCCGCATTGTCGGCAATCGGGCCGTAAGCATCCGTAGCCAGCGTGATGCCGAGGGTTGAAAGCATGCCCACTGCAGCAATACCGATTCCGTACAGGCCAAGGCTGAGATTCTGGGCCGTAAGCATGTTTGTGACATCAAAACCTATGGCGCAGAGATATGCGAGGATTATGGCGACGACAATGGTTATAACAGGTATTGCAGTAGATATCATGCCGAGTCCGACTCCTGATATGATTACTGTGGCAGGACCTGTATTGGAACTCTCCGCGAGCTTTCTGGTCGGCCTGTAGGAATGGGATGTAAAATACTCCGTAGACTGCCCGATGATGATGCCGGCAATCAGGCCCACCAGCACGGAGCAGGATATCCATGCCCAGTTGGGTATGCCCAGGACATACATTATCCCGAAAGTGGCAAGAGCAATGAGGGCCGAAGACACGTTAGTCCCTACACTCAGGGAACTGAGAAGCTGCTTCATTCCTGCTCCCTCCTTGGTCTTTACAAGATATATGCCTATTACCGAAAGTATTATGCCCACAGCCGCAATAAGCATAGGGGCAAACACGGCTCTCAACTGCATGGAGGTGTCACCGAACGAGCAGAATGCAGAAGCTCCGAGCGCCGCCGTGGCCAGAATGGAACCGCAGTACGACTCGTACAGGTCAGCCCCCATACCTGCAACATCACCGACATTGTCTCCTACGTTGTCTGCGATGGTTGCGGGGTTTCTGGGATCATCCTCAGGTATACCTGCCTCGACCTTGCCTACCAGATCTGCACCGACATCTGCGGCTTTGGTATAGATCCCGCCCCCCACTCGCGCGAACAGGGCCTGGGTGGAAGCACCCATACCGAAAGTAAGCATCGTCGTGGTAATTACCACAAGCTTCTGAGGGCCGTCAGCAGAAACAAAATGGTCGAGAATCAGATACCACACCGATATATCCAACAGACCGAGCCCCACAACGGTCAGACCCATGACCGCTCCGGAACGGAAGGCCAGCTTAAGCCCGGCATTGAGCGAACGGCGTGCGGCATTGGCTGTCCTGCCGGAAGCATAAGTTGCTGTCTTCATGCCGATGAAACCTGCCAAGCCGGAAAAGAATCCTCCCGTAAGGAATGCAAAGGGGACCCAATGGTTCTGCACATCGAAGCCATAGGCCAGAATGGCGAAGAATACGGCAAGGACAATAAAAACAATTGTCACTACCTTGTACTGCTGCTTGAGATATGCCATAGCACCCTTGCGCACATAGGCAGCTATCTCCTTCATCGTGGGAGTACCTTCATCTTCCCTCAGCATACGCCTGTAGAAGAAAAAGGCGAAACTCAATGCTATAAGAGAAGAGACGGGCACGAGCCAGAATAATAAATCTAAAGACATGGTTAGTTTGGTTTTAAGGTTAATGTCAAATGGTTACGTGTTTAAACATGTCAGGGGCAAGGGAGGGATCGATGGCCATGGCTGTCCGCTGAAGCACTGCGGTATCACCGGTAGAGCAGAATTCCCTCTGCGGAGAGACGGGAGTACAGCCCTGTCCGGCAGAAGACCGTCCTGAACCGGACTGCAAAGACATAAGCACCCTGCGAGTCTGCATCGCAACAGCCGGCGCGGGGTTGATAATGCGTACGGACGGTCCCGCAACCCGCGCAATCTCATCCTGTAGAAAAGGGAAATGAGTACATCCAAGCACTATCACATCTGCCCCTGCATCGACCATCTCGTCCACATATTTCCTGATCAGATCAGTAGGGACCTCTCCCCTTTCAACGGCTTCAACCAATCCCCAACCTACTTTTTCCACGATATGTACCCCTGTGGCATACTTCATCACCGTGTCACGATAGAGACTGCCCCTGAACGTATTGGCAGTTGCCAGCACCCCTACCACACCGGTCTTCGAGGCAAGCGCTGCCGGCTTTATGGCAGGCTCCATACCTACAAACGGAATCTGAAAATGTGAACGAAGGTAAGAAATAGCGGCGGCCGTAGCCGTATTGCAGGCCACAACCACCGCTTCAGCACCTTTCCCGATCAGAAATCTGACAACAGCACATGCCCGTTCCCTAATATAGCCGGTCGATTTGTCCCCATAAGGACAATGCGCAGAATCGGCCACATAAACATAATCCTGCTCCGGCATCAGGGCCCTCAGCTCCTTCCAGACAGAAAGCCCGCCGATTCCCGAGTCATACACTCCTGTCATGATCGCTCCCGGAACGGATTATTTTTTGAGATACTCGTCGAGCAGAGCTTCTATATCGTCCTCCGCGACTTTGCGTCCTATGATATTCCCCTCAGAGTCGACAAACACGTTCTGGGGAATATACTTGACATTATAGAGCTGCCCTACTTCACTCTGCCAGAATTTGAGGTCAGAGACCTGAGTCCATGTCAGCTTGTCTTCCTTTATTCCCTCTACCCACGCATTGTGGTCACGGTCAAGCGAAACTCCTATGATTTCAAACCCAAGTTTATGGTATTTTTTGTAAATCTTCACCAGGGTCGGATTGAAAGCACGGCAAGGACCGCACCAGCTGGCCCAGAAATCCACCATGGTAACCTTACCCTTAGGGTAAATGTCCGAGAAGGTTACAGGATTGCCCTTGGGGTCATTGAGGGTGAAGTCCGGTGCCTTTGCCCCTACAGCAAGAGACTGCTCCTTTACCCTGAACTCATCGACCATATTGAGGAATTTGTTGCCTTCAAATGCAGGAATGGCTCTGTAGGTCTCGACGAGGCTGTTCAGACTGTCAAGATCCATGTAGTAATACTCTCTGCCCTGAATGATGAAGTAAAGGGCGAAATCAGATACAGGAGCCTCAGCGATCAGGTCTGCCTTGACCTGCTCGACAGCATCCTGATACCTGTTGTACGCTGCAAGGGCTGAATCACGTTCTGCCTCAGTCACTGAAGGGTTGCGGTACGTTCTGACAAGCTCTGCCGCACCATATTCCTCTTCCAATTCCTTGGCAGCATCGTTGTAGCGGTTGATCATGGTCTGCGTAGGACCTCCGGTAACAGTTGCCTGTGAAAGGAGCGTATCCACACCTGTAATCACTACCTCCGCGTTCTCAAGGAAGAATGGTACGAATCCTGGAACACCTTCAATCATGAAGAAATAAGGTTCGGGTGTTTCTACAGAACCCTTGAACCGGAACTTGCCGTTGACAATCTGCGCTGTATCACGAAGCGGATTCTCCCTGTCACGGTTTACAATATAGACAGTACCGTTGACCAGTTGCTCACTGTTTCCGGTAATGGTACCTTTCACGGTGTACTGTTCACCGTTGTTGCATGCAGCTGCCATAACGGCGGCTGCCAAAAAGAAAAGTAATTTTTTCATAATTGTAAATATTGATTATTGATCGTTGTTTTCTCCTTCCATAAACCATTCCTTGTACATCATGTATCCCTGGGCATTTTTGTGGGCAGAAGCACGTACAGCCTCCGTTCCGTCCTTGACCTTCTTCGCCGGGACACCGGCATACACGCCAGGTTCCAGTTTGGAATTGCTCAGAACCACGGCTCCGGCTGCTATTATGCTGCCGTCCGCTACCTCCACCCCATCCAGCAGGACTGCACCCATTCCCACCAGAACGTCGTTGCCCACTTTTGCGCCATGGATGACGGCATTGTGGCCTACCGATACATCATTTCCGATCTCCACCACCGATTTTTTATATAATGTGTGCAGGACAGCACCGTCCTGAATGTTGACCCGGTTCCCGAGCCTTATGGGATTGACATCACCGCGGAGAACCGCTCCATACCATATACTGCAGTCGTCACCGATCTCCACATCCCCTATTATCGCTGCATTCTCCGCTATGAAGCAGCCTTTTCCAATCTTCGGGACAATCCCGTTCAAAGGTCGAATAATTGCCATTTCCTATAGATTTAAAAACAACTTACAAATATAGCAAAAAAAAGGACCGTGTCCACAACCGGACACGGTCCCTTAACCTAAAGTTGTCAAATCCGACAATACTAGATGATACCCTGCTCGAGCATAGCCTGGGCAACCTTCATGAAGCCGGCGATGTTGGCACCCTTGACGTAGTCAACATGACCGTCAGCCTGTGTACCGAATTTGACGCAAGCTTCGTGGATGCTCTGCATGATGTAGTGCAGTTTCTCGTCCACTTCCTTGGCAGACCAGCTGATATGGGTAGCGTTCTGGGTCATTTCAAGACCTGAAGTTGCTACACCGCCGGCGTTGACTGCCTTACCGGGAGCGAAGAGAATGCCGTTGCTCTGGAACTCGTGGATAGCCTCAGGGGTGCAACCCATGTTGGATACCTCGCAGCAGCACCATGTTCCGTTCTTGATCAGCTCTTTGGCATCGTCACCGTTAAGCTCGTTCTGGAATGCGCAAGGGAGAGCAATGTCGCATTTAACGCTCCAGGACTTCTTGCCTGCGGTGAACTTTGTCAGCTGAGGGAACTTGTCGTTCATATCCTGAACTTTGTTCCTGTTGGATGCACGCATAACGAGCATGTAGTCGATCATCTCGTCGGTAATACCTGCAGGAATCTCGCAGACTCCGTCAGGACCTGAGATGGCGATAACCTTTGCACCAAGCTCTTTAGCTTTCTTTGCAGCACCCCAAGCTACGTTACCGAAACCTGAGAGAGCGACTGTCTTGTCCTTGATGTCCTTGCCGGCGTGATGGAGAAGATGCTGTGTGAAGTACAGTGCACCGTATCCTGTAGCCTCAGGACGGAGAATGGAACCTCCCCATGTACCGCCCTTTCCGGTCAGCACACCTGTGTTGTACTCACGTGCCAGCTTCTTGTACATACCATAGAGGTAGCCGATCTCACGTCCGCCGACACCTACGTCACCTGCGGGAACATCGGTATCAGGTCCGATGCATCTCCAGAGCTCATACATGAAGGCCTGGCAGAATCTCATGATCTCAGCGTCAGACTTGCCGACGGGATCGAAATCCGAACCACCCTTTGCACCGCCCATAGGCAGAGTTGTCAGAGCGTTCTTGAAAGTCTGCTCGAAACCGAGGAACTTCAGCATGGAAGGAGTAACTGCCTTGTGGAAGCGGAGACCTCCCTTGTAGGGGCCGATGGCTGAGTTGAACTGAACCCTGTAGCCGAGGTTGGTCTGAACCTCGCCCTTGTCATCTATCCAGGTAACCCTGAATGTGAAGATACGGTCAGGCTCTACGATTCTCTCTACGATCTTGGCCTTCTCGAACTCGGGATGCTGGTTGTAAACTTCTTCGATGGACTCGAGTACTTCGCGGACTGCCTGCAGGTACTCTTTCTCGTTTCCATACTTGGCCTCAAGTTTGGCCATTATTTCTGAAACTTTCATATTTGTGTGTTTTTGTAAAGTTGTTGTTTATAAGGTGTTTATATATTCTTTTACTTAACTTCCCATGTAGAACCGCTATGCAGCAGCTCGTCCATACAGTGTATTGTCGATTTGGCTTTCACTTCCTCCAGCTGATCCCGGACATTGTCGTCATATGTCTTGTCGGCCACGTCCCTGATCACTCCCAAAGCCACCGGATACTCCGGCCACTTCATGTCTATGAGCATGCTGTGCATACCCATATCGGCACTGTGGGCATCGTGAATGAGGATATCGTCTTCTGTGAAACCGCCTTCCCCGATGGTAACCACTTTCAGCTTCTTGTTCTCAAGGATCAGACCCTTGTTGCGGTCCTTTCCGAAAATCATGCGCTCACCATGCCTGAGGACTATTGTACGGTCAGCCTTTACCTCCTTGTCTGAAATCTCGCGGTGCGAACCGTCATTGTATATGACACAGTTCACAAGCATCTCGGTCACAGAGCATCCGTCATGCTTGGCGGAAGCCACGAATATCTCCTGATTCAGTTTCAACTCAGAATCGATGCTTCGTGCAAAGAATGTGCCGCGGGCACCCATCACCAGAGCTCCCGGATTAAAAGGATGCTCAACCGTTCCGTAGGGTGAAGTCTTGGTAATCTTGCCCAGCGGAGATGTCGGGGAATACTGCCCTTTTGTCAGTCCGTAAATACGGTTGTTGAACAGTACTATGTTGATGTCTATATTACGCCTTATCGCATGGATAAAGTGGTTGCCGCCTATTGCCAAAGCGTCACCGTCGCCTGTCGCCTGCCAGATTGACAGAGTGGGATTTGCCACTTTCATGCCGGTGGATATGGCTGTCGCACGTCCGTGGATACCATGGAAACCGTATGTGTTCATATAGTAGGGCAGTCTCGAAGAGCAGCCTATGCCGGATACGAAAACGAAACGTTCCATAGAATAGCCGAGATCTTCGGCTACCTGGGGAAGGGCCCTCTGAAGGGATGCCAACACTGAGTGGTCTCCGCATCCCGGGCACCATCTTACTTCCTGATTGCTTTTGAAATCCTGTGCTGTATATTTCATGATGTCGTCCTCCTATAGTAAATTGTTGACTGCATCCACCACATCCTTTACGATGAAAGGCTGTCCCTGCACCTTGTTGAGCTGGTAGTAGTGGAACTGCTGGTGCCTGGCCCTCAGATAATCCGCAAACTGACCTGAGTTGAGCTCACAGACTATGATCTTCCTGAACTTGGAAAATACCTCTTCCGTATTGAGTGGCAGGGGATTGATATAGTCAAAATGTGCCAGTGACACACTCTTGCCCTCTTTGTGGAACTCCTTGACAGCAGTGTACAGATGGCCGAAAGTGCCGCCCCATCCTACGATCAGCACCTCTCCGCTCTCGTCACCTATGACTTTGAGAGGCGGTATGTCGCAGGCGACATGGGCTACCTTCTTCGCTCTCATTTCGACCATGCGCTGATGGTTCTGAGGGTCTGACGAAATGACTCCTGCCGGATTCTTCTCAAGACCGCCTACACGATGCTCGAGACCGGGGGTACCGGGCAGAGCCCATCTGCGCACATATGTTTCCGGATCCCTTTCAAACGGACAGAATTTTCCGCCGCACTCAGAGGCATCCTTTATGAACGGAGGATGTATCTCAGGCAGATCCTTCATGGAAGGAATACGCCAAGGTTCGGAGCCGTTGCCCAGGAAGCCTTCGGTGAGAAGGATTACCGGCATCATATGCTCCATGGCGAATTTTCCTGCATAGAATGCCTTCTCGAAACAGTCCGAAGGGGAATGGGCAGCCATCACCATGATGGGGCACTCACCGTTGCGTCCGTAAAGAGCCTGATTGAGGTCTGTCTGCTCGGTCTTGGTAGGGATACCTGTGGAAGGACCGCTGCGCTGCACGTCCACCAGCACAAGCGGAAGTTCAGTGATCATGGCGAGTCCCAACGCCTCCGATTTCAGGGACAGGCCGGGTCCGGATGTCGTGGTCACTGCAAAATTGCCGGCATATGCCGCACCGATGGCAGTACATATGCCTGCTATCTCGTCCTCACACTGAAGTGTCTTGGCCTTCAACTCCTTGTGAATGGCCAGCTCCTCCAGAATGGCTGTGGCCGGGGTGATGGGATACGAACCGCAGAAAAGAGGAACGCCAGACTTTTCGGAAGCCGCGAGAAGTCCCCACGCCGTAGCCTGGTTTCCGTTGATGTTGCGGTATGTGCCTTTTTCCTGCTTTGCAGGCTGCACATAGTATGTGTTTGCTATCGCATGGATATTCGAGGCATAGTTGAAACCGTCCTTCAGCACCTTTTTGTTGGTATCGATAAGTGCCGGTTTCTTCTTGAACTTGCGCTCGAGATACTCGAATGTATGGTCAAGTTCCTTGTTGAACATGAAGAAGCACATGCCCAAAGTGAACATGTTCTTGCATCTGACTATAGACTTCATGTCCAGTCCGCTGTCCTTCAGGCTCTCTTTTGTAAGAGTGGTTATGGGTGAGACTATGATATTACGGTCTCCTATGCCCAACTCCTCTATCGGGTTCATGGTCTTGAAACCTGCCTTCAGGATACCTTTTTCATCGAAGGCATCTTCGTCGAGAATGACGGTTGCAGTAGGTTTGGCCCACTTGGCGTTGGCCATCAGAGCTGCCGGGTTCATGGCGACAAGTACGTCGCAGAAGTCTCCCGGGGTGTTGATTTCGATGGATCCGATGTGTACCTGGAAACCGGACACACCGGAAACTGTGCCTTGAGGCGCCCGTATCTCAGCAGGATAGTCGGGGAATGTAGATATCTCGTTACCGAAAAGAGCTGACGAATCGGCAAACAGCGTACCGGTAAGCTGCATTCCGTCTCCCGAGTCACCTGCAAAACGGATCACGACATCATCTATATCAATAATCTTGTGTTGCATATAAGTTTGTTGATAATTTTAGACAAATGTAGTGATATTTCCTTACAAAACGAATTTATTTTCAAAGTATTTTATAAAAACTGAAAGGGCCGCTCCGCAAAAGCGGAACGGCCCACCATTATATATATGTCACGCACAATACGGCTACATCTGAGGCTGAGCCTGAGGCAGGGTCTTGTCAGGAGAAATACCGAGTTCCGTCCTCACCTGATCCATAAGGTTCATGCACTGCGAAGGGTCAATATAGGGCATTACAGACTGCTCGAACACTCCTGCGAGACCGTTGGCCTTTGCTATCTTGCTGACAGCCTCAGTGGCCTTCTGCTGGATGGGGGCCATAAGCTGGTTCTGAAGATTGGAGAGATCCATCTGCGCATTCTGCTGATACTGCTGCAGACGTGCCTCAAGATCCTTGAGTTCCTGCTCCTTGGTGGCGAGCACTGAAGGAGTCCAGTTGGCACTCATCTGCTGGTATGTGGCATACTTGGTCGTGAGCTCCTCATACATGGCATTGTAGGTAGACTGCATGTCGGCGCTCAACTTGTCAAGCTCAACGCGGGCCGAATCAGTCTCGTCCATCAGAAATATCACTTCCTGCATGTTGATGTACCCGAACTTCGGAGCTGTCTGGGCAGATACGGTATAAACTGCCGCGAATACGCACAAGGCGAAAATTGTAATTCGTTTCATGTTATAAATTTAAATTGTAATTGTCTTTAAGGCTACAAATTGCAAATTTAATAATTTTTATGTTCCGATTTCATCAGAACTGCTGGCCTATCACAAAATGGAAGTTTGAACCGCCCCTGCGCTCACCCTGCACAGGATCGAAGCCCCAGCCCCAATCCACTCCGAGCAGACCTATCATAGGCAGCATGACTCTGACTCCGACACCTGCGGAACGCTTAATCTCGAACGGGTTGAAATCCCTTATGTCTTCCCAGCAGTTACCGCCTTCCAGGAAGGCCAGTACAAATATCGTCGACTGCGGCTGAAGGATTACAGGGTACCTCAATTCCACAGTAAACTTGTCATACACGTGTCCGACGTAGATACCGTCCGCATTCATAGGGGTCAGGGAATAGTTGGGATAACCTCTCAAGGAGATGATTTCGGATCCATAGGTATTGTAACCCGACATGCCGTCGCCACCGACCTGATAGCCCTCGAAAGGCGAATAGCCCAGATTGCGGTTGTAGTAGCCCAGATATCCGAACTGGGCCCTCGTCATCAGGACCAGATCCCCTACGAGTCTGACGTACAGAGCACCCCTGAAAGTCCACTTATGATATTCTATCCACTTGTAGCGTTCCTGATCACTCATGGCCGCATAGTCAGTATTCTTGTTCCTGAAAGCCGAATATGGCGGTGTCAACTGCAACGAAACCAGGAAATCCGATCCCTCGCGGGGATACACCTGCTGGTCCGTGGAATTTCTCGCCAGGGTGATCTTGTAGCTTATGTTGTTGGACTTACCGGTCTCGAAAAGGAAATTGTACCCCCAGTTGTGCAGATTGTAGGTCTGCCAGCTGAGCTCGTGGTACAGGACAAAATAGTTGTCAGGCCATTTGAGACGGCTTCCCAGGGATGCGGCTATGCCGTACACCTCGAAATACTCGTCAGTGTTGTTGATCTGGTACCAATAGTAGGAATTGGTCTGACGGGTGTAGTAGCCTGAAAGGTTGAAGGATGTAGGCTTCTTCCCGAAAAGCCACGGTTCTATGAAATTGATGGAACCGGCCGTATAATAGGTACCGTTGGTCTGGAACCTAAGGGACAGGGTCTGCGCATCGCCCAACGGAACCGGCCGCCATGCCCCCTTCTTGAATATACGTCTGAGGGAAAAGTTGTTGAAGCTCACACCTACCGTTCCCACAAAGGAATAGCCTCCCCATCCGCCTGAGAGCTCAAACTGGGAGTTGGGCTTCTCGGCAACGTTGTACGTGATGTCCACCGTGTTGTTGAGCTGGTCAGGAATCACGGAATAGCCGCGGGTGTGGTCCAGAGCCTGTTCCGGGTCGAAATTGCCCATGGATGCGATTTCCCTTAACGAGCGTTCGAGCATGGACTGGCTGTACAGGTATCCGGGTTTTGTAAATATCTGGCGGCGCACCACCCTTTCATTCGTTATGGTGTTGCCGCTGACGATTATCTTGTTGAATGTCGCCGGCTTTCCTTCCACCATCCTCAGCTCCACATCCACGGAATCCCCTACAATACTGGTTTCAACGGGGACTATATTGAAGAATATGTATCCCTGGTCGGCATACAGTGTATGGATATCCATAAACTCCTTCTTGGGATCTCCGAAAAGCCTCTTCTCCAGATTGACGACGTCGTATACGTCACCTTTTTTTATCATAAGTATCTCACTGAGCTGATCGGAAGTGTACAGGGAATTGCCGGTCCACGTTATATTTCTGAAGTAGTACCGCTTGCCTTCGTCTATGACGAACGTAATGCCCAGCCTGTCCGGTTCCACGTAATAAATGGAATCCTTCACTATCCTGGCATCCCTGAAACCGGCCTCATTGAAAGCACTTATCAGTGACTGCTTATCGGTCTCATACTCTTTCTCATTGAATTTCTTTGACTTGAAGATATTCCTCAGACGCATGTCCCTGGTCTTTGCCATCGATCCTACCAGTTTACCCTCAGGGACATGGTCGTTCCCGACAAACTTTATGGTCTTTATCTTCACCTTATTCTTGCGGTCGACCTTGAACGTTACACGTACTGCGTTGTTGACCGCCGTATCGTTGACCTGGATGACATCCACGTCGGCATTGATGAATCCCTTCTCCTTATAATAATTCTTGATTATCTCGACAGACGAACGTATAAGGTAGTCCGACAGGGGCACGGCACGCCTCAGGCTCAAACGGTCCTGCAGCTCTGTCTGCTCAGAGTTCTTCACCCCCTGGAAGCTCCATCTGGACACCCTGGGACGCTCTTTCAGGACCAGGGCCAGATACACAGTGTCCCTTCCCGCAGACATCGAATCAATATTGAGGGCAACATCCGAAAAATGTTTCTGGGCCCATAATCTGTTGATTATATCCGACGTCTGGCTACTTGGTATGACTATCTTCATTCCCTCCCTCAATCCTGCTATCGCCAGAATCTGCTGCTGCCCCTGAAACTGCATTCCCTCGACCTTCACGCCGCCCACGACATACTCCTGTGGCTTGGAATAGTCCACAATATACCTTGTCGATGTCGATGCAGGTTGCTGGGCATACAGGCTGCCGACCATGAAAAGCAGCAGGACAGGAAGTAGTAACCTTTTCACCTTCATTTGGAGTCGTTGTTTTCTTGAGTAATCTGGTCGCCTGTCTTTCCGAAACGTCTCTGGCGGGAGGCGAACTCGTCAAGAGCTTGACGGAACTGGTTTTTGCGAAAATCGGGCCAAAACGTGTCGGTGAAGTAAAATTCGGTATACGCACACTGCCACAGCAGGAAATTGCTGATACGCTGTTCTCCGCTCGTACGGATAAGCAGGTCCGGATCCGGTATGCCGGCCGTCGCAAGGAAATCCTGGAACCGGCCTTGAGGCGCTCCCGCAGCAGCCCACGCTGCCGCTGCCTGTTCTATATCCCAGCGGCCGCTGTAGCTCAGAAAAACGACCAGAGTCAATCCTGTGTTGGCTGATGTCCCGGCCATGGCCTCGTCTATGTCACGGTTCAAGTCTGCCGACAGGCGGCTGCGGTTACCCACCACCATAAACCGTATGTTGTTTTTTTCGAACGTTGTTTTTTCCTCCAGTATAGACTTGGCCATAAGGTGCATCAGTTCCGTCACCTCTGCCTCCGGCCTCGCCCAGTTCTCCTCCGAGAATGCAAACAGGCTAAGGTAGTCTATGCCTGCCTCCACCGCATACTCCGCACACGCCCTCACACTTTCGGTCCCTTCGTAGTGCCCGAAAATCCTCTCCTTGCCTCTCTGCTTGGCCCAGCGGCCGTTGCCGTCCATTATTATCGCCACATGCTTTGGTGTCATATCCATATAATTTGATATTCTTTACTTTATTTCATTCCTGCGGTCCTCCCCCCACAGCAGCTTTTCATTCAGAGCCTCGAAAAACCCGTCTCTGCCGAAGCCCACACACGACAGCGTAAAGGGAGCCTTTCTGACGGTTATCCTGGTATCTTCGCCGATATCGGCAGAGCGGTTGTCGGCAGAAATCATCGTCCTGTGCCCTCCCGAACGGATTACCACCTCAATCTCGGAAGTATCCGGAACAATCAGCGGACGCACATTGAGATTGTGGGGGGCCATCGGGGTAATGATAAACACCGACGAGTGGGGAACGACCACAGGACCGCCTACGCTCAATGAATAGGCAGTCGACCCGGTCGGGGTCGCTATCAACAGGCCGTCAGCCCAATAGGTAGGAATCCTCATGCCGTCTATACTCACCTCTATTCCTATCATGTACGGCCCGGAACGCTGCAGGGTAATCTCATTGAGGGCATAGGGATACAGCCCGGAAGGCATACCGCCGTAAGATACTTCCAGCAGGCTTCTGCGCTCCACGACATAGTCTCCTGCTATCATCCTGTCCACTATGCCGCATCCGGCGTCACCTCTTCCGGCTGAAGTCAGGAAGCCGAGCCGCCCGAAATTGATGCCTGCAACCGGTATTCCGCTGTCTCCCGCGACCGTAAGCGCACTGAGGAAGGTCCCGTCACCTCCAAGGGAAAGTATGATGTCCACATTGTCCGGAAGATCGCCGGCCCCGGAGAACTCTGCTGCAGGTGCCGGAATACCGATTCCGCGCAGACGCAGGCTCTCGGCCAGGGCAGTACAGCAGGACACCCTTACCCCTCTTCGGGAAAGGTGCTCCAGCAGAACTCTCATCCTTTTTTCGGCATCCTGGCCGAAATTCCGGCCATACAAGGCGAAATGCATCTCTTTTTCAGTCATCGGAAGGTGAAACAGATTGCAAATATTGTGATTTTATTTTAAAAAAAAGCAGATTATATATAAATTTGTGTGTTTTTTGAATTGTTACAGTTACACTAACGTTTTAGCAAAATTCACTTATGAAGAAAGCCAATCTCATCATCAACATCGTACTGATCGTTGCGGTAGCAGCATTATTCGTACTTCACTTCACGGACTGCGGAAAAGTTTCAACAGCCCAGAACACTTCAGGAGAAAGTACGGCAGTTTCCAAGGGAGACATCGTATACATCAACCTCGACACTCTTGTCAACCAGTTCGACATGTACAACGATCTCCGTTCGGAACTTCAGGGCAAGTTCAGTGCTATAGAGAATGATCTGAACAAGCAGGGAAGAGCTCTCCAGAACGACATACAGAGCTTCCAGGAAAAGATGCAGAAAGGTCTGCTCACCCGCTCGCAGGCTGAGAGCATGAACAATGACCTGGCTCAGCGCGACCAGGACCTGCGCAATCTCACCATACAGAAACAGAACGAGATACAGGAAGAAGAAAGTGTCATGTACAACAAGGTGATGGACGCAATCACCACCTACGTGGCAAAATACAATCAGGAGAAGCAGTACTCTCTGATACTTACCACCACAGCAGCCACGACTACTGTAATAAACGGTTCGGAAGCACTGGATATCACACAGGAAATCCTGGAAGGTCTCAACTCCGAATACATCAGGAACAGAAACAAATAGCAGCCATTGAGAATCGCAATACTATCGTGTTTCCCGCCTTATCGCGGAGGCATCTCCCAGTTCAACACCTCTCTGTATCAGGAGCTGTCCGGGGAGAACACGGTGGCTGCATTCAATTTCAAAAGGCAGTACCCCGAATTCCTGTTTCCGGGGAAGACCCAATACATTGAAGACGGCACCCACATTCCGTTTACGGGTGAGAGGGTCCTGGACACAGCCAACCCGCTCACATACATTACCACAGCAAGGAAAATCAGGGAATGGAAGCCCGACATGCTCCTTATGCGCTACTGGATGCCCTACTTTGCCCCTTCACAGGGCTACGTCGCGCGTCACATGGGACCGGAATGCAAGGTCATATCCATACTGGACAACGTGGTACCGCACGAAAGGCATTTCTTCGACAGATTCCTGACATCCTACTATATAAAAGGTCACGACGGTTTCGTAGTCCTTTGCAATGCCGTAAGGGATGACCTGCTTCGCATCGCACCGGATGCGAAGTACATTGTCTCCCCGCATCCCATATACTCCAACTTCGGGGACAAGGTCCCGCGTCTCCAGGCCATGAAGAAACTCGGACTTGACCCTGGGAAAAAGACCCTGCTTTTCTTCGGACTGATAAGGGAATACAAAGGTCTGGACATCCTCCTGGAAGCATTTGCCTCTCTTGACGACACATATCAACTGGTGGTTGCCGGAGAACCTTACGGTTCTTTCGACAAGTACTCGAAAATCATAGGGCAAATCCCGGGACGCGACCGCATCCATCTGTTTACCCGATTCATCGGTGACAGTGAAGTCGCCGGATTTTTCTGCGCTTCCGATCTGTGCGTACTTCCGTACAGATCAGCTACCCAGAGCGGAATAAGCTCCATCGCATACCATTTCGACCTGCCGATGGTCACGACCGCAGTAGGCGGGCTCAAAGAGATGATAGGAGACTCGGGCACGGGAATTGTAACAGAAAGTGTCACTCCTGAAGCGATACGCGAAGCCATAGAGAGGTTCTTTTCCAGCGCGGATATCCGCCGCAGCTGCATGGAAGCCATTGCCATGGAGAAAGACAGGCTCTCCTGGTCCAGGTTCTGCTCGCGGCTGCTGGATTTTTACAAACGGTTATAACAAAAAGCAATTACATATCATGAAAGCAATTACTCAGACCGCATTCAACTTCAATCATCAGACGGGCAAATACGAAGGAAAAGTCCGCGATGTCTACACCATAGATGACAGCTACATCGTCATGATCGCAACCGACAGGATCTCTGCATTCGATGTAATACTGCCGAAAGGTATTCCCTACAAAGGACAGGTCCTCAATCAGATAGCCTCCATGTTCCTGGATGCCACACAGGACATCGTCCAGAACTGGAAGATAGCCTCACCGGATCCGATGGTGACTGTAGGATACAAGTGTCAGGGACTGCCCATTGAGATGATCGTAAGAGGATACCTCACAGGCAGCTCGTGGAGGGCATACAAGAACGGTGCACGGCAGATCTGCGGAGTTCCCATCCCTGACGGAATGCGCGAGCACCAGAAGTTCGAGCATCCCATCATCACCCCCACTACAAAGGCCGAAATAGGCACGCACGACGAGGATATCTCCAAAGAGGAAATAATCAGACGCGGACTGGTCTCTGCTGAAGACTACGCAAAGCTCGAAGACTATGCCCTAAGGCTCTTCCAAAGGGGCACTGAGATGGCCGCAGAAAGAGGTCTCATACTGGTGGACACCAAGTATGAATTCGGAAAACGCAACGGTGAGATCTACCTTATCGACGAGATACATACTCCGGATTCCTCACGCTACTTCTATGCCGACGGCTACGAGGAAAGGTTCGCTAAGGGAGAACAGCAGAGGCAGCTCTCCAAGGAGTTCGTGCGCGAATGGCTCATGGCCAACGGATTCAGCGGCCAGGCCGGACAGAAAGTCCCTGAAATGACAGACGAAATCGTCCGCAGCATATCAGAAAGGTACATAGAGCTCTACGAACATATTACAGGACACAGGTTCGAACCTGCGGAATACGGGGATGACCCTTACGCCCGCATCGAGTCCAATATAACCAACCTTCTTGCAAGACTGGTATGAGAAAACTGCTGCTTACAGCCCTGCTGGGCATACTGATGGCAGTCCCGGCAGGGATGGAAGCCGCAGCCCAGGATTTTGAAGCCACCCCTGTGGAGATATCCGCCGACAAGGTAAACATAAGCGGCAACGTATACTTCATCCACAAGGTACTCAAAGGACATACCCTTTACTCAATATCCAAAGCCTACGGAGTCAGCATCGATACAATCATGCAGGCCAATCCGTCCCTCTCGGAGGGACTGAAGGCCGGAATGCTCATATACATACCCGAGTCTGCTGCTTCCGCCGACAAAAAGACGGAAACGGCTACCGTCGCTGTTCCGGCAGAAAATACGGTCAGGCAGTCCGTGGAGCCGGAACAGGGGGACAGGCAGACCGGCAAAACCGCACAGGACCGGAAGTCTGACAGACCGTCCGGAAAGAAGTACAAAAAGTACAATGTAAAATGGTACGAGACTCTGGACGATGTCGCTGTAAAGTTCAATGTCCCGACAGGTGCCATAATAGCCCTCAACGGCATAGACACCAATTCCGGCAAGAGGATACGCTCGGTACTGATTCCTGACGAAGAGTATCTCCGCACATACCGGGAAGACGGGGAACAGGCTGATGGCCTGGCCGACGGGGACAATGCTGAAGAGACCGGCAGCACATCAGAGACCTACACAGCAGATGACGGCCAAGGAGCCTGGATCAACAGCGGAAAACCGGAGCCTTCTTCATATTTCAGCCACGGGACACACGTAATTTCACTGGTCATGCCGTTCAATGCCAGCCGTAATGCTGCCGGCATCAATTCATACACCGCGGACTTCTATGCAGGTATCCTCACGGCAATGGCCGACCTCAAGGAAAGGGGAATGTTCTCCGGTTTCGTCCTCAACGTCTTAGATATGAGCCGGTACAGCAGTGCATGGGAACTGGTGGCCAGCGAGGCCCTGCGCGGCAGCGAACTCATTATCGGCCCAATTACCGAAAGGGACATGCAGCCTATAGCGGCATACGCAAGGAGCCGGGAGATTCCGGTCGTTTCCCCTCTGGATCTCAAGACGGCCACACTGGTAGAAGGCAACCCTTGGTTCTTCCTGTTCCCTCCCCAGTCAGATCTGGCTCTTCAGCACCAGATAGACAAGATAGCTGCCAGCATACGCCAGGCAGACACGACGGAGTACGTGACGGTGATCTATGAGCAGGGATACGAACGCTCGGACATGGTAGTGCAGACAATGAGCAGCCTTGGCGCGAAAGGAATCCCTTTCAAGACATTCAAATACGATTTTCTGAGCGGCCGCGGAATCGATACCGTAATGGTACACGCGTTTGATCGCCATCTGGTCAACCGTGTCATCATACCATCCATGAGCGAAGCATTCATAACCGACGCCCTGCGCAATCTCAGCCTCATCAGGAATTCGGGAATAGACATCGAAGTCTATGGAATGAGCAGATGGAAAAGCTTCGAAACCATCGAGCTGGACTATTTCCACGCACTTGACCTGCGTCTTGCCATGTCCTATTACATCGACTACAATTCACCTGAGACCAAGGATTTCATCAACAAGTACACTGCTGCCTTCCACACGGAACCGACTTCTTTCGCATTCCAGGGATACGATATCCTTACGTTTTTCGTGGATGCCATGAGCAAATGGGGTAAAAATTTCCCTCAGGCAATAGTAAACGAAAGGAAGAGCCTGATCCAGTCGGATGTACTCTTCCTTCCTGCAGGTCCCGGTTCAGGCTACGTCAACTGTGCCTTCAAGGACATATGCTTCACAGACGGCTGGACTGTCACAGAAGAATAGTCCAGCGTTTGTTGAACTCCTCTATCCAACGTCTTTCATTCTCGTCGAGCAGGCTGAAATTGACCGGTGAAAGGTCGATAGGAGTGACGGTAAGGGTCTCGAATGCGTAGAACTCCCCATAACCGTTCGACTCGTGGCGTACGACCAGTACGGCATTCTCATGTCGTATGCCGTACTCGCCCTCGACGTATACCGCAGGTTCGTTGGACATTACCATCCCCTCAGCCAGAGGCACGGGATTCTCCTCCATTCTCACACTCTGCGGACCCTCATGGACGCACAGGTTGTGTCCGATACCATGGCAGGTTCCATGCCAGTACATCCTGCCGGCCTTCATTATAGGGCCACGGGCAAGTATATCCAGCAACGAACCCCTCATGCCTTTGTAGAAGACGGCCATGCTAAGGTCTATCATACCCTTGAGCGCTACTGTATAGTCATTTTTCTGTATTTCGGTAAGCGGCCCCAGCGGAATGGTCCTGGTCGTATCGGTGGTTCCGTACGTATACTGTGCTCCCGTATCGATAAGCAGGAAGCCCTCCCTGCGTATGACTGCGCTGTTCTCCTCTGTCGGGACATAGTGCGGAAGAGCCGCGTTGGCTCCGAAACCTACGATTGCGGGGAAGCTCTCACCCAGGTAGTCCGGACACATGCTCCTGACTTCAATAAGCTTCATGGCCACCTGATACTCTGTGATACCGTTGTCGGCATTCTCCACCACCCAGTCGATAACTTTCATAAGAGCTTTCGCATCTTCGATGAATGCCCTGCGGTATCCTTCTATCTCTGTTGAGTTCTTGATGGCTTTCATCATATTGAGCGTTCCTCCCGCAACCGGATCAGGCATGAATGGACGGAACGGTGAACGCTGGTGAATATTCTCCATCGCAGCGAAGAAATATTTTGCAGTGATCTTGCCGGAGGAGAATATACGGACACAGTCCTTCGGAAGATTCCGGAGGAAATGGCCGAACTCTTCATAATCCTTCAGGATGACCCCTTCCTTCAGCAGGCAGGACATGGCATCATGCTCCAGCATCTCCTGACGGACAAACAATGTCACACACTCGCGGGTGACCACGGCATAGGACATCGGCAGCGGATTGTATTCTATATCGGTTCCGCGTATGTTGCACAGCCATGCCACCTCGTCCATACAGGTCACGACATAGGCGAAAGGCATTCCCGGATCCACCTTCTCCACCAGACGGCGGTGCTTGGAAGACACCGGCTCACCGCTCACAGTGTCGGGCATATAACGTATAGGGTTGAACTGCAAAGCCGGACGGTCCTTCCAGATCCTGTCAAACGGATCCTCCACCAGCGTAACATTGAGAGGTGCAAGCTGATCCAGCATGCTCTGATATTCGACATATGAAAACAGGTCCTCATCCATCGCCACTATGTCATCTTCCGAAAGACGTTCCTTGATCCATTCGTGGACGGAAGGGGTACCCTCAACCCTGAGCTTCATCATCTCGATGCCTGTCCCCTCCAGCTGACGCGCAGCCTGTATGAAGAAACGGGAATCGACCCACAGGGCTGCTTCCTTGCCGGTCACCACAAGAGTTGCGGCCTCTCCCGTAAAGCCCGAAAGCCACTCCAGTATCTTGTAACGGGCCGGTATATACTCCCCGAAATGTGGGTCTGTCGACGGTATTATCATTGCCGAGATGTCGTCCTCGGCCATGACCTTGCGCAGAAGGTCTATTCGCTGTGTTCTTTCCATAGATTCAGATATTGTGTTTATAACTGATTTCCTGCCTTGGACAGCAGCACTTTTGCATTCTCGACTGCTGCCTCCGTAAGTTCTGCCCCGCTGAGCATCCTGGCCACCTCCGAGACCCTCTCCTCCCCTTCTATCCTCCTGATACCGGTCCTGGCGGCACCGTCCTCCCCGAATTCCTTGTAAACAAGAAAGTGCGTTCCTTTTTTCGAGGCTATCTGAGGCAGATGCGTGATCGCAAAAATCTGCATTCTCTCACCCATTTTACCTATCATGTCTCCCATTTTGTCGGCTATCCTGCCGGACACTCCGGTATCTATCTCGTCGAAAATCATTGTAGGCAGCGAGGTGTATCTGGCCAGCAGTCCCTTGAGTGCCAGCATCACTCTGGAGAGCTCTCCTCCTGAAGCCACCTTGGAAATATCCCGCAGCGAACCTGAACCGTTGGCCGAAAACATGAAGTCGAGACTGTCTCCTCCCGTAAGGGTAAGCCTGTCCTTCGGAGTAACCACAGCCTTGAATACTGCATGAGGCATCTCGAGAGAGCGGATATCCCTCTGAAGTTCCTCAGAAAGAGCCCCGCAGGCATTGCGCCTCTGCTCTGAGAGTTTGTCCGCCAACTCCTTACGCTGTACCTGCAGATGCCTGAGTTCTTCATTGACCGCCGTCAGCCTCTCCTGCTGCTGCCCTGTATCGGCCACCGAAGCCTCCAGGCTATCCCTGAGCGATATCAGTGACTCCACATCAGGACAGTTGTATTTCCTTTCCAGCGAGTAGATCAGCGACATCCTGTCCTCCACTGTCTGCAGCCGCTCCGGCGAGACCGTTATGCGCGAGGATATGTCCCCTATCTCCCTCTCTATGTCCGAAATCTCTATCTTACACGATTCAAGCCGCTCTGCCAGGACAGCGATAGCAGGATCGAAAGATGAGTACCTTGACAGACGCGCAGCCGCATCCTTGAGCAGCCTGACCACTGAAATTTCCTCCGGATTGAGCAAGCTGTATGCCGCATCCAGCCCGGAGCGTATATCCTCCGCATGGGCCAGTGCCTTCTGTTCCTCTTCCAGAGCCTCCATCTCGCCGGAAACAAGCCCGGCTTCCTTAAGCTTTGACAGCTGGAACATGCGGTATTCCGCATCCCGCTCCGCATCGGCGATGGATTGTTCCAGCCGCGATTTCTCTTCTTCCCTTGCCTCACATTCCGAATATATTTTCCTGTACTGCTCCAGAACGGATGCCGTTCCGGCGTAATGGTCTATTACTCCAAGACGGAAGTCCGGATCGGTAAGAAGAAGGTGCTGATGCTGCTCGTGTATGTCTATAATCCTGGATGAGATGGCCGTAAGGTCTGCCAGTGTCACAGGTTCGTCATTGAGAAAGGACCGCGACCGTCCGGCAGGGGTAATAACTCTCCTGAGTATGTACTCTTCTCCGGTACGGCTGTCATGGAACTCAGCCTCCACTACGCAATTGCGGGTACTGTCACTGAAGACTGACGTATCCGCCCTCTTGCCCAAAAGCAGGGAAATGGCTCCCAGCAATATGGATTTGCCGGCACCGGTCTCTCCGGTAATGATCACCAGCCCGTCAGGAAAGGCAATGTCAAGAGACGAGATCAGGGCATAGTTGGATATGGACAGGCGGCTCAGCATCCCTCAGATCCTCCCAACAGTTGCTCGATGTTGTCCACAATCGCCGATGCCACTTCCGGCTTGGATTCCAGCGGAACATCCTGAAAACTGCCGTCCCTGCGGAAGATCGTTACCTTGTTGGTATCCACTCCGAACCCTGCCCCCGGATCCTGCATGGAGTTCAGGACGATCATGTCCATGTTCTTGCGCGAAAGCTTAGAAAGGGCATTTTCCCTGGCATGGTCCGTTTCCAGGGCAAAACCTGCAATCACTCCTTCCCGGCGGCGGTGCGCCCCGATGGCGGCCGCTATATCCTTCGTGGGAACAAGCTCCATGGTCATGCGGTTGCCGTCCTTCTTGATCTTGGTACCGCTGGGACAGGCAGGAGTAAAATCCGCCACAGCCGCACACAGGACAGTGATGTCGCAGCCCTTGCCATATTCTTCTACCGTAGCCTCATACATCTCACCGGCCGATATCACCTTCCTTACCTCCACTCCAGGACATGAAGGATATACCGATGCCGGGCCGGAAACCACTGTCACCGCGGCTCCCCGGCGGGCCAGTTCGTCTGCTATTGCAGATGCCATCTTGCCGGAAGAATGGTTGGAAATGAAACGTACGGGATCTATTGCCTCCCGTGTCGGGCCTGATGTGACCAGAGCCCTCCGCCCAGTCAGGGTCCCCGGCTTCCTGAGAAGACTCATCACTTCTGCCGCTATCTTCTCCGGTTCCTCCATCCTGCCCTTGCCGTCCAGACCGCTTGCGAGCTCACCGGATGCGGCCTCCACGATGCGGACCCCTCTTTCACGAAGGACCTTCATGGACTGTTGCGTAGCTGGATGGGCATACATGTCCAGATCCATGGCCGGAGCGACCATGACAGGGCAGCGTGCCGAAAGATAGGTGGTAAGCAGAAGATTGTCCGCAATGCCGTATGCCATCTTCGAAATGGTATTGGCCGAAGCCGGAGCTATAAGATAAAGGTCAGCCCACAGTCCCAGGGAGACGTGACTGTTCCACTGTCCGTTTTCAGGGTCGAAAAACTCCACCAGAATAGGATTGCGGGACAGGGTAGCCATGGTCAGCGGGGTTATGAACTGCCTGGCTGAAGAGGTCATGATGACTTTGACCTCAGCTCCTTCCTTGACCAGCAGACGCGTAAGTAATGCAGCCTTGTAGGCTGCTATGCTTCCGGTTATTCCCAGAAGTATGTGTTTGCCCTTAAGCTGCATGTGCTGTGTACTTTCTGTGTACGTCCCGTCACTACTGCTGGTCGTCGACCATGCGGTAGTATATCTCGTTGTTGCGGAACTCCTCGATCGCAATGAGGGTAGGCTTGGGCAGCCTCTCATAGTGCTTTGAGATCTCTATCTGCTCGCGGTTCTCGAAAGTCTCCTCGAGGGTGTCCGCATAGTTTGAGAACTCTTCAAGTTTCTGGCTGAGTTCCTGCTTGACGTTTGCCGAGATCTGGTTTGCCCTTTTGGCAATGATCATGACAGTCTCATAGATGTTGCCGGTAGGTTTTGCCAGCTCCGATAGGTTGCGTGTTACTGTGCTTGTAGGTACCTGTTTGATTTCCATGGTTTTTTATATTTACTGTTTTTTGTCCTTGTCAAGAAAATGCTGAGCCCTGGCAGCCAGCCCGTCCAGCTCCTTGCGGTATGCTGACTCAGGGAACTCGCTCACAAATGAGAAATAGTCATCCGTGAATGTCATGTATCTGTCACGCTGCTTTTCCGGCACACTGTTCTGCGCATACTTGAACGCGGCCATGGCCATATAGTACATGATATCCTCACGGTATATGTTTTCGGCGTCCTCCTTCAGTACCAGCCTGAGTGCATAGTGGGCTGCCTTGTAATCCTCTATCGTATAATAAAGCTTGGCCGACTCGTATTCCTTGCGGTCAAGCCTGTCCTCCAGATCCTCGATCATCGCATGGCACTGGGGGACGTAATCGTTGTCAGGGTAATCGACCAGATATTCGGTTATGGCAGCAAGCGCCTTGTATGTAGGGGTCTGGTCCAGCTCGTAACGGTAAGTAGCATTGTAGAGGCAATCCAGATACATGAAACGGGCCTTGTCGGTAAAAGGACTTCGGGGAAAAGTATTGACAAACGACTCGAAAGCCTGCTCGGCAGCCGTCATGTCTCCATAGCAGTAATGCGAATATGCAGTATAATACTCTACCGTATCCTGCTGCGCCGTTCCGCGCACAGCTATCTTCAGGGACTCGAACATGGATGCCGCCTTGGAGTACTTGCCGGCATCGAACAGGTCGAAAGCCATTTTGTACTTGGCAGGTACATCATTGCTGGAAAGCATCATGTCGAATTGGGTCTTGCACGAAACCGTCATCGACACGGCCAACGAAACTGCCAGCAACAGTGCAGGTACTTTAATAATATTCTTCATCTCATCTAGCATTGCGTTCCGAACTTACAAAGATACAATATTTATTTCTAATATATACTTCCAATCTGAAGCCCCATACCAATATTATCGCCCACACCCATCTGGACACAAGCATCACCCACCAGACGGCACCTACCGAGGACAGGAGTATTATGTCCTCAAGATTGCTGTGGCTTATACCTATATGGGTATTCAGCCCGTCTATGTCCTCCTTACGCAGCTTCCCCTTGCCGGCCTCCTCAATCATTGCCGCAGCCCCGTATGCAAGTCCGAGCGTATTGGCGATAATCCACAGTACCGCACAGCGCGAAGAGAGTCCGAAAAGATGCATTACCGGACGTAAAGCCTTGGATATCATACGTATAATTCCAAACTCAGCCATCACAGCCTGCAGTACATTGAGCGAAAAGATTATTGCGAGCATCTTGGGCACAAGGATACAGGCATTTCCAAGCCACTGCAGCAGTTCCTCCCGGAACCCGGGACGGGCAGCTTCTTCAGGAGAGTCTGCCCCCGCCAGGACCGAAGCCTGTCCCGGCAGTATCAGATTCAGCACGTATGCAAGAATTATTCCTGAAAATGTCCTTACCAGTACCATCCGCAATGCCGCACTCCCTGTCTTCTTCTGGACCGCAGTCTCCACCAGCATGTTGTGGGAGCACAGGGCCATCACACCCAATATGGTCATGGCCCTTGTATCCAGATCCAGTGTCACCGCCGCGGCTATTGCAGAATACATGTTGACAAAATACCCTGAGACATAGGCCAACGCAGCCTCACCGGGCAGGCCGAAATGAATGAAGACAGGAGACAGGACACGGGAGACCCATCCGATCACACCGAAATGACCAAGGAGCATGATAGCGAAAGATACTGCAAGCGTGATCTTTACCATCCACACTGCGGTCTTGCCCGTAGACGGAAGACAATTGCGCACCGCTGCCGCACTTCTGCTCCTGAACTCCTTGCCGGTCATACTATTCCTGGACCACGTCCGAACGCCTTATTTCAAATTGAATTTTTTTGTAACCGCATGGTCCAGCGGGCCTATTATCCACGGCCTTATCAGGGGGGCCGCCAGCCACGCGACCTTGTTCACCAGACCGGGGATCCTGCCGCTGCGTCCATGGAACATCATCCTGAGGGCCCTGCGTGCCGCTGCCTGCGGCGTGATCATGACCCCGAGTCCCCTCGCGATACGGCTTAGCCTCGGACTCAGTCCCACCAGCGGAGTATCTACAGCCCCGAAATAGATGGAGGAGACCTTGACTCCGGTCCTGCGGCACTCGGTACGGAGAGCCCTGGTGAAAATCCGTACAAAGGATTTTGTGGAAGCGTAGGTAGTCAGGAACGGAAAGGGGAACCAGGCCGCCAGCGAAGAAATGTTCATTATATACCCTTTGCCCCTCTCCAGCATGGATGGCATGAAATATCTGCAAAGCATCGCCGTAGCATGGTTATGGACCATTATTATGGACGATATCTTCTCAGGGGCCATATTGCGGAAATGCATGGCATGAAGCATTCCTGCATTGTTGATGAGAACCTCTATCTCGGCTTCAGGACGTTCTCTCGCTATAGTCTCGAAGACCCTGCGCGGAGCATCCGCGGACGAAAGGTCCATGCCTACCGAGAGGAAATCCAGATCCGGCCATAGTTCCGCCATCCTTGCCGCCACCTCGTCCGTTTCGTGCTGGAACAGAGCCACAATGATGACATTGTAACCTCTTTCAGCCAACATCTTCACATATTCCAGGCCCATACCGGAAGAGCCTCCTGTAACCAGGGCATATCTTTTGCAGTTTTGTTGCATTGCTGTATTTTGTCATGAACGGGCACAAAAATAGCACAAAAACATTATATTTGTCCGAGTTTTAACCATTAACAACATTTACTATGGCATCAATCAAAGGTACCAGAACAGAAAAGAACCTCCTCGCCTCCTTTGCGGGCGAATCCCAGGCCAGAGGCCGTTACACCTATTTTGCAAGCGTTGCCAAGAAAGAAGGCTACGAACAGATAGCTGCAGTCTTCCTCGAAACGGCCGAGCAGGAAAAGGAGCATGCCAAGAAGTTCTTCAAATTCCTCGAAGGCGGCATGGTGGAGATAACTTCCACATATCCGGCCGGAATAATTTCGACCACGATGGAAAACCTGCGCGCTGCAGCCGAAGGCGAAAACGAAGAATGGACAGTACTCTACCCGGAAGCAGCCAAAGTGGCCCGCGAAGAGGGATTCATCGAGATTGCCGTGGCTTTCGAGATGATCGCCAAGGTAGAGGCAGAACATGAAGCCCGCTACCGCAAACTCCTCGAACGTGTCGAGAGCGGCCGGTTCTTCGAGCGCGACGGCGAGATCTACTGGCAGTGCCGCAACTGCGGCTACGTGCACAAAGGCAAGAAAGCCCCCGAGAAATGTCCGGCATGTCAGCATCCACAGGCATACTTCGAGCCTAAGAAAGAAAACTACTAGAGAGCAGGCAGACTGACTGTTACCTGCCACTCTTTTCCTTACAGCCCGCTGACTCCACGAGACAGCGGGCTGTTCCGTCATGGAGCATCAGATCCACCCTGTCCCCAGGGGCCAATGCAGACACCGAATCTACAGCAATCCCGTCCCTGAGGACATAGGCAATCCCCGGACGCAGCATGGCCACAGGATCCCCCTTGCGGATACGCAGTTCAAGCATGTCCAGTTTACCGGATTCGGCATGTATCCTGAGCGCGGTACCGCTGACGACACGCAGCTTGAGCATATCCAGCCCGTTGAGCTCATTGCCTGCGCGCAGGCTCACTGCCTTTCTCATGCGCATGAGTAGCATGTCGGTCCTGTTGCGTTCCAGACGGCACCTGACTTCGGTCCCGGCTGCAAGGCGACGTCCAGCCTGCTCCAGACGCAGGCGGAGGTTGTCCATCTTCAGGGCCACGGAACTCCTGAGCCTGTCGGCAATCGAAGAAAGCGAAGCGTCCTCTTCTATAAACGCATTGACTATCAGGTCTGCCAGAGCCGTTGGTGTCTTGACTGACCTGGCAGCCACCATGTCGCAGATATGAGTATCCCTTTCGTGCCCTACGGCCACCATCACAGGCAGCGGAAACTGGGCTATGTTGACTGCAAGGTCATAATCGTCAAAGCAGGCAAGGTCCGCAACCGCACCGCCCCCGCGGAGTATCAGCACCGCATCGTACCGTTCTCCGGCCTCCACATCCGCCATCACCGCATCCATGGCCGCTATTATCCCCTCGGGAGCTGCCGGTCCCTGCATGGGGGCACGGTACAGACGGGTATGGAAACGGAAGCCGTATCCGTTGTCATACAGATGGCTCATGAAATCCCCGTAGCCGGCAGCCGTCTCCGAAGTGATCAGCGCAAACCTGCGGGGAAGCCGGCATAGAGGCAGCGTACTGTTCATGTCCAGCATACCTTCCCTGCGGAGCCTCTCGAGGGTCCTCTGACGCGCAAGTTCCACCTCCCCGAGAGTAAAGGCCGGATCTATATCCTCGATACTCAAGCTCATACCGTACACTTCGGAATACTGGACCCTTACCAGCACAAGTACAGTCATACCTGATTCAAGCCTGCGTCCCGTCCCCTGACGGAAGGCCGCCTCCACCAGCGACCTGCGGGAACGCCAGATCACTGCAGACACTTTCGCACTGAACAGGTCACGCCCGCTGCCCTTCTCCACCAGTGTCAGATAACAGTGCCCGTTGCCGTTGTCCCTCATCTCGTGTATTTCCGCCCGGACCCACACAGGAGCCGGGAAGCTGCCGTCCACGGCACCCCTTATCCTCTGCTGAAGCTGCACCAATGTTATATATTCCTGCATTTTTCTTTGTATTCATTGAGGAAACAAAATTAACACATTTCCACTACTGTCGCACTACCCGTTTTCTTTTTGCAAACGTTGATGGCACCAGTACGAAAATTTTGCTACTTTTGTCGTTTTAATCAGGGTATGATAATCAAGACAGCCATATTTCAGGGAAGCAGCACCAATGTTGACCAGAGACCAAAGCTGAAAGCGCCGGAATTCGCCTTCATCGGACGGTCGAATGTCGGCAAATCGTCGCTGATCAACATGCTGTGCGGACGCAAAGATCTCGCCAGGACTTCTTCCATGCCAGGCAAGACGATATCGGTCAACCACTTCCTTGTCAACGGCAAATGGTATCTGGTCGACTTGCCCGGTTACGGCTTCGCCAAGGCATCCAAGAAGGCACAGGCTGCACTTAAGGCCATGATCGAGGACTATGTCAGCCATTCGGAAGAGCTCGCAATGCTCTTTATCCTGATAGACTCCCGTCATGAGCTTCAGGAGGTAGACCGCAACTTCATCTCCGCCGTATCGGAGGCACAGGTTCCGTTTACAGTAATCCTGACCAAGTGCGACAAACTCTCCAGAACGGCTCTGGCGCACAATATGGCAGAGATGGAAAAAGCCCTTTCGGAAATAATGCCGGGAATCTGCATCCTGCCTGCCTCATCTGAGAAACGTGAGGGCAAGGAACAGATACTCGGCATCATAGAGGCCGGACTGAAAGCAGACAATACTGCAACAAACGATAAAACACTCAACATATGAATCACACTACAACCCACACACACGGCATCAAGATCTTCTCCTGCAGAGGATCCCGCTACCTGGCCGAAAAAATGGCCAAATCCCTCGGACTTGAACTCGGAGAGTCAATCGTAACTGACTTCAGCGACGGAGAGTTCCAGCCGGCATTCAATGAATCCGTCCGCGGAACCACCACATTCATCGTCCAGTCTACATTTCCCCCGCTGGACAACCTCTTCGAGCTCCTGCTTATGATAGATGCCGCCCGCCGCGCATCCGCATACAAGGTGATAGCCGTTATCCCTTACTTCGGATGGGCCCGTCAGGACCGCAAAGACCGTCCCAGGGTCTCGATCGGAGCCAAGCTTGTGGCCAACCTGCTGGTAGCGGCCGGCTGCGACAGAGTCATCACCACCGACCTGCACGCCGACCAGATACAGGGTTTCTTCGACTTTCCGGTAGACCACATATATGCCAGCACCATTTTCCTCCCCTATCTGCGTGACATGCAGCTGGACAACCTCTCCATAGCAGCGCCAGACATGGGTGGTGCCAAGAGAGCCAACGCCTACTCCCGCGTGCTGGGCTGCCCCATGATCATCTGCCACAAATCCCGTGAACGTCCGAACGTGGTAGGTTCCATGACCGCCATCGGAGATGTAGAGGGACGCAACATCGTGATCATAGACGACATGATAGACACTGCCGGAACCATCACCAAGGCTGCTGACATGCTCATGGAAAAAGGAGCCCTCAGCGTAAGGGCCATGGCAACACACCCCGTATTCTCGGGACAGGCATACGAGCGCATAAACAAATCGGCCCTCAAGGAAGTTGTCGTCACCGATACCATTCCCCTCAGGGCCCCCAAGGACACAGACCTCTCCAAATTTACCGTCCTCTCAGTGGCCGACATGTTCGCAGAGGTTATCGACCGTATCTACAACTATAAATCCATCAGCGATGTATTCGGCTTCTAACATCGGAGATATACACAGCCACATTATCGGTACAGTCCGGGACTTCTTCGCCAAGGCAGGAATGTCCCGGGCCGTAATCGGTCTTTCCGGCGGCATAGACTCTGCGGTAGTGGCGGCTCTGGCCACCGAAGCCCTCGGCAAGGAAAACGTGACAGGCATACTCATGCCTTCGTCATGGTCTACGGTCCACTCCGTCAACGATGCGGTGACACTGGCCGAGAATCTGGGCATCAAATACTACATTGTCCCCATCGGAGCCATATATGACAGGTTCATCAAAGATACCGAAGTGCTGTTCGAAGGCGACCACCATTGGGACACCACCCAGGAGAATCTTCAGGCCCGCATCCGCGGAACAGTGCTCATGATCTATGCCAACCGCCACAAGGCCCTGCTGCTCAATACGACCAACAAAAGCGAGCTTTCGATGGGCTACGGCACCATCTACGGTGACCTGTGCGGAGCGCTGATGGTCATCGCAGACCTGTACAAGACGGAAGTGTACGAAATGGCAGCATGGATCAACCGCAATTCGGAGATCATCCCGTCATCCACCATTACCAAGGCACCATCGGCAGAGCTCAAGGAAGGCCAGAAAGACACTGACTCCCTCCCGCCTTACGATGTACTGGACCCCATCCTCTACAGTCTCAACGAAGGAGGCAAAAGCAAGGAACAGATTTTGCAGGAGGGCGTAGACAGCACCCTGCTCGAAAGGATCATCCGCCTGCGCAGCTCTGCCGCCTTCAAAGGGCATCAGCTTGCACCGATGATACAGACAAGCACGGCACCCCTTCTGGACAGGAGCAAATGCATATAAAAAAGTTATAATGGAAATATTCATCGCAGCTTTAATCTTTCTGGGACTGGCAGTCTTCATAATGTGTTTCAATATCATATTCAGGAAAAAGCCTTTTCCTGACAGCGAAATAGGGCACAGCAGGGAACTGCGCAAGAGGGGCATAGTATGCGCCAAGGAAGAAGAAATGAAGCTCTGGGGCCCGAAACGCGGGGGAGCCCTCACATGTGACGGGTCTTCCTGCGCCGACTGCGGCCTCAATGCCCTGGGCAGCTGCGACCACACCGACAAAAAGAAGTAAACACGCATCTATGAGTTTAGTTGCCATAGTAGGACGACCCAACGTAGGTAAGTCGACACTTTTCAACCGACTGGTGGGCATGCGCCAGGCGATTGTGGACGAGACGGCCGGAGTCACACGCGACCGCCATTACGGTCAGTGCGAGTGGTGCGGTACAACATTCTCCGTAGTGGATACCGGAGGATACACTTCCAACTCCGAAGATGTATTCGAGGAAGAAATCCGCAAACAGGTGATGATAGCCATCGAGGAGGCCGATGTCATCCTGTTTCTGGTCGAAGTAGGCACAGGCATCACCGACTTCGATGAAGAGATTGCCGACATTCTGCGCCGCAGTGCCAAGCCGGTCCTGCTGGTGGTCAACAAGGTAGATAACGCCGACAAACGTTTTGACTCGTACCAGTTCTATTCACTGGGACTGGGAGACCCGTGGGACATATCCTCGGCCAACGGCAGCGGAACAGGGGACATGCTCGACAAGCTCGTCTCGATGCTTCCCTCCGACAAGACGGAAAAAGAGCTTCATGCAGGAGTTCCGCGCATAGCGATAGTCGGACGTCCCAATGCCGGCAAATCATCCATCACCAATGCCTTCCTCGGGGAAGACAGGAACATAGTCACACCTGTCGCCGGGACGACACGCGATGCCGTGGAATCCTACTACAACAAGTTCGGCCACGAATTCATTCTCGTCGACACGGCAGGACTGCGCAAGAAGACCAAGGTCAACGAAGATCTGGAATTCTACTCCGTCATGAGGGCAATACGGGCCATCGAGCACTCCGATGTCTGCATCCTGATGATCGACGCCCAGTACGGAGTCGAAGCCCAGGACATGGCTATATTCAACCTGATACTTAAAAACAGCAAGGGCTGTGTCGTGGCCGTCAACAAATGGGACCTGATAGAGAACAAGACAGGCAACACCATGAAGGAATATACCGAAGCCATCCGGAAAAGGCTGGCCCCGTTCACGGACATCCCCGTCATCTTTACATCCGCAGTAAAGAAACAGAGGATACTGGACGTACTCGACGCCACGGCAAAAGTCTGGGCCAACTACTCCAGGAAGATCCCCACATCGGCCCTCAACGAAGTCATGCTCGAAGAAATCGAGAACTACCCTCCACCTTCAACAAAGGGCAAGTTCATCAAGATAAAGTATATCACCCAGCTGCCCACGGCCTGCCCGTCTTTCGCGTTCTTCTGCAACCTGCCGCAGTACATAGGTGCACCGTACAAGAGGTTTCTTGAGAACAAGCTGCGCAGCCATTTCGACTTCACGGGCTGTCCGGTCCGCATATTCATGCGCCAGAAATAAAAAAAAACGGGCAATCGCCCGTTTTTTTTATTTGTCTCCTCTCCACCCGGCCTACTGCTTCTCTATTTTCAGCTGTTCAATATAGTTGCCGGATTCGTTGGTCTTTACCAGAATCGTGATTGTAAACATATTGCCTCCGCTGTCCAGGTTTCCGACGGCATATTCCATCGGATAGGTACCGCTGGTATAGACTATCTCAAAATCCCTGGGAGTATAGTTGGTAAAGAAGTTGCGTACTATCTGCCTGGCCTGAGAACGGCTGCAGTTGGATACTGTGCCCATGACGTTGACCTGAAGATTCTCGGCAAACCATGCAGCGAGACATTCGGCGTCTCCCCGCTGGAGATATTTTGCAATAGGAACAAACACGCTGTTTTCTCCTGCGGTATCTGCACATACCTGCACCATACGGCTCTGAGACGCCGCTTTCATCGGGAGAAAGGACAGGAATCCAATTATTAAAACCCATTTGTTCATCGCTCTGTTCCTATTTTTGTTCACACAATAGCAAAATTCAGGCCAATTTTGGAGCGAATTTTGTTACATTTGTGGACTGAATCATCGTACTGCATGAAAATCACCCTGATAACAGTAGGTAAGACCACCTTTGATTTCGTCAAGGAAGGTATGGCCATGTATGAAAAACGCATAGGCCGGTACCTGAGCTATACACGGGTCGAGCTCCCGGCCCTCACGGGTACGGCATCCCTCTCCCCTGAAGTAATCAAGGAGAAGGAGGCCAATATGATCCTGAAGAAATTCAAGGAAGGGGACCATATAATCCTGCTGGACGAAAAGGGTCAGAGATATACCTCCACCGCGTGGGCCGCACGTCTGGGACACCTGGCAGATACCGGATGCAAAAGCATCGTGTTCGTCGTAGGGGGAGCCTACGGGTTCCACAGCAAGGTCAGGGCAGCAGCAGCCGAAAGCCTGTCCCTCTCAGACATGACTTTTTCACACCAGATCATACGCCTTTTTTTCGTGGAACAGCTTTACCGGGCCATGACCATCCTTCGCGGAGAGCCTTACCACAATGGATAAACCAGGAAGCCATGAACAAGACATTGCTACTGCTCAGACATATCAGGCGCAACATCTCCAGGAACAGGATTTCAATATTCTGGGGACTTGCATTGTGCTGCTTCATCCTTTCTTTCTTCAACATTCCGTTCAACACCTCGGGAAGAAGGGCCGGATATGTGGAGAGACAGCTTCACAAACGTGAAAACGTGCTCCAGAAATACGTGGACCGCGCGTTCGCAACCCCTCAGGACGAATGGCTGGATTTCGAAAATTTCCCGGACGACATGGTCCTCTACAGATATGTAGACAGGTCCCTACAAAGCTGGGTCAATACGTTTCCCATAAGCAATGACGAAATACGCTTCCTGTCACCGTGGTACCGCATACACGACATGCACAACCGCAACACGTTCAACCTGCCTCTTGCATTTCTGGATGACGACGAACAGTATGTCAACCTGGGGAACTCCTGGTACATAGTGAAAGTATACAGACACGACAACATTACGGTAATAGGGGCGATAGAAGTCATGGTCCAGTATTCATCGGAGAACTCCGTACTGCGCAACTCCGTCAACAGACGTCTCGGCCTGACCCCTTCGTACACTGCGGCACCGGTATATATCGACGACATCAATGTCGTATACACAGACAACGGCACGCCCGTATTCTCTGTAATGCACAACAAAAGCCTGAGCGACAGCAACAACAGGTCTTCAAGCCTGAGATGGATAGCATTGGTCATGGCCCTGATGGCCATACTCTCGTTCCATGCCAGATACCGCAACATGACCGCCCTGTACTTTACTCTGGGCGGAATATTCATCATGCAGCTATGCTCGTTCATGATGATACGGGATGTTCCCATAGACAACGAGTTTTTCTCTCCCATGCTGTTCGCCGACAGCAATTTCAACTCATTCGGGGCCCTCATCGTATTCCATGGATTCATTCTGCTGTACTGCATAGCCACCTACAACTCGAGAAAACCTATAATAAAGGACATCTGGAATTCACGGCCTGCCATCCGCAGGATCAAGGCGGCAGGCATAGGGCTTGCAATCGTCATACTTCTGGCTTACATCCATTTTACGTTCAGGTCGCTGATCCTCAATTCGAGCATCAATTTCGACCTGTTCCAGATCAACAACATATCCGTATACACTGTCATCACGTTCGTTTCATACGGCATGCTGTTCCTAGCGGCACTGCTGCTGCTCAACATATTCGTCCCGACCTTCAGCAGACACTACCGTATCAAGCGCAAACGCAATTCCAAACGCCTCATTCTGGCATATGTCCTGACCGTATCCGTCTATACCAACGCATGCGTAAGCGTATTCAGCTTCCAGAAAGAATGCGAGAACATCCGCGTCCTCACAGGCCGGTTGGCCATAGAAAGGGACCTGGCCCTGGAAATGCAGCTTCAGTCCATCGAAAAAAGCATCATATCCGACCCTCTGGTCAGAAGGCTTACCGGCAATCCGGAATATGAAAACATAATCCTCAACAGACTGGCTGAGAGATATTTCTTCAACATCCTGCAGGAGTACGACATCCGTCTTGCCGTTTGCGACCGGTACCAGAGCATCATAACAGACAAATACTCCGCCCCTGTCAACTGTTTCTCCTATTACAAGGACATCATCGACAACTACGGGGTAAAGCTCTCCGAAAGCTCGGCATTCTACTATCTGGACTATTTCCGGAACAACATCAGCTACCTGGGGGCGTTCACCATATTCCGCGGACAGATGCGGTATGACCTGTATCTGGAAATCGATTCCAAGACCAGCTCCGACAACATGGGTTATCCATCTTCCCTTCTGGACAATCTGAATCCGGCAATCAATGCCGTGCGGTATCCGTATTCCCTGGCCAAATATCACAACGGAAGACTGACCAGCAACCAGGGACGGTACAACTTCCCAGTATCTATCAATCCCTACAGTTTTGAAGAAGGATTCTCCCATTATTTCCTGGAAGAGACGGTATTCTTCATCAACAAACTGCCTGGCACAAACATTATAGCGGTGAGCCGTCCGGCACAGGGCATATTCCCGGTCATCATATCGTTCTCCTACATTCTGCTGTGCTTCGCCCTTATCATGATAGGGCTGCCCCACCTGTTCCGCAAAAGGGACCGGGAGTCCATATTCAGGCCCAAGCGATCCTTCCGCATGAAGATGACGATACTGCTTACGGCCTCGATGGTCGGAGCCCTCATCCTTATGGCTATAGGCAGTGTCTTCATACTTGTAGGATACATCAACAACAACAACAACGCCATGATGGAAGAGACGTTGCTGTCTGTACAGAATGCGCTGAGCAAGATGACCAGGACAACAGAGAGCTACAACAAGCTCAACACCTCAGAGGTATTTGCCGCCATGAACGCAGTGTCCCAGAGCGCCCAGGTGGACATCAACCTCTTCGATCCGAACGGGCACCTTATCAAAACCACGAAACCGGACATATTCAATGAATATCTCGCCAGTTCGCGCATGAATCCACACGCATACCATGAACTGGTATACAACAGACGCATGCAGGCAATAGAGGAAGAGCACATATCCACATTGTCCTACTTCTCCCTGTACACCCCGATATACAATGAGAACGGCACCCTGCTTGCAATTGCCAACATACCCTACTTCATCAACGACACCAACTTCGAATATGACGCCACACCTATCATTGCCGCAATTGTAAACCTGTACCTGATACTTATCATAGTCGCACTGTTCGTCGGCATCACCATGTCCAACTCCATCACAAAGCCTCTCAAGGAGATCAGCAGAAACATGCAGGCAATGGACATCAGCCATAAAGTCGAACACATCAACTACAAAGCAGACGACGAGCTCGGCCTGCTCGTAAGGACATACAACCAGATGATAGATGATCTCGACCGCAGCACCAAGGAACTGGCCCAGAGCGAGAGGGAGCAGGCATGGAGGGAAATGGCCCGCCAGATAGCCCATGAAATCAAGAACCCGCTCACACCTATGAAGATCAGCATCCAGCATCTGGTACACATCAAAAAACAGGGCAATCCCGACTGGAAAGACCGTTTCGATGCCCTCGCATCAATGCTGATCGAACAGATAGACATACTGTCCAACACGGCCAGTGAATTTTCAAGCTTTGCCAAATTCTACAACGAAGAGGTCACTCAGGTAAACCTGGTGGAGATACTTTCAGAGCAGGAAGTGCTCTTCGACAACAATGAAAACATAGGCATGACATTCAGGTGCCGGCTGGACAAAGCAGTCATCATGGCCCGGAAAGGACAGATTACAAGAGCGTTCGTCAACCTCATAACAAACGCCATCCAGGCTGTTGAGAATCAGGAACACAAGGAAATACTGGTAACTCTGCAGCAGACTCCAGGACACTACAGGGTAGACATCGAGGACAATGGAAGCGGAGTCTCCGAAGAGAATCTGGAAAAGCTTTTCAGTCCCAACTTCACGACAAAGACCAGGGGATCCGGACTGGGACTGGCCATCTGCAAAAGCATAGTAACGCAAAGCCACGGGGACATCTACTACTCCCGGTCGCAGGAACTGGGCGGAGCCGACTTCACCGTCATACTTCCGATGTACACGGAAGTTCCGGAAGACTATACTTAGAAAGGAATCAGTTCGGAAGAGCGAACATCATCACGTCATCCTTGGTAATCCGCGCATTGGAAAGTATCAGCAGACGTTCCACAACATTGCGCAGTTCCCTGATATTGCCGCTCCATGCATGTCTGCAGAGCTCTTCGACCGCATCTGCATCAATCTCCTTGACAGGCTTCCCTGATTCCTGACAGATCTGCCTGATAAAATGATCTATAAGCATGGGGATGTCCTCCCTTCTCTCTGCCAGGGAAGGAACCCGTATGACGATCACGCTGATACGATGGTATAGGTCCTCCCTGAAATTGCCCTTCTCTATTTCCTCCTTCAGGTTCTTGTTGGTGGCTGCTATAACCCTTACATTGACTGTTATGTCCTTGTCTCCCCCGACCTTTGTAAGCTTGTTTTCCTGCAGCACGCGGAGCACCTTCGCCTGTGCCGCCAGAGACATGTCCCCTATCTCATCCAGAAAAAGGGTGCCGCCGTCAGCCTGTTCAAACTTGCCTTTGTGCTGTTTCTGGGCACCGGTGAAAGCCCCCTTCTCATGTCCGAACAGCTCACTCTCTATCAGTTCGCTTGGAATGGCAGCGCAATTGACCTCGACAAACGGCATCGAGGCCCTGTCGCTCTTTTCATGAAGCCACCTTGCCACCAGCTCCTTGCCGGTACCGTTGGAACCTGTAATCAGAACCCGTGCATCGGTCGGAGCCACACGGTCTATCATGTTTTTGATCCGCACTATCGCCGGAGACTCCCCGATTATTTCCTGCACCCCTCCCACTTTTTTCTTGAGTATCTTGGTCTCCCTCACCAGCGTCCCCTTGTCGGTCGCATTCTTGAGGGTTATCAGTATTCTGTTAAGGTCCAATGGCTTCTGAATGAAATCAAAAGCCCCTTTCTTGATGCACTCCACAGCCGTATCGATCGATCCGTGCCCCGATATCATCACAACGGGAGTCTCGTTGCCGCTCTCCGCCAGCCTGTCCAATACCTCTACCCCATCCATTCCAGGCATCTTTATATCACAGAATATCACATCGAAACTGTTTGAGGAAGCAGCTTCAAGCCCTGAAGCGCCATCCTCGGCCAGGGTAACCTGATGCCCTTCGAATTCCAGAATTTCCTTAAGTGTATTGCGGATGCTCCGCTCATCGTCTATGATAAGTACCTTCATTGCTTTTCGGTTTTACAGCCACACAAATATACAACTTTAATGCCGCAATTGTCCCAACAAAATGCGGAAGTTCCGGCAGTTCTTCATATATTTGTAGGTTGATCGAGTTATGGAACAGTTTATAGTATCTGCCAGAAAATACCGGCCGGACACTTTCGAGTCGCTTATCGGCCAGGAGAACATAGCCCGGACCCTGAAGAACTCCATTATCAGGGGCCAGCTTGCCCATGCCTACCTCTTCTGCGGGCCGCGTGGAGTCGGGAAGACAACGACTGCCAGGATCTTCGCAAAATCCATCAACTGCCTCAACCCTGGCCCCGACATGGAGCCATGCGGCAAATGCGAGTCATGCCTCTCCTTTGCCGAGGGACGTTCGTACTGCATCCATGAACTCGATGCCGCATCAAACAACTCAGTGGACGATATCCGCAACCTCACTGACATGGTGCGGATTCCTCCGCAGATAGGCAAGTACAGCGTCTACATCATAGACGAGGTCCACATGCTCTCTTCAGCTGCTTTCAATGCATTCCTCAAGACACTTGAAGAGCCGCCCGCCCACGCCATATTCATCCTCGCCACCACCGAGAAGCACAAGATACTGCCGACCATCCTGTCCCGCTGCCAGACTTTTGACTTCAACCGCATAAGCGTACCGGACATAGTCCGCAACCTGGAAAACATAGCAGCCAAGGAAGGGATAACCATCGACAGCGAAAGTCTCCATGTCATTGCAGTCAAGGCAGACGGCGCCATGAGGGACGCACTTACGATCTTTGACCAGATCGTTGCATTCTGCGGCAGGGAAGTACGTTACGAAGACGTCATCCGCGACCTCAATGTGCTGGACTATGAATATTATTTCAAAATCATCGACAATTCCCTGGCAGGTGACTGCATAGCTTCACTTCTGCTGTTCGACGAGATTCTCGCCAAGGGATTCAACGCCCTGCACTTCGTGTCCGGGCTAAGCTCCCATCTGAGGAACCTTCTTGTATGCAGGAACTCCAGCGGCACAGCACTTCTCGAGCTTCCCCCTTCCCTTATCGGACGATACAGGGAACAGGCAGCCAGATGCTCCGTCCAGTTCATCTTGTCATCCCTCAACATCACGATGAACTGCGAGGCCGGATACCGTCAGAGCGGGAACCAGAGACTGCTCATAGAGTTTGCGCTCATGCGGCTGGCCGAGAAGACAATGACTGCTCCGGCCAAAGGACAGGCCGCCACCCCCGTACAACCCGCACAGACGGAACAGGCCACACAGACGGAACAACCCCGTTCCGCCACCACACAACCGGCTCAACCGGCCAAACCTGCACAACAGGCACAACAGGCACCGCCGGTGCCCGAAGCGGAACAGCCCCAGACAGCACCCGTTAGCAGGAAACTCCCGGGCCTCTCTCTCAAAAACCTTATGTCAAGGGCAGAAAAACAGGAGACGGCCGGAACAGGAGGAAGCGCATCACTTACCGACGAGCCGCTCACCTTCGAGTCGATGATGAATGCATGGCAGGCAATGGCGGACCGAGAGAAATCTTCCGGACGCAGCGCCCTTGCAACGGCCATGCTCCTGCACAGTCCCGGCATAGATATTGAAAATGCAGTACTGACTTTTTTCGTGAGCAACAGCGCCCAACAGGAATGGATCAGGGAAAAGGCGCTCATGAGGATGGAATCCGCCATAAGGCAAGAATTGGGAAACAACAAGGTAAAAATAGACGTCCAGATATACGAATCACCGTCAGGGCAGAAAGACGCCACTCCATACATGCCGGTGGACAAAGCCAAATTCCTGGTAGCCAAGCAACCGGAACTCAATGAGCTGGTAAAGGACCTCGACCTGGACGTCAAATGACACAAAGACAGAGTACAATGAAACTATACAGCGAAAACCTGGTAAAGAAATACGGGGCACGGACAGTCGTAAAAGGAGTTTCCATCTATGTGGAACAAGGAGAGATTGTAGGCCTGCTCGGACCCAACGGGGCAGGAAAGACAACAAGCTTCTACATGATTACAGGACTGATCAAGCCCAATGACGGACACATTTTTCTGGACAATGAAGAGATAACGGAACTGCCCATGTACCGCCGCGCCCAGAAGGGGCTAGGGTATCTGGCACAGGAAGCATCGGTATTCCGCAAGATGTCCGTAGAGAACAACATCATGTCTGTCATGGAATTTTCCAAATTCACCAAAAAGGAAAGACGTGACCGCCTGGAATCCCTGATAGACGAGTTCGGTCTGGAAAAGGTCCGCAAGAGCTACGGCATCCAGCTCTCGGGCGGAGAGCGCAGACGCTGCGAGATAGCAAGAGCACTGGCCATAGATCCCAAATTCATCCTGCTCGACGAACCATTTGCCGGAGTTGACCCGATTGCCGTGGAGGATATCCAGCATATCATTGCAAAACTGAAGACCAAGAACATCGGCATCATCATCACCGACCACAACGTCCACGAGACCCTTGCAATAACCGACAGGGCCTATCTGCTCTACGAAGGAAGCATTCTTCAAAGCGGCACCGCCGAAGAGCTGGCATCCAACCCCGAGGTCCGCAAAAAATACCTGGGCCAGAATTTCGAGCTACGCAAAGCAGTCCTGCGTCCCAGAGACTGAAAACAGAAAGGAAAAGGCGGATTACATACCGGAAATGGCACCGGCCACTTTCTCCAGCTGCCACCTGGTCGTGGAGGTAGCTCCGCAGATACCTACAATATCGTCCGGGAAGAACATACCGGCACTCAGTTCATCGGCACTTTCCACCTTGTACGAACGGGGATTGACAGATCGGCACAACTCAAACAGCACCTTTCCGTTGGAGCTTTCCCGGCCGCATACGAATACGACCACACTGCAGGCGGCCGCGAACTCCCGCAGGGCCTTGTGCCTGGACGACACATGACGGCAAATGGTATTGAAGACCTCCAGAGAACTTTTCCCGCAGCCGTCACCGGCATTGCAACCTGAAGACACAGCCTGCGATGCTTGCTTCAGACGGGCCGCAATGGAAGAATATTCGTCAGGATCCTTGGTCGTCTGCGAAAAAAGGGCAACCGGACGGGACGGATCGATCTCCCCCGATGCCAGCTTTTCCTCCAGATCAGCCATGTTTTCAACTACAGACGCATGACCACCTGTCTGCCCTACAAGACCGTTTACCTCGGCATGCCCCCGTTTCCCGAATATGACGACAGTTCCCCCCGATTCAGACATAGCGGCATACTTGGCCGCTATCTTCTTCTGCAGGGCAAGTACTACCGGGCAGGTACAGTCTATCAGGGACACCCCGTACCGGCTGGCCTGATCATAGGTTGAAGGAGGTTCGCCATGGGCCCTAATCAGAACCGTGGAGCCTTTCAATGACGGCAGATCCGAATATCCCACCGTTCGGAGCCCCAGACCGGCCAGACGCCGGATCTCGGCATCGTTGTGGACTATCGCGCCCAATGAGAACAGACGTCCGTGCTCCGACAGATATTTCTCCGCTGTGGAAATCGCACGTCCTACCCCGTTGCAGCAACCGGAGCCACTGTCTATCAGAATCCGCATAGATGCCTCCGTTTCAACAGTTCATGGAACCATTCCACCTGATCATCCACCGTCATGTCGCTGTTGTCAAGCAGCTCGGCATCGGGTGCCTGCTTCAGCGGAGCCGTTTCCCTGTGAGCATCGAGATAATCCCTTTCCTTCAGATTCGAAAGGATATCTTCATAACTGACGTCATATCCCCTCATGCGCATTTCCTCATAACGGCGTTCTGCCCTTACTTCCGGCCTTGCCGTCATGAATATCTTGAGTTCCGCATCCGGGAACACTGCCGTACCTATATCCCGTCCGTCCATCACCACACCGCGTGCCGAACCGATCTCCCGCAGACGACGGTCCACATACCTGCGCACCTCAGGAATAGCCGCCACGTGACTTACCACCCTGGATATCTCTATGGTCCGTATTTCCTTCTCTATATTCTCCCCGTCCAGCCATGTCTCGCTTGCGCCGCCCGCCCCGGACGTTCTGAAAGATATTTCCACGGGCCCTGCGTTGCCTGAAAGTATCCCGGCCAGCGCATGCACGTCGGATATGGTATTGTTTTTGGATACAAGTCCTTTCCGGAACGCCAGAAGAGTGACGGCACGGTACATGGCACCGGTGTCTATATAGATGTAGCCCAGCTCTTTCGCGATAGCTTTGGCGAATGTGCTCTTTCCTGTAGAAGAGTGACCGTCGACGGCTATGATAATAGGTGAACTCATAGAGTACAAAAATAGTGATATTTTATCTACTTTTGCAGAAATTTAATTGTGACTGACATGAAAAAAGCACTTGCCATCCTGCTGCCCATGCTCGCAGCCATTTCCCTGACGGCACAGGAGACCCGCCCCAACATGGAAATCAAACAGTTTGAAGAACAGAAAGTCGAGTCCAACCGCGAATTCTACGGAGACCTGCCGGCACGCATGACCAAGGTCGTCATCGCCGGGGACAATTCCATGACGGACCTGATTTTCAAGAATGCAGTCGAGGAGAGCTGGAACATCTCCCCGTTCGAGTTCTGCAGCTACGACGAATTCGACCGCATAAAGACCGACACCAACTATTACTTCCTCATGCGTCTGGACAAGATGCACCGCAGCGAAAGCGACCCGGCAATGGAGTTCATATGTTTCCTCAAAGGCAATGAAAAGGCAGCCGACAACATATCGGCCATGCCGGAACTCATAGCCCTGCCCCTTTTCCCGGCAGACGACAACAGCGACAGGATCTATACATACCTGCCAGCCTACATGAACATCATACAGAACTACCTTCAGAAGATCGTTGACGGACGCATATATCCTTCGAAACGCGGTGTAATACAGACCGGCACCTTCGACAAGAACCGCAACACCAAAGTCCTGTTCCGCAAAGGGGACCTGGCCTATGAACCTGCAATGCAGGAATTCGAGCGCATGTTCCGCGGCAGGGCTGACAAGGTAAGCCAGGATGAAATAGACAAGGCACTCGAAACAGGAGCACCCAACACACTGGTCTCTCTCGTAGTAGCGCCATCCGAGATATATGGCAAAGCATTTTGCTACAAGATGATAATCAGTGCTGACACGTATGAGCTCATGTACTGGAAACGCCACAAGCTCAACCGCCGGAAAGGCCCCGGATTCCTGAAATCGGATCTCAGACGCATATCAAGACTTATCACCCCCGAATTCAAACCGGTCAAAGTCACCGGCACAGAAGACGCAGACAATACCAAATGAGATTTGCCTTCAAACGCAGCCTCTCTCCTGTAGCATACTGCGCTCTCCACATACAGACCGGCACCCGCTACGAGAGCCCCGGCCAGGGAGGACTGGCGCATTTCACCGAGCACCTGCTCTTCAAGGGCACGGAGACCCGAAGTGCCAATACGGTCAATTCCTATATCGAGAAACTCGGAGGAGAGCTCAATGCCTACACTACCAAGGAAGAGACAGTAATACATGCCACTGTCCTCAAGGAGGACCTCAGGCGGGCGGTAGACCTGCTCATGGACATCGCCTTCAGATGCACTTTCCCGGAAAAGGAGATAGAGAAGGAGCGCGGGGTAGTACTGGAGGAGATCAAGACATACAAGGATTCTCCGGCTGAACAGATCTACGATGATTTTGAAGAGTTGATGTTCAGCGGCACACCACTGTCCATGCCGGTACTCGGAAAGGCCAGGGACCTGCGCAAGGCTGACCGCACCGTGATCACCGGCTACTACAGGACAATGTTCAGGGAAGACAACATGTTTTTCACAGTAGTGGCCGATCTGGAGGAAAATAAGGTAAGGGACATGGTCGAAAAATCCCTGAAGGCATATTCCCATGAAGGGGCGTCCGCGACGATACAGGCCGGAGCAACCGCTTCCGGTACATGTTCCAGGGAACAGCCGTTCCTTGAGGCAAACACTCCTTTCGAGCGGACCGTCACCAGACACAGCCACCAGGTCCACTGCATCATAGGGGCCAGGGCATATTCGGCATACGACAGCAGGAGGATTCCTCTCAGCCTGCTGATAAACATACTGGGAGGCCCTGTCGCCAACTCGCGCCTCAACCTCCTGCTCAGGGAGCGCTACGGTCTTGTATACAGCGCAGAAGCCTCATACGGACTGTATTCGGACGCAGGAATCGCCACAATTTACTTCGGATGCGACCGTTCGAGCCTCGACAGATGCCTGGCACTGACAGGCAAGGTTCTCGCCTCCCTCAGGGAAGATACCCTTTCTTCAAGAGCCCTGAACTGGGCAAAGAAGCAGTATCTGGGGCAGATGGCAATAGCATCAGACAACGGGGAAGCCCAGGTCCTGTCCATGGGCAAAAGCCTGATGACATACGGACGTGTCATCACCAACGCCGAATCTGCAAAGATGATTGAGGCCATCACGGCAGAGGATCTGCTCAACACGGCCCGGGAGGTATTCGATCCTGACGGATTGTCCAGACTCATATACAACTGATCCGACCATGATTGATCCGGAAAGACTCAAGAACGCACTTGACTTCATTGAGAAGGAGACACACCTGAGGACCAAATCCTACCGGATGCTGTCCGACGGGATACAGGGAGGGTTCCTGCAGGCATTTTCCCTGATGGTCAAGCCAAAGGCTGTACTCGAAATAGGTACTTTCACAGGCTACGCGACCCTCTGCCTGGCCAGGGGGCTCCGTACCGGCGGACGAGTGGACACTGTCGAGAAGGATGACGAGATGACTGATATCTACACGAGGGCATTCAGCATAGCCGGCGCCACAGAGGCCATACATCCGCACACAGCTGATGCCATAGAGCTGATCCCCACGCTCAAAGGTCCGTACGACATCGTGTACATCGACGCTGACAAACGTCTGTACCACAAGTTTTATGATCTGGTATTCGGGCTTGTGGAAACTGGAGGCTACATACTGGCCGACAATGTCCTGTGGAGCGGTAAAACAGTTTTGGACAATCCGCCCTCCGACCGACAGACCGCATCCATCATGGACTTCAACAACTATGTCCGCACAGACACAAGGGTAGAATGCGTCACCATCCCCGTCAGGGACGGACTCGCCGTAATACATAAAAAAAGGGACTGACAGACTTGTCGTCGCAGCCCCTGATTATATAATGACAGTTTTCTCGTAGGTTAGTTTCAGTACTTATTTTACACGCTCACCGTAGCTTCTGTCAACGGTATTGACGCGTATTTTGTCTCCCTGGTTGATGAACAGGGGCACCATTATCTCGGCACCTGTCTCCAGTGTAGCTGCCTTAAGGGCATTGCTGGATGCCGTATCTCCCTTGACTGCAGGCTCGGTATAGGTAACTTCCAGTTCAACGTATGTCCTGACTTCGTCAACGTGTCACCCAGAAATCATCTTCGAATAATGGAGCGATACGCTGATGACGTTTCATGAGCAT
>CALVDF010000019.1 GCA_944326245.1 uncultured Bacteroidales bacterium
CTCGGTCCACACCGCCCACTATTCTGGTATTTGTGGGCGTTGTGGCAGCGCCCGGGGGCATTACCACTCTTGGGGTGACACATTCCCATATGCTACAAGGCGTAGACAGAAGCGGTTTCGTCCAAAACCGCTATCCTAACATTGCGCCCATTCGGACCCTCACCCGCAATGCATTGGCCCACAGGGCATTACGTCAAAGAGTCCCATTTGCAGCCATGTTAGGATGGCTGAAAAACCGCCGCAGCGGACCGTTCCGCACTATCCTAACATTGCATCTATCCGGAACTTTGTCCGTAATTTATTGTCCCTTAGAATATTGCGTTGAAGCAGCCAATTTGAGACTATGTTAGGTTGGAGATTGCCGCCGGTCTTCCCATCCTGACAGGCGACGGAAATATCTGGGATAAGAGTGTCACTTGCCTTCGTGGCGAAGATGAATACTGGGCTAGAGGAATTTGTATGCCGTGCCTCCCATACATTTATCCGACGGGTGAACCCGATTTACGTGATTCTGTGGCACGTCAGCCACACTTTCTCCGTACGTCAGCCGGCCATTTTCGCAGGTGCACTATCGACGTTTGGCGAACGGATTGGTTCACCGTTACTTGCCGGAACTGCCATGGTTCACCTGCAGGGGTGTTCACCGGCAGAAGTGGTAACCTGCAGGGGTGGTGACCTGCAGGGGTGGTCAGGGATGGAGGCTCGCAGGGAAGTAGGCTTGCGCAGGCAGCGGAGATGTCCTCCCTCTAGGAAAGCCTCTATAGGCCACATCGAGCATGTTCCCTTCCCGGAAAGTGGGGATGAAATGCCGGAACTGTCCCCACCATCCGTGGGCAGCGGGAGCGGCCATCCCCGCTGGAGGTACCTCTAGGGTATTGCCCTCGTTTTCCCTCTCCGGAAGGTGCCGACGATATGCCCAAACCATCCCCACCATCCGAAACTGTGGAAGGGTGTTTCCCCGCCAGAGACCCCTGCAGGGCATACTGCCGGTTCTCCCTCTTCCGCAGGCGAACCGAAAATGACGATAATGGTTCACCTGCGCAGGCGGGAAAAGACGGCCGAAGAAAGGAGGAAGGGCAGAAACGGGGTGGCACCTGCCCAGGAGTACTCAACGGTTTCAGGCCTGCTATGATTTAGACCCGATACGATTTTCCTATGATTTCCGGAAAAGAAAAAGCACCTGCGGGAACTTCGCAAGTGCTTCTATATCAAGTAGCGAGACCCAGGATTGAACTGGGGACCTCATGATTATGAATCATGCGCTCTAACCAGCTGAGCTATCTCGCCATCATTTTGTTGAGCTACCAGGAGTCGAACCTAGATTTACAGAGCCAGAATCTGTCGTGCTGCCATTACACCATAGCTCAATTGGAATCGGAGCGCAAAGGTATACAATTTTTACAAAAATCAAAAAAATTTTGCAATAATTCCCTGCCCCCGACAGGTCTATTCCCTGATGACCTGGACCTCATTGTGGAGTCCAAGTTTGATTATGGATGAGGCCTTGCCCGTGGCTCCCTGGTCAAAAGAGGGATCAACACTCAGATTGACAGCAGCTTTGACCGAATCAGGTATATCTTGGTAACGGCGGGGAGCCGGAGTTCCGGACACATTGGCGGAAGTCGAGACTATGGGCCTTCCGAAGCGGCGGACCAGTTCCACGCAGAAGTCGTTTCTGGGAATGCGTATGGCTATGCTGCCGTCCTCCGCAGTGACATTGGACGCCAGATTTATGCCCTCGGGATAGATAATCGTTATCGGCTTGTCACTCAACGAATCTACAGTAACTGCCATCTCCGGTATCTCCCGGACATATCTGGCCACCATATCCATGTCGCAGGCCAGGATAATCAGACTTTTTGAGTCGGCCCTCTGCTTTATCTCAAAGATCCGTTCCACTGCCTTCCCGTTGGTAGCATCGCATCCTATGCCCCAAATTGTGTCCGTAGGATAGAGCAGGATCCCGCCCGCCTTAAGAACCTTTATGGCCTCATCAATCTGTTCTTTTCTCTGAATCATAATTGTTTATGTTTACATTTGTACTTTCACGATCACTGGATAATGGTCCGAGTTGCCCACTCTTGGAGTACGGTGCTCAAGTACCTCAGACTCCTCAGGAACGAACACGTAATCTATCCTGAGTAAAGGCCACATAACCCTGTAAGTAGCCCCAAAGCCCTTGCCGGCTTCACAGAAAGTATCTTTCCGTCCTCTGTAAAGACTCCGGAAAAAATACGACATGGGGGTATCGTTGACATCCCCACAGATCACAGCCTGCACACCACAGTCCGAAATATCATCTAGCAAAGCCCGTACCTGACCGCCTCTTCTCGTAGAAGATTTTTTCACTTTTTCATGGGCTTCCGCTATCTCATGGGACAGTTCGTCATAACCGCCCCTGATTTCCTTTACTAATGACGTCAGCGAGATGTTGTTGGACTCCAGATGCACATTGTACAGCCTGATGAGCTTTTCACCATACTCGATATCCGTGTACAGCACCATGTTGGTCGTCCTTTTGAAATGCAGGTGCCCGTCCCCGTGCACAGGCAGACGGCTGAATGTCACATTGCCGACATAATCCCCGTTGCGCAGGCGATAGAAATGCTCCCTCACTTCCGGATATCCGGGTAACATCCGCTCCAGTTCAGCGGGGTCCTCAGTCCTGAATTCCTGGAGGGCCACCACGTCCGGGGCTTCACGTCCTATAAGATCTTCCACCCCTTTTATATTGTCCATCACAGAACCTTCCCGTCCGGAGCGGAAACCTCCCACATTCCATGTCAGGACCTTCAGCCCGTCAGTATTTTCCACCACACTTGCAGGCAATGCATTGCGGTCGCCGGCACGGAAGAAGAATCCCACGAAGAAGAACGAAGGCAACAGGGCCGCCACAGGAATCCACACTGAGGAGGACCACCTCAGCAGGGCAATGACGAGCAGCAGGACATTGACGGCCAGCACGGGAATGAAATACAGGCCGAAAAAACCGGCCAGAGGAAATACTGCAGGGTCAATAAGTACAGATACATAACTGAGCAGCAGCAGTATACAGAACACTGTCGCCACCAGACGGAAGGATACGCTCAGGAATGGATTCTTCTTTTTTCTGCTCATCGGACCTACATTCGGTCGGAATACAACTTGTTCCGGCTCTTCCAGACGAGAATCATGATGACTCCGAAAATCATACCGCCGAGATGGGCAAAATGGGCCACGTTGCCGCCTCTTCCGGAAAGGCCGGAGAGAAGCTCGATGACTCCGAAAATTATCACCATCCACTTGGCTTTAAGGGCGATGGGCGGGAATATAAACTGCAGCACGTTATTGGGGAACATCATGCCGTAGGCCAGCAGCAGGCCGTAGATGGCGCCGGATGCACCTACAGTAGGAACACGGTTGAGCGCAGCCTCCACCAGTCCGGGAGTCTCGGACACCGCTATCTGAAGATACATCACCAGCTCATTGACAAGCCCCGCTCCGATACCGCATATCATGTAGTAAAGGAAAAATTTCTTTCCTCCCCAATAATTCTCTATGACGCTTCCGAACATGTACAGCGAGAACATGTTGAAGAAGATGTGCCAGAAGCCTCCGTGCATGAACATGTAGGTAATGAGCTGGAACGGCTTGAAGAACGGCGACGAGAAATAGAACAGCGAAAACGTACCGTACATGAACTTGTCGGCAAACATTGTCGCGATGAATACTATTGCATTGATTATTATAAGATTCTTGACTACAAACGGCAACCCTGGCCGGTAATATCCGTAATTCATAAATGTTTTTCTATGTCTTGTTCTGTCAAAATAAACATGCATTTCCTGCCGCTGGGAGATATTTCCGGTTCCGCACAGGAAAACAATGTGTCTACCAAAAGTCGTGCCTCATCTCCTGAAAGATGCAGGTCTGCACCGGAAACGGCGGAACGGGCCAGTTTACGGGCCATATCCTCTCTGGCGGCAGCCTTGTCCAAAGCATCCGGGACAGCATCCATCAGTGCTGCCACAATGTCATCCACGGCTCTGCGCACCGCCTCGTCATCAGTTCCGAATCCCTCGGGAAGTCCTTTTACGGAAATTGAGAAATCCCCGGCAGGCTCTATGTCGAAGCCGAGCCTCCTCAGCCGCTCCGGATCTTCCATAAGCAGATGGTATCTCTCCGGTGAAAGGGTGATTTCACATGGGAACAGTACCTGATGGGAAATGGGGCTACTGTCATCCAGCTGCCTGAGATACCTCTCGTAGAATATTCTCTCCTGAGCCCTGCGGACATCCACGATAAGCAGGCCCGAGCGCATGGGAGTAGCTATGTACCGGTTGGAGATACGGACTATCCCTGCTCCGCCCGCACTCATGCCGCTGTCCTCGAATATCTGCCCGTATCCGTCCACGTCCGGACCGGATCCGGCCTCATCTTCCCCGCCAGCGGACTGCTGCACCTGGGCAGAAGGGACAGAGAACACATGCGGGTCCGGCAGTATCGCTCCATAGTCGGTCCTTTTCCCGGACCCAGGGCGGCCGCTGTAGCCGGTCTGGCCAGCCCCGGAGCGGCGGAACTGTTCAGGGACGGGAATATCAGGCAGGAAGTCATGGTCAAAGTCTATGGTTGGGATGAACGAGTTGCGCCCCAAAGCTTCCCTGACCACAGCCGTAAGTATCTCGAATATCTCGGTCTCGTTATCAAACTTGACTTCAGTCTTTGAGGGATGAATGTTTACATCCACATTCTCTGGGGCAGTACTGAAAAACAGATAGTACGAAGGATAGGAGCCTTCCGGCACCAGCTTGTCATAAGCCTTCATCACAGCCTTGTGGAAATAGGGTGAGCGGAAATATCTTCCGTTCACGAAAAAATACTGGTTCCCCGCACTGCGCCGTGCATCCTGCGGATTGCCCACAAATCCGGAAACCGTGATGATCCTCGTAGACGTAGATACATCTATCAGTTCCTTCACCATATCCTTCCCCTCTATTTCCAGAATACGCTGCTTCAGGGTATTGGCCCGCTTGAGATTGTATATGTCCTTGCCGTTGTGGGCAAGTCTCACCCCCACTTCCGGACGGCAGAGCGCGACATGCGAGAATTCTGCAACGATCTGCCTAAGCTCCGTATTGTCCGACTTGAGGAATTTGCGGCGGGCAGGGAGACTGTAGAATATGTTGCGTACGGCTATGTTGGTCCCTTCCGGCATGGCCGCTTCCTCCTGGGAGACAAAGCCGGATGGCGTAAAGACTGTCTCGGTACCCGTCTCCGTACCTTTCCTGCGCGTCCTCAGTGTGACCTCAGCCACAGCCGCGATCGAAGGCAACGCCTCTCCCCTGAAACCGTAGGTCATGATGGAATCCAGGTCCGAGGCATCCGATATCTTGGACGTGGCATGACGCTCGAAACACAGCCTGGCCTCCTCGGCCGTCATGCCGCAGCCGTCGTCTATCACCTGTATGAGGGTCTTGCCGGCATCCTCGACGATGACGCTTACAGACCCGGCGCCTGCGTCTATTGCGTTTTCCAGCAGTTCCTTGACCACTGACGAAGGACGCTGGACCACTTCTCCGGCAGCTATGAGATTGGATATGTTCGGGGGCAGAATCTTCAGCATCTCTCGAATCTATCGCATTGATTCCATGAACACGGTGAAATACTTGGCAAAATATATCAGGAAGACGAGGAAGATTGCTACCGATGCCATGGCTATCAGACGTGTCAGGTTCTTGCTGAGAGAACCGTGCCTGCTGTTTCTGGCCTGTTCCTGCAGTCTGCCGCTGATGTACTGTCCGGGCCTGTACGACTCATCCTTCCATTCACGGCCTTCCTTCAAGGCTTTCTCCCTGAGAGCTTCATTCCTGACCTGCTCGCGGTGCTCCTTGCGCTCGTCCCAGTAACGGGGCTCGTAGTGGAATACACGATGCCGCGGCACTTTGAAAAAACTGATATTCATCTCTTATTTCCTTTTGTGTTCAACCTACAAAAGTACAGAAAAAATACGGAAGATGCAATATTGCTTCCCGCGCGGCTAACCTGCTGACGCCTATACGGCCTACACGCAGCAAATGGAGGTGTAGACAGACGACACGCACAGGAGCGCTGCGGTTTCAGTCCTGAGACGGGAGGGGCCAAGCGACAGAGGGGTGAACCCTGCGGCAAGTGCAGCGGAGATCTCTTCCGACGAAAAATCCCCTTCGGGACCTATCATGAAAAGAGCTTCGGCCCCGTTGCCTTCCGCTGCAAGAGCCCTCACCGCTTCGGAAAGCTGCACGCGGGTATTGAGGCCGGCAGCTATGTCACTGTCGCAATATGCTATGAACTTGCGTCCGTGGAATCCGGACCGTTCCAGCTCCGCCATCACATCCGCAAACGGCGTCAGAGCGTCAAGCTGCGGCACTGATCCTTTGAGGGACTGCTTGGCGGCAGCCACCAGCAGACGTCCGCCCCGTTCCCTGTTGTACACCCGTCTCTCCGAATGCGCGCACAGCAGCGGGGTAATCCTGTCCACTCCCATTTCCGTAGCCTTCTCGGCGAACCATTCAAACCTGTCAATGTTTTTTGTCGGCGCCACTGCCATCCACAGACGGTAAGGGTGGGAGCCGAATCCTCCCTCTACGGAGATTACGCGGAGTTCCGTCCCGCGGGGGTCGGCTACAGTCACGGAGCAGCGGTAGAGATTGCCGTCCCCTCCGCTTACAAAGACCTCATCTCCTGTCCTGTGCCTCAGAACCTTGACACAATGCGCAGACTCATCCTGAGACAACCGGACCAGCCCGTCGGATATATCGTTCGAATAAAAAAGTTCCATATCGGCAAATATACTCCAATTTTTCCTATATTGGCAGCCGTTTAACACATTGCAGCACCATGGAACACACCGACACGGACCGCAGCATCTCCGTCATGGGGATAGTAAACCTTACAGACAACTCCTACTTCGCATCGAGCCGGTGCCTGACTCCGGCCGGAGAAGTGGACATGGACATGGCCATGAATAGAACAGCCCGCATGCTGGAAGAGGGTGCCGACATCATCGACATCGGGGCATGCTCAACCAGGCCCGGTTCACAGCCGGTAGGCGCAGAAGAGGAATGGCGCAGGCTCGGACCGTTTCTGAAACAGGTACGCCGCACGTTCGGGGACGGTATCAGGATATCGGTCGACACCTACTGGGCATCTGTCGTCCAACGGTGCTTCGACACTATAGGCGACTTCATCATCAATGACATATCCGCAGGGGAAGACGACCCGGACATGCTGCCTACGGCAGGCCGCCTGGGCCTGGAATATGTGGCCATGCACAAACGCGGAACCCCGGCCACCATGCAGACACTCTGCCAGTACGGGGACGTAACGCAGGATGTCCTGGACTACTTCACTGAATTCGGCAAAAGGGCCGCCTCCCACGGCATCACCAGGTGGATCCTCGATCCGGGCTTCGGCTTTGCAAAGACTGTGGGACAGAACTACGAACTGCTGTCCCGCCTCGACCGGTTCCTGCAGGCAGGCAGGCCGATACTCGTAGGCATCTCCAGGAAAAGCATGATCTACCGCCTGCTGGACATCACACCTGAAGAGGCATTGCCGCAGACACAGGTACTGCACCTCGCAGCCCTCGAACGCGGAGCCTCCGTCCTGCGGGTACACGATGTTGCGGAAGCCGTACGTACCGTCCGTATCTGGCGCATGCTCAACGGGGCTGCCGGTCAGCCTGCAACAGGACAGATGCCCACACGGCAATGCCCTCCTCCCGGCCGGTAAACCCAAGATGCTCGGTAGTGGTCGCCTTTACCGATACCTGAGACACATCTACTCCCAGCACATCTGCCAGAGTCCTGCGCATGGATAGGATGTAGCCGGCCAGCCTGGGCTTCTGTGCAGCGATCGTAATGTCGGCATTGGCCACCGAATAGCCTTCCTTCACGACCATTTCATTGACCCTCCTGAGCAGCAACTTGCTGTCTATCCCCTTGAATTCGTCCGATGTATCCGGAAAATGCCGGCCGATGTCACCCAGCGCCAATGCACCCAGCATCGCGTCACACAGGGCGTGGATCGCCACATCCCCGTCCGAATGGGCTATGCAGCCCATGGTGTGCGGAATCCTGACTCCGCCCAGCCACAGAGGAAGCCCGTCTCCCAGAGCATGCACATCATAACCGTGGCCTATTCTGAATGGTAGATTGATCATTGCATAAGGAATTTTGAAAGACAGGGTACAAATGTAATGAAAAAAACAGTGAAAACCGTATATTTGTACCGGCAAATCCCACCTCAACGATGTATATAGGTATCATATCTGACACTCACTGCTGCTTCGACGACCCTCTCCGCAAATTCCTGGACCCGGTGGACGAGATATGGCATGCAGGGGACTTCGGCAACGAGGAGACACTGCTGCAGATAGCGGCATTCAAGCCCCTCAAAGGCGTTTACGGCAACTGCGACGGCAACCAGGTAAGGCTGCGGGTACCCTACACCCGGAATTTCACCTGCTGCGGCCGCAAGGTCCTCATGATGCATATAGGAGGATATCCGGGAAGATATGACTACAAGGCATTCCAGCTCATCAATGCCCACATGCCGGACATCTTCGTATGCGGACACTCCCATATACTCAAGGTCATATTCGACAAAAAATACAATATGCTCACAATCAACCCTGGAGCAGCCGGAATCCAGGGATTCCACCAGGTACGTACGGCCATAAGGGTGCATATCGACGAAGACAATATTCACGGAATGGAAATCGGGGAATGGCCCAGATTCGCCAAATAATTCCTATATTTACACCTGCTTTTGAAAATCACCAACTCATACAACACCAATGAAACGTAACATTCTAATAATCGCAGCATTGTTCTGCTCGGCCACGATCACTGCATGGCCACAGCAGACACCTGTAACCGAGGCCAACTACGAACTGGCCGAACGGTTCTCCGCAAACAAGATAAACTCTTTGGTCTTCTCCCAGCACATCCGTCCTTCATGGTTTGCCGACTCGGACAAGTTCTGGTACATGTGGAAAGACCACGAAGGATTCAACTACTGGATAGTGGACCCGGTAGCCAAGACCAAGACTGCCGTGTTCGACATGGACAAGCTGGCAATGGAGCTGACCACCATCATCAAGGACCCTTTCGATGCACAGCACATCCCGTTCAGGAACTTCAGGCTCAAGGATGACAAGACATTCACTTTCGAAATCCCCTCAACCGTAGAGCAACCGGTAAAGGACGACAAGGACACGTCTGCGGCAGCCAGGAAAAATCCCAAAATGGAGAAAAAGACATTCCGCTTCGAATACGACATCGCCACACGCAAGCTGACAGACGTCTCGGACCAGGAGGAGAAGAAGGACTTTCCCCGCTGGGCCAACATTGCTCCTGACAGCAGCTATGTAGTCTACGCCAAGGGATATAACCTCTACTACATGGATATGGAGAACCTCCGGAAACTCATGGAGGACGAGAAGGACTCCACAGTTGTCGAATACGCTCTCACTACCGACGGCACGAAAGACATCCCCTACGGAGGCAACAACTACACAGGAGTGGACGACAGGGATACCTCCAAAAGATATCCGGTATGGCTTCTCTGGTCTCCGGACTCCAGACACTTCGTACTCGAGAAATACGACATGTCGGGCATAGGTGAGCTCTGGGTGATAAACTCTACTGCACAGCCCCGGCCCGAGCTCGAGACCTACAAATACCAGATGCCGGGAGAACCCGGTCCCAAGAGCTACCTGATGCTCTTCGACATGCAGGACAAGTCTGCCAGGACACTCAACATCTGGGCTTTCAAGGACCAGACCGTCACAGTCCACAGCAGGCCCTACACCACCAAGGACATGTACAAGGACTACGTGGCACCCGAGTGGCTGGGTGACGCAACATCCTTCTACTTCACGCGTACCAGCCGCGACGAGCACCGCGTGGACATCTGCCGCTACCTGCTCGGTGCAGACTCCGTACAGGTACTCATCAAGGAACGCCTGAACACCTATATAGATGTCTGCGACTTCGAGCTTCTCAAATCAGGACAGATCGTGATGCGCTCCGAGCGCAACGGTTGGGCCCAGATCTACCTCCACGACAAGGACGGCAAACTGATCCGTCCCCTCACCGAAGGTGCATTCCACGTTTCCGCCATCAAGGGTGTAGATGAAAAAGGAGGAACCGTCTTCTTCACTGCCAACGGATACGACAAGAACGAGAATCCATACTACAACCACCTCTTCCGAGTAGGTCTCGACGGATCCGGCATCAAGATGCTCAATCCCGGGAACTTCTACAACAACAGCTACATGCCCGATGACCTGAAGTTCTTCGTCAACAATGCCTCAAGGGTAGACTCAGCCCCTGCCAACGCCCTGTACAGTGCCAACGGGACCAAGATCATGGACCTGGAGACATGCGACCTGAGCCTGCTCTTCAAGGCCGGATACAAGTATCCCGAGATCTTCACGGCCAAAGCCGCGGACGGCATCACCGACCTCTGGGGAGTAATCTACAAACCTTTTGACTTTGACTCCACCAAGCTCTACCCCATCATCGAGTACGTATATCCCGGTCCTCAGGTCGAGTCCACCAACTACACATGGAGCTCCGGCATGACCCGCACCGACCGCCTCGCACAGCTCGGATTCATAGTAGTGACTGTAGGCCACAGAGGAGGCCATCCCGACAGGTCCAAGTGGTACCACAACTTCGGACACGGCAACATGCGCTACTATCCCCTCGAAGACCACAAGTATGTGATCCAGCAGCTTGCAGCCGACCGCAAGTACATGGACATAGAGAAGGTCGGCATCCACGGCCACTCGGGCGGAGGATTCATGTCCACGGCTGCAATCCTCACCTACCCTGACTTCTACAAGGTAGCCGTATCCTGTGCAGGAAACCACGACAACAACATCTACAACCGCTGGTGGAGCGAGACCCACCACGGAGTCAAGGAAGTGGTATCGGCTGACGGAGACACTACATTCAACTACAGCATAGAGGCCAACCACCAGTTTGCCAAGAACCTCAAGGGACGCCTCCTTCTGGTTCACGGAGACATGGACAACAACGTACACCCCGCAAACACCATCCGCGTGGTAGACGCCCTGATCCGTGCCAACAAGAGGTTCGAGATGCTCTATCTGCCCGGACAGCGCCACGGCTTCGGTGACATGAACGAATATTTCTTCTGGAAGATGGCCGACTTCTTCAGCCGTTACCTCATCGGTGACTACGAGGACAGTGTAGACATCTATCAGCTCAACAACGACTAAGGGAATGAAATCTATCCTCGGAATAGGAAACGCCCTGACCGACATACTCGCAGTGCTCCCCGACGACAGCCTGCTGCAGCAGTTTCATCTGCCTGTGGGGAGCATGCAGCATGTCGACAAGGAGACGGGCAACAAGGTCTGGCAGGCCCTCAAGGCAATGGGAGTACAGTACGTAGCCGGCGGTTCTGCCGGCAACACCATCACCGGAACAGCCGTATTCGGCATGCCTTCAGGATTCATAGGGAAGGTCGGCGACGATGAACTCGGCGCCCTCTACAAGTCTGACCAGGAACGCAACGGCATCAAGTCAACGCTTCTGATAGGGAAAGAGGCTTCCGGCAGGGCAATGGTATTCATCACGGCCCCCAACGCCGAACGTACTTTCGCCGTATATCTGGGAGCGGCTCTGGAGATGGTACCGGAAGACCTGAAGCCCGAATTCTTCCAAGGATACGATTATTTCCACATCGAAGGTTATCTGGTGCAGAACCAGCAACTTCTGAGACGGGCTGTAGAACTGGCCAAAGAAGCCGGATGCTACATCTCTCTCGACATGGCTTCCTACAACGTCGTGGAGTCGAACGATACGTTCCTCCACGACATTGTGGAGCATTATGTAGACATAGTATTCGCAAACGAAACCGAGGCCGAAACCTTTACCCGTCACTCTCCCCGCGAGGCGGTGGACATCATAGCCAAAAGCTGCGACATAGCAGTAGTCAAGATAGGCAAGGACGGTTCGTTCATACGCAGCGGAAACGAATTCCATTACATTGAAGCCTGTCCGGCCGATGTAAAGGACGCCACCGGGGCCGGAGACCTCTACGCCTCAGGATTCCTCTATGCACATGCCCTGGGAATGCCTCTGGACATCTGCGGGCGCGTAGGGTCCATCACCGCATCCAAAGTGGTGGAAGTGGTAGGGCCCAAGATCGATATCCCCCGCTGGAAAGCGGCCAAAAAGGAAATCAGGGCCCTGATAGCTGAATATTCTGTCTGCAGTTGCTAGATTTCCAGCATCCTGCGGACAGGCTTTTCAGCCCTGGCCGATATCTCGGCACTCACCTTCACGACATTGCGCTCATTTCTGTGAAGCAATGTCTCGAAAAGACTCAACAGAGTCACTTTCTTCATATCCTCGCACACGAGCATATCCGACAGAGGTATCAGTTCCTTGTCCGGGGCCTCCTGCCTCAGACGGTGCATCACTCCTGTCTCCGTAGCTATTACAAACTGGCGGCACTCCGATTCCCGCACATGGCGTATTATTCCGGACGTCGAATAGAAGAAACATCTGGGATTGCCTGTAATTTCAGGATCGGAAGAACAAGCCGCCTCAGGATGGATGAGGATCTCAGCATCAGGGTAAAGGGACAGCGCATTTTCCACAAGCCGGGAAGTAATGCGTTCATGCACATGGCAGCATCCCTTCCACAGGTCCATCTTCAGTCCCGCCGTAGAGTTGATATATCCGCCCAGATTGCGGTCAGGTGCGAACAGTACCGGCTTGCCGGATGTCTCTTCAGCCACCTTTCCGGCTACCTTTACAGCATTCGCGGATGTACAGCAGATGTCCGTAGAGGCCTTTGTCCCTGCCGTCGTGTTGACATACGATATGACCGTTCCTCCAGGATGACGTTTCTTCCACGCATCCAGGTCTTCACCAGTGATACTGTCTGCCAGCGAACATCCTGCTTCAGGGACAGGCAGCAACACGGTCTTTTCCGGAGACAGCACTGCGGCGGTCTCTGCCATGAAACGAACCCCGCAGAAAACAATCACATCAGCATCCGACTCTGCCGCCTTGCGTGAAAGCTCCAGAGAGTCACCCACGAAATCCGCGACATCCTGAACCTCCGCAGGTACATAGTAATGGGCGAGAATCACTGCATTGTGCTTGCGCTTGAGTTCTCCTATAGCTTTGACCAGATACGCAGTCGTCAGTTGGATATTCATGCTGATGTCCAAAGCCTTGACCGTATGCGTCAGGGCTCCGACACTTATATAGTCCACACCGGTAGCAGCCACCTCGCGAAGACGTCCCAGTGTCATGTTTCCGGAAGCTTCGGTCTTGGCCCTTCCGCCGATGATGTTGACTGCATCCCTCATCATGGAGGTACTCATATTGTCGAGCATGATTATGTCTGCCCTGGCCTCCAGAGCCTCCTTGACCTCATCCAGATTGGTTGTCTCCACTTCGATCTTCATCCAGGACGGGATATGCGAACGCACCTGCTCCACGGCACGGGCTATGGACCCGGCCATCTTGATGTGGTTGTCCTTGATCATGGCCATGTCGTAGAGCCCCATGCGGTGATTGGTCCCGCCGCCGTCCTTTACCGCCATCTTGTCCGTAACCCTCATGCCGGGTGCAGTCTTGCGGGTGTCCAGGAGCTGAGTATGCGTTCCTTCCAGTTCGGCCACATACCTGGCCGTCTCGGTAGCTATTCCGGACATTCTCTGGAAAAAGTTCAAAGCCGTCCTCTCAGCCTTGAGCAGAGCCGGATAGCTGCCCTCTATCCTGAGGATCACATCCCCCTTCTGCACACGGTCCCCGTCGTGTACCAGAGGTGTAAACACTATATCCTTCTGGAAACGGCGGAACACTTTTTCCACTATGGGCAGACCGGAAATCACTCCGTCAGCCTTGGCTGTCATCGTTGCCACTGCAGCAGTTGACTCGGGAATAATGGAGTCGGTCGTAACATCCCCCGAAGCGATGTCCTCGTCAATGGCCAGGTCAATCAATCTATCCACCAGTTCTTCACGGCGGAGCTGTTCTGTTGTCATATTCTTTTCTGCAAAATTATTGTCTTTCATTTACCTTTTGTGTCGACAGCTTCTCTCCAATACGCTGGACAGTATGCAGCGCAAACTCCTCCCTGAGCTGAGGATAATCCTCGCGGTAGTGCCCGCCGCGGCTTTCCCTGCGGAATCTGGCAGCTGTCATGATAAGCCATGCCACTGTAAGAAGCTTGCGTGAAGCCTCGTCGTAGTATTCGTGCCGCTCCGGTCCCAGCTCCCTCAGTTCCTTCTTCACCAGGTTGAGCCCGGTAGAGAGCAGCAGCTCAGAACGTATAATCCCGGAACAGTTGTTCATTATCTGGGCGATCTGCTGCTTCAGGGCAAAATAACGCTGCGCGGCACCTTCGTCCCTATGGTACATGAGCTCAAAATGCGGCAAATCCCCTACAGGACCGCACTCCTCAGCCACTTCTATAGCTCTGTGGGCGAATACCAGACATTCTATCAGGGAATTGGACGCAAGACGGTTGGCCCCCATAATGCCTGTAGAAGCTATCTCTCCGCACACATAAAGCCTGCGGATATCGGATCGTCCGTACAGGTCGGAGACCACTCCTCCGACAGTATAATGTGCTGCAGGCGCAACCGGAATCCAGTCAGTAAGGTCATAACCGTACTCTGCACACTTGGCCAGGATATTGGGGAAACGGCTCCTGATCTTGTCCGGGTTAAGATGCTTCAGCGAAAGTACCACATACGGCCTGTCGTCGAGGGCCATCTGCTTGAATATCGACCTGGCCACCACATCTCTCGGGGCCAATTCTGCCAATTCATGTATCGGAAGCATGAAACGCTTCCCTGCCTTGTCCAGCAGCCATGCCCCTTCACCTCTCACAGCCTCGCTTATCAGAAAAGCCTTGGGAGAGCCTTCGATGCACAGGGCCGTGGGATGGAACTGTATGAACTCCATGTCGATGATCCTGCAGCCAGCCTTGTAGGCCATGGCTATACCGTCACCTATGGTGGTTTCAGGATTGGTCGTGCGGGTGTAGATGGCAGATGTACCGCCGGAGGTGAGGAAAGTGTGCTCAGCGTAGATAAGTTCCTCGCATCCCTTCTCCTCATCCCAGCATCTGGCCCCGTAGCAGACCCCGTCCTTGACCAGAAAGTCGATGACGGAAACATTCTCCCTGACTGTAATGTTCGGGTCATTCTCTACCTTGGATATGAGGAATTCGGTAATATACCGTCCTGTCGAATCCCCTCCGGCATGCAGGATGCGCTTGCGGTGATGTCCTCCTTCAAGTCCCAGAGACAGCTTGCCGTTTTCCGTATCAAACTTCATTCCTTCCCCGATAATCTCTTTGATCCTTTGAGGCCCCTCCTGTACCAGCACTTCCACGGCATCGTTTTCACAAAGCCCTCGCCCGGCAATGACAGTATCGGTAAAATGAATCTCCGGATCATCCCCGATATCCGTCACCGCAGCTATGCCTCCCTGGGCATTATAGGAGTTGCTGTCCCTCAGTGCCCGCTTGGTCACCACCAGAACAGGGCCCAAGGCCGATGCCCTGTGTGCCGTATACAGTCCGGCAAGTCCGCTGCCGATTACTAAATATTTCCACATATTGTACATACCTGTTTATTTCCGGACATCAAAAGGAAATTATCCTCGAACCGTCCTCACCCTCGGCAATGGATACTCGCAGCGTGTCTTCCGGCAACAGCTCCTCTATCTTCTCCGGCCATTCCATAAGGCAGATCCCGTCACTGCCGATATACTCCTCATACCCTATATCCAAAACCTCGGACAACTTGTCAATCCTGTAAAAGTCAAAATGATAGATCGGAGTCCCGTCAGCAGCCCGGTATTCATTGACTATCGTGAAAGTAGGACTGGCCACCTCATCTCCCACACCGAGCACGGAACAGATGGCTGAGATAAAAGTGGTCTTTCCGGCTCCCATCGAGCCATAGAAAGCATAGACCGACACTCCTTGGGTCTGCTTGAGGAACTCTCTGGCAGACTCCTGCAGACAGGACAGATCGCGTATGACTATTTTTCCCATGATTTCATTTTAAAAATATGTAAAATTACACATTTTACTGTAATCTGTACTGAACAGCTTCGGAAATATGATCTATTTTTATATTCTCATCTCCGCACATATCCGCAATGGTACGGGCCACCTTGAGTATTCTGACATACCCGCGCGCAGACAGGCCATAGCTGTCCATGAGCCTGCGGAGGAATTTCTCTTCCTCCATCCCCACCCGGCAGTAGCGCTTTATATGCGACGGCCGCATCTGCGAATTGGTAAATATCCCGTCTTCCGCAAACCGCCTGAGCTGTACATCCCTCGCCTGCCTGACCCTTGAGGATATCTCCCTGCTGCCTTCCTGTCCGGAAAGAGCCGACATCCCGGCACCGTCCACCGCTCTCACATTGATGTTCAAGTCAATCCTGTCAAGCAACGGGCCGGAGACCCTGGACCTGTATCTATAGATCATGCCCTGCGTACATGTACAGCGTCCGTCGTCTTCTCCCGCATAACCGCACGGACACGGATTCATGGAAGCGACAAGCATGAATGACGCAGGATATACGACCTTGTATCTTGCCCTGGAAATTACTATCCGTCCCTCCTCCAGCGGCTGCCTCAGGACATCCAGAGTAGAGGCTGGGAACTGCGCGATTTCATCGAGGCACAGGACACCGTTGTGCGCCAGCGATATCTCTCCCGGCATGGCCCTGGCACCGCCTCCCGTAACCGCCACCCGACTTGCCGTATGGTGAGGAGACCTGTACGGCCGGCATGTAACGAGTCCGGACTCCTCATTCAAAAGTCCCGACACCGAATATATCATACTTGTCTCAAGAGCCTCCCTTCTGGTCATAGGCGGGAGTATCGAAGCCACACACTTGGCCATCAGACTCTTCCCCGCTCCCGGAGGACCACACAGAAGGACATTGTGCCCTCCGCTGGCCGCTATCTCGAGTCCCCTCTTCGCAAACGGCTGCCCGGCCACATCCGCAAAATCGTAAGTTACATGTACCGCGGACGGACAGTATTCCCGGCCATGCACCAGGAATGCATCGGCATCCTTTCCGCCTCCAAGGACAACAGCCATCTCCTGCAGATCCGACACCCCGTAGACACGTACTCCTTCGGCCCACGAAGCCTCGGTCGCCGACTCCCTCGGCACCACCACACAGCCGAACCCCATGGCTCCTGCCTGCTCCGCCACAGGCAACACTCCCTTGACCTTCCTGAGCCTCCCGTCCAGAGACAGCTCTCCCATGACAAGATACTTTTCAGGCTCAGGGAAAAACATCTGACCGGAAGCCGCCAGCATGGCCACAGCAATCGCAGCATCATATCCTGAGCCTTCCTTCCTTATGTCTGCAGGAGCCATATTGACCACCACTTTTCTTCCCGGGACGGCATACCCGTTGCGCTGCATGGCAGTCGTCACCCTCAACATGGATTCCCTGACCGCATTGTCAGGAAGCCCTACCAGAAAGATACCTACCCCTGGAGTAATCGAAACCTCCACTGTAATCTTCACTGCCTCGATACCTGCGCACGTTGCGCTATACGTCCTGTACAAACTGCCTCCGTCACTCATAATCCATAGTTTTACCGTTCGCTAAGGTAGATCCGTACGGCAAAACATGCAACAGGGGAAAGGCATAAAATTTACGCAGCCGGTCTTTTTAAAAAAAGATTACACGTTTTTAAAAATACGTTCGATTATTGTATCTGATGCCCCCAGATGGCTTTCCACATACTGGGTGCACACAAGCGACGGGCGTTCAAGCTGTTCCGGGAAATGCAGCCACCGTTCCAGAAGCGGAGCCAGATCCTTGCGGGAAGATATGCTGATGGCCCCGCCCAACGATATGAGATCCTTTGCCTCCTGGAACTTCTCATAATTGGGGCCGAATATCACAGGGCAACCGTAGATGGCCGCCTCCAGTATATTGTGGATACCGCTGCCTGAAAATCCGCCTCCGATATAGGCGAAGCTGCCGTATTTGTATATTTTCGAAAGCAGTCCAACCACATCTATCACCAGCACCTCGGCATCTTCTGTCTCATGCTCCCAGTCGGCACGGTCCCTGCCGGCACAATCCGAATACAGCACTACCCTGTAGCCGGCGAAGATGCTCCGTATACGTCCGATATGGGACGGATGCACCTCGTGCGGGACAAGAATCAGCTTTGCCTCCCTGACTCCGTTCATGGACCCGGCTATCACAGACTCGTCCTCTTCCCATGTACTGCCGGCTACCCATACACGACGGCCCCCGATAAATGACTCCATGACCTCGTTGTGCAGATCATTGTGCCTGCACACAGCCTCCACCTGATCAAATCTGGTGTCACCGGCTATGACCGCATTGTCAACCCCGATGCCGGCCAGAAGCCTGCGGGACTCCTCGTTCTGGACAAAAGGCGTAGTATAACAGCGCAGCACCTTGCGCATGAAAGAGCCGTACCAGCGGAAGAATATCTGCCCGGGACGGAATATCGCCGATATGATGTAGGTCTTCACCCCTCTCTCCTTGAGCGCAATCAGATAGTTGTACCAGAATTCATACTTTACGAATATCGCTATCGACGGATGTACAAGGTCCAGGAAACGGCGCACGTTGCGGCCGGTGTCCATAGGAAGATAGAACACGGCATCGGCGTACTTGTAGCCTTTCCTCAGGTTATAACCGGAGGGAGAGAAGAACGTAAGTACTATGAATTTGTCCGGGGACATGTTTCTCAATCTCTCAATCAAGGGTCTGGCCTGCTCGAACTCACCTACGGAAGAACAATGGAACCATACCGTCTGCCTGTCCCCGCACGCCGACATCCCTTCGCCTATGGTTCTGAAAAGGCCTTTTCTTCCCGAAACAAACTGCGCAGCCTTGTGGTTGAACAGGCCCAGCACCCTTGCTCCAAGGAAATAAAGCGATATGCCAATGTCGTACAATATTCTCACGCTCACTAATTTTGGCCGCAAATGTAAGAACAAAAACCTAAATTTCGTACCTTTGGCACCGCTTTCTATTAACAGTTTTGTATTTTGATCAGGAATTTTCTATATGAGACCGGAAGGTACCTTCTGTTCATGAGACAGGTGTTCAGAAAACCTGAAAGATGGAGACTGCTGGCCAGACAGTTCTTTAACGAGACCGAGAAGCTGGTTATCAACTCTATCCCCCTCATAGCCCTCATCTCCGTATTCATCGGCGCCGTACTTGTCATCCAGACCGCCAACAACATGACATCCCCCCTGTTGCCCAAGATGTACATCGGCTACATGGCCCGTGAATCCCTCATTCTGGAATTCTGTTCCACTATGGTCTGCCTCATCCTGGCCGGCAAAATAGGCTCTAACATATCGTCCGAACTCGGCACGATGCGCATAACCGAGCAGATAGATGCAATGGAGATGATGGGGGTCAATTCCGCCAACTTTCTGGTAATGCCCAAAATGATGGCCACCACCCTGTTCAATCCCCTGCTTACCCTCATGAGCTTCATAATGGGACTGCTCGGAGGCTATCTGCTCATAGAACTTACCGGAATGATCAAGGTCAGTGACTACCTTACCGGATTACGCTTTGCATTCAACGGATACTACATAACCTACAGTCTGGTCAAGACAGCCGTATTCAGTTTCATCATCAGCTCCGTATCCGCCTACTACGGTTACTGGGCCGAAGGAGGTTCCCTCGGAGTGGGCCGCAGCGCGACCAAGGCTATCGTCGTCGCCAGTGCCCTTATCCTGATTTTCAACCTCATACTCACACGCATCATGCTATGATAACAGTAAGTCACCTCTCCAAATATTTCGACGGACGTCCGGCCGTAAAAGACATATCGGTAAAATACTTGCCGGGACAATGTTCCATGATAATAGGCGCCAGCGGCTCCGGCAAGACAGTCCTGCTCAAATCCATAGTCGGACTGCTGACTCCGGAAGAAGGAGAGGTAATGTTCGGCGACACAGTCTTCAACCGCCTGCCGGACGAAGAGAAAAAGAAGACCCGCAGCCGCATGGGCATGCTGTTCCAGGGAAGTGCCCTCTTTGATTTTGCTACAGCAAAGGAAAATGTGATGTTTCCGCTTGAGTTCTTTTCAAACATGAGCCGCCGGGAAAAATCGGACAGGGCGGACTTCTGCCTCAGAAGAGTGGGGCTGGAAGATATCGGCAACAAATATCCTTCCGAGCTGTCAGGCGGAATGCAGAAAAGAGTCGGCATTGCCAGGGCCATAGCCCTCAACCCGCAATACCTCTTCTGCGACGAGCCCAATTCAGGTCTGGATCCGCAGACATCGGTAATGATAGACCGTCTGATTCAGGAAATCACACGGGAATACAACATTACCACTGTAATCAATACCCACGACATGAATTCAGTCATGGAGATAGGCGACAAGGTCGTCTTCATCTACAAAGGAGAAAAATGCTGGGAAGGCTCACGCCACGACATCCTCGCTTCCGACAACAGGGAGCTTGAAGATTTCATATTCGCATCCGGAATGGCCAGGGAACTCAAGACCCTATATGGAAGCGGAAACCCATCTCGAGGTTGAACTGCAGAGGCTGCTCGGTCCTGACGGAATACGGCTGGCCGCAGTCGAAAAAGTACGTCAGACGGGGATCGACATACAGTCCCATGAAATCCAGGAAACGGTATTCCAGACCCAGACCCACATTGGCAGACCACTGCACCCCGTGAGCCTTGCCAGAATACTGGGTCTCCATCGAATTCAGGTCTGTCACGTCATAAGAAAGCCTTACAGCACGCTCTACCATGCAGCCGGCATTGGCATAGAATGCCAGACGTTCGTTTGACAGGATATTCACATAGAAATTGACAGGGATACCGAGATAATGGAGCGACTGCTCGACGGAAGCCTGGTACGGACGGTCCACCAACGCTTCGTAACTGCTGTGCATGAATGTATAGTTGACACCCAGTCCGACTCCCAACCTGTCATCCAGGAACGAATATTTCAGCTCAAGTCCTACTGAAACAGGGAAATAGTGCTTGGGTTCAGAGATGGGGACAATCCCGATACCGGCTGATGTCGCACTGCCGTCAGCCCCCCATGAATAGTTAGGCTGAGAAAAGTCCACATTGCCTGTCGCGCTTGTGGGGGAGAGATTTCCTCCGGCCGACAGAGACAGTCCGGACCCTCTCTTCTCCCTGACCCGACCTTCGTCCGACACAAGGGCCACATTGTCCTCTACCACCGACGGGTTATCGTAAATCGAAGGAAGACTGTTGCCTGACACCGGAATGTCATCAGAGAGTCCTACGGCATTGCTGATATCCACACTGCCGGCAACCCTCAGCTCCGACGGACGGACCGTCACTCTGCCGTCCCGTCCCTCAAGCATCACGGCATGGGCAACTGGAGCTGACGAACGGTCAATGCGTTCCAATACGCTCCTGAGTGTACCGGCCTCCTCCGCTGAAGGTGAGGAAGACTCTGCCACCTGCACCACCATGGCCGGCCCGGCAGGCTGTCGCCACTGCAGCATCGATACGGCAAAGAGACCGGCCGCCACTGCGGCGGCGGCAGAAGAATAAAGCACCCTCTTCCACATCACATGCCTTCTGCGACGGTTCAGGCCTGACTCAATCCTGTCCCAGACCTCCGGAGCCGGAGCCTCGGAGCAGGAATCGAGAAGTTCCTTTACCTTCCTGTCAAATAGTTCTTCTTTCATTTTCTGTTCCTCCTTTCAAGCAACCTTTCCTGAAGCCATGTCCTGGCCCGGCTGAGCTGCGATCTGGAAGTGCCTTCCGATATTCCCAGCTTCTGTGCTATCTCCTGGTGGGAATATCCTTCCAGCACATTCATATTGAACACCGTCCTGAATCCTTCCGGCATCTGCTGGATCATCCGGACAATATCCTGCCCGCCGATGTCGGCCAGTATGTCGTCCGGGCTGCTTATGCTGCGGGCCGCAGGTTCATCCACTCCCGCCGCATCCTTCAGGACATCCCCCTTGCGGAGGCGCATCAGAGCCGTATTGACAAATATTCTGCGGAGCCATCCTTCGAAAGAACCTGCCCCGCTGAATGTCGAGATCTTCGAAAAGGCCGTCATGAACCCTTCCTGAAGAAGATCCTGGGCTTCATCCCTGTCATTGGCATACCGCATGCACACGAGAAACATACGAGAAGAATACCTCTCGTACAAAGCTCTCTGAGCCCTCCTGTCCTGCCGGATACAACCCCGGACCAACCCTTCTTCGGTACTTAGGTCAATACTGCCTGATGACATTCTGGTGCCTTTTAGTTAGATGCAAAAATAAATCAAATTGCTGCATCTTCGGCTCGAATATTGTATCTTTGTCTGCAGATACTTTTTATTTACATGAAATCTGCATCTATCAAATCCGTATTGTCCCTCATTTCCGTACTGATCCTGGCCACCGGAGTGGCAACAGCCGAAAAGAGAGACTCAGTCAGTGCCGGAGACTATTATATAGAAGGAGTACGCATGTTCTGCGCCGGCCAATACCAGGCGGCCGAGTCATGCCTGACAAAGTGCATCAGTCTGGACCCTCAGAATGATGCGGCCATGTACTATCTGGCCATCATCAACCTCAACCGCAACGAGACAGACAAAGCCATGAGCCTGCTTGACCGCGCTTCGGTCATCTCTCCGGAAAACACATGGTACAGACTGACCATGGCCCGCCTCTACGCCAACATAGGGGAAAACGACATAGCCGTAAGCATATACGGGAGCCTCATAGCGGACCACCCGTCGAAAAGCGACTACTACTACGAACTGATAGACCTGCTGCTGCGTGCAGGCAGGCTGGACGAGGCTCTGGACAATCTGGACAAGATCGAACAGCTGCGCGGAGTCAACGAGCTCACATGCAACGCACGCTACGAGATTCTGGCCAGACAGAACCGATACAGCGAAGCGGAAGCCGTGGCTCTGAGGATGGACGAAGACTTTCCGTCAGCACGTACAGCCCTGATGCTTGGCGACATATACAAGTCCAAATACGACGATTCCACCGCCCTGCATTACTACCGGAGGGCATTGGACCTGGACCCAGACTTCATCCCGGCCTATTTCGGCATTGCCGAAGTATACAGGATGAACCGCAACTTCTACTACTACTTCAAAAACATCGACATCTTCCTTTCATGCCCTGAAATGAATCCGGAAATGAAAGCCACCTACATCAACGAAGTGGTCTTTCCGTCCGGTATGGTACCGCTCTTCAAGCCTCAGGTAGACACCATGATCACATGCACTCTGGAGGCCCACCCTACCGATACCGCCATACTCGGGATGTCCGGCACCTACTTCATAGCAGTAGACAGCGTAGACTATGGCCTGGAACTTCTCAGACGCAACGTAAGCCTGCACCCTGATGTCAAGTCGGCACATTCGGCATTGCTCGGACAGCTTTACTACCTGAAGGACTGGAGCAGCCTGATACAGGCCGCATCCGCCACTGTACAGGCCTTTCCTGACGACTTCACGCTCAAGGAGGTGCTGGCTGTGGCCTACTGGCAGCACGGAGACCTCCAGAATGCCGTCAAGACATACGAGCGCATCCTGAAGGAGGCACCGGACGACCACCCAATGCTGATCAACTGCTACGGTTCCCTCGGGGACCTGTACCACGAGCTGGGCAACAGGCGCCTTTCCTACTCCTACTATGAAAAGGGCCTGAAGATCAACGACAACTACAGCCCCATACTCAACAACTACGCCTACTATCTCAGCGAAGAGGGCCGCAATCTCAAAAAGGCACTGGAAATGAGCCGCAAGACTGTGCTCAACGAACCAGAGAACTCTACTTACCTCGATACCTACGGCTGGCTGCTCTACCTTACCGGGGACTACGAACAGGCCAAGAAATATCTCAAGGAAGCCATGGTGTACGGAGGCAAGGAGAGCGCAGTGATCCTGGACCACTACGCCGAAGCGTTGTTTGCACTCAAGGAATACAATCTGGCTTTCCTTTACTGGGGCAACGCCGACAAGATAGATCCGGAAATGGGACTCGACAGGAAAATAGCAGAACGCAGAAAAGAAGCAGGACAGAAATGAGATCGGCAATCATCATAGTCATGGCTTTCCTGCTGTGTCTTCCGGCCATGGGCCAGGACGTCAAGGAGCATCAGGAACGGAAGAAACAGCTGGAAGAGGAGATAGCTCTCATCGACAAGCAGCTGGGAACCACATCCAAAAAGCGCAAGGAGAGCCTCAACACCCTGATCCTCACCCGACAGAAGCTGGATACCCGCAAAAAGCTGATAGACCGCCTGGACTCGGAGATCGACGGGTACGACCGCTCGATATCATCCACCAATGCCCAGATACACCGCCTCAACGACCGGCTGGACACTCTCCGCAAATACCACGCGGACCTGGTTCTGGGAGCCTACAAGACCAGGGACAACAAGGTCTGGTTCATGTATATCCTGTCCAGCAAGGACATCAACCAGGGCATGAGGCGCTGGTCCTACCTCAAGAACATATCAAAAACAGTAAGGCAACAGGCAGAAGCCATAAAACGGACGGAGCTGGATCTGGAACTGGAAAACGCACGTCTCGGACAGCTGCGTGAGAACTCCATGCAGGCCAAAGCCCAAAGGGAGAAGGAAAGGGACGAGCTGAGTGCAGAGGAACGGCGTGCAAACTCTATGGTGGTCAAACTGTCCAGACAGGAAAAATCCATGAAGCGCGACCTGGAGCAGAAGCGCAAGGAAGTGGAACGGCTCAACAAGGAAATAGAGCGGATACTCGCCGAAGCCGTACGCAAGCAGAAAGCAGGTGAGGGAGAGGCCGTAGACTACGCCCTTTCGGCAAAATTCGGGGAAAACAAAGGCAAGCTCCCTTGGCCTGTAAACGGCGTGGTAATCCAGAAATTCGGACAGAACTACCATCCGGTATTCAAGAATCTCAAGATGCCCTACAACAACGGCATAAACATATCCGCCACTGCAGGCAGCACCGCAAAGTCAGTCTTCGACGGAGTCGTCAAGCAGATACTCGTCATGCCTGGATACGACCAGTGCGTACTGGTACAGCACGGTGAATACTTCACCTTCTACTGCAAGCTCAAAAGGGTATACGTCAAGAGAGGCGACAAAGTCTCTACCGGGGAAAAAATCGGTGAAATCAGTCTCAACGAGGACGGCAACGCCGAACTGCACTTCCAGCTCTGGAAAGGGACCGACAAGCAGAATCCGGAGAACTGGCTCAGGTAGCCTTCTCACTAATATTCAAATGTACTTCCGCCTATGAACTCCCTCATCACCGAAGTGGGGGGGATGCACTCTATCTCGTCCGGAGTCAACGGGGTTATGTAGGACAGGAATTTCAGCAGCCTCACACTCTCGGAATAGGCTTCCGAAAGGGGAGGTATCCTCTCGAGCAGAGGTTCAGCGTAATAACGGAGCAGCGGCAGCTCGAAAAGCAGGGCGGAATTGAACATTGCATCTGCATTTTCCTGATAGGGGAAAATATTCTTTTCTTCCCCTGCCCTTACACTCTTCCACCTGAGGATGGTATCCTCGGGAGTGATGCCTCTCGAAAAATTGTCCCTCACCATGCGGCGGAGCAGGCGGTTGTCGGCAGTGGAGATGTAGTTGTTCTCATCCACGGACAGGGATGTGAGGGCCGACGCGAAGACCCGGAACACTTTCTTTCCGTCCACATGCTTGGTCAGCTCAGGATTGAGGGCATGGATACCTTCCATGATGAGGATATCCCCTTCGTGCATCTGCATCTTCCTGCCGTCGAACACCCTGCTGCCCTTGACGAAATCGTATTTGGGCAGTTCGACTTCCTTGCCGTCGAACAGGTCGTTGAGCTGTGCCCCGAGGAACGGAAGGTCCAGGGCATATATGCTCTCGAAGTCATACTCCCCGTGCTCATCCCTGGGCGTCCTGTCCCTGTCCAGAAAATAATCGTCCATGGCTATCACCAGCGGACGGAGCCCAAGCACCCTGCACTGCATCGCCAGACGCTTGGACGTAGTGGTCTTGCCGCTGCTCGAAGGGCCTGCGATAAGCACCAGCTTGACAGTGTCCCGCTTCTCGTATATCCTGTCCGCTATCATGGCATACTTGCGCTCGTGCAGGGCCTCCGCCACAGCTATGAGGTCCTTGGCTTCGCCACGCTTTATGGACTCGTTGACCGAGCCTATGCCGTGGGCTCCCAGAATGGAACACCACCTGGAATTTTCCTTGAAGACGGCACTGAGCTTGTCCTGATACTTGTAGGGAGAGATCACGGACGGATCGGCCGCAGACGGAGCCTGAAGGCAGAACCCGTCACCATACGGAATCAGATCGAAGACGTCAATCGCGCCTGTCCGCTCCAGCAGAGGACCGTAGAACGTATCGGCATAGCCGTCCAGCCAATACACGGAAACGAAAAACTTCTCCATATCGGCCACCAGGGAAGCCTTCTCCGGACGTCCGTTGCGGCGGAACAGGGCGGCTGCCTCGTCATTGGGCATCTTTTTCTTCTCAAACGGAATATCCGCAGCGACGATCTCCGCCATTCTTCTGCGAAGAGCCCCTACCCTTTCCGCACCGGCAGGCACAGTCTCGTACGTCCGGTCTCCGGTTTTGCGGCGGAGCTCCCCGTACAGCCCGTTGGGCAGAGTGTAGTCCAGAAACAGGAACAGGTCCGGACACAGATCCACTGCTGCCTTCTGCAGGACAAACGACAGGGAACGGGTATACGTCCTCCTGCCGTCCGAGGAAGTGAAATCCAGGAATTTGATCGTATGGGACGAATATATGGGATAGGACAGCTCCTTGAGCATATTGTCCACCAGCGCAGCCACTACAGGATACCTGCATCCCGTATCGATCTTGCGGGCCAGCTCACCTACCGTCATGCCAGGAGAGCAGTCATAGAAGCCCTGAAGGCTGTCACAATACACTGTTATCATATAGTTGTGTGTTTTAATAACTCTTTGAGATACGGACCCGTAACTGAAGCCGGATCCTCTGCGACCTGCTCAGGAGTGCCCTGCGCCACTATGCGTCCTCCGTCCCTGCCTCCTGCCGGTCCCATGTCTATGAGATAGTCGACCGACTTGAGTACATCCAGATTGTGCTCGATGATCACCACTGTATTGCCGCCCTCGGCCAGTCTCTGAAGTACCCCCATGAGTACGGCTATATCTTCCGAATGCAGGCCAGTCGTAGGTTCATCCAGAATATATAGCGTACGGCCTGTCTCCTGCCGGGAGAGTTCCGAAGCCAGCTTGACCCTCTGGTTCTCACCTCCACTGAGAGTCAGCGAGGACTGTCCCAAGCGTATATAGCCCAGTCCCACGTCCTCGAGAGTCTTGAGTTTGCGGGCTATCGACGGCACAGGAGCGAAAAACTCCACGGCCTGGGAGATGGTCATCTCCAGCACATCGTTGATACTCTTTCCCTTGTACTTCACCGCAAGCACGTCCGGATTGAAGCGCTTGCCGTGGCACTCCTTGCAGGTAACAGTCACCGACGGCAGGAAGTTCATCTCTATCACCTCCACCCCGGCTCCCTTGCAGGCCTCGCAGCGTCCGCCCTTGACATTGAAGGAAAACTTGTTGGACTTGAATCCCCGGATCTTCGCATCCGGAGTCTCGGCAAACAGATTGCGGATGTAGGTAAGCACGCCGGTATATGTCGCAGGGTTGGACCTGGGCGACCGTCCCACGGGGGACTGGTCTATCTCCACCAGCTTGTCTATATTTTCAAGTCCTTCCAGAGACCTGTACGGCAGGACATTGTACTTGGACCTGTACAGCCTGTTGCTTATCACCGGCATCAGCGTATCGTTGATCAGCGATGACTTGCCGCTGCCGCTGACCCCGCTTATGCCCACTATGCACCCGAGAGGGATGCTGATGTCCACATCCTTGAGGTTGTTGCCAGTCGCCCCGCGCAGAGTCAGGAACTTCCCGTTACCAGGACGCCGGTACGCCGGCACCGCTATCTGGAGTGTCCCTCTGAGATACTCGAAGGTCAACCCTCCATTGTCCTCCCGGTCTATCACAGGCAGGCCCTCAGGCAGCCTGTACGCCGGATCCAGCTTGAGCTGCGGCGGACCGCTGAACAGCACCTCGCCTCCCTTTTCTCCTGCACCCGGACCTATATCCACGATCCAGTCCGCATTGCGCATCATCTCCTCGTCGTGCTCGACCACCATGACGGTATTGCCCTCGTCCCGCAGCCGCTTCAGGGAATTTATAAGTTTTATATTGTCCGACTGGTGCAGCCCGATACTGGGCTCGTCCAGGATGTACAGCACATTGACCAGCTTCGAGCCTATCTGCGTCGCAAGACGTATGCGCTGGCTCTCGCCTCCGCTGAGCGACATCGTACTGCGGCTGAGCGAGAGGTAGGACAGTCCCACATCCACCAGAAAGCCTATGCGTTCCTTCAGCTCCTTGACGATATCCGCAGCCACCGCCTTTCCCCGCGGGTCCAGACAGTCCCTGACCGTATCCACCCACCCGTACAGTACATTGATGTCCATGTCGCTGACCTCTGCAATATCCAGCCCGCCTATCTTGAAGCACAACGAGTCCTTCCTGAGGCGCTTCCCATGACACTCGGGACATTCCACCTCCGTCGAATAGACTGAAGGGACATCCCCCTCCTCGCCTTCACGGTCATTGTCAAACCTGGACAGCAGTCCGGGGAATGTTATCATCTCGGAGAGTCCCCCGTGGGTATCCACCCTTATAAGGTCATCCGAACCGTAGAGGATGATGTTCATCTGCTCCTGGGGGATGTCGCGGATAGGATCGAACAGGGAGAACCCGTACTTCCTGGCCACGGCCTCCAGTACGGTAAACACCGCATTCTCCCGCTTCTTGCCCAGAGGTGCAATGCCTCCGTCGGCTATCGAAAGCGAAGGGTCCGGGACGATCTTGGCCATGTCCACCTTGCGGACAGTACCCAGACCGTTGCATACAGGACAGGCTCCGGCAGGGGAATTGAAGGAAAATGTGTGGGGCGCCGGCTCAGGGAAGGAAATCCCGCTGTCGGGACAGATAAAATGCTTGCTGAAATGGCGCACTTCCCCCGTATCGGGATCCAGGATCATCAGCGATCCCTTGCCGTGCATGAGTGCTGCAAGTACCGACGCACGGATACGCTTGCCGTCCTCCTCCTTGGGGACCACCCGGTCTATCACCACCTCGATGAAATGCACCTTGTACCTGTCCACTCCCGAGGCCATGTCGCCCAGCTGCCTGAGCTCTCCGTCCACCCTGGCATAGGAGAAGCCCTTTTTGAGCAGACTGTCGAACAGTTCCCTGTAGTGTCCCTTGCGCCCCTTCACCAGAGGTGCGAGGATGATGCACTTGCGCCCTGCATACTCTTTCATGATCAGGTCCACGATGCCTGCATCGGTATACCGGACCATAGGTTTTCCGGTAACAGGGGAATAGGCCGTGGATGCCCTGGCATAGAGCAGGCGCAGGAAATCGGAGATCTCCGTGATGGTACCGACAGTAGAACGCGGGTTGCGGTTGGTACTCTTCTGCTCTATGGCGATGGTCGGACTCAGCCCGTCGATGCTCTCGACCTCGGGCCGTTCCATCACCCCTATGTAGTGCCTGGCGTAGGCCGACAGGGTGTCCATATACCTGCGCCTTGCCTCGGCATAGATCGTATCGAATGCCAGAGACGACTTCCCGCTTCCGCTGAGCCCCGTTACGACCACCAGGGCATGACGCGGTATCTTCAGGGAGATGTCCTTGAGATTGTGGACCGAAGCCTTGCAGATGTCTATGTATTCCCTGTCCTGCATCTACTGCTCTGTATTCTGTACAGGCTGCGCTGCTGCCTGCTGCCTGTCTATCTCTTTGGCTATGATGTCTTCCAGAAACGGATTGGTCATCTTCTCCCGCCCTATGTCAGTGGCCGGACCGTGACCGGGATAGACCTTGGTATCTGACGGCAGGGGCAGTATCTTCGTACGTATGCTCTCGCTGAGCCTGTCATAGTCCCCTCCCGGCAGGTCTGTCCTGCCGATGCTGCCGCAGAACAGGGTATCTCCCGTAAACACGCAGCCGTCCTTTTCGTCATAGAGAAGCACTCCTCCGGCCGTATGCCCCGGAGAAGCCAGTACCTTGAGGCGTATGCTTCCGACACTGATGATGTCCCCGTCCTTCATGTCCCTGATGTCCTCCGAGGGCTGCTCGAACTCGTATCCGAAATAGCTGCCGTAGGAGGCCGCCCTACGGACCTGGGGGATGTCTGCCGATGCCAGGTAGGTAGGTATATGCCACTTCGCGGCTACGAACGAATTGCCCATCACGTGGTCGAAGTGTCCGTGTGTCTGGATTATCATCCGCGGATGCAGATGATTTTCCTCTATGAATTTCACCAGTCTGTCCCTCTCCGACTGCTTGATGCAGCCCGGGTCTATTATCGCGCACTCGCCGTCCTCATCGTAGAGCACATAGCAGCAGGTACGCAGGTCATTGAAATAGAATGTATGTATCATGTAGCAAAAATAACAAAGATTTACGTATTTTTGCACAAAGATCAAGCCAAGAAAAGTCATGCATATAGCGGTAGCAGGTAACATAGGCAGCGGAAAGACCACACTGACAGGTCTTCTGGCAGCACACTACGGATGGGAGCCCCACTTCGAATCGGTGGACTTCAATCCTTATCTCGTGGATTTCTACAACGATATGCCCAGATGGTCGTTCAATCTCCAGATCTACTTCCTCAACAAGAGGCTGGGAGACATCGTCGGATTCCAGAACTCCGGCAAGAATGTCATCCAGGACCGCACCATCTACGAGGATGCCATGATCTTCGCACCCAACCTCCACGACATGGGGCTGATGGACTCCCGCGACTTCGACAACTATTCTTCGCTGTTTGCCCTCATGCAGAAGATGGTAGGATATCCCGACCTGCTCATCTACCTCCGCTCTTCCATCCCCAACCTGGTGGAACAGATCCAGAAACGCGGGCGCGACTACGAGAACAGCATCCGCATCGACTACCTCAAGGGACTCAATGACAGATACGAACAGTGGATCTCCGAATACAAGGGGGAACTGCTCGTGGTAGACGTGGACACCTGCAGGTTCGAAGACCGCAAGGAAGACTTCTGCCAGGTCTGCGACCAGATCGACGCCCGCCTGTTCGGCCTATTCAAATAGGGCCGCCGCTCACGTCTTGCGTCAGATCTTTATGGACAGCCCCACATTGACCAGACCGCGGTAGCCGAATCCCAGCTCCGCAAAACCTCCGACCATATCCCCGTAGCGGAACTTTACGGCTGTGATGTGGAACGAGAAATTCAGATGGTCGTTGGGCACCAGCTCATCGCTTACCGCATCGGTAACAGACTCATCCATATAGGTAACGCCCAGATACAGGGCCCCAGAGCACTCCATCGGCCCGCGCTGCCAGTATGTGTAGGATCCCGACACATGCACCGAATACCCCATCACGACAGCCTTGCAGACATATTCAGGGGCACCGGCAGGACCGGACTCATTGACCTCAGACATATACATATCGGTACTTCCGTATCCGTACCCGAAATCCACGCCTATGGATGCCAGAGGATGGACGTAGAAATTGTATCCCACGCCTGCGATGCCGGAAAACTTCTGGTTGCGCGTCTGCCCGTTGGTGACTTCGTCGTGGAAATCCGGAGACAGGATCGTCGTCAGCTCCATCACCGAGGGAGTACCGTACTGCAGATAGAACTCGCTCCTGGGGAAATACTCCACGTCGCGCACCATTCTTTTCTGGGCATATGCCGCCGAAGTGACCGCCAGCATCAGGGATGCTGCAGCTATGACTGTGTAAATCTTCATATTCTGACTGTTTTTTCTGTTTTCCGTTTCTTCAGGTATATGGAGCCCAGAGAGATGGCGCCGCATACCAGCATCGTCAGGGCCTGGCTCTCATGCGAGATTGTAGCAAAAATCACGCCCGACGTCTGGGGTATGGAATATATGGAAGCCATCGCCAGGGACAGTATGAAATGGTATGCACCTATCCCTCCCTGCACGGGGACGATCCAGCCAAGGCTGCCCACCACCATCAGGAACAGGGCATCGGCCCAGGTCAGGCCCGCCACCTGCGGTATGGCCAGTATGGTCGTGTAGCTCATCGTCCAATAGCACAGCCACAGTACGACGGTATACAGCAGGAACTTCCATTTGCCTTTCATCTTCAGTCCGGCTGCAAGTCCGCCCAGCAGCCCCCTGGCCACCGAGAAAATCTTCGCAAACAGCCTGTACTTCGCCAGACGTTCCCTATAGCGGTACATCAGGATGCATGCAGCCAGACATACGGCAGCTACACCCCCGACCAGCCACAGGATGTTGAAGGAAAAGGAATCCACAGCCGGCTTCCACACCTCGTCTGACACGAACTGCCCGAAGGCGCCCTCTCCTCCAAGCAGCACTACCGCCAGGACAATCAGAAAGGTCAGCATGTCCCAGCTGCGCTCCAGCACCACCGTACCCAGCACGGACTCGAAAGAGGCCTTGCCGGTGGATGAAATCACCCCGCACCTGGCGAACTCTCCGGCACGGGGAAGGGCGAAATTGGTGAGATAGGCCACTGTCACGCCGTCGTATGCCTCCCGCCGGGTGATGGCAGGATTGAGCGGAAGCATGACCAGCCGCCACCTCAGCCCCCTGACCACAAATGCCAGGATGCTGGCAGCCATCGAGACGAGTATCCACCTGAAATCGCAGGAGCGGAGACCTTCCATGAAGTCCGCCCATTTCACGCCCCTGAATGCAAAATACAGCAGCACTATGGCCAGCAGCAGCATCAGAGACCACTGGACGACCTTCCTTATCCGCTTACCCGCCGGCATCTACCTGACGAGTTTATTGGTTCTGGTATCCGGGAAGACCACTTTGGGACGCATGGTCCTGGCCTCCTCGGGAGTTACCATCGCATAGGACATGATGATGACTATGTCCCCTGCGGCAAACAGATGCGCAGCCGCACCGTTGAGCTCGATGCTTCCGCTGCCTTCCTCCCCCGGGATCACGTATGTCTCGACCCTGTTGCCGTTGGTGACATTGACCACTGATACTTTCTCTCCCTCGAAGAGACCGGATGCCTCCATCAGGGCCCTGTCCACCGTGATGCTCCCGATGTAGTCGAGATTTGCCCTTGTCACGGTCACCCTGTGGATCTTGGATTTGATTACTTCTATGTACATTGTACCGATTGTACTACTTGAGTTCTATATTGTCTATCAGACGTACGTCTCCGGCATATACTGCGCATGTCAGCCGCAGATGCTCCGCCTCGTTCCAGTCCGAAACCGGGCGCAAATTTAGTGAATTTATTATTTCCACATACTCCGTCTTCAGCTCAGGCTGCGCGTCGATCAGTTCCACTGTCTTCCTGATGGCCTCGCTCACAGGCATTTTGCCCACCATATCCCTCGTCTTCATGATGCTGGCATAGATATGCGGAGCGGCAGCCCTCCGGGCCGGTGTCAGAAGCTTGTTGCGCGAGCTCAGGGCCAGGCCGTCTTCAGCACGGGCTATCGGGCAGCGCACGATCTCTATGGGATAGTGCAGATTCTTTACGAAATATTCGATGATGGCCAGCTGCTGGAAATCCTTCTCGCCGAAATAGGCCCTGTCGGGTCTGACGATGTCGAACAGGCGGGTCACCACCTGGGCCATGCCGTTGAAATGTCCCGGACGGCGGGGGCCCTCACCGTAGAGGTCCAGCCCCCCGAGGTCGAATACCTTCTTATTATAGTCCGTTCCGGCAGGATAGATGTCCTCTACCCTCGGGGCGAAAAGTATGGCCGCACCCAGAGCCTCCACGAAGGCGCAGTCCTGGTCCAGGATGCGGGGGTAGGTCTCGAAGTCGGTCTTATTGTTGAACTGTGTCGGATTGACGAAGTCGGACACCACTACGGCATCGCACTCGGCGACAGCCCTGCGGATAAGCGACGCGTGCCCCTCGTGAAGGGCACCCATTGTAGGCACAAAGCCTACCTTTTTGTCTCCTAGAGACTTGCGGGCAGACTCGAAGTCTGCCAAAGTTTTAGCTACTTTCATGATTGTACAGAAATCGGGGGCAAACATACGTATTTTCAATGACTTTATGTAATTTGACGGAAAAAATTTTGACATTTCCGATAATTAGTTATAATTTTGAAGCTAAAGATTGACTTTCCTTCAAAATTGATAGAAAAAGCATATTTTTATGAAATTACTATTACTAGGCGATGAAGCCATAGCACTGGCGGCGATTCATTCGGGTATCTCCGGTGTCTACGCCTATCCCGGCACTCCTTCCACGGAGATCACCGAGTACATCCAGAACCGTCAGAAGGCCGACCCGGCCTCAGACCGCATCTTCTGCAAATGGTGCACCAACGAAAAGACAGCCATGGAAGCCGCACTCGGCATGTCCTACATGGGCAAGAGAGCCATGGTCTGCATGAAACACGTAGGCATGAACGTGGCCGCCGACGCCTTCGTCAACTCCGCGATGACCGGAGCCAACGGAGGTCTCGTGGTCGTAGCTGCCGATGACCCCTCCATGCACTCCTCCCAGAACGAGCAGGACTCCCGTTTCTACGGACGGTTTGCCATGATGCCCTATTTCGAGCCTTCCTGCCAGCAGGAAGCCTACGACATGGTACGCGACGCATTTGACTACTCAGAGAAGATGAGGATCCCCGTCCTGCTGCGCATCACCACCCGCATGGCCCACTCCAGAGCGGAGGTATCCACCCGCCTGAAAGCCGACGGCAGCGAGGACATCAGGCCTCAGAACAAGATCCATTTCCCGGACAATCCGAAACAGTGGATCCTCCTCCCGGCCAACTCGAGGGTACGCAACGAGCAGCTCATCCTGGACAAGAAAGTATTCGGACACGACTCCGCCGAAGATCCCCACAACAGCTTCACCCCCGGAGAAGACACCGGACTGGCAGTCGTAGCCTGCGGTATCGCCTACAACTACCTGCTGGAGAACTTCCCCAACGGAGTTCCCTGCGGAGTGCTCAAGATCACCCGCTACCCCATTCCCCGCAAGCTGGTGGGCGAGATGGTGGCATCGGGAGTACACCGCGTCATCGTCATGGAAGAAGGCCAGCCCTTCGTGGAAGACAAGATCCGCGGCATGATCGGCTCCGACATCCAGGTCGAGGGACGTCTCACCGGGCTTCTGCCCAGAACAGGCGAGCTCACCCCTGACAGCGTGCGTGCCGCACTCCATCTGGCACCCCACCACACATTCCCCAAGGACGACATCGTCGTACCCCGTCCGCCTGCCCTCTGCCAGGGCTGCGGCCACAGGGACATGTACGCTGCCCTCAACGAGGTAGCCGCAGAGTATGAGAACTCCCGTGTATTCAGCGACATAGGCTGCTACACCCTCGGAGCCCTCCCTCCTTTCAGGGCCATCCACACCTGCGTGGACATGGGTGCATCCATCACCATGGCCAAAGGAGCCGCAGACGCCGGACAGTTCCCCTCGTTTGCAGTCATAGGTGACTCCACCTTTACCCATTCGGGCATCACCGGACTGTTGGACTGCGTCAACTCCAATGCCAACGTAGTCATCATCATCTCCGACAACCTCACCACAGGCATGACCGGAGGCCAGGACTCTGCCGGTACAGGCAGGATCGAGAGCATCTGCGCCGGAGTGGGAGTAGACCCCGCACACATCCGCGTGGTAGTGCCCCTGGCAAAGAACATGGAAGAGATCAAGAATGTCATCCGCGAAGAGGTCGAATATCCCGGAGTATCGGTAGTGATCCCCCGCCGCGAGTGCATCCAGACATTCAAGCGTCACGCCAGAGAGAAGAAAAACCAGTAATGTCCAATCCCTAAAACCAGAATCCGATTATGAAACAAGACATAATATTAGCCGGTGTGGGAGGACAGGGTATCCTCTCCATCGCCACAGTGCTCGGAGAAGCCGCACTTACAAACGGACTTCATATCAAGCAGGCCGAGGTCCATGGAATGAGCCAGCGCGGAGGTGACGTACAGAGCAACCTGCGCATCTCCTCAGACCCCATCCACAGCGACCTCATCCCCTTCGGGAAAGTGGACATGATCATGTCCCTCGAGCCGATGGAAGCCCTTCGCTACGTTCAGGAGCTGTCCAAGGACGGCTGGATCGTAACCTCCTCCGTACCGTATGTCAACATCCCCAACTATCCTGAGAAGGAAGAGATCTACGCCCACCTCCAGGCCATGCCCCACACCGTAATGCTCGATGTGGAAGCCCTGGCCAAGGAAGCCGGAGCCCCCTCGCAGGCAGCCAACATGGTACTCCTCGGAGCCGCCATACCCATGCTGGACCTCAGCTACGATACAGTCAGGGACGCAGTCGCCAAAGTGTTCTCCCGCAAGGGCCAGGACATAGTGGACAAGAACCTCGCAGCCCTCGAAGCCGGCTACCGCCACAGCTCCGCCCGCAAGTAATCAAACACACCAACAACCTTACTCACACCTTACAGAAGAGGCAGGTCCCGAAGCCCGAAAGCTTCCGGCCTGCCTCTTTCAATTGTGCATTGCGGACCGTTCCGGGGTATCTGCAGCCACGCAGCCACTACTGCAGCTACTACTGCAGCCACAACGCCCACTAAACGCCGAATTGTGGGCGGTGTGGCAATGCCCGCGAAACGCAATACCCCCCAGACACGTCTCTCGCAGGACCCGGGCAGAGAAGGCGATTCCACAACGCCCGTTAAACGCCAAATTGTGGGCGGTGTAGCAATGCCCGAAAAACGAAATACCGCCCAGACACATCTCTCACAAGACCCGGGCAGAAAAGGCGATTCCACAACGCCCACTAAACGACGAATTGTGGGCGGTGTGGCAATGCCCGCAAAACGAAATGTCCCCCAGACACGTCTCTCGCAGGACCCGGGCAGAAAAGACGATTCCACAACGCCCACTAAACGACGAATTGTGGGCGGTGTGGCAATGCCCGAAAAACGAAATGTCCCCCAGACACATCCCTAGCAGAACCCGGACAGAAAAGGCGATTCCACAACGCCCACTAAATGCCAAATTGTGGGCGGTGTGGAATAAATCCGGAAGGAAATGGGACCCAAACTTAATTTATATCAGTATCCCTTACACAACGAACGTATCCCTTTTCACCAGTATTATTTTGTAAAAAGAATTTTTTTTCGTTCGGAGCCCACAAAAATCCATCACGAGTAGAAGAATATGGAGACTGTCCATCCATCGAAAAGGCTGTCTGACTAATATAATAAGGTGGCTGCTCAGTTCTATCCCCACTAACTTCTTCGTAACGCCACCTATCCCATTGCCACCAGGTAACAGTAACACTTCGGGTCGGCCATTTCTCTGCTGACATACGCGTTGACACAATCAACAACTCACGTTGATTGGGCACACGATATCCTTGAGGGCAAGGATTTGTTGTTTGAAAATAATTCCACACATAAGTATTATCCCAAATAATATCTGTTTGATCATACCCGTTAAGCCAACCGGCATTTACCCCACGAAACTCTGGTTCTGGTGATATGTCATTACTTACCACAAAACCTTCATACGGTCTGTTGTTATCGCTTCGTTCATTGTGTGCAGGAAGTGATGTTGTCTCGAGGTTGGTGCGGCGTGCCTTCGGATTCATACGGGAAAGGTCTATTGTGTAGGTACCATCTGCATTCTCATTGACAACTACCAAATCCTCCGGATTAGTAGTCACATCGTCAAGCGCGATACCTAAATTCCTTATACAACGGTAAGCATAATTCTCTCCATTATAATTTATACCTCGTGATGTTGAGAAACTGCCACGTGAAGCACCTTCTTCTGCCCACAAAACCCAAGGAGCACCGTCACTCTCATTATAGGAACTGGATGTATAGTGCCAATATACACTGTTACCCCCAGGTCTATCTGCCGGATAAAGTCGTGAAGCCTCGTCCAAGGCATATTCTCCCAGATATATATCTGTCAATTGGTCAATGGCCGCGAGATACCAGCGGACTTCGTTAGCTTGGACTAAGTCATCTCCGTTCAGATCACGATTACGCAACAGACATGCATATACCGCTTTCTTATAACTGTCTTTAAGGCCGTAACGCGTAGATGTCTCGATAACATCAGTCCACTTCAGAGATTTTGGACTGGTCGCATAATTCTCTCCTAAAAGAATTCTAAGCGTGTTGTCTCGTCCGTTTCTAGTATCATTACCACCGTAACTGTCGCCTGCGTTTACAGGAAGACGGCCTCCATTCGCATCTCCTTCATTAGCCTCCATTACAGATTCAAGTCCCCATGCAGTGTTTAGTTCAGAATCATTGGCATTATAAACAGTCCTGATAGCCTTCTGGGTAAAAGTATAAAGTGAGTTTACCACACTGGAATTGCCATCTGGACTATATACTACATCTTTGTTGTTACCACTGCCATCATCGAAGGGAATAAGAATATGCAATTGACGATTGTCAAGATCAACGGTTTTTTTCCAAAGGGCAAGATCTTCTGTAGCTCCTGGTTGTCTTGGATCAGCAATATATATATTCTCATCTACGAAAGCCGTTATACATATATGCTGATTGCCGGAAGGCACATTGTCGGCAAGAAGAGATTTCATGTCAGGATCTCCTTTTTTGATCTCCTTAAGGTAATTTATCAGCTGATCGACATCAAGCAATCCATCTGGGTCTGGAGTTTCAGCATTGTATTTTTGGTCACCGGGATATTTTACATATTCGCCATGTGGCTTGCCGTGTAATTTATTTATGGCAAATTTTATCCACTTGTAATCTTCCACTCCGCTATAAGACGTACTTCCTACTTTATGGACTCCTGAACTGAACGGAGTATTTACGCCCCATGTCATCTGTTCGGAGACCTGCGACGGTGGTATTTCAAGCAAACAACGGTCATAATGAGAATCCAGTTCGAAAACACTGTTGTTGCTGTATACAACATCCCCCTCATATCCAGGCCTCACCTCATCATCGCCATCAGCATTGGTAACCTCAACAACTATGTCTTCAATTCCTTTTACAGTAATATTATATGTGTAATGTCCATTCCGTTTTGTATCATAATCGTTGGCATTGCCACTTACATACCCCAAATGAATAATCAAACGCAGATCTGCATTTACTTGATAATTCATGGCATCTACGTAAGAAAGACGTCCTGTCAGAATCAGATAGGTAGAATTATCATTGGCATATTTAAAATCTGTATTTTCATACACTTGACCCGGCTTTTCTGGGTAATTACCGCTTACAGTATTGCTTTCGTCACGCAGTGAATATGCTTTTGCTTTATCTGTTTCTGTAATCTGTTCTTTAAAACGCTTTCGGTTCTCAGGCATGTAAAAAACGAAACTGCCCCCTGTATAATATTTAGTATTGTCCACCTCCTTTGTCGTCATCTGTTCAAACGGGCGCGGTTCAGTATCGAAATAAGCTGTTTCATTTTTATCTATACCGGATATGCGCCCTGCATCCCAGTCCAGGCCTTCATTATCCAACCAGACCCCGTCTATACCGGATTTCTCGTACGGCAGCAATAATGACTGGTTGGGGACACGCATTACCCGCCATGTCTTGGGTTCAAAGGCAAAGCGGGTCCATGCAGCATTGGATGGCGATGATGTAACGTTCACTGTCACTTTTGCATCGGTACGACGCAACTTCAGAGCATATCCATGAGTGGAAGAACCGCCTTCTTCTCCAGTAATCGTTATGACATTATTTCCTTTTTCATCTTCCGCATAGCCAGTCATCATGAAAAGAGCTCCACGCTCCACAGAATTCTCACTTTGCAATGTCATTACAAGAGTTTCCAGTTCGTCAATTGTTTTGATTCCTTGGAGGTCTGATAGCTCAAGGTCATATGCTGTACTAGTGCTGGTAGTACGTAGATTGGCAACACCAACTATGCGGGCATCGTTTGCAGTCGAGGTTTTAAAAGTTACAGAACCAGAAGACGAGTTATCCCCATTATTTACTGTCAATCCTGACTGGTCTGCAAAAAACGAGTTGTCGTTACCACTATCATCTGTCGTTGGAATACGGTTACCGTTGGAGTCAAATACAAGCACGTACAAATTTTCCACACGGTACTCATAGCGTGTTTCCTGGGCTGCACGTGTATACACAGGACTGTTTTGTACATCAAAACGTAGTGTTATCCAGACTGGCTGTCCTTCGACTACCTTTCCGGATGGATCAACAAATTCTTTAAATGTACATCCTGCCAAAAAACACAGAGAGGATACACAGCTTATTATGAAATATAAGGTCTTCATACAATTATGTTTCATCATTTGAAATCAGGAACATCTACAGTGTAGGAATCCCAGTCTGTTACATTAAAATCGAGCGTAATGCCTGCTGTTGTCGTGATGCGCGCAAGGATATTGATTTGAGTATTGCGTCGGAATGAATTTACATTAGGCGCGAATACCTGCGGCGGATATTCAACGTCAGTTGTTATTGCAACAGTATAAGGGTTGTCCGTTCCTCCTTCTGTATAAGCATAAGTCGGATATAGATATAGTGAAAGCGGATCACTGATAGTCCTGGCACTTATTGCTAAATCTATCTCACTATACGACTGATTCTTATATTTAGCATCTTCGGGGACATCCAGCTGGGCTTCCGGAAATACATAGAATCGATCACCGAAAAATTTTCCAAATTCAACTGTCTGCAATGTAATCTCACCATCTGTTGCATTCTCGACCCTAAAAGAAATTTTTGTAACAGCACGCTCAAGATCTATCGCAACGTTCGTTTTATTCTTGTCTACTGTTGCAATAGTCCAGCCACTCATTGGAAGGCCCTTATCTTCTATATCCTGTCCTTTTCTGGGGAAATAATAGTATTCTTCGTCTTTATAGAGCAATTTACTATTTGATATATTTTGCATCAAGACTTCGCTGTTGTACTCCTTTCCTATACTTTCCTCATTAGCTATAACATAGAAATAGAGATCACCTTTAGGAATATCAGTAAGACTCACTTGGTACTTTGATGCATTCTGGTAATCAGTACCCAATACTACCTTCTCATTTTTATATATTTGCGTCTTGTTATCATCGGTAACGATGACTCGTAATGTTCGGATACCTTCATATTGAGACACATCCAGACTTGCCTTTGTGTATGGATTTTTCTCTACAGTTCCGATATTCAGGGTAACAGTGACACTGTCTTCCACACCAAAGGATGTGCTTTTTTCACATGCCGATAGTGAAAAAAGACCGACTAAGGTTAAAACTATAATGTTTTTACTTGCGCTCATCTCTTTTACATCTGTTTACCAGGTTACTGTAAAGTCTTGTTCTACCCAGTCTTTCACTGTTACATCCAGAGTAACATCTACAGGATTCTGCGGGATACTGATGCGGTAGTTGTAATGCTGGCCAGCTGTCCATTTTGCAACATTTGTCGTCTTCACATAAAGAGTTACGCTGTGCGAATCCGTATCACCTTCACCTTCATATTGGTAGCTGAAAGCCAAAATCGCCCCATCAGACAATGTTTGGGGAGGCAGCAACAGGTCTCCACCGAAGAGCAAGTGATCTTTGGTGCCATCAATGATTATTGGTTCGTCTGTTTTGAAAGGTGTGTTTTCAGCTGTATTTGTGTCCTCTGGCAACGTCCAATCCTCTTTTTTGAGACTGCCTGTATGGCTGATGCCGTACAGCTTTGCATCGCTGATGGTCAAGGCATCGCCTTCTGAAACGACAGTAAAGTTCACACGGGCCAGTTCGTGTTTGAAAGACAGCCGCACCGCACCATTATTAGTATCTGCATTTATGCCTATGGCGGATGCAGTCATCAGGTCCACAGCGTCTGCTCCTATGGCTGAGGCGTCGAAGTTATTTATGGTGACAGTACCGTCGGAAGAACAGGAGACGGATGGGGTCTCTGTGGAAGTTCCGGACTGTCCGCTGAAGATGCCGGCAGGATAGACGGCGTAGAAGTCGTAGGTCTTGCCTGCGACCCAGTAGCGGGTGCCGCCGGTGTAGTTCCATGTACCTCCGATGCCTGTTACAGTTTCACCATTGAACACATTGGTGGCATTTACCGTCCAACCATCATCACGATACCCGCCCCAGACCAGGAACGAGCCTTTGGTCAATGCTCCTCCTTCCACTGCTGCCTTGGTATCGGCGGAGGGGGTTGCGAAGGATATGGCAGTATCACCGGTCCCGTCTCCGCTCACTATGGACACGCAGGAGGACAGGCTGCACAGACAAGCAGCAGCCAATGTCAATGATATGTTGAGTCGTGCTTTCATCCTTTTGGGTTTTGGCCGGCCATCCAAACCGGAGGTCCGGACCGTTTAGGGACCGGGAGGGGACATTCAACCCCGCCCGGCCGGTATACCGTGCTATTTTAAGTATTAGTTACCTTAATTCTGAGGGGCAGGTGTGACGTCAACATTGCCTTTATCCACCCAATCGTCAACACTAGGTTCAAACACAATCGGGTATAATTCATCCGGATTTTCCACAATATTTTTTACTGAGATCTTTGCAGTGTAATTATAGCAGAAACCATTCTGCCAGGCATTTGCTTCAATATCAGCAATTGAATGACCCAAATTTGCTGTAAATTCCTTGGTTAGAGTAGTAGAAGTATTAGGAATCTCTCCTCCTGCTATTTCCGCAGTGAATGTTACACTAAGTTGGTCCGTTCCATTTTGAGGTATAACGAATTTAACCTGACTTGCCGAAACTCCAGATGATATAACCTTTCCTTCATTAAATTCTTCATATACGTAACCATTATTAGTAAAAGGCTCTACCCATGTCGCATTCGTTGCATCATATTCTCCAGTTGCCACAGATACTGCTCCATTTATTTTTACATTCTTGATGGTTAGGCCATATGTAGCAGCATCATCTGTTGTAAAAGTCAGTTTAATCTGGCTCAGCATATGCTTGAACGTCAAAGCAACCTTTGGTTCATTACTTACATCATCATCTGTTGTATGCTCTGCTGTAGCTACGACCAAGTCTTTTGAATCATCCGGTGTATAATTAGGGAAAGTCAATGTGTTTGTCGATGCATCATAAGTAGCATTCCCTATCTTATTGCCATCACCGTCAGCATATGCCCCAAAATGATATGTAACGCTTGGCTGCCAATAATACACAGCTGTATTTATCTCATTGTCAAATGCTTGACCAGACCAATCAGCCCCATAGTTTCCGAAAACATAAAAGCTAGAAATTGTTTCCACAGTTGTTACTGCTTTTGTCGGATTGTTTACAAAGTTGGAGAAGCTGATAGCTCTGTTTTCGTCCACTTTGACTGTCTCGATCTTTGCGCAGCTTGCGAGGACGAGGGCGGCTGCCGAGAGGGTTAGTAAAATCTTTTTCATAATAGAAGTGTAATTTGTTGATTTGTAATTTTCTACCTTTATATTGCGATATTATCCATATTTTATTTGCTCCGGGCGGTATGTTACAGGGGCAGTTCGATGTCGATGTAGTCGCCCCATCCGTCCACTTCGACATCGAATGCTCCTTCGCCTCCTCCTGTGCTCTCGATCTCTATTCCGTCGATGACTATCACTCCGCCTCTGGGCTGCTGGTTGATTTGGTCGGTGACATCGAAGACGAAGTCATCCGGGATCTCCCCGTTGCGCAGCCTTACCTGCAGGCTGAGGGTGTACTTGGCCTCCGAACCGTCAGCCCTGGTATAGTGATGTCCCGGATAATTGGGTACGCCGAAGCTGGTTATCGCAGCATGGGCACCGTAATCCACCAGGTCACAGTCAAACATCAGTGTAGCGGACTCATCCCCGGTATGTCCGTCGTTGAGGTACACGCTCTCGGCCATGCCGGCAAGGGCACCTCTGGCCAGAGCTACGTACTCCTGTCCCTTCGTGATCCGGTAATGGATGACATACTTGTACGTCAACGGGCGCATGGTGACCTCCAGGTCAGTAGTATCACGGGACAGGGCCGTTTCATACTCCTCGATGTAAGACCCGAACAGCTGGTCCGGGGCGGTGACTGTCCTCTCCCCTTCATGCAGGTCTGTAAATCCTCCGCGGGTAAGGGTCCTGGTGGTAGCCCTGGCCCCGGCGGAAGCGCCCATGCCGTCGAATACTATGTACTCAGTATCGTTGTTGTACAGCATTATCTCGTTCTTTCCCTCGTAGAGTGGCAGCATGCCTCCCTCCGTAGCATGGTTGCTCTCGCTGGACGCCCCGTCCGGCCGCCAGACTACAGCCCTGATACCTGAAGCCGCCGACGGACGGTAGGATTCGTATTCCATCCATTCCTCCTCCCACAGTTCCTCCCAGTCATACCCGTACATCCTCTCCCATTCCAGCTCCCAGTCAGATACCAGATTGACCTTGACTGACAGACCGTGCAGGTGATGATCGTAGCACAGCTCTTTCCTGCACCCGGAAACGAGGATGACCGTCAATGCCGCTGCCGTCATATATTTCCACATGGTCCTCATCGCGCACCTCCTCTTTTTTTATAGATGTCCCAGAACCTCCACACCAGGGAGAACTTGAGCTTGAGCGGCCCCACATAGTTGAGCGCAGATGTCTGCTGATAGACATAGTGCGTGGTACCCTCGTAGGGGACAGGCAGATATTCCTCGTACTCGGTATACAGGTAGCCGACCCCGACTTCGAATTCCAGGGACAGATTCCTTCCGACCGGGAACATGTATCCGTAGCTTATGCCAGCAAAACCGCCTTCACCCTTGTAGCCGCGTCCTCCGTTCTCCAGGTCGTACCATGTGCCTCCGGCATACATGCCCAGATAGTGTCCGTGCCATGGATTCTTTGTCTTGAACCACCATCTGGCTTCTGGATATATCGTAGCTATCTGATAGTACTGGTGCCTGGGCTTGATGCTCCACCAGGCCACATCGCCTATCGCCGCTACAGACCACTTTTCATTTATAAGGTATTCCAGTTCAAGCGACGGCATCAGGATGGCATCGTAGAGCAGGTTGGTCTTCAGGGCCCAGCGGTACATCGAAGGCATCTCGTCCCCGGCACCGGTCTCCGTAAGGCCAGGTCTTTCCAGCCGGTCCGGCCGGTATACCGCATAAGCCTGCACCGGAGCTGCCTGAAGCGCCAGAGGTACAGCCTCGGGACGCGCGGCCCATGTTATCACAGCCTCGCTGCGGCGCAGATCCCCGAAATGGTTGCGCAGCATATATCTGAAGGCATCTCCACGGCCGACCTCCATCAGGCTGTGCTTGCGTCCTCCCACCACTTTGCCGTCCCTGATGACCCACACAGGAACATCCTGCAGTGTCTCCAGGGCTTGGGCACGGTAGGGAGTCAATGTGTCGGCAAGGACCTTCGACACGGCACCGTCCCAATCTATGCCGGCGCCCTCGGCAGTAAAGCCGGACGGCAGGGCAACGCCGCGGGATACCAGCCAGTCACGCAGAGACAGAGCCCTCTCGCGCGCAAGTCTCTCGTTAAGGGAACTCGACCCCTCCGGAGAAGCCCATCCTTTTATATACAGGCCGGTCACTCTGCCAGAGGAAAATATATGCAACATGGAATCAAGCGCTTCAGAGTTGCCGAACGCCGACGTATCCACTGCGGAAGAGCCGGAACCGAAAATTACGGAAACCGTATCGCTCGCTGTTGTTCGGACATTCCTCTCCTGACATATCGCGACACGTCCGCACAACAACAGTGCAGACATGAACACAAGCACTTTACCCATGCTTCTGTATTTTGATGTATTGTGCGATGTCATCGATTATTCCTTTCCTGTTTTTCAATTACTTAACAGACAAATTTATCGCACTTACACCAATTTATATTCTTTGCCGCCTGTAAGTATTTACATAATGGGATTGCCGGTCGGCCCACTGTGAGCCAAGAGTGTTCCCAAGGCTGACAACCCGGCAACGACAGCCGCTGACATATTTACCTTTTAAGACGGAAAGCAAATCCCATATCATACACACATGTCTCAAAACATAACAAAATCGTAACATTTTGACACTATATTGATAACATCTTTGTAAGTTTTTGTTATATTTGTGTAATCAAACTTGTTTGCTATGAGCGAATGCTTCAAGACAATGACCGTTCTAGCCGTTGCCATCATCTCCGTGCTGGCCGTTCCAGCATGTTCCAGCAGAGACAGCTCACATGACAGCGTCTTTACGGACAGGCAATTGAATCAGATCAGAGCAGAATTTGACTGCCTGGACAGCGCGATATCTGCCCATGTCAACGAAAGGATCAATCTCAACCACCCTGACTCCCTGCTGGACATGATCCACAGACTGCTCCGGTTTCCGAAAGAAGCCCTTACGGAGGACCAGATATCAAGGCAGGCCATGCGGTACGTATCCGCAAGCGGCATATACATAGCCCTCAATCAGGTAGAGAAGGCATTCGCCATTCTGGACGAAGGGCTTGGAATCTACGAAGATCTGGCCTACAGGCAATCCTACTACAGCATATCGCAGGCCATGACCATAATGTTTTTCAACTACGCAATGTACGATCAGGCATACATCTATGCAGACCGCGCACTGGAGGCAGCCATGAATATCAACGATTCCTCCAAAATATGCATGGCATACGCCAGCAAGTCCTGGATTACCGACAGGATAAAGGACGGCAGCAAGGACTCGTCATACCGCTATATAGCACTCGCAAGACAATACCTGCCGAAAGACAACCCGATTGCGGAATACATTACAGAATCCTATGCAGGCCACATCTACGCCACTGATCCGGATTCTGCAGCGGCAGGCCTGAAATACCTAAAGGACTGCGAACGCAAATATTCCTCCATTCTGGGCAATGCCGAAGGACATTCCTACATGCCGTACAATATAGGCAGGGCTTACGCCACTCTCGGGAAGCACAAGATAGCCCAGTCCTATTTCAGACAGGCCCTGGAGGAAAGTATGACTGAACCAGTCATGATCCGCAACGAGGTACTTTCAGGCATTCTTCCTTACTATTTCGGGCAGAAAATGTATCAGGAGGCCGCAGCGATACTGCCCGAATGGTACGAAACGACAAAGCTCAGGCACGATACAATGACTAAGTACGGAATGGCATACTGGAACGCAAAGTTCCAGAACGAGCGCAAGGACTATGAGCTGAAGATTACCAGTAACAATCTAAGATACAGCAGGCTCCATGGGATAATGCTTTCTTCCATGGTCATCGTGTTCATGATTGCGCTTATATTCCTCATATATAGGACAACACATCTCAGGCAACGGCTTCACGAATCATACCTGGAGCTGCAATGCCGTACTGCAAGATGGAAGGAAATAGCAACACCCCACAAAGTGCCTGCAGCACAGGATAAGGAGAATACTTCTTTGCAGAATGAAGTTCCAGACGACAGAAAGCAGGCCGCAATGCGCATCATATACGAACGCGTGAAGGAAGTCATGGCGAGGGACAAACCTTTTCTCAGTCCAGACTTTACACTCAACGATCTTGCAGGCATGGTCTACTGCAACCGCTCCCAGCTTTCCGCAGCCATCAACATGTTCTACGGGACAAATTTTTCCAATACAGTATCGGAATACAGGGTAAATTACTTCATAGAGCTGATCAAGAACAATCCCGACACCAGAACGGACGAGCTTTGGATCAAGGCCGGGTTCCCTTCCCGCTCCTCGTTTTTCCGCCAGTTCAAGTCAATAACGGACATGACTCCCGCACAGTATTGCGACCAGATGGTAAAAAATAAATAAAGTACACAATATTACATGAACTGCTATATTTGCGCCCGCAAATTTTTAAGCATATGAAAGTAATTATTGCTGTCATTGCGGCTATGGCCACTGTCATGAGCGTATCCTCATGCGGTGAAATCGTAACATTGACCTATTGGGTCCAAGTAGATGAAGCTTCCGACAACTACAACACGAACCTCTACCTCCAAACGAAGGTTTCAAAGGAGATTGACATTGCAAACGGTCAAAACACATTTTTCGGCTCCGAGGAAGATGCCATAAACTGGTTCAACGGCAAGATGGACTACCTGGGAAGCAAAGAATTCGCGGATTCCGATCCGGTGCCTGTACTTGACGGAACAACAGCCACATTCAGTCTAAGGACCACTCACGGAGCTGCAGACAACTCCGCGGTAAGTACCGACAGCGAAACTGTCACCACCAGAACCGTTACATTCCAGAGTTCCTCATCACTTTAACAGGCACTCCGGAACTTCCCGGTCCAGCAGATAACGGTACCAGAATATAAGGTCCGAATTGGACGAATGTACGGCCTGGTACCCTCTATATCCATGATACCCTCCAGGGTAGACCATCAGTTCAAACTGTTTGTCTGCTTTCTGGAGGGCATCTATTAACTGGAGGGTATTCTGCATGTGGACATTGTCATCGGCCGTACCGTGGGTTATGCGCAGCATTGAGCCTTTGCCGCCGCGGTACTTGTCAGCACGCTCCCACACGCGGGTAAAGGCATAGCCTTCCGGATTGTCCTCGGGGGTATCCATATACCTTTCAGTATAATGTGTATCGTAAAGCTGCCAGTCATACACGCCGCCGCCGGCTATTCCGTACTGGAAATAGTCTGCCCCGTCCGTCAGAGCCAGCACCGTCATGGTACCGCCGAAGGAAAAGCCTGTGATGCCTATTTTGCAGGAATCCACGTACGGCAAAGTCCTCAGATACTTGACCCACTCGATATAGTCGGCAAGCTCCGTCTGTCCTAAAGAGCGGTACACATGGTTGAGGCCCTCTTTGCCGCAATGTCCTGATGCACGGTGATCTATCGATATCTGTATCACACCCTCGTTGGCCCAGAGCTGATTGCCGGGGGACGGATTGGTCCAGCGGTCCATCACGGTCCCCGAGTTGGGCCCTCCGTACATCGATATGATTACGGGATATTTCCTGTTGGTATCCAGGTCTACAGGAAGCCGTATGGAGGCAGGAAGGGTGTAGCCGTCGACTTCTATGAACAGCATCCTGGCCTCGGACAGCTTGTAATGATCATACTCGGGTCCCTTTGAATCTCCCAGTACGGTGACCTGCGGCTGGCGGCCCATCTTCACCAGGACCGACTTGGTCGGGGTCGAGACATTGGATATAAGAGCCGCATAGTATCTGTTGTCAGGCGATATCACGACATTGGAGAAATTATAGTCCCCGAAAGAGACTCTTTCTACATTCCCGTTTTTCAGATTCAGCCTGTAAACATCGTACCTCGTCGATATCTCGGCTCTGGACGTAAAGAAAAGCAGGCCTTTCTTCTCGTCCAGCTTGAGGATACGGGTACCCCAGTTGCGCCCTTCGGTAAGCTTTAGATAATGCGTACCGTCGAAAGGCTGGAAATATATCTGTTCCCATCCGTCGAAATCCCTGGTCATGTAGAAGCCGTCATCGGTAAATACCATATCGTCGATCCAGTCAATCCAGGTTTTCTGGAATTCCTCGTACAAGGGCTTCCTGGAACCGTCTACGGGGGACACCTCGTAGAGTACCAGATGGTTCTGGTCCCTGGGCATCCACGGCACCATGAACTTGTCAGAACCGGCACTCCAGAACGGCGTCCCGAAATACTGATCATCGTCCCTGTCGAAATCAGCCCATACCGTCTCCCCCGTGGCCAGGTCCACCATGCCTATCTCCACTTTCGGGTTCGCATCCCCCGCCTTTGGATATCTGGTTTCCCTGAGTGTCCCGTGCTTACCTTTCGCATCGTAGATTGGAAACATGGGGACATCAGTATCGTCAAACCTGTAATAGGCCAGACGCCGGCTGTCCGGAGACCACCAGAAAGCCTTGTAGCGTGTAGCCCTGCCGAGAATCTCCTCATAGTATACCCACGAGGACCATCCGTTAAGGATCAGGTCGGAACCATCTGTCGTCAATGCCCTGTGCACGCCTGTAGCAACGTCCATCACATAAAGGTTATTGCCTTTTGTATATGCAATCATGGTCGAATCGGGGGAAAATGTAGGATTGTCCACTGTCTTGCCCAGCTCTTCCAGTATGGCTGGCTGCACCCTGGGAGCAGGCATCTCATAGGGAAGCGTCTCCCCCGTCCTTATATTGTAGAGTCCGTATTCCCTGTTTTCATAGACTATCAGATTGTTCCTGTCGTACCATCCCGCAGGTGCTGGGATAGGACTGATTATGCCGGCAGGCATCCCCTCCGCCAGCTGCTCAAGAGTCAGGGACTTCTTTTCCTGCGCATGTCCCGCAATAGCCGTACAGACGGCCGCTACTGCCAAAAGTACTGATTTCATTTGATTTGAATATTGAAAATTTCTTTTCCAAAAATAATACATTCCATAAAAATTTCCATAAAATTCCAGTTTTACGCGTTAAAAAATTGGAATTGTTTATTTTTTTGCAAAACTCATTAGTGTCCGGTAAAAAATCGCAAAAGTTCTTTGAAAATATTGAAGTATAGGTAATTACAAGGATGGGACGAGC
>CALVDF010000020.1 GCA_944326245.1 uncultured Bacteroidales bacterium
ACGGAGGCTCGATCCCGTCAGGGTCGGTCAGTGCCAGTGCTCCGTATACCTCGTCGGTGGAGATATGGTAGAAGCGCTTACCCTCGTATTTCTCCGGCAGTGACTCCCAGTACAGCCTCGCGGCCTGGAGCATGGACAGGGTCCCCATCACATTGGTCCTTGCAAATGTGAAAGGATCCTTGATCGAACGGTCCACATGGCTCTCTGCGGCCAGATGGATCACTCCGTCGATGCCGTATTTCCGGAAAATCCCGCACACCGTCTCGAAGTCGCAGATGTCCGCACGCACGAACTCGTAGTTGGGTCTGTCCTCGATGTCCTTCAGGTTCGCCAGATTGCCCGCATACGTCAGCTTGTCCAGGTTGATGATACGGTACTCGGGATATTTGTTCACGAAAAGACGGACAACATGGCTCCCTATGAACCCTGCGCCGCCGGTTATCAGTATACTGCGTCTGTATTCCATGGGTATTATTCTTTATGGTGTTTCATCCTGTTTTTCTGTTCCTCCTCATCCGCTATCCGGAGAAGATACTGTCCGTACTGGTTCTTGGCCATAGGACGCGCCGTCTCGCGCAGATGCTCCGGAGTGATCCATCCGCTGCGGAGGGCGATATCCTCGAGACAGGCCACCTTCTGGCCCTGACGCTTCTCTATCACTTCTATGAATGTGGATGCTTCCGCCAGAGAGTCATGCGTACCTGTGTCCAGCCATGCGAAACCGCGGCCCAGAGTTTCCAGACGCAGCTTGCTTCTCTCGAGGAACTCCTGGTTGACAGAAGTGATCTCAAGCTCTCCACGTGCCGACGGCTTTACCGAAGCTGCCACATCCACCACTTCGTTAGGATAGAAATACAGACCGGTAACGGCATAATTTGACTTGGGTTCCTTAGGTTTCTCGACTATGCTCAGCACATTGCCCTTTGAATCGATTTCCGCCACACCGTAACGTTCCGGATCAGCAACCCAATAGCCGAATACGGTAGCAAGCCCTTCATTCTCGGCGCGAAGCACTGCGCGTCTGAGCATCACAGTAAAATAGCTGCCGTAGAAGATATTGTCTCCCAGAACAAGGCAAGCCGCATCACTGCCTATGAACTCCCGGCCGATTATGAATGCCTGGGCCAGTCCGTCAGGGGAAGGCTGCTCGGCATACTCGAAACGTACGCCGAAGTCGGAGCCGTCACCCAGAAGCCTCTTGAATCCGGGCAGGTCCGAAGGCGTCGATATGATCAGTATCTCCCGGATACCTGCCAGCATAAGCACAGATATCGGATAATACACCATCGGTTTGTCATAAATGGGAATCAGCTGCTTGCTGATGCCTTTGGTTATAGGATAAAGTCTGGTGCCGGAGCCTCCGGCGAGCACTATTCCTTTCATAGTTGTTCCATTTATCAGGGTTATCCTGCAAACATACAAAAGAATTCTCAAGAAAAGAACTGCATGGCAGTATTTTTACTTTCCTGCCTTAAGGCTATCCGTCACAGGAGACACAGGAACCACTTTCTCCCACTGTATGGAGTCGTCATCGAAACTGATGCGGCGATGACGTATGACCGAGTCCCTCTTCTCTTCCCAATCAATCCTGGAACGGCGCGCAGCCCTGTCTCCCCAGCGGCTCCGTTCACTGGCACGCTTGAAACGGTTCGTAATGTCTTCACTGAGATTGATACGGGTAGAATCAATCCTGCGGGTAGCCACCGGAGTTACCGCATCCTTGTACTTTGCCCGGCCTATGCCGAAACGCATGTCGTCAGGCGTTCCCCTTATATTGAGTCCGGCCTTGAACGGCAGAGGGGACTTCAGTATCGATATATGGTAGTCAAAACTCATGTCCAGATTCTGTACGCCTCCTACAGCCGCCTGGTATCTGTCTATTTCCACCAGGAAAGGATAGATGTTGACACTGCCGTCCTCGACGGTAATATTCACGGATATGCTGTCAATCAGGTTTTCCTCCTTGTTTTTGAACATCAGCTTTTTGGAAATCTCGGCAAAGGTCTTGCCGTCCATCAGCACCAGGGAGTCCCCGCGGATGTAGACAGCAGCCCTCAGGGACGGGATACGTATGTTCAGCAATGAGTCCAGCACTCCTTCCGCCGCCACATCCACCTGAACCTTGCCCTTGAATGATTCAAGCATCGGCACCAGAGAATCGATGGCAGGAGTAGCCTCAACCAGTGATGCTATGTCTATATCATGTATTTTCAGATCAAATCCGGCATATCCGAAGCGGGAAGATGCTGCCTTGTAGATCAGGGACGCACTGAGTGACGCCTTGTCCAGTACGTTAAGACTTAGATTCTCCAGATAGACATGGCTGTCCTTTAGTTCCGCCTTGCCCCTGATGTTTTTGAAAACATACTTGCCGAACCGTAAACGGTCAATATCCGTAGTCAGGTCGAAACTGATGTTCCCAGGCACCTTGAACAGTCTTACCTCCGAAACCAGGGTATCTGCTTCCACCTCCTGCTCCGTTGCCTCAGGAGTGGCAAAGGCCCTCATCAGTTGATTTACGTTCAGATTCTTTGAACTTACGTTGAGATCCGCCTTCAACATCCTCCCGTGCTTCAATGCTCCGTACAGGTCGTAGACATTGCCTGAAAGGGTCAGATTGGAACGGCCTACCCTTATGACAGCCTTTTCCAAAGATATCTTCCTGTCTCCGAACTTTATTACAGTCCTGTTCAACCTCACCGGCAATGCACATTGCGGCGTACGGGCAACCAGGCGGTTGAACCTCACGGTTCCGGATGGCAACCACAGGGAATCCCTGACCTTGTCTGCCTGAACCCTTACGACACCTTTCTTCATTCCACCCGAAATCTCCCCCATCCTGGCAAAAATGGAATCCGTTTCCAGCTTGACATTGATTCTCGGCATCTTGTTCTTACCTCCGTAAGGCTTCAGGGATGCATCTATCTGTCCCTGCATGCAGAAGACCCCCAGCGAATCACCCATGGCACCACGCAAGCGGCTGAAGCCAATATTTGCTGATGGCCGCCAGACAGAATCCCGCATCTTGTCCGCCGAAAACACCACACTGCCGCTGTTGAATCCTCCCCAGACATTCCCGTACTTTGCAAAAAGAGAATCGGTATTTACCGTCACATCCAGCTTCGGACGGTCTGACCTTTCCGGATTCGGGCCGAGAGATGTTGCCACCTTACCCCTTCCCAGAAAAACCTTGAGCGAATCTCCGACTGCTGCCCCCAAACGGTTCATACTCAGATCCGCCTTCATACGGAAAACCTGTGCAGTATCCCTCGGCCTGGTCGATATGACCTTAAGCTCGACACTGTCCGCCACTGCCCTGATACTGCTGCTTTCAAAACGGATACGGGAGACCTCTCCGCTCAATCCGAGAGCCTTGCCTCCGAAAAATTTCAAATCCACATCCCCTTCCGCATTCAGGCCGCTTGCCGTATCCCTGACAGAAACTCCATCCATATACAACTTGCCGGCAGCAAATATTCTTCCGAAATCCTGATTCCTGACAGTAGAAAGTCTTGTCCGTATTTTCAGATCGGCATCCACCTGCCCCGAAAGACTTATGCCCTCCTGAAGAGGGAAAGTCTTTGACACAGTCCCCAGGTTTATCTTTGCCTTTGTATTCAATGCTATGAGAGGGTCCTCAAACAATTCCGTTACCTTGGCGTCAGCCAGAATATCCATGTCATTCCCCTCCAACTGGAATATCTTCAGGTCCATGTACGATTCCTGCTCCCGCATGAGGTCTACAAAAGCATCAAAATCAGCATTCAGACGGTCGATTCCGTAGGGCAGTCCGTCATATTTCGCCTTTGCCTCCTCGATCTTGAGGCAGACCGAGACTTGCGGAAGTAATCCGTTGCCGTAGAAACCGGCCACACTGCCTTCCAGCATGACACTGCCGTCGGCAGTCAAACCCTGATGCCTTACGACCGATTCCGGTATCATTTCCAGGAGTTTCTCTACAGAGGGGGCAACTGCGGAAAATTCCAGATTGACATTTGCCGCCTTTCTTACAGTATCCCTACGCATTGTCCCGTTCATGGCCAGATGCACATCATTGATACCCAAATCCGCATTGCGCAGCACCACTTTCATGCTGTCCGCATTGATTCCAGCCACCGTTTTCAGTGACAATGCCACATGCCTGAGCAGCAGATCCCCCTGCTGCCGGAAAAGAAGATCACCGCAGGAAAAATCCAGATCAGCACCGGCCCCTTTTTTGCCCATGCCGAACTTCAGCCGTGTATTCACACCCTCGACCCTGGTATATACATCCGTCGAACGGTCATTGAAAGTCACGTCCGCATCCCTTATTCTCAAGGAGCGCAGGACAATGGCGTCAGGATGAAATCCGCTGCCGGAAGAATCAGTGGTGCCGGCAGTATCGGCATCTCCGGAAAAAATTTCCCAGTTGGCACGTCCGTCCTTGTCCCTGAAAGCATACACGCGGGCACTGTCAAGCACCATACGGTGAACTATAAGGCGGTTGTCCCGGAGGTATGCTATAGGATTGAACGTCACGCGGCAGCTGGAGAAGCTTGCCAGAGAATCAATTTCCCCGTCGTCCACCCTGACGGTGAGGCGGGGAAATGTCGATAAAAAAGTCACGTCTACTTTGCCGACATGCACTTGTGCACTGAAATACTTATCGGCAGCATCCTGCACCAGCGGAGTCAGTCTGGAAGGCGTCAGTACAAACCACATGACTGCAGCAAGGAGGGCTATGCATAACGCCAATACTGAACCCAATGAAACAAGAATAACCTTTGTTGCCTTTTTTAGACTTTTTTTCATAAACCTGCGGATTTCCAAATCTGCCGCAAGTTAAGAAAAAAAACGTCATATTGCAGGAGCCTGATGCACTATCGACAGCTCAGTAGGAACAATCCTGCCATACATTGATATATCATCGGAAGAATAATTCGGGTCAATGGTCACACGTGCTGTCGACCCTCCTTTTGGCAGGCTTACAGATATACGGCAAGAAGCTACAGCTCCCAGCACATTCATCGACATGTAGATATTGCCCTTCTTGTCAGTATCGAAACGGACATCCGACACAGTGCCGTCAACTGTTATCCCTCCTACTCCATTGATTCCGGGTCCTCTAAGGGGAGAAACCTGTATGACAGCCCTGTCATCCTCCACTGACACGAAATTGACGTTTGACTGAACCATAACATTTTCACCGTTTGTCAATATCAATCTGTCAGCCTCGATTACGAAATTCATATCTTTCATTGCCGTTACGGCGACCTCATGGTTTATGGAATCCTGTATTGCTTCAGCCGCCTTACGTTCTTTTCTGCTCTGGGGGACAGCCGCAACTGCCGATGCCGCTACTGAAAACAGCATTACAATAGTAAGAATAAAACTTTTTTTCATATTGCTTCTCATTGTTTATGTTGTATGATATGTTTGCTTAAATACAACTACCATACCGAAGCAGGATTTTGCAACATGGTTGCACTTTGCAGGAAATAATTTTGCACATCAAACTGAAAATCGAAACACTACCGAAATGAAAAAGGCAATAAAGACATTACTGCTGGGGATTCTCGGCATTATTACATGCTGCTTTATGGCATCCTGCAACAATTCTCCGTCAACCGACTCCAAAAATACGGAAAAGACGGACCACGTACACACAGAAGAGGCCCACGACCACGAGGGGCATGACCACGAGGGGCATGACCACGAGGGGCACGACCACGAAGGGCACGACCACGAAGGGCATGACCACACTTCTGCGGCCGCAAGTCACGACCATGCAGAGAGTGAAGAGGCCAATCCCGATGAAATAATCCTAAGTGAGGAAAGTGCCGCAGCCGCAGGAGTAACGGTTGAGACTGTATATCCTGGCAAATTCAAGGCTGTCCTGGAAACGAGCGGACGCGTAATATCCGCACCGGAAGACGAAACCACCGTAGCTGCCAATGTGTCAGGCCTGGTATCATTCATTTCCCCTATAGTTGAAGGCACTGCTGTCGATAAAGGTACTCCCATGTTTTCAATCTCTTCCAGCCACCTTCAGGATGGCGACCCTGTCCAAAGAGCCCGCATCGCATATGAAACTGCAAGACAGGAGTACGAAAGGGCCGCCGCACTGGTCAAGGACAACATCGTATCACGCCAGGAATATGAAGCTGCCAAAGGACGTTATGAAACAGCCAGGCTGACCTATGAAGCTCTTGCAGCCAACGGGGACGGCAACGGGACGGTCGTCAAATCCCCCATAAAGGGTTTCGTAAAATCCGCCTCCGTAAAGGAAGGTGACTACGTTACTGTCGGCACCCCGCTTGCAAGCGTAATCACAGGCACAGGCATGTATCTCAAGGCTGACGTCTCGGAGCGATACATTGACATGCTGCCGGGAATAAAGACCGCCAATTTCCGGCTTTCATACGGGGACCGCGTATACAGTACGCCGGAACTCAAAGGACGGCTTCTCGGATATGGACGTTCAACAGACGAGACCAATGCATATATTCCTGTAACATTTGCGATAAATGCCACAGACGGCATCCTGGCGGGAGCTTACGCAAGAATTTGGCTTCTGTCTGAAGAACGTGACGGCATAATCAGTCTTCCTGTAGGGGCGATTACTGAGGAACAGGGGCACCATTTCGTTTACATCCGGCTGGATCCGACATGCTACAGAAAACAGGAAGTCACCCTCGGAGCCACAGACGGCAAACGCTATGAAATCCTTTCAGGCCTCAAAGGAGGAGAGGATGTGGTGACCAGCGGTGCAATCCATGTGAAACTTGCATCGGCCAGCAACGCCATTCCGGCCCATACACACAACCATTAATCCTCAATAGCCATGCTCAACAAGATAATCCATTTTTCTCTACAGAACAGGCTTCTGATACTGGTAGCAGCAATACTGCTGTTCGCTGCCGGACTGTACAGGACATTCAATGCCGAGATAGACGTATTCCCGGACCTCAATGCTCCTACCGTTGTCGTAATGACCGAGGCCGGCGGTATGGCAGCAGAAGAGGTAGAGCAACTCGTGACATTCCCTATAGAAACTGCCGTCAACGGTTCGACAGGAGTGCGTAGGGTCCGGAGCTCTTCCACTACCGGATTTTCCGTAGTTTGGGTCGAATTTGACTGGGGCACAGACATATATCTGGCAAGACAGATCGTATCGGAAAAACTTGCCGCTGCTGCTGAAAATCTCCCGGACAATGCCGGCAACCCTACCCTGGGACCGCAATCCTCAATTCTCGGAGAACTGATGATAATAGGGCTTACCGCAGACACCACCTCCATGCTGGAACTCAGGACACTGGCCGACTGGACATTCAGGCCTCGCCTGCTTTCTACAGGCGGTGTCGCACAGGTTGCTGTCCTGGGTGGAGACATAAAGGAATACCAGGTCCTTATCCACCCGGAGAAGATGAAGCATTTCGGAGTGACACTCGGGGAAATAATGGACATAACCCGCGGTATGAACCAGAACACCAACGGAGGCGTCATCTACGAATACGGCAATGAATACATAGTCCGCGGAGTGGTTTCCACCCTGGATGTTGAGGAAATGGCCGCAGCCGTGATCAAGACGACAGATACCGGTATGCCAGTGACCCTTGCCGATGTAGCCGACGTCCGTATCGGAGCCCAGCAGCCCAAACTGGGTCTTGCCTCGGAAAGGGGGAAACCGGCCGTACTCCTAACTGTCACCAAGCAACCGAACACAGGAACCATCGAACTCACTGAAAGGCTCGATGCCGCCATCGCCGACCTGCAGAAAAACCTGCCTGCCGATGTCCACGTTTCCACCGACATATTCCGTCAGAGTACATTCATCGAAAACTCCATAAACAACGTCAAGAGATCCCTCTACGAAGGAGCCGTGTTCGTCGTAATTGTGCTGTTTGTATTCCTGGCCAATTTCCGTACTACGGTCATATCCCTTATAACTCTCCCGCTGTCTCTCCTCATCACCATTCTTGTTCTTGATGCCTTGGGGTTAAGCCTCAACACCATGAGCCTCGGAGGTATGGCCATTGCCATCGGCTCCCTTGTCGACGATGCCATTGTAGATGTGGAGAACGTATGGAAGCATCTGCGTGAAAACAGATCCCTGCCTCCTGAAAAAAGGCTCGCAACGGTAGATGTGGTATTCAATGCCTCCAAAGAGGTACGTATGCCTATCCTCAATTCTACCCTTATAATCATTGTCAGCTTTATTCCTCTGTTTTTCCTGAGCGGCATGGAAGGCAGGATGCTCATACCTCTGGGTGTATCCTTCATTATTGCCCTCTTTGCCTCTACCATCGTTGCACTGACCCTGACCCCTGTACTCTGCAGTTACCTCCTGGCAGGACGGAAACAAAGCACAAAGGTGCCGAAAGAAGCATTCGTCGCAGTATGGCTGAAGAAGCACTACCGCAATGGCCTCGAATGGGCCCTGAACCACAAAACCGCAGTGCTCAGTGCAACCATCGCCCTGTTCGCTGCCGCTCTTGGACTTTTCTTCACTTTAGGACACAGCTTCCTGCCCTCATTCAACGAAGGCTCGTTCACAATAAATGTCAGTTCACTCCCGGGAATATCACTTGAAGAATCTGACCGCATAGGCAGACGGGCCGAAGAGCTCCTTCTCACCATCCCTGAAATCCAGACTGTCGCCCGCAAGACAGGAAGAGCGGAACTGGACGAGCATGCCCTTGGTGTCAATGTCTCCGAAATAGAAGCTCCTTTCATACTGGATAAACGCTCCCATGCAGAACTTCTTGACGAAGTCAGGGAAAAGCTGTCTGCCATCAGCGGTGCCAACATTGAAATAGGCCAGCCCATCAGTCACAGGATAGATGCAATGCTCAGCGGCACGCAGGCCAGCATAGCGATAAAACTGTTCGGGGACAACCTCAACGAAATGTTTGTCATTGGCAACCGCATCAAAAGCGCGATAAGCGATGTTGAAGGTATTGCGGACCTCAATGTCGAACAGCAGATCGAACGCCCTGAACTAAGGATCACCCCAAAGCGGGACATGCTCGCACGCTACGGCATAACACTTCCAGCCTTCGCAGAGTTCGTCACTGTCAACATGGCCGGAGAGACGGTATCACAAGTCTATGAAGAGGGCAAGACCTTCAATCTCGTTGTCCGCGCTTCCGAAGACAACAGAGGCAGCATCGAACACATACTGAACCTGATGATAGACGATGCGGACGGATGCAAGATACCGCTGTCTTATGTTGCAGACGTGGAATCATCCATGGGCCCCAATACCATCAACCGTGAAAACGTGAAGAGAAAAGTAGTCATATCCGCAAACACCAGCGGACGCGACCTGCGCAGTGTAGTCAACGACATACAGGCCATTGTAGATGAAGAAATCGTATTGCCGGAAGGATACCACATCGAATACGGAGGACAGTTCGAAAGTGAACAGGCCGCAAGCCGCACCCTCCTGCTCACATCCATTATGAGCATAATTGTCATATTCCTGCTGCTGTACATGGAATTCAAAAACGCCAGGCAAAGCGGAATAGTTCTCCTTAACCTCCCGCTGGCGCTGATCGGAGGTGTCTTTGCACTCATCATCACCTCCGGAGAGCTCAGCATTCCCGCGATCATAGGATTCATAGCATTGTTCGGTATCGCAACACGCAACGGAATGCTTCTGATCAACCGGTACAACCACCTTCATGACGAAGAGCACCTGAGTGTCCGTGAATGCATTCTGCAAGGCTCCCTCGACCGTCTGAATCCAATCCTGATGACAGCACTTTCATCTGCACTGGCCATGATTCCGCTGGCCCTCAACGGAGATCTCCCCGGAAACGAGATACAGAGTCCCATGGCCAAAGTAATACTAGGAGGACTGCTGTCATCCACCTTCCTTAACGCATTCATAGTTCCGATAGTATACGACCTTATGCACCGCCGTGAGCGCAAGGCTGAGGCACAAGAAAAAGCTGAAAACTAATCCTTCATATATCATTGACATGAATCTGAAAAGAAACATAACGATACTTGCAGCATCCGCCGCCATCATTACGGTTCAGGCCGTACTTCCGTCAGGCAAGCTTTTCGGCCAGAGCACCGGCAACATCGACTCGGTGCTGGCATCTGTAGAGAGGAACAATCTGCTACTCCGTGCCATGCAACAGAACAACGAAGCCTCGAAGCTTGAAATACAGGCACAGAACAACCTGCAGCAGGACCTTTCCATATCCTACAGCCCGTTCTTTACACGCGGCTATGACGGAATATCCAGTTCCGAACTTGTCGTCTCCATGGGATTTGATTTCCCGTCGCAGTATGTTTCAAGAAGCAAGTCGGGCAAACTCCAGACCCAGGCACTCGACATGCAGTACGCCCTCCAGCGCAGGGACATACTGCTGCAGGCCCAGCTACTGTGCCTGGACCTGATCAGGCTCAATCAGGAAAAAAACCTGTTGGACACACGCATGGCAAATGCCGACGAGCTCCTGGTCCTCATGGAAAAAAGATTTTCTGAAGGAGGTGCCAATATTATAGAGGTAAATAAAGTCAAACTGGAAAGAATGAATGTACGTACGCTCGCGGCACAGAACGAAGCTTCGCGGCAGAATGTACTCCAGTCATTGAAGGCCCTGAACGGCAACACACCTGTCGGGCTGACTGCAAATGAGTATCCGTCTTCAATGGAAATCCAGGACTACGATGAATTCCATGCAGAAGTCATGGCTACCGATGCATCCATCCTGTCGGCAGAAGCAAATGTGGATGCAGCAGCCCAGGAAATCAAGGTCAACAGACAGAACTGGCTGCCTAAGTTCGAAGTCGGATACCGCCGCAACACAGCCGCACTTGAAGCCAGCCACGGTTTTATTGTCGGGGCATCCATTCCTCTGTTTTCATCCAGGAACAAGACGAAGATAGCTGAAGCCAGACATACAGCGGCACAGAGCGAACTTGAAAACGCCCGCCTGTCTGCCGAGACCGCACTGGTATCAAAATACAATGAAATAGCACAGATCCACACAGCCGTACAGACTTATGACCTGAATCTGATGCAGAGCACCCTCAATGCACTCAAGGCCGCGGTGCTGGCCGGACAGATGTCCGTTATCGACTACTATGTAGAGGCTGACAATGTCTACGGCAGCCTGGCAACATATCTCAACCTGGAGAACCAGTACAGGAAACTTCTGGCAGAAGCATACAAGAACAGACTTTAGGCCTCAAGACAGAAGCCTATACATAATAATAAGACGGCTGCTCAGGAAATTCCTGGCAGCCGCTTTTGTCATAATATTTACTCACAGTTGACTGACTTCTTCAATTGAAAGACCTGTCATACCGGCAACCGTCTCTACGGGAACTCCTCGTTCCTTCATCCGCCTCGCCACTTCCATATAACCCTTCCTGATTCCTTTCTCCAGCCCTTCCTTCATGCCTTCCTTCATGCCTTCCTTCATGCCCTTTTCAAATCCCCGGCGTTCACCTATACGCAATCCTCTACGCTCACCTTCTTTCGCAGCACCGTCTATGAACATTCTGGATGTCCTTACAATATCCCAGAACCGGTCGTACACCAGCAGCTCGTCCTCAGAAAATGCGGATTCCTCCAGTTCACATAGGGCTTTGTTGATTTCAGGTGTTTCCAGGAGTTCTTCGGGTACCTGGCGGGTCTTCTCATCTATCTCGGTAAGATAACGGAGCCACAGGACCTGCATCTTTTTGTCGCTGTAGCTTTTGGGAGTAAATTTGGGAAGTTCAATGAATATGAAACGTAACCCTTCGATAACCTCATCCGTCTCCGCTACAGCTACAATGCGGTAGTCATGATAATAATCCTTGCTGTCAGAGAAAGTATCATTGACCAGATTTAGTGAATACACAGGCTGAAGCAGCTCAAAATTCTCGCTTCGGCCAAGCTGACTCACATATGCCTTGGAAGCATTGAACAGTACACGCTGCTTATACTCCGAGGTCCACATCATCTGCATTTCAACCAGGAACTGACGTCCACGCCCGTCCCTGCACCTCACATCTACCACGCTGTCCTTCCGCAACGGGTTTACCGGCACCATCTCAGGACTGAGATATTCCACAGTCTTGATTTCATCATCTTCACTCTCAAAAGGCAGCATAGCATTCAGGAAACTGATTACCAGATCCTGATGTTCACCGAACACTTTTTTGAAAGTCAAATCCGCTTTTGGGTCCAAATACTTCATAACCATTCTTTTGAATTTATACCGATGCAAAGATAGACATTCATTTGCAAAACAGCCAGTCATGAAACGATTATTAACGGTTAAAATCATATCATGACCATGACTTCACAACTCTGAGAAGTTAGTATATTTGCATGGTTAATTCTACATGAAAGAGGACAGGAGAGTAAAGACAATGATCCACGCAAAGAAGATATTGGCTCCCGCGGCACTGGCTCTTGCCATACTTGCATCCGCCCATGCCAAAACCGGCACAGGCAGTGACGGATCCGCCATGCACAGACGGTCCCTGGGTCCGTATACAATGTACGAGCAGATCATCTACCAGGCAAAGCAGGAGCGCATAATGACATGGCTCGCCGATGACATGAACGAAGGCCGGGCCACAGGTACCGAAAGCGGCCAGAGGGTCGCATGGGTCATCTCCAGAATGTTCATCAACTACGGACTGGAACCTTTCTTCGGAAACAGCTTTTTCCAGCCGTTCATTGCGGACAGCATAAACAATGCAACGGGACGGAACGTGGCCGGAATAGTAAGAGCGGCTGTGCCTTCGGACGAATACGTCATCATCACAGCCCACTATGACCATCTGGGAATCCTCGACGGCAACATATACAACGGTGCCGACGACAATGCTTCCGGTGTCACCGCCCTGCTCAATCTGGCGGACATGTTCGGAACGATGAAAAAGACAAAGACCGGTCCGGACAAGAACATCATATTCGTCGCCCTGGACGCCAAGGAGCTGAATATGGCTGGCTCGAAGGCATTTGTAGAAGAACTTCTCAAGCAGCAGCCGACACAGGACACTACCAAAAGGACAGGATTTGAAGGCATTCCCAAAGAGCACATAATCTGCGCCATAAACATCGACCAGATAGGAACGATACTTGAACCTGTACACGAAGCCGACACCAGTTTCGTAATCGTACTGGGCGAAAACACCCTGCGCAAAAAGGACCGTGGGCTGATAGACATGTGCAACCGCTATTACAACATAGGCCTGGACATAGACCACACCTTCTATGGCAGCGAGAACTTCACGGAGCTCTTCTACCAGCTTTCCGACCAGATTATCTTCCACAGGGCCGGCATACCTGCCCTCATATTCACATCCGGATTCCACCGCCACACCTACAAGACCACCGATGATCCGGATATCATCTCCTACCCGGTGATGAAAAAACGTACAATACTCATTTTCTACCTGACCATGATGCTATAATACCAACAAAGAGCCATGCCGTTCAAGATCCAGTCACCATACCGACCGACAGGCGACCAGCCGGAAGCCATCAGGGAGATCTGCGAAGCTGTCAACGCAGGGGCCGATGCCGTAACCCTACTCGGGGTCACAGGCTCCGGCAAGACATTCACCATGGCCAACGTGATAGAACAGCTCCAGCGTCCGGCCCTGATTCTCAGCCACAACAAGACCCTGGCAGCGCAGCTGTACGGTGAATTCAAGTCATTCTTCCCCGACAACGCCGTAGAATACTTCGTCTCCTACTACGACTACTACCAGCCGGAAGCCTACCTGCCTGTCACAGACACATACATAGAAAAGGACCTCAGCATCAACGACGAGATAGAGAAGCTCCGTCTATCCGCTTCTTCCGCACTCCTCTCCGGCAGGCGCGATGTCATAGTCATTTCCAGTGTCTCATGCCTCTACGGCATCGGCAATCCGCAGGATTTCCATGACAACACCATCACCCTCCGCCGGGGCATGCGCATCAGCCGCAACAAGCTCCTGTACAGGCTTGTCGATGCACTGTACAACCGCAGCGACACTGAATTCAAACGCGGGACATTCCGCGTAAAGGGCGACACCATAGACATCTATCTGGCCTACGTCGACAGCGGATGCAGGATAGTGTTCTTCGGAGACACTATAGAGGAAATAGAAATCATAGACCCGGTAAGCGGCATGAGCCTGGAAAGCCCCGAAGAGATATCCATATATCCGGCCAACATCTTCGTCACCACAAAAGAACGTACCGCTCAGGCTATCAGAATGATACAGGACGACATGGTCAAACAGTGCGGCTACTTCGAATCCATAGGCAAGCAGCATGAGGCAAACCGCCTCAAGAAAAGGGTCGAATACGATATGGAAATGATCAAGGAACTCGGCTACTGCCCCGGAATAGAGAACTACTCCCGGTACTTCGACGGGCGCAGCGCCGGCCAGCGACCTTTCTGCCTCATCGACTATTTCCCGAAGGATTTCATAACTTTCATCGACGAAAGCCATGTCACCCTCCCTCAGGTAAGGGCCATGTACGGAGGTGACCGGTCCCGCAAGGAAGTGCTCATAGAATACGGCTTCAGACTCCCCGCCGCAGCAGACAACCGGCCGCTCAAATTCGATGAATTCGAGCATATCCTGGGACAGCGGGTCTTCGTAAGCGCCACTCCGGGAGACTACGAACTGGCCAAGAGCGAAGGTCTCATAGTCGAGCAGGTAGTACGTCCTACCGGTCTTCTGGACCCCCCGATAGAGGTAAGGCCGTCCAAGAACCAGATCGACGATCTGCTGGAAGAGATAGAGATCCGTACGGAAAAGGACGAAAGGGTCCTGGTCACCACGCTGACCAAAAGGATGGCGGAGGAACTGGAAAAATTCCTCACGAAGCGTCAGATCAGATGCCGCTACATACATTCGGACGTGGACACCCTCGAGCGGGTGGAAATCATCGAAGACTTCAAGGCCGGAAGGTTCGACGTACTGGTCGGAGTCAATCTGCTCCGCGAAGGCCTTGATCTGCCGGATGTCTCTCTGGTCGCAATCATAGATGCGGACAAGGAGGGATTCCTTCGCTCAGACAGGGCGCTTACCCAGATTGCAGGCCGTGCGGCACGAAATCTGAATGGGCTTGTAATAATGTACGCGGACACCGTTACAGGCTCCATGCAGAAGACCATCGACGAGACGAACCGCCGCAGGGCAAAGCAGACAGAATACAACGAAAAGCACCACATCACCCCTACCCAGGTACGCGGAGGCAAGAAGAATTCCCTGGCGTCCATCAGCGGAGCCTACAAGGAGCCTGAAGAAGAGGATACGGCAAGGTACGTAGCAGAGGATCCGGTAATAGCACGGATGAGCCCGAAGCAGCTGCTTGAAGCCATAGAAGCAGCCAAGAAGAAGATGGAAGAAGCCGCCAAGACCCTCGACTTCCCGGCAGCAGCCAAGTACAGGGATGAAATGTATGAACTCATGAAGCTAAGGAAATGAACGGAAACGAAGAGACTTTGAATGCCATACTGGCCTGCTATCCGGAAAAGGGCCAGCAGGAGAAGATTACCGCAGCCTACCGTATTGCAGAGGAAGCGATGAAGGACAAGTTCAGGGAGAACAGACATCCGTTCATCGAGCATCCTCTGGGCGTTGCACGCATTGTCGCTGAAGACATACATCTCGGCTACGAATCAGTCATAGCCGTTTTTCTGCACGAGACCATCCGTTTCTACCCTGATGTACTGCAGAACCTTCCCAAAGGGGCATTCTCCCAGGAGGTAATAGACATTGCCAGGAGTCTCAACAAAATAGCTGCCATCAAGCCGAAAGAGACACGACTCGAAGCCGAAAACTACAAACGGCTGATCGTCTCCTACTCCCGCGACCCCAGAGTCATGCTCATCAAGATAGCCGACCGCCTGGATGTCATGCGCAACATAGACCTGCTTCCGAAGGCTTCACAGGAGCGCAAAGTCACGGAGACCATGTTCCTGTACATCCCCATAGCCCATCAGCTCGGTCTGTACGGCATCAAGACGGAACTGGAGAACATTTTCTTCCGGTGCACTGAACCGGAAAGATTCCGGGAAATAACCAACAAGCTGAAAGCCACTGCTGCTGAAAGGGAAGAGCTCCTCAACGCATTCCTGATTCCCATAAAGCGGAGAATCTCTGAAACGGGCCTGAAAGTATCCTACAAGCAGCGCACCAAGGCCGCATGGTCCATATGGAAAAAGATGCAGAAACAGGACATCCCGTTCGAGAAAGTCATGGACCTGCTTGCAGTACGCATAATAATAGACACACCGGCCGGCAATCCTGAAAGGGAGAAGGAACTGTGCTGGAAAGTATATTCCATCGTCACAGACGAATACCAGCCAGATACCACCAGGCTCAGGGACTGGATCTCCAAGCCCAAGAGCAGCGGATACGAATCCCTGCACATCACCGTACGCTTCCGGGGAGACATCTTCGTGGAAGTACAGATACGTACCGCGCGCATGGATGACGAAGCCGAACACGGCCACGCCTCCCACTGGGCATACAAGGGCATAAAGGAAGAAAAGGGTCTGACACCATGGCTCCAGAGCGTACGCAACATCCTGGAAAGCGACAACAGAAACGACTATGAATACGTATCCCGCTTCCTCTCCGAAGACGTATTCGTATTCACTCCAGACGGGGAACTGCGCCGGCTGCCCAAAGGGGCCACTGTCCTGGACTTTGCATTCAACATCCATACAAACCTGGGCATCAAATGCATAGGCGCGACCATCGACGGCAAGCCCGCATCCATCAAGGACAGACTGAAGACCGGACAGGTCGTGGAGATAAAAAGCGGCAAGAACCAGCGGCCCTCTCCGGACTGGCTCAACTTCGTGGTATCATCCAAGGCACGCAACAAGATACGCCTCAAGCTCAAGGAGGAAGCCCTGAAAAAGGCGGCCACGGGCAAGGAGCTGCTCGAGCGCCGTCTCAAAAACTGGAAGATGGAACTCTCGGACGAGGACGTGGGCAATCTCTGCAAAAAATACAAACTGAAGAACATCAGCGACCTCCTTGCCGCCATCGCGGACAACAAGGTCGACATCATGGACATCAAGTCCTACATCAGCCGCAAGCAACAGGGAAGCGAAGAGCACAATCCGACTCCGGCAGCGAAAGACACACAGGCACCCGGCCAGACCACACGGAGGGACAACCCGGACGACTATCTGGTCATCGACGGCAAGCTCAGCAACGTCAGCTACAAGATGGCACGGTGCTGCAATCCCATATACGGGGATGAAGTCTTCGGCTTCGTCTCGGTCAAGGAGGGCATCAAGATCCACCGCATGTCCTGTCCCAATGCGGCCAGACTCATAGAGAATTATCCATACAGGATACAGAAGGTAAGGTGGAAGCAGACAGCTGCGACAAGCAGTTTCCAGACGACAGTCAAGGCCATAACCGACGACTCCGCGGCATACCCCGCCATCATTCAGACAGTCACGGACTTCGGAGCATCCCTGCGTTCTTCGTCCATGACTCCGCGCAGCGGCCGCAACACAGGGGAATTCGATGTGAGGATGCAGATATACGTTTCATCCAACTCACTGCTGGACAAGATAATATCAGCCATACGCAAGACCCGCGGAGTGCTTTCGGCTGTCAGGATTTCAAAATAGGAGATGACAGATATGGAACAACCGGAAAAAGAATATATCCAGATAAGAAAAGCGGAGGCCAACAACCTCAAGGGCATCGATGTCGACATACCACGCAACCGTCTCACCGTCATCACAGGAGTGAGCGGCTCCGGCAAGACTTCGCTGGCATTCGATACCCTGTTTGCGGAGGGCCAGCGGAGATTTGCAGAGAGCCTGTCCTCATTTGCCCGCCAGTTCCTCGGACGCATGTCCAAACCTCCCGTCAAAAGCATATCCGGCATTCCGCCTGCCATTGCCATAGAGCAGAGGGTCAATACCCGCAACCCGCGTTCCACTGTCGGCAGCACTACCGAGATCTACGACTACCTGAGAGTGCTGTTCGCCAAGATAGGACGTACCTACTCCCCAGTGACCGGAGAGGAAGTCCGCTGCGATACCGTAGCCTCGGTCATGGAGCGCCTCAAGTCCCTGGCATCATCTTTCCCCGCACCTGACGCTCCTGATGACGATTATCTCCCCGGCATCTGCTACATCCTGGCCGATATCCGCTGGGACGAAGAGAAATACCGCATCGAGCGCCTGCTGAACCTCAAGGAGGAAGGATTCTCCCGCCTTTACCTCATACCGTCAGGCTCAGGCACCCCTGATACCCCCGGACGAATGGAGAAGATAGACACACTCCTGTCCGACATGAGCCGCGCAGAAGGCATGGATGTTGCCCTGATGGTAGACCGTATTCCATTTGACAGCAGTACATTTGCCGATGAAGAGACCGAAAACCGTACCATGGATTCCATCCGCACTGCCTTCAGCAAGGGCGAGGGGCACATCGCATGTGCATTTTCCCCTGCGGCCGAAGGGCATACGCTGCTGCGGTTCTCCTCCCTCTTCGAGGCCGACGGCATGCAGTTCTCGGAGCCTACGGAGTGGATGTTCAACTACAACAGCCCTGTAGGAGCCTGCCCAGTATGCGGAGGTCTGGGCAAAATCATCGGCATAGACGAATCGCTCGTCGTCCCCAACCAGGCCCTCTCCGTATATCAGGACGCCGTGGCCTGCTGGAAGGGAGAGGTGATGAAATATTTCAAGGAGGAAGTGCTGGCCAATGCCGACAAATTCGGATTTCCTGTCCATACCCCATACAAAGACCTGACGGCCAAGCAGAAAAGCGAGCTTTGGAACGGCAACGGGTACATCACAGGCATCTACCCGTTTTTCAAGGAACTGGAAGCCAAGAGGTACAAGATCCAGAACAAATACATGATCAGCCGCTATTCCGGCAAGACGGTATGCCGCGAATGCGGAGGCAGCCGGCTGCGCAAGGAAGCCCTCTACGTCAGGATAGGAGGCCGCAACATCCATGAGCTCATGACCATGAGCATCAAGGACCTGATAACATTCTTCGACACTCTGAAGCTGACGGAATACGAGGAGAAAATCGCAGCCAGGGCCCTCAAGGAGATCAGGGACCGCCTCTACTACATCGACCATGTAGGTCTCTCCTACCTCACCCTCAGCCGTGCTTCCAACACACTCAGCGGCGGTGAAAGCCAGAGGATAAGCATAGTATGCTCACTGGGCAACAGCCTCACAGGCTCGATGTACATTCTGGACGAGCCCAGCATCGGACTGCACAGCCGGGACACCGGCAGGCTCATAGAAGTCATCAAGCGCCTGAGGGATCTGGGCAATACAGTCATTGTCGTAGAGCATGACGAGGAGATCATCCGCAGTGCAGACTGGCTGATAGACATAGGCCCCCACGCCGGCAAGCACGGCGGCGAAGTCGTCTACTGCGGTCCGCCGCCGGCAGCAGACATAACGGAGGAAGCAGCCTCGGCCCTGCTGGCTGCATGGCCGCAATCCCTCACACTGCAATACCTTACCGGACGCAGGAAGATTTCCATAGACGAAGTAAAACGGCCGTGGAAACAATACATCGAAGTATGCGATGCATGTGAGAACAATCTCAAGAACATCGATGTCCGTTTCCCGCTCAATGTGATGACCGCCGTCATCGGAGTCAGCGGCTCCGGCAAATCCACACTCGTAGGTGACATCCTCTACCCTGCCCTCAACCGCATGATCAATCAGGTAGGCGCAAAACCCGGTTCCTTCAGGGAACTCCGCGGGGACATCGACCGCATCTCATCCGTAGAATTCGTAGACCAGAACCCCATAGGACGCAGTTCCAGGTCCAACCCCGTCACATATATCAAGGCATACGACGATATCCGGAAACTCTTCTCCGAGCAGCCACTTGCCAAGATCAACGGCTTCGGCCACTCCCACTTCTCCTTCAACATAGACGGAGGACGCTGTCCCGAATGCCTGGGTGAAGGCACCGTAAAGATACCCATGCAGTTCATGGCAGACATCACCATGAACTGTGAATCATGCGGCGGCAAACGTTTCATACAGGACGTACTCGAAGTAAAATACCGCGGCAAGAACATCAGCGACGTGCTCGACATGAGCGTAGACGAAGCCATAGACTTCTTCTCGGCTGCCGGGGAACCCGCAGCAACCCGAATCACCTCCAGGCTCATGCCTCTGCATGACGTAGGCCTTGGCTACATAGCTCTTGGACAGAACAGCAGTACCCTCAGCGGAGGCGAGAGCCAGAGGGTCAAGCTAGCCTACTTCCTCGGCATAGGCAAGGACTCTTCGGCAAAAGGCTATACTGACAAACCCATCCTCTTCATCTTCGACGAGCCCACCACCGGCCTGCATTTCGACGACATCGAGAAACTGCTGGCATCGTTCCGAGCCCTGCTCGACCGCGGCCACACCATTGTCGTAGTCGAGCACAACCCTTACATCATAGCCGCCGCAGACCACATCATCGAACTGGGCCCCGAAGGCGGAGACCAGGGAGGTTACCTTATCAGGTCGTAGGACCTGCCGCTTAGATACATTCATCAGACAGACTGGAGTGCTGGTAAGCCGCACACTTTTCATCACCGATTTTATTACTAAAAGTAATATTTCATAACCAATTGTTGATTTATTATAAACAATAAGTTAAAATAAAATGGTATTTTTGCATCCAGACTTGAATTTATGGAAATGCAAAAGACCGGACCAGACAGCTATACCAGTACTGCAGACAACGCACAAGAGAGAATTTGGGCGTGGTACGACATCTCCGCACACAGAAGGATCTCGTTCGGACCGGGAAACACCATCATGCTGTGTTTTACATCCTTCGGGAAAATAGCCGTAACCAACTCAGAAGGAGACTCGTATGTAATAGAGAAAGAATGTTTCTTTCTCAAACCCATGAACGTGCGATACGACATAGACACCCTGAGTCCCGTAGCAAGACTGGTAGTCTGCAACTTTCACATCTACTCGCACAGATACGTCAAATACTTCCTCAAACGCCTTGTCAGCTGGAAAAAAAACAGACAGGATGAAGGCGACAGAAGCATCACATACCTGGAAACGGAAAGGCATACGTCCGAATTCCTGAACAACCTGATAAACATGCTTTCGGAAGGACAGTTCAATTCCAACTACTGCCTGCTCAAACTCGAAGAGCTGTTTATCTATCTGGATACCTACTACGACAAAGAGAAACTTGGTGCTGTATTCTCTCCCCTGCTCGGTACCGACATAGACTTCATCAACGATGTGGTAAGCAACTACAGGACATTGAAATCGGTGGACGAACTGGCGACCAGACTCAAAATGTCCAGAATAACTTTCAACAGGCACTTCATCGCATCATTCGGAATATCAGCATCCAAATGGCTCCGGAACATGAGGAATTCGGAACTGCTGAAAATGATTGTGTCATCGGACCAAAGCTTCACTGAAATCGCCTACAACATGGGGTTTTCATCCTCTGCATATCTGACAGAATACTGCAGGAAAAACTGGGGCAAGACCCCTACCCAACTGCGCATCGACGGCAAGTAAAATGGATACAGCGGACAAGACAAGGCGCAGACCGGACAGAATACTCATACTTGCACTCGCCGCAATCATGGCAGGAGCAACCGCACAGTCGTGCAAGGACACACCCACCGGAGAACCGGCAGAAACACAGAGGACAGTCATAGTCTATCTTGCAGGAGACAACAACCTGTCCGGGGAAGTGGATTCCAAAATATCCGCTCTCGCTGAAGGTTTCAAAAACGTAGATGCCGAAAGGAACAGACTTGCTGTCTTCGCAGACTACCGCACGGACATGCCCAAACTCATCGAGATAACACGGGACGGCCCCATAGACATCGAGACATACCCGTCACTCGACTCAGCTGATCCGGAAAACCTGAAATCCGTAATTGCCGGGATAGTACAACGTTACCCTGCCGACTCGTACGGCCTGATATGTTTTTCCCATGCTTCGGGATGGCTTCCGCAAGGCGCACTCTCAGACCCCACCGGGTACGGCACCGACTCATCTGCAGAATCAAGTCCGGCCACAATACTTCAGGACGGCAGCGATGAGATGACGCTTGCAGACTTTGCCGGGGCCATACGCCTCCCCGGAGGGCAGAAATATGACTTCATCGCCCTCGAAGCCTGCTACATGGCCGGAATAGAAGTAGCCTACGAACTCAAGGATGCCGCCGACGGCCTGATCGCCTCATCCGCCGAAATCCTCTCACCAGGCTTCGAAAGCACCTACAAGGAAGCGCTATACCTGCTTTTTGAGGATGAGCCAGACATTGCAGGCTTCGCCAAAGCATATTTCGACCACTGGGACTCCATGCAGGGAGCCATGCGTTCCGCCACTATCTCCGCCATTGACCTGACCCTTATAGGAGAACTTGCAGAGGAGACAGGCCGACTCATGGACGAAGGGACCTACCTCATATCAGACCCGTCCGGCATACAGCATTTCAACCGCAACCACTATCACCTGTTCTTCGACCTCACAGAGTATCTCGAAGCCGTTATGGGCGAAAGCAAGGTCCAGTACATGGAAAGATACAGGTCCATTCTGGACAAGGCAGTCATGTACAGCAACGCGACAGAAACCTTCATGTCCGGCTATCCGTACTCCTTCAACATAGAGACCAGCTGCGGACTCACCGTCTACATCATGCAGCCTGATCTGGGAAAGCTCAACAGCGACTACGAACACACCTCCTATTATTCTGAAATACTGGGCAATTAACAGAAACAACAACAAAAGCGATTGTCTCTAAAGTGTAAAAGCCGCGATACGGCTTATACCTAAATTAGCAGAAATTTTTTGTACATGCGTACAAACAAAAAACACGCTATGAAGAGACTCGCTAAAGTTTTGACAATAATGGCATTACTTGCCTTCGCCCATGCTGCGCAGGCACAGGACACGCAGCATGAGGACTCGGACAGGGCCAGACTCAACTACGGTTTCAGCGAAACCGGTCTTGACACTGTCTTCATGCGCAACAGCGCCTCGATCCGAAGACTCAAAGGTTTCTTTGACAACGTCAGAATCAATCCCGATGTCTCCGTAAAAAAGGTTGTCATCACCTCCTTTGCATCCATGGAAGGAGACGTGATAAGCAACAGGAGATTCATCGCCGAGAGAAACGCGACCGCCCGGGACCTGGTCAAGAGACTCAGCGGACTGCCCGATTCACTGATCACATGCATTGACGGAGGCATCGCCTGGGACCATCTCAGAGACTCCGTAGACAGATCCGACATGCAGTACAAGGAAGAAGTACTGTACATCATCGACAACCAGCCCGAAGAGACCTGGAAGGACGGCACCCTGGTGGACAGCCGCAGGAAACACCTCATGGACCTCCACGGCGGCGAGCCATACAGATACATGAGGGCCAGATTCTTCGCCCACTACAGATACTCCAGAATCAGAATCATCTACACAGGGGCTCTCGATGAACAGACCTGCACGGAAATTGAGCAAAATCCAGTAGCAACCGACAGTACAGACAACTACGGTGACGGCCTGTACATAGAAATCGAGCGCGATACCGTGCAGGAGCTTCAGGACAGCACCACAAGGCCGGACACGACAGCTGCGGCTGCCGTACTGCCTCCGGCAGACACACTGGCCGTACAGGATACTGTAACTGCACCCGACACAGCAGCATCAGCATCGGTCCAGGCCACAGCACAGACCGCCAGAACAGAAGAGAAGCTGCCGATACTGGGTGTCAAGACCAACGCCCTAGTCCTCTTTGCCGGAGTGGCCAATGCCGGAGTGGAAGCCAGAATCGGGAAGCATTTCTCAATTGACTTCCCTGTCATCTACAGCCCCTACACCATCAAGAACAACTACAGACTCCGCGCCCTCGCCTTCCAGCCCGAATTCCGATTCTGGTTCAAGGGATACACCGAAGGGCATTTTCTGGGTCTGACAGGAAACTTCGCCTGGTTCAACATAGCACTCAGCAACAACAACCGCTACCAGGACAGCGCCGACCGCCCGCTCATGGGAGCCGGCATCAGCTACGGTTATTCCTGGAAGATACTCCCGTCCCTCAGCCTTGAATTCACCATAGGAGCCGGATACGCCAACATCCACTACGACGTATTCTACAACGTCGAAAACGGCATACAGTACAACTCGGGAGTCAAGAACTACTGGGGACTCACCAAAGCCGGAATAAGCGTAGTATATATCATCAACATAAACAAACAGGGGAGGTAAGCCATGAGAAAGATCATCTTCATACTATTGTCTGCCGTCCTGTCACTGACTGCCTGCAAGACCATCCACGAATACCCCGGAGAACCCGGAGTAGACCCTTCCCTCATAGATGTCAAGCTCTCGCTGGACATAGACATGGAGCTCAACGACGGGGACCCGATCATACAGACCTACATGGACATGCTCGGCTCCGCCTACGACATCAGGTACATCGTCGAGATCTACAAGGTATCCGACTCCTATGCCGAGACAGTCGGAAGTCTGCAAAAGAGGATTGTCAAGACAGAAGAGACCATCATCGAAGACGGTGTGTACAGTATTGACGAGCAGATACAGCTCCATGCCGGCGTCTACAGCGTCATGGTATGGATCGACTTCGTAATCAAAGGTACAGATGCCGATTACTACTACAGCACTGCCAACCTGCACGAAATCAGGATCAACCGCATAGACGGAGCATATCCCGGCTACGACGTCACCAAGGATGCATTCTCCGCCCAGGAGAACCTGGACCTCATACCCTATGCCAACGAGCGCTTTGCCGAGATAGAAATGACTATACCCGTAGAGAGGCCCTTCGCCGTATACCAGGTAGTCACGACCGACATCAACAAATACATCGAAAACAACGCCACAAGCTCCTACTCTTCCATCAGGCCGGCCCACACCGAAGCAGCCTACGGACTGTACTTCCCCATGGGATACAATGTCTACTACAGCGTACCTGACGCATTCGAAGCCGGAGTCGGATACACCTTCGATGTAGTGGAGACCGTAGAACAGAAAGAAGCCATCCTCGCCTCCGACTACGTGTTCGTAGACGACAAGGAGACATTCTACTACCTCAACTTCAGCGTCTACTCTGCAGAAGACAAGCTCATCAATACCTCCAGAGACATCAGGATCAACCTGGAACGCAACAGACTCACCATCGTCAGGGGCGAATTCCTGACCAGAGACATCGATGACGGAGAGATCGGCATCGACCCCGGATTCGACGAAGAAATAGTAGTGCCAATAGGATAAAACGACAGCCATGAAAAGAAAAGCTATATATATAATAATGGTATCCCTCCTGGCAGCAGCTGCTGTCTCCTGCACGAGGGAGATTCAGGCACCTGACGGGGAAGAAGCCACCCTCACAGTCACTGCATCGCTCGATGCCGCCATGGACGGCGGGACCAAAGCCTCGGCAGACGGCGGGCTGACAAACCTCGCGGGTCAGGGCTACCAGCTCAGATACATGATGGAGCTGTGGTCCCCTGACGGGACAACGAAGGAGTATAAGGCCACACCAAAGTACATAGATATTACCGATAATATGTCTATGTCTGTAGAGTACAATCTGAACCTGCTGGCCAAAAAATACAAAATGGTGCTTTGGGCTGATATAGTAAAGAAAAACGATGACGGAACCGTCACTGCTTATTATACTGTCTCTGAAACTGATGGACTCAAAGCCATCGTATTTCCTGCAGAATCAGCATTCGGATCTGACGAGTACGACGCCTTCACCGCTGTTGCGGACGTAGACCTCATAGGCGGAAGCAAAGTCATAGGAGCAATCCTCAAACGCCCCTTCGCCAAGATCAGGGTCATTGACATGACAGAATCCAACCCTGGCACCGAATACACGACAAAACTGACCTTTGACAACCCCGTCAGCATCCCCGTGGAATATAATGCACTTGCCGGAGATGTCACTTCCGCCACTGATGGCATTACCGGGACCCCGACCTGCACCTCTACATTCGAGGACGGTACCGGACTCTGCCTTTTCACCGGCTACATTTTCGTTCCGGAAACCGGTGCTGACCAGCCAAGCACTAAATACAGCTTTACAATTGTAGTCAATGACGAAGAGAAGGTTCAAGTTTCATACGTTACCGTCAGACGCAATGCCCTCACGACAGTCAAAGGAAAAATTATAGAAGCATAACATGAAAAACACAGGCAACATGAAATTAACAAGATCATTACTGATTCTCGCAGCGGCACTTGCGGCAGTGTCCTGCCAGCAGAAGGCCGAAACGCCTTCCGAAGGGGAATTTGTAGACATATCCCTCACCGCAGGAATACCCGGAGCGATAGGAACGTATGCAGACGGCGACGCTTCGTCATCGGACGCCTTCTCCCACCAGGGAGGAGCATTGAATGTAGACCACGAGCAGCTGGACCTGAGATACATCATTGAAGTATGGACCAACGAGCAGACTCCAAGACTCGCATTCCGTGACGTCCAGACCATTGACAAGGACTTCGACAAGACTCCTGTCACCTTCAATATGAGACTCCAGTCCCTCTCATACTATTTCGTGCTGTGGGCCGACTTCGTCACAGAAGACACCAGCGAAGACCTTCACTACTCTACCGACGCCAACCTCCAGAACATAACCTACTCAGAAGACATCGCCGGCCCCGGTGATATGGCATCCGATGAGATGGATGCCTACTGCGCCGTAGAGCAGGTGGATTTCATCACGGAAGGCATGACCAAAAGCATAACTCTTCAGAGACCGTTCGGCAAGATACGCCTCATCGCCACCGACAACGTGGACAGCGACGGATTCGTGGACATCCACCCGGTAGTAGCCACCATAGACTTCAAGGATTCCCAGTTCCCTGACACATACAACGCCCTGACGCAAAAGGCTACCGTAAGCAACGACGGCACGAAAGCCTCTGGGACAAATGTCTTCGACTTCAATGTAGTACCTGAAGACGCCGTCGTAAGCGGCACCACCTACACAGGTTCCTACCTGCTCGGTTTCAACTACTTCCTGGCCAACGACGAGACACCTTCACACGAAATGGACGTCACGGTATATGGAGATGCAGGCAAGACTGTGAAACTCAACACAGTAAGCCTCTCGTCCATACCTGTATCCACCAACAAGCTCACAACCGTTGTCGGCAATTTCTACTCCAGCGAAGGCACCATAACCATAATAGTCGATGACAACTTCGACTCCCCTGAAAATCTGTCCGACCCTGAAAATTAGACAAAACCATGAAAAACTCATTGACACGCACACTCATCATAGCAGCCGCCGCACTTTCCGCTACGGCATGCCAGCAAGAGACGTCCGTTGACACGGGCGAAACCAAGACCGTTGAAGTGACCGTAGGACTTCCGCAGGGCATCTCATCCTATGCCGGCGGACAGCTCCCGGAAGGAGGATTCTCCAATCTGGGCGGGGCATACAACGTAGATCCTGCCCAGTACGACCTGAGATACATCATGGAAGCCTGGACCGACGAGACCCCAAGCCGCCTCGCCTACCGCCAGACAGTGACTGTAGACGATGATTTCATCAACACTTCCGTCAAGTTCACTGCCCGCCTTGTAGCCATGGAATACAACTTCATATTCTGGGCCGACTTCGTGCCTCAGACCACATCCGAAGACCATGTCTACAACACGTCTTCCACCAACGGACTGCAGGAGATAACGATATCCTCCGAGGGCCGTCAGGCAGGCAACGAATACGCAGATGCCTACTATGCCAGCAAGCCAGTAGACCTGACCCTTTCCGGACAGTCCATCGGGAAAGTGGAACTCACCCGCCCCTTCGGAAAGATAAGGCTGATTGCCACTGACGCCGTGGACGGCCAGCTCGGGGACAGGCCCGGCACAGCCACCGTCACATACGGCACTGACCTGACACTGCCAGGCACATTCAACGCCCTCACCGGCAAAGCTTCCGGCTCCGTAGCTGCAGGACAGTACACATTTACCGTGTATCAGGAGACAGCCACTGTCCAAGGCTACGAGCCCCTTGAAGATGCCTACATCATAGGCTCCGACTATATTTTTGCCTCGGATGCCTCCACCTCCTATGCTTTCGGCGTACAGGTATTCAGTTCACTGGACCAGAACAGGAAAATAGGTGAAAAGCAGCTCTCGCAGATACCTCTGGAGAAAAACAAACTCACCACACTCGTCGGAAACTTCTACAGCAACGAAGGCGATGTGGAAATCATCATCAGCGACACCTTCGACAATCCTGAAAATATATAAAAATTAAATACTTTCCAGCCATGAAAAAAATCTCAGCAGTAATCCTGGCCATCACCGCCGTCACGATGATATCCTGCCAGAGAGAAACGATTGACTCCGGGGCATTGACCGAAGAAGTGGAATTTACCGTCACTGCCGGAATCCCCGGCGGCATATCCACCTACGCAGATCCTGTTGCTGCTTTCTCCCACAACGGAGGAGCAGTCAATGTAGATCACACGGAATACGACCTGAGATATATTCTCGAAGTGTATACGCAGGGTGAGGATCCAGTACGGGTATACCGTAAGACAGTAATAGTTCCTGACAACTTTACCACTACGGACGTAACCATCACTGCCCGCCTCGTCGCCAAGACATACGACTTCGTGTTCTGGGCCGACTTCGTTGAGAATGGCAGTGCAGAAAATACAGATGGACTCTATTACAATACGGACCCTCTTACCCAGGTAAGCTACAAGGATAATGTGACACTGGCAACCCTTGCGACAGAAGCCATCGACGCATACTGCCATGTAGAGGAAGTGGACCTGTCCAAAAACCAGAACATCTCCGGAATAAAACTGCACCGCCCCTTCGGCAAGATAAGGCTTCTGGCGACCGACAGAATCTCCGACGGAGCAGTACAGAGCGAATACCCGGCAAAGGCCAAGGTGGACTTCAAAGGCGCGGAAGTACCGGCATCGTTCAATGTCCTCACCGGACTTGCCATTGAAGGCAGCACATTGACCATAGAAAACATCACCGGCACAAGCATCCTCGAGGATGCGTCAGTAGCCGGCACAGAATATCCTGGCTCATACCTGCTCGGCTACTACTACATCTTCGCAGCCGACGGGAACACATCCTATGCAATGGATGTCACCACTTATGACAAGAACGGCACCAAGATGGGAGTACGCAACCTCTCCCAGATCCCCGTCCAGAAGAACAAGCTCACCACCGTCATCGGCAACTTCTACACCAACGAAGGAACACTTCAAATCATTGTCGAAGACCCCTTCGAAGAGCCGGAAACGGTAGTGGTTTCAGACGGGCAATCCCTTGCTGACGCCATCAACGATGGAGAGCCAAAAATAACACTCAATGCTGACATCGACATGGCCAGTTCGATAGTACTGAAAGATCCGGACATCAAAACGGAACTTGACCTCAACGGCAATACCCTGACATTCGAAGCCAATACACTCGTCAATGTCGCAGAGTCGGAAATCACATTTAAAAACGGAACCATTTCCGCACAAAATCTCCCTAATGTGGTCAATGACCTTATGGCAGTCGGTGAAAACGGCACGATAATACTCGACAATGTAACCCTCAAAACCAACGGATCTGGTATCGGTACAGAACAGACCAAAAACGGGGGACATATCATTATCCGCAACTCAGAGATTCAGGCGTCAGCTTATGCCCTCTCCACCAATGCTACACTTCCCGTATCCCAGAACGTGAAGATAGAAATTACAGGCTCGACCCTCAAAAGCGACACTCCCCTACTGATTAATATCCCTTGTGACATAACTGTGGAAGACTGCAACATCTTTGGCACTACGCAAGGGACTATCATCCGTGGCGGTACTGCCAAAATTATCAACAGCAGCATTACGCTCACGTACGATGGTAACGATTATGAAGATATAGCAGCCTTTTTCAACAACCGGAATTGGGGCAGTGGAAACATGGTCAATGTTGCAGCTTTGACCATCGGCAACAAAGCTCCATCCGCATACCAGTACCCTACGGACGTAACTCTTGAAAACACTGAACTTATACTGGCTGGCGCCCATGGCACCGCATTTCCTGCGCTCTACGCATACGCCAATGACGGAGAAGGCCTCGGAGTCACTCTTACCTACGATGAAGCCAGCAAGTTCGGTGGAGACCTGGTCTATGGAAGCGAGAATATCGTAGTGAACGGGAAAGAGGTAACACCTAATGAACAATAAATCATATTAACCAATAACTAAGGACATGAAAAAAATCCTAAGATTAGCTTTCCTGGCACTCGGCGGCCTGCTGTTCGCCTCATCCTGCCAGATGGACGAGCCCGATGCAGATACACTGACGGGCGAAGTCGACTTCACCATCACCGCCGGCATCCCCGGAGGAATCTCCACATATGCACCTGCCGGCACAGGATCCCACAACGGCGGGGCTGTCCTCCTGGATTCTGAAGCCTATGACCTGCGTTACATCATGCAGGCTTACGACGAGTTCGGCAAACTGGCATACAGTGCCACTCAATACGTTTCCGATAACTTTACCACCCAGTCGGTAGTCTTCAAGGCCCGTCTCATCGCCAAAAAATACAATTTCGTGTTCTGGGCGGATTTTGTGGAAAACGGCAAGACGGAAGATTATTATTACAAGACTGTTGACGATAAGGGAAACATAGATCTACGCAATATCACTTATGAAATAGATCCTGTCTTTACCGACGATGCCATGGATGCGTATACCAAAGTTGTAGAAGTGGACCTATCAGCACAGAATCAGAACATCTCGGAAATCAAGCTCCAGCGTCCTTTCGGCAAACTGCGCCTGATAGCTACAGACCAGCTTTCCGGCGACCTCCAGAACGACGAACTGCCGGCATCGACGGAAATCAAGTATGCTGATGAAACTACTGTCCCCAATGCATTCGATGCACTTGAAGGCTTGGCCAGCGGCTCCATGGAAATTTCTACAGTCTCTTCTACATCCATGCAGGAAGATGCCGTTGTCAACGGCACGACCTATGAAGGAGCCTACTTCCTGATCGCCAACTACATCTTCGCCTCCGATGCCAACACCGGCTATGCAATGGATGTCACGGTAAAGGATAAAGCAGGTAAACCCACCGGAACCCGCAGCCTATCCCAGATCCCCATCGTCAAGAACAAGCTCACAACCGTTATCGGCAACTTCTACTCCAACTCCAGCACCCTCGAAGTCATCGTCGAAGACCCCTTCGAGCAGCCGGAAATAGACCCTATTATTCAGCAGTTTGAAGAAGCTCTTGAAAAAGGGGAACCTTTCACCCTATCCTGCGACATAGACATCACAGAACAGTCGGGTATTCAAGTTCCAGCCGGAGTCTCATCCATCTTGGATCTCAACGGATATACCATCAGTGCCACAAACGGCAATTCAGGCAATATCAAGGTATATGGTGCACTGACCATTAAAGACAGTAAAAACGGTAAAATCGTAGCTGAAAATGACTACTCGTCAGCCAACGCAAGCGGTGTAATATCTGTTATTGGGGAAGATGCAAGTCTCACCATGGAAGGAGGATACATCTACGCAGTCCGCGACGATGCCGTCAACAACGGACAGTTCGGAGTCGCCTTGAATGACGGAGCCGACTTCACTATGACCGGCGGAAAGATAGAAGCCGGCTGGTATGCAATAGCGGGCAACGGAAACAACTCTACACAGAACAGCGTAATAAAAATCCAGGGCGGAGAACTCATCTCCACCTCCGACTACGCCATATATCTGCCTCAGTCTGGTACAACCGACATAACCGGAGGTACAGTCAACGGAGCAGCAGGAGCGGTATCCATCCGCAGGGGTACACTCAACATTTCCGGTGACGCCGTGCTCCTGAGCAACGGAGAAGGCTACACCGGCGGCTGGGGAGACGGCACCGGCAACCAGCCCAACTGCGGCATCATGGTCGATCCCGCTTACGGTGCATGCACGGTGAACATCAGCGGCGGCACCGTAAGCACGGCCCAGGACGCTATAATATTCAACCAGAATGCAGCCCATGCATCCGAAAGCACAGTAAATGTATCTGCGGGCACTTTCTCAGACCCTACCCCTCTGGCATACTTGAGTGAAAACGCTGATGTCGATGTGATACTGAACAGAGACATTGAAATATCCAGACAGATTGAACTGACAAAAACGGTTGCAACTGTAAATTTCGACTTAAACGGCCATGAGCTCATCAACAATACTGAAACAATAATAGATGGAAGTCCAGAAACAGATGCTTTCTGGATTTCAAAAGGAGAACTGAACATATATGCTACAAACGGAGGTAGTGTAAAATGCATATCGACTACCGACAATGACGGATATCGCATGGCCATATACGCCTCGAATGATGCCGTTGTAAACATATATGGAGGAAACTTCTACAATAAACAGGAGATAAATACGCAAATAGACCTAATTTATGCTGCCGGCAATGCAAAGATCAACATATTTGGAGGCTATTTCGAATCCGGCTGCTACGGTACCGGTGACAGATACTGGGTACTCAACAAGCTCAACAGTGCAAAGGAGACAGCCGTTATTTCCGTATCTGGAGGTACTTTCATCAACTTCAATCCTGCCAATCCTAACATGGATGACAATGACACCTACCTTGCTGACGGTTATGAAGCAGTATGCAACGGCGAAGTGACCTCAGATCCATACAACATACAAGACGGGCGTAAAGAATACACTGTCCGCAAAAAACAGTAAACAATAATAACCTCACATACTAAAAAACATGAAAAAGAACTTACTATCTATTCTGGCACTCGGCGGCCTGCTGTTCGCCTCATCATGCCAGATGGACGAGCCCGACGCAGGCATCCTGACGGGCGAAGTAGACTTCTCTATCACCGCCGGCATTCCCAGCGGAATCACCACTTATAGCCCGGCTGATGGAGCAGCCTTCTCCCACCTTGGTGGTGCGAATAACGTTGATCACGAGATTTACGATCTCCGTTATACCCTTGAAGTATATGACAACAACAATGTACTAGCTTATGAAGAGGTGAAGATTGTCAAGGATAATTTTTCTTCAAGCGTAAATTTCAGTGCACGCCTTCTTGCGAAGAAATATACATTCGTGTTCTGGGCCGATTTTATCACCGAAGTGAACCAACAAGAAAATCCGGCTGATTTATACTATTCTACTGATGATTTAAGATCTATCAGCTACACCGAATCTACGACCATGGAGGTATTGTGCAGTGACATAGCTGATGCATATTACGCACATGAAGAAATTGATCTTACAAACTCAAGCCAAACTGTTTCCAACATTTATTTGCATAGGCCTTTCGGGAAAATCAGATTCATCGCTACTGACATACTTAGCAATCCTACAGGCCAGACAGAAAGGCCTAAAAGTGTAAGCATTGATTTTAAGGGAGCCGAGATTCCAACATCTTTCAATGCTCTTACCGGAGAGGTCATTCAAGATAATACTACGAAGGTCAATTTAGTGACATTTAATGCATTGTAAGAAAATGCTCTTGTAAACGATAATACAGAAGAAGGAGCCTATCTACTGGGTTACACGTATTTCTTCGCCACAGAACCGGCATCTGCTCACGAAATTGACATAACAATTTTCAGTGACGAATACACGACAAACCAAATAGGTCACCGGGAACTGTCATCTATACCGGTACAAGCCAACAAACTCACCACTGTCATCGGTAACTTCTACACCAATGAAGGAAGCATCGACGTGATAGTAGAGGATGAATTCGGAAACGGAGAAAACGTGGAAGATGTGCCTGTCGAGACCACGGCTTCAACACTTGCAGAAGCTGAATCAGCCCTGGAAAAATTAGCGGCAGACCCGACTACAGGCGACAAGGATATTGTCATTAAAATCCCTAACACCCCGGCCTCCGGAGACAATTCCAACGCTATCGAAATGCCTGAACTCAGCAACAATGTAACGATCGTATTCGAAGGCGGTATATCTGCAGATGGATTGATAATAAACGATGTCTTGGCCTCTGGAAGTGCAGGCAATGACTTCACAGGAAATCTTACTATCAAAAACAACGCCACAGACAGTCAAGGGCCCCTCACTATCAACCTTCCTGCAGGTAGCTGCACCCTTGACGGAGGCTCATACTCATCCATTAGCGAAACTACAGCCGACAACACCTTCGTGGTAGGCGAAGACGCTTCCATTGAAACTCTTACTGTAAACAATGGTAATGTCATCATATATGGTACAGTAGCCCCTGACAAGATAACGATTGACGATGGTGCCTCCAGCAAGATTTATTGGGGTGCAGGTACGGAGGACAGGCTCAGAGAAGTCCTGGCATACCCGGCCGAAAAGAACCACGGTGCCATTCTTACTGCTGATATACAATCAACCAAACTTGACGTCAATAATGGAGCGCAGTCCAATCAGGATGGATTCAAAATAGCCGGTTCCAATATCAATAGTTCAAATGAATTTGTTACCAATCCTTACGATGGATACATTTTTGACGGGAATGGCCATTCAATCAGCGGAGCTGCATACAACAATATTCTCGCAGTATATGCCAATAATGTAACCGTTAAAAATCTGGAGGTTTATCAAGAAGATACTCCTGCTAAAGCAAATGCAGGTATAAGCATATATCGGGTGTATGGAGTACAGTTAAGTAACGTTGACGTGCATAACTGCGGAAAGGCAGGCGTAATTGTCAATGCTTCTGCCGTATCCGCATCCAACCTCCACACCTACTCCAATGATTGGGGTGGAGTCAATGTGTCAAAAGGAGGAGCTCCTTCAGGTGGCCCAAAACCTGTATTCACATTTGATTCTTCTTGTAATTTTGAAGAAACAGCTAAGGTATATGTAGATCTTGACAGGACTGGAGAAGACTTTGAGGTTAATACTCCTTCAGGATGGACTAGTTTTATTATAGGAAACCAAAAATTCTATACAGATGGCAATGCACTTGAAGGTATCGGTACTGAATCCGATCCATATCTCATAAAAAATGCGTCAGACCTCATAATGCTGGAGGAGATGGTCAATAACGGGAATTTGTTTGAAGGACAATATATTCGAATTGAAGCGGATATTGATTTAAACAATGAACCATTCGTACCTATGGGGAAAAATATTTCGCAAGTATTTAAGGGCACTTTAGATGGCAACGGTCATACCATATCAAATCTGTATATTGATAATTTCGATGGTAACGACGGAGTGGGGCGATACTATTCAGGACTTTTCTATACTTTCAACGGTACATTGAAAAATCTTACCATACAAAATGCATATATCGAAGGAGTAAGAGCATCTGTACTCGTAGGAAGAATGGATGGAGGTACCATTGACAATTGTCATGTGAAAAATGCCAGCATCAAGGGAATTCAGAAAAATGGAGCTATTGCCGGTTTTATTAATGGGGCAGGAACATCAGACATTACGATTTCAAACTGTACTGTAAAAGATTGTAGTTTTTCTTCTGCTTACGGTGGGGTATATTGGCAAACAGGCGCCATTTCAGGATATCTTGCAGCCTACAGCAGAAACGTACTTATCGAAAATAATGTTGTTGACAACATTACCATAGTAGGAACAGAAAAAAATGATGATTTCTACTATATGGAACAGCTGTACTCACATCCATTTGTAGGTAATGTCTGCAACATGTCAAAAGTAGAAAATGCTTACGAATTGTATACAATAGAGTTTAAGGACAATACTGTTCTTAATAGTTCTCACAATGACTTGCAGACATGCGATAGGACAAATGATTTCTTCGGTTGGTATTCAGGAGACTGCAACACTACCGGATATCCATATTCCTCCAAAGTTGTAGTTGATGGGACCGCTATGGATAGATTTATCGAAATTGAAAGGCTTGCATCCCAGATTGCCGATGGAGGAAATGTGACTATTTATAGGGATTATGAACTTTCAGCTTGGGGAAAAAGTTTAACTGTTGGCGAAGGGATTGAGACAGTACTGGATCTATCAAATTACTCCATAACAGGCAGATATGACGTAATCGTAAATAATGGTAACTTAACAGTCAAGTCTTCTGGTGAAGGAAAAGGAAAGATTGTTTCTACAGCTATTTTGAGCGGCAAGACTGCAATAATGAACAATTCCGGTGCAGTACTGAATATAGAGAGCGGAACAATAGAATCCAATATGTTTGCACTGCTCAACGACGGAACTGCAAATATAACAGGCGGAACACTTGTTTCCTCCTCTAGAAACAGCTATATCGATGAAGAAACAGGGGAAAACACTTGGGCCTATTGTGTCCGTACGCAGAACGGTGGACAGATGACATTTTCTGGAGGTATAATCAAAGGCATACAAGGTGGCCTTGCATGCCAGGATTTGAATTCAAAAGTTACCATAAGTAATGACGCACAGATTATTGTAGAAGATTCTGCGCCTGGCAAAGGTGATGCTTTCTACGCCTTATACACGTCGTGGGAAAGTATTATAGAGGTTACAGGGGGTAAATTCTATTCAGACAGGAAACCATGCGCATATGCTTCCGACGAAGACCAGAATGGAACTCCATATGGTTGCTTTGTACTCAGCGGAGGAAAATTCAGTTCCAGACCACTGAACGGTGATAATGAAATTTGGCAGCCCGAATCCGGCTTCAAATATGTAGAGACAGGAGATGCCACCTACCCTTATGAAATCGTATCAGAATAGATATATAAAACCAAATAACTAAAAAACATGAAAAATAACTTACTAACAATTCTGGCACTCGGCGGCCTGCTGTTCGCCTCCTCATGCCAGATGGACGAGCCCGACGCAGGCACCCTGACGGGCGAAGTCGACTTCTCAATCACCGCCGGCATCCCCAGCGGAATCACCACATACGCTGATCCGGTTGGTTCAGGCTCACACAATGGTGGAGCAATGCTTCTTGATCCTGATGAATACACTCTTCGTTATACCCTTGAAGTGTATGACAAGGAAGGTAAACTGGCTTACGATGAAACCAAAAACGCTGAAGGATTCGGTGGCGTAACCTTCGCAGCCCGCCTGCTTGCAAAACAATACGATTTTGTATTCTGGGCCGACTTCGTGAAAAAAGATGGAAACGTTGAATTCTACAACGTGGATAATCTGAAAAACATCACCTACACAGGCGACGAATACAGCAAAATAACCGCCCAGGCTCTTGCTACCGATGCAGCCGACGCTTATTACAAGAAAGAAGTTGTTGACCTGACAAAGAGTAACCAGTCTCTCAAAGTCACTCTGAAAAGACCCTTCGGAAAGATCCGCCTTATCGCCACTGACGCACTAAACGGAAACAACAAACAGGATGAGGTACCTGAAACAATCACCATTGATTTTGGCAATGCCGTTATCCCTACCGCTTTCAACGCTTTTGAAGGTAAAGTCATTGAAGGAGAAGGAAATACTGCCAATGCCGGAACTGTAACATTTACAGCCCAGACTGAAACGACAACTATCAACGGAGACGAAAAGGAAAATGTATACCTGCTCGGGTTCCACTACTTCTTTGAGTCATCCGCCATTCCTTCATACGCCATGGACGTAACCGTAACCAGCAATGAAGGCAACGTCATTGGCCAGCGTTCCCTCTCCTCCATCCCCGTACAGGAGAACAAACTGACCACCGTCATCGGAAACTTCTACACCAATGAAGGAAGCATCGACGTTGTAGTCGAGGATGCTTTTGACGGAGAAAACGAAGAACCCGTCACAGAGACCATTCCCGTAACTCCAGACGACGACCTTCAGGCTATCATAGATGCAGCCGAACCGTATGCTGTCATAGAGCTCGAACCCGGAACATATTCCGGTGACTATAACTTCGTGGCAGGAAAATCGCTTACCTTCAGAGGCGCAAATGCCGGAATAAATCCGAATACCGATGCCGGTTCAAGGCAAGAAGAGACCATCTTTAAAGGTACTCTCGGGGCGAGCCGTCTAAGCACAGACGTGGTGTATGACATGAAAATCGTAATAGACGGTATCAAGTTTGAGGGAGACGGTACCAAGATAGGGAACAGTAGCTATAATGCTATAGGAGACCTTACCGTACAGAACTGTATTTTCGAGCCCACTACATCCGAGAACAACTTCTTCATTGCGACCAACCACAATGCCACGGAGAGCTGCCGCTCTACGATAAGGCTCATCAACAACCACATCGGCAACACCACTACCGATTACAATTCCTACTACCCTGTCCGTCTCTGGGCAGTGAAAAATGTCGAAGTTATAGGCAACGTATTTGAGGTGGATCCTGAATTCGCAGGCCTCCAGCATATCAACATTTCGGACCTGAGCGGTTCCGAAGACGCATCCATCATTGTGAAGAACAACACCTTTACAAATGGTCCTGCCGGGGTCACGATTTCATCTTGGAAAGTCGGCGAAACACCATGGGACGAAGATCTCTTTACCGGAACCATAGAGATAACCGGAAATACATTCAACAATGTCGGCCTTACATCAATAGAGAATCCTTTAAGGAACAATGTCCCGATTTTCATCTCACCTGAATATGTCAACGATGATGCAACACAAGGCCGGGTACAGGATCACGGACAGTTCGATGCCGATATCACAGTCAAGGACAACACATACAATGGCGGGCTCAGGGAAAATGTTATAGTCAACCTGACGGTCCACATCAGCACCGATGCCGAGCTCAAAGCCGCTATCAAAAATCAGACCGACGGCCAGACATGGTACATTGCGGCTGGAGAGTATGATGTTACTGAGTATAAAGAGTATGTAAATTCAGGAAATCCCGGCTGGTATGGTTCTGCATTCTGGATTGTAAAAAATGGAATTAAGATATACGGAGAAGGCAATCCCATCATATTTGCCCGCTCTAACCAGCAAAATGCTAGTGGAAACTATGGTGGACAAAACACGATTACGGTGGAGGGTGATAATGTAGAAATCGATGGAATAACAGTCATGGGCATTCAATATGAAAATATTGAAGGAGGAAACAAAGCGGTAGCCATATCTGGTGCCGACAATTTCACTTTCAAGAACAGCACGATTCTGCCGGCAGAAAACGGAAATGGCGGTTCCCTGTTGTTTGAGTCTGACATGTCCGGCAAGACAGCATTGGTTGAAAACACAAAGATCATGGGTGCGCTTATCACCAGATATATGAATCATGATGATATCACTGACATCACATTGAGAAACGTGGAAATTGACCCTACCCAATATGAAAATTACTCCGCAGCATTCAGCACTACCAATGACGAAACCCAGATGAGTTTCAAAGATGTAGTCACTGTTGACGGCGAGCTAAAACTGCATGTCTACGATTCCGAAAACAGTAACATACAGGACATTTTCAATGCCATTCCTGACGGCTCTACGGTCATACTGCACGGGAATATCCAAGGCCCTGTAGTAAACGGAGATCCATATTATACCAATGCATTGAAAATCATCAGCAAGATTACATTGACATGCGAGGATGATGCTACCCTGTCGGGAATTGTGGAATTGAATGCCCCCATGACACTGGACCATGTGAACTACTACTACAAAGGCGATAATACTACTTATGGAAACATATGGATAGGCAGCGACGATGTGGTAATTAAGAACTCTGTGCTTTTTGCAGAGTATAACATGAATCATAGTGTGGCTCCGAACAGTGACAGGGACCGTTCCGGTGAGTTCGGCTTCATACGTCCTGTAAAATACAACTTGCAGTTGCTCAACAATACCATCCAGACCAACGCAATGGGTATCTTCGGAGGAGGTCTCCCTGGAGGCATAATTAAGGGAAATACTTTCAAGAATCTGGACGGCTACACCAGCAGAACCGTATGGCTCAACTGGGCTGATATGAATAATCTGACAATAGAGGGTAATACCATCTACAACCGTCACATGGTATTGGGTGGCAACGCTACCATTACTGGGAACAAATTCCTTGAACTAGGAGCCAACGGGACTTCCGGGCATGCCTTCTACTTCTGGAGCGCGTTCACAGGTAGTATTTCAGGCAATGAGTATTCGCAGGTAGACCCTACACAGCCGCTTGCAACAGGAAAAGATGGAGTGACTATTCCGAATTTCGACTAACATACTTTTTTTGCCTGTACATACGGCTGTAAATTCCAATACGGATGAGTCCACTGAAAACTTTGCAGTGGGCTCATCTTTCGTTAATACCTAGCTGTATTAATCCATTCTTTTCTTTCCTAAAATCATAAAACGCCGTAGTATAACCATAAAGTTACATCAAATAACAATAGGTACCTTTGCAAAACTTACTGCATCCTGAAAAACTTAATTACATAATACCTAGAAACGATGAAAAAGATTTTATTACCTATTCTGGCACTCAGCGGCCTGCTGTTCGCCTCCTCATGCCAGATGGACGAGCCCGACGCAGGCACACTGACGGGCGAAGTCGACTTCACCATCAGCGCCGGCATTCCGGGAAGTATCACTACCTATGCAGATGGAGAATCGGAAACCGCCTTCTCTCACCTGGGCGGTGCGAACAATGTGGACGCCACCCACTATGACCTCCGCTACATCCTCGAGGTGTACGACGGAGATAACTTGGCGTACAGAGAAGTAAAGTACGTTGATGAGGGTTTTGCTGACACCAAAGCAAGCTTCAGCGCACGCCTTCTCGCCAAGTCCTATACATTCGTGCTGTGGGCGGACTTCGTAGAAACTAAAACGGATGAAACCCAATATACAGATTTATACTACAACACTGCATCTTTGAAAGAGATCAGCTATAATACAACAAACGCAGCAGATCTTACCAAAGACGAAATTGACGCATATACTGCCAAGAAAGTAATCGACCTGAGCAAGAGCAGCAAGAGCGAGAGCATTACCCTCACCCGCCCCTTCGGCAAGATCCGCCTGCTGGCCACGGACAAGGACATTGCAAACAATGATACCGAAACACCCGTGTCCGTCAAGCTGGATTTCGGAAGTGCGAAGTTCCCGAGCAGTTTCAATGCTCTCACTGGGGATGTCACCGGCGAATTTGCCGTAAATGCTGTGACAACATCCTCGGTGAAGGAAGATGCCCAGTCTGTGGATGGTACAACTAAGTATGAGGGTGCCTACCTCCTCGGGTATATCTACGCCTTTGCATCCAAACCGCAGGCGGCATATCCGATCGATGTCACAGTCTACAGTGATGCCGACGCCACCAGCCAGATCGGGTACCGTGAACTCACCAACATCCCCGTATCCGCCAACAAACTCACCACCGTGGTCGGCAACTTCTACTCCAACGAAGGCAACATCGAGGTGGTAGTGGAAGACAAGTTCGGAGATGGAGAAGAGGAGATACCTCTTCCTGATGCTGTCTCCGCAAGCTCGCTCGATGAGTTGAATAGATTGCTGGCAGATCCTGACATTGATGCGATTGCCCTTACTTCTAATATGGAGATTACCGAGACAATCAACGTTGATCGTGCGGTCCTCCTTACGGGAGGTGCGACCATCACTACCTCAGGCGGCAACCCAGTATTCACATTGTCTGCTGAAGGCGCTGTGATAGACGGTCTGAATTTTTACCAGAATTCCAATGATTCACAGAGCATAATAAAAGTTACTGCAAAGAATTGCGAAATCAGGAACTGTACGTTTGAAGGTAAATATCAGGATGGAAATTCCGAAGAGACAAGAGCCATAGTCCCCAATGCCGGAGTGGCAGTCACAGTAGAAGGCAACACCTTCAGGAATATCCGCCAGCCGGGCTATTTTGAAGCCACAGGAACAGTTTTGAGAAACAATTATGTAGAAGGAACCAGAGGGTTTGTAATCTGTTCAAACCACGAGATGACGATAGAGGGTAACTCATTCTTGAACAATGCAGTTGATATCGCAATCATTGAGAACGGAAGTCCATATTCCAATATTTATGACGATGTCCGCGCACTTAGCGAGAATAACAATGGAGCATTTGTGGAGAATCAGGTAACGAAGACTTCGGCAATCGGAAACGGGAATTCAGAGGCATTGTCCGATGCATTAAAGAATGCCACTACCATTGAACTGCTCGCAGGAGAATATACTCTTCCTGGCACTGTTACCCTGGAAAACAGCATGACAATAAATGGCAGTAGCAGTGATGAAGTAAAAATCAATATACCAGAAAATTCTACAATAAAGGTTATCTCTGGCAGCATAACAAAAGTAACGTTAGTGGGCAAGGAAGGGACAATGCTTTCCGGAAACCTGCAGGGTGACTGCGTTTTTGAAGATGTAGTATTCGAATACACCGGAAATGCAGGAAACATCTTCAATGAGAACTCATCACAGGCTACCGGAAGTACCTCATTGCAGTCCAGTCATTCTGATGCAAATGCGAGTGATGGACAGCATGAAATCAAATTTATACACTGCGATTTTAGATGTAATGGCCAAAATCCTTTAAGTCTTGGAGCTTCCAGCGCAGTTGTTGAAAATTGCTCATTCGATAATCCAGGCAGCTATATCGCACGTCTGGGAGAAGAGTCCAAGAATAGTGTACTGACATTCAGGAACAATACGGTAAGTACAGATCTCGGTACCGAGAAATACTACACCTACGTTCAGATTTCGGATGAGGGGAATTCTGCCGGAAATGTTATATACATTGAAGGCAATACTGTTGACACCCTCGGTTTCCGTCCCACGGTCAGAAAGAAATGGAATAATTTTTACTTCACCAATGCGGAATCCAATGTCAAAATATATGTAGACGGTATAGAAGGAGGTGTCTGGTATCAGAGCAGCATCTACAATATTGAAAATGCGGACGGTCTGTTCTGGTTTGCTAACCAACTTGAACTTTCAAGCATTCAATTCAAGGGCACGACACTGAAGTTGCTGGCTGATATTGATTTGGCCGGCAAGGAGTGGACTTCTATGGATTTCTGGTATCCTGAAAGCGGTATTCCGGCAGTGATTGACGGAAATGGGAAGACCATCTCCAACATGACAATCAATGGCGCGGGATCTCTGGGATTTATAGGCCGCCATGCCGCTACATCCATGTTGGAAATCAAAAACCTAACTTTCTACGAGCCACATATCAGAAACTCTTCAAGTTTCGTGGGTACTGTTGTAGGCTATACATATGGAAACATTACAATGAACAACGTCATTGTAACTGGAGCGGACATCAGAGCGACTGCTGCCGTGGTCATAAGGATGGGCGGCGTTTTCGGATTTTACCCTCCCGATGCCAACAGTCCATTGCTGCTGAACAATTGTAAGGTGGAGAACTCCACAATTCAGGGATACCATAATCTTGCGGGATTCGGATCTTCCCTTGGGACAGCTTCTAAATATACCGATTCTCAGTCCAACAATAATATATTTTATTATGAGGCATCGAATGAAGAGTCATGGCAGGATTTCGATGCCAGCGGTTATGCTCCTGGAACTGGGGTCAAAGAAAAATGCACAACGACAGGCAATCAAGGAATCAAGTATACCAGAGAGTAATATTGGACTAATCCGATAGCAGACCCGACAAACAGCCGACGTGTTCCTATCATGTCGGCTGTTTTTAATAGCCGGGCACCATTGAATCGTAAATTTTAGGTTACAAATCGTAAAGCCCTACTCCATCGTATCGGTAACTTTACCAAAATTCTGATATTACAAACCAAACACTTATACAGTCAGGTAGTGTTTCAAACAGTGTGTCTGGGTTAAGTCCTCAGACCTCTTAGTTTTGCAAATATATCAATTTATTCGTTA